>JAUSAG010000022.1 GCA_030652995.1 Methylotenera sp.
GCCGAGTATTTAGAAACGGTAGGCACTAAACTTAGCAATACGGCTGAAATTTACAAGTATTTGAACTTTGACCAAATGGCAGAATACAAAGCGGCATTGGATAGTTTAAGTAATGGTAAAAAAGTCATTCCAATTACCGAGTTGGCCTAGTTGATAGCCGTTTAAGTGTTATCTAAACTGACTTGAAATGAATTTGCATCTACCAGAACCCCCTGAGATTTTCGATAAAAAATCTATCACGCAACGACCTAAACGTGGCGCGTGGAAATTGATGGTGCCACTGAGTCTGGTGCTGATTACGTTCATTTGTGCGGCTTTATACTACGGCTGGGATGTCAAAGCCGTAGCGGCAGGGGTGGTCTTGTTTGGCACGCTTTCAAACTTGTTTATCTGGTTGCTTGGCATCATCGGTTTGGTCCCCATCATTGGGCCATTGATTGTTAAAGTGTTGAGCTTGTCTATTATTTGGCTACTTAACGCGATTGGTTACCTAGTGTCCTATGTGGCGATAAAACGTGGTTACTCAAAGGATGTACTTACCTATCGAGGGGTCACGATTGCGCTGATCACGGGTATTGTGATTGGCTACGTCATTGGCCATTATCTTTAAGATCAACTATCGGTGCCTGCTACGTGTTTAGTCAATTAAAACAGTCGGCTTGGGTGCAGAATCTACTACATCGCGGGCGAAAATCCGCTAACTTTTTACCCACCATTTTCTTTTTTTCGGGCTTTGTGTGGGATGCCCTTACCATCGGCCGCTATGTTGCGACTTTGGATTTAGCCATATTTGCAGTTTATTTGCTTGGCGCAGCGGCTATTCTTTACCTGATTGGCAGTCCAATTTCTTTCGAGGCAAGCTCGAGTAAATTTAATGCGGCTTTTGAGAAGTATTATTCACCGCGCCTCCCCTATTTTTTACTACAATTTTTATTTGGTAGCCTGTTCAGCGCGCTATTTATTCTATATTTTAAGAGTTCCAGCCATTGGCTAGCGTGGATCACATCACTAGTATTGGGTGTGCTATTGGTGGCCAATGAGTTTTTAGAAAGTGAATACAAGCGTTTTACTTTAAGTTGGGCATTGTTCGGACTATGCGCAATGTTATTGTTTAACTTTGCGTTGCCATTCCTGTTGGGCAGTATTCACGCTGTATGGTTTTATTTAAGCACCTTAATGGGCGCAAGCTTGGCATATTGGCTCTATAAAAAAACGCCTAACCATTTGGGTAGCATTAAACCTGTCGGGCTAATTGCAGCCCTGTTAATGCTGGCCTACGCTGCCGATATGATTCCACCAGTGCCACTGGTAAAGCGCGAGGTTGCGGTTGGTTATGAACTCACTAAAACAGGTGGTGATTATCAACTAACACAACAGGCGCCACCATGGTGGGGGTTTTGGCGTGATGCCAGCGATGATTTAGAAGTGGTAGTAGGCCAGCGTGTGACCTGTTTTTCATCTGTGTTTGCACCTTCCGGCTTAAAAACTAAGCTGTACCATCGTTGGCAGTATTACGATAAAAAACAAGGCTGGCAAACGCAATCGCGTATTGGTTTTGATTTATCCGGTGGGCGCAATGATGGTTTTAGAGGATATACCTACAAACAGAATTTGGCAGAAGGCGATTGGCGTGTGAGTGTAGAAACTGAAAACGAAAAAACCATTGCGGTTCATAAGTTTTCAGTTAAATATGTGCAAACTGCAACATCCAGAGTGCTACAGTTGTATTAACTATCAATACGTTAGTGCTGCTCAGGATGACGCATAAGTTTATCAACATAAGCAATCGCCACCGCAGAAAACACAAAAGTCATGTGAATAACGGTTTGCCAAATCAACACTTTGTCAGAAAGATTTTCTGCGTTGATAAAGGTCTTAAGTAAGTGAATAGATGAAATACCAATAATTGCGGTGGCAAGTTTTACTTTGAGCAAGTTAGCATTGACATGTGAAAGCCAATCAGGTTTATCAGGATGACCTTCTAAATTTAGGCGCGAGACAAAAGTTTCATAGCCGCCTACAATCACCATAATCAGCAGATTTGAAATCATCACCACGTCGATTAAACCTAGCACAATCAACATAATGTCAGCTTCGGCTATTGTATGTGCGGTTGAAACCAAATGCACTAATTCAACGCCAAAAAAGAATACATACACGGCTTGCGCAACGATTAAACCCAAATAAAGCGGCAGTTGTAACCAGCGACTGCCAAATAGAATGTTGCTCATGATGCTACCTTGTTTGTATTCGGTAGTGGTTGGTTTGATTTTTTGTTGCATGTTTTAAAGCCTTGTAGGTTGGGTTTACGGGATTATATTGTATTAGCTAAAAGCAGGTGCTAATTTAAGCGATTTTACTTTCTATCGTATAGCTTGCGGTTTCATCTAACGCCAATAACGACGTTAAAACAGGCATGGTTTCATCTAAAATATTCGGTAATGTCCATGGCGGGTTAATAATAAACAAGCCGCTACCATGCATGCCAAATCCTTCAGCTGCTGGCTCGTGTATGGTCATTTCAACATTTAGCCAATCTACATTTAAAGTCATTAAATCATTGATCATGTCGCGCGGTTCCGGGCGTTGTAACAGCGGATACCACACAATAAAAGTGCCAGATGCAAACCGCGTCAGGCTATCTTTAATCATTTTTACCACACGCTGATAATCCTGTTTATCTTCATACGGTGGGTCTATCAATACCACAGCACGGCGCGGCGGCGGCGGCAGGCAGGCTTTAATGCCGACAAAGCCATCCTGCATTTCTATTTTAACTTGCTTGCCTTGACCTTTAAAATTTTCAATCAGTAATTTGCAATCATTAGGATGCAGCTCAAATAAGCGCATTTTATCATCTGCGCGTAAAAAATCTTGCGCAATTGCAGGCGAGCCAGGGTACAAGTTAAGTGAATCTAAAGCACTTGAGTTAAGGTTGAAGTTTTTAATCTGCACTACAAAGTCGGCAAGCGGCCTAGGTAAATTATCAGCCGTCATTAGTTTGGCAATGCCTTGCTCGAACTCCGCATTTTGCGTGGCATAGCCTTCAGTTAAGCTGTACATGCCAGCACCTGCATGCGTATCAATGTACCAAAAAGGCTTGTCTTTTTGTTTGGTGTAAGCAAGTACTAGGCCTAAAACGTAGTGTTTAAGTACGTCAGCATGGTTGCCTGCATGAAAGGCGTGGCGGTAACTGAGCATAAAATTAGTTGGATATAAATTAGAGCAACATTATCTCAGATTTTTCGGTTAGCATTTCATCTATGACAACCCAGCATCACTACCCAGACCACGCCCATGATGAACATTACAACCACAATCATTACCTGATTCCATTTTTACTAATTTTTGTTTTTGCCATTGTTGAGGCGTTAGGCGGTTGGTGGACAGGCTCGCTGGCACTTATAAGCGATGCAGGCCACATGTTTTCAGATGTCGTTGCACTAGGCTTGGCATGGATGGCGAGTATTGTCGCTAAAAAACCTAATGTGGCGCGGCATAAATCTGGTGTAAGTTATGCAGAGTTGGCGGTTTCTATCATCAATGCGATTACCATGCTGGCGGTGATTGCATTCGTGATCGTTGAAGCGATCGCAAGGTTTAAACAGCCGCATCAGGTGCAAGGTTTGGCGCTTACCGTCATTGCAACTTTAGGTTTGATCGTTAACTTAATCGTTGCAAAGCAACTGCGTCACCAAGCACTTCACCATGGAAAAAGCCTGAATAATCGTGCGGCATTTTTACATGTCATTGGTGATTTGTTGGGCTCTTTGGCCGCTGTGGCGGCTGGTATCGTCATTTACTTTACCGGCTGGATGCCCATTGACCCGATTTTATCGTTGTTGATTTCGGTATTATTGCTGGTGTTTACCTTGAACTTAATCCACGATATTATTAAAACCCTGCAAGGTAAAGCCGGCTTGAGCAGGCATGATCATGCGCATTAAGCAGCATAAAACCTTGCTTCAGCAGTCAGTAGCACATTTTTCAGATTGTGAAAAATTTCGCTACTGGCTACGCCGCGATTGGGATTTAGCCTTGCCAGCTATCAGCTTTTTAATGCTCAACCCCAGCACTGCAGACGAAATGCAGAACGACCCCACCATAGAGCGTTGCCAGCGTCGCGCCATTGCTATGGGCTTTGGTAGTATGATTATTGTCAATTTATTTCCATTCCGCATGACAGATTCGCGCCTGCTTAACACAGTGTCAGATTTGCTGGGCGATAGACAAGAAGCCGACGAATGTATATTGCGCGCGGTAGAAGTTGCTGAACAAACGGTATGCGGCTGGGGAAAGCACCCACTTGCGGTAGCGAGAGCGAAGGTGGTGATGGATATGCTCATGCAAGCCAATTTTCAGCATAAAGTGATGTGTTTACAGTTGAATGCAGATGGCAGCCCACAGCATCCGCTCTATATCGCTTATGCAAAACAACCGGTACCTTTTCTGATTTAATTAAATTCAATGTGTCAAATCAAAGGAGATTAAATATGCCATACGTCAATATCAAACTAGCAGGTGAAGTAACGCGTGAACAAAAAGCGCAGATTGCGAAAGAGATTACCGAGACACTTGAGCGGGTTGCTAATAAGCCTAAATCTTATACTTATATTACTTTTGAAGAGGTTGCTTATGAGGATTGGGCAATAGGTGGAAAGTTATTGGATGAATAATGCTGTATTCATGTAAATTATATGAATTATCAGGTATATTTTAGGCGCCCGAATTCAGGGAGTTTTTTTGATTACAATTTTGAGGTGTTTATGAATAAATTTATGACGGCAATGCTAGTTGCTTTGCTAGGTGTAACATATAGTGTATCAGCAGCGATTGACGAAACCATTCGGCTTAAAGATTCAATTGAAGTGAATGCGTCTGCGGATAAGGTTTGGGAAAAAATTGGCAACTTTGCTGATATGTCATGGCATCCTGCAATTGCAAAAATTGCATTAACCAGTGGTAATGCAACAGTGATTGGCGCGACACGCGTGCTGACGACGCAAGATGGTGGTGCTATCAATGAAGTCCTGACGAGCTATGATGCGACAAGTATGACGATGAAATATGAGATTACTGAAAGCGTACTGCCTGTGCGTGAGTATGGTGCAACGCTCAAAGTCGAAGCTGCTGGTGAAGGTAAAAGCCTGGTGACATGGCGTGCTATGTTTAAGCGCAAAGATCCAGCAAATCCAGGTGTAGCAGGTCAGGATGATGCGGCTGCAAAAGCGGCAATTAGTGGTATTTTCCGATCAGGCTTGGAAAATATCAAAAAAACTTCAGAGTAATTTCAGTTTTTATTTATATCCATGCGTCAATGACTAGAGGTAGTCATTGACGTTTGCTTTAACCTATAAAAAACAGTTGAGAATGAGGTGGAATGCTGCAATCCATCATCCACAGCTACTCTCCTCGAGGGACAAGGGTGGGTGAGGGTAAGCCTTACGCATCCTGCCTTAGGTGACCAATACACTTTTAAATTGCTTTTTATAAGATAAAACCCGATTTTCCATTAGACGATTTTTCATCTACTTGAATGGTAACTTGCCCATTTTACGTCTTTTTGTGCAAATTTTCTGTCAATAGAATGACTATTGCCCATAAAATTTTCACAAAAAATCCATCAAACTGTGCGGCGTTACCATTCCAAGTCCTAATGGAAAATCTGGGTTAAAATACCCCTATGAAAACTCCAAAAAGATTAGAACCGCTACTTGAAGATGGCTTGATAGACGATGTTGTGCGCCAATTGATGAGCGGTAAAGAAGCGACTGTGTATGTAGTGCGTTGTGGCGAAGATGTGCGCTGCGCGAAGGTCTATAAAGAGGCGAATAAACGCAGTTTTCGTCAGAGTGTAGATTACACCGAAGGTCGAAAAACTAAAAATAGTCGCCAAGGTCGTGCGATGGCTAAAGGCTCAAAATTCGGTCGAGAATCACAAGAAGCAGCTTGGCAAAGTGCGGAGGTCGATGCTTTGTATCGTCTTGCAGATGCAGGGGTGCGAGTACCTGTGCCATATAACTTTTACGAAGGCGTGTTACTGATGGAGCTGGTGACGGATGCCGATGGCAACGCCGCACCGCGCTTGAACGATGTGACTTTTAGTGCAGAAGATGCGCGTATTCATCATCGTACTTTAATTAAAGAAGTGGTGCGTATGTTGTGCGCCGGCATTGTGCATGGTGATTTATCTGAGTTTAATATTTTGATGAGTGCTGATGGCCCGGTGATTATAGATTTACCGCAAGCGATAGATGCCGCTGGCAATAATCAGGCCAGCAGCATGCTGGAGCGCGATGTAAGAAACTTAAGTGATTATTTTGGACGTTTTGCACCTGAGCTGCTGAACACGCAATACGGCAAAGAAATTTGGGCACTGTATGCGCATGGCGATTTAACGGTGGAAACTGAACTCACAGGTCGTTTCAAGCAAAGCAATAAGGCGGTTGACTTAAAAAGCGTGATGCGTGAGATTGATGATATAAAAAAAGCAGAAGAAGCACGACTGTTACGTATGGCGGAAGCTAAAGCAGAGTAAATTTAAAGAAGTTTTCGCACAATCTTATTTTTGCCATCAAGACATCCCTTCCGTCATTCTGGGCGCAACGAAGAATGATGGAGGTAGTGCTAAAATAACATCATGTTCGATCCCAAACCCATCTTAAAAAACCTGCCCAACTTGCCTGGCGTGTATCGCATGATAAACGCCACGGATGAAGTCATTTATGTAGGTAAAGCCAAAGACCTTAAAAAGCGCGTTTCATCGTATTTCAACAAAAACTTGCCCAGCCCGCGTACTCGCATGATGGTAAGTAATATCGTTAAAATAGAAACCACAGTAACGCATAACGAAGCGGAAGCGTTGTTACTGGAAAATAACCTGATTAAAGGCTTGATGCCACGTTACAACGTGTTGTTTCGCGATGACAAATCTTATCCTTACATTACACTGACTGGCGATGCATTTCCGCGTTTGGCATTTCATCGCGGTTCGCAGCGCAAAGGTAGCCAGTATTTTGGGCCTTTTCCTAATAGCGTTGCCGTACGCGAAAGCATTCAGCTATTACAAAAAGTATTCAAATTACGTACTTGTGAAAATACCGTATTTGCCAATCGGAGTCGCCCATGTTTGCAGCATCAAATTGAGCGTTGCACTGCGCCATGCGTAGGTTTAATTTCAGATGATCATTATCGTAATGATGTGCATCAGGCCGCATTGTTTTTGCAGGGAAAAACGACGGAGGTGATGGATACGCTTGCTGAGCAGATGAACACGGCTGCCGCGAACCAGGAGTATGAGATGGCTACGGTGTTCCGGGACCGTATTCAAGCACTGCGCCAAGTGCAGGCCAAACAATTTGTCAGTGACTTTAATGTGTCGGATGCGGATGTGATTGCCTGCGCCGAGTTGCAGGGTCAGCATTGCATTAACTTGGTGATGATACGCGGTGGCCGGCATTTGGGTGATAGAAGTTACATGCCAAAAAACACCGATGGTGAAACACTGGAAACCAGTATGGCCGCTTTTTTAGCACAGCATTATGTGGCGCAGAATACGCCGCCGTTGATTGTGGTGGGTGTTAAAATTGAAACAGAAATTATTGTACAAGTGCTAAGTGAGCAAGCTGGGCGTAAGGTAAAAATCAACATCAATGCGATTGGTGATAAGCGTGTGTGGCTAAAAATGGCGCAAACTAACGCTGAGCTTGCATTGGGTCAGCGTGCCGCGACTTCAGCGAATCAGGCGGCTAAATTGGTGGCGTTGAGAGAAGCACTGCACCTGTTGGATACAACAGAGCGTATAGAATGTTTTGATATTAGCCATACCATGGGCGAGGCCACCGTGGCGAGTTGCGTGGTGTTTGATCGTGGCGATATGCAAAACAGCGAATATCGTCGCTACAACATTACAGGCATCACCCCAGGTGATGATTACGCCGCCATGCGCGATGTACTCACACGCAGATACAAAAAATTAGCATCGGGAGAGGGCGCGCGACCCGATTTGGTGTTTATTGATGGTGGTAAAGGACAATTAGGCATTGCCGTTGAAGTGATGGCGGAAGTGGGCTTGGATGATATTTTGCTAGTAGGCATTGCCAAAGGTGAAGACCGCAAACCAGGCTTGGAAACCATGATTTTTTCTGACACTGGCGAGATGTTAAATTTAGAGAAAGACAACAAAGGCTTGCATCTGCTACAGCAGATACGAGATGAAGCCCATCGCTTTGCCATTACCGGGCACAGAGCTAAACGTGCCAAAGCCAGGCTGCATTCAAGTTTGGAAGATATTGAGGGGATAGGTGCTAAAAGACGCAAAGCTTTATTGACGCGCTTTGGTGGATTAGACGGCGTAAAAAATGCTAGTATTGACGAAATTGCAAATGTAGAAGGTATAAGTCAGAGTTTGGCTGAAAAAATATACGGAGCACTACATTGAAAGATATCCTTGACTTCAAATTTTATTATAAGCGACCCTATTAAATGACCTGCAACATTCCCACCATGCTCACATGGCTACGCATTCTGTTGATACCAGTATTTGTAGGCGTTTTTTATTTACCAACCGACCCACAAGCATTTGGTGCGATTCCAGCGCATTGGGTCAATGTCACTGCCACCCTTATTTTTGCTGTGGCAGCATTTACAGATTGGTTAGATGGCTACTTAGCCCGCAGGTTGAACCAAACCTCTGCATTTGGTGCATTTTTAGATCCAGTAGCGGATAAGCTGATGGTCGCGGCTGCGTTAATTGTATTGGTGGAGTTTGAGCGCGTAGGCGCGATGATTGCATTGATTATTATTGGTCGTGAGATTGCCATAAGTGCCTTGCGTGAGTGGATGGCGGGTGAAGGGCAAAGTGGCAGTGTTGGTGTGGCGATGATTGGTAAAATAAAAACCGCAGTGCAAATGGTGGCGATTTTATTTTTACTGTATTGGGATAAAGTCGGCGCGTTTCCAACAAAAACTGTAGGACAAATTTTAATCGCTATTGCGGCATTTTTGACATTACTATCAATGGCTTATTATTTGCAGGCTGCTCTACCTAAATTAAAGCGTAAATAAATAGTGAATATTTACGTAATTTGTACTTGACGACATGTCCAAAATCTCTATAATGGCGCCTGTCTTAACGACAACGCGGGAATAGCTCAGCTGGTAGAGCGATACCTTGCCAAGGTATAGGTCGCGAGTTCGAGTCTCGTTTCCCGCTCCAAACATTACAACGGCGAATGCATTTATGCTTTCGCCGTTTTAGTTTCAATAAGTTAAGTTTAGTGTATCTAACGCACGCTTAACATACAGTTTTGGCATACAATGCCAAAACAACATGGCGCGATAGCAAAGCGGTTATGCCGCGGCCTGCAAAGCCGTTTAGACCAGTTCGACTCTGGTTCGCGCCTCCATCTTTATCTTCATTTCGTTTTATATCAATTCAGATTGCTTCAATTTTCGTCTAATCGCTATACATTTGTACGCGCGTCTAAACGTTGCGTAATATTTAGACGCATCGTGTAATAGGTTACCGTGTTCCAAGGTGCTTTTAGGCATAGGTATGCGATCTATCTTGTCAGCGCTTGTTTAAAAATTATGCTTTACTTACCACCTTGATGTAACAGTTATCACTATTTACTCACGCCTTGTCTGACGTAGAAATCTAAATATTGGTGTAACTAGCAATAAGCTTAGATTTAAGCGTACTTGATGTAACTCAACCCAAGCGTCTTATTTTCACTTATCATTAAGTCTTATTTAATAAATGCGGCATGAATGTTGCAGTTTAAGTCTCTAACGTGAGGTATTGGGCGGCAACCATGAAATTTAAGGGCAAAATGCATGAGAGATGAAGATATAGTTCAGGATGCGCATGATGGTGTCGTTGACTCTTTATTAGATAGCTTGGTTTTAATTTGTCGCATACACGGCGTTGCAACCTCTAAAGATGCGTTGGTTTCTGGCTTGCCACTACGCGACGGGAAAATGACACCTGCGATATTAAAGCGCTCCGCTGACCGTGTTAATTTAGCGGTAACCATATTAAAAACCCCACTCAATAGTATCCGCCAAGAATTTTTACCCGCGATACTTTTATTAAAAGGTGAAGAGGCCTGTGTTGTTACCAAGCTGGATTTCACAAACAATCAAGTGGGTGTGATTTTTCCGGAGCTTGGAGAAGCCGAGGTGTTGATGCCGTTGGATGAATTGCTTTCCAGAAGCTCAGGTTATGTCATTGTTGCCAAACCAAAATTTGTGTTTGATCAGCGTGCGCCTAGTGTCGGTAAAGTCAGGTTGCACCATTGGTTTTGGGGTTCTCTTGCCGAAAATAGCCGCATTTATCGCGATGTAATGATTGCGGCTTTTGTGGTTAATATGCTGGCGCTGGCGATGCCACTATTTACCATGAATGTGTATGATCGCGTGCTCCCTAATCGTGCGACAGAAACTTTATGGGTAATGGCGATTGGGATTGCACTCATTGTTGTAGGCGATTTAATTTTACGTACGATGCGCAGTTATTTTCTTGATTGGGCGAGTACGCGCATTGACATAAAACTGACCGCACGCATTATGGAGCAGGTATTAGGCATTCGTTTAGAGCAAAGACCTAATTCAGTAGGTTCGTTCGCCTCAAATTTACGCTCTTTTGAAACTGTACGAGATTTCATCACTTCTGCCACAATTACGACACTTGTTGATATTCCTTTCGGGCTTATTTTTGTGATCGTGATTGGATGGATTGCTTGGCCGATGGTGATTCCGGTGCTGTTGGGTGCTGTAATTATTTTAATTTACTCGTTTAGTGTGCAAACTAAAATGCATGATTTATCTGAAACCATGTATCGAGCAAGCGCCATTAGAAACGCCACGCTTATTGAGAGCTTGGTTGGGCTTGAAACAGTCAAAGCACTCGGCATTGAAGGGCAAATGCAGCGTAAGTGGGAGCGTAGTGCACATTTTTTAACGGAGGTGACTAGTAAGTTACGTTTGTTGTCATCTTCTATTAACAATGGTGCCACGAGTATTCAGCAATTGATTACTGTATCGCTTGTGATTTTGGGTGTTTATCTGGTGATTAATGGCGAGCTGACTATGGGCGGATTGATAGCATGCACAATGTTGGCGTCTCGTGCGCTGGTGCCAATTGCGCAAACGGCTGGCTTGTTGACGCAATATCATAATGCGGCAACGTCTTTGGATTCACTCGATGAAATTATGCACCGGCCTGTTGAGCGTCCGCTAGACGCATCTTTTTTATCCAGACCCGTGTTCAATGGCGATATTGAATTCAGAGAAGTTTCTTTTAGCTACCCAGGCACTGAAGAAAACGCCCTAACTAATGTTTCATTCAAGATTAAAGCCGGTGAACATGTTGCGATACTCGGGCGCATGGGCTCGGGTAAATCAACTATCCATAAGTTAATTCTTGGCTTGTATCAGCCTACCGCCGGTGCAATTTTGATTGATGGGATTGATGCACGTCAAATTGACCCAGCCGAACTGCGACGCTGTGTAGGTTATGTACAGCAAGACACGCAATTGTTTTATGGCACTATGCGCGAGAATTTAACGATTTCTGCAACGCACGTTGATGATGCTGCTGTATTAGCGGCCGCGCATGTAGGTGGCATCGATGAGTTTGTAAACGCACATCCTAAAGGCTTTGACATGCTAGTGGGTGAACGTGGTGAAACCTTATCTGGCGGACAGCGGCAGGGCGTTGGTATTGCGAGAGCTTTTATCAGCAAACCTTCTATTCTATTATTGGATGAGCCAACCAGCGCTATGGATCATTCTGGCGAAGATGCAATTAAGCGCCGTTTAATTGAAACCACTAAAAATAAAACCTTGGTGTTAATTTCACATCGCTCTTCTTTGTATGATCTGGTGAATAGAATTATTGTCATTGACTCCGGCAGAATCGTGGCAGATGGTCCCAAAGACCAAGTGACAGATGCCTTGAGGAATGGCAAGATAGGCAAAGCATTATGAGTGAACACTTATTTAAAAAACTAGGGACCATCAATCATTTTCTTAAAGGTCAGGCATGGCTGACTAAGCCTATTTATTACTTTTTAGATAGATGGGTGCCTACGGAAACCCGAGATGATTTGCACTGGGATGATGAGGCAGATTTGACTATTTTAGAACAAACGCCGGTCAAGGCTAGATTGTTGTTATATGCGGTTGCTGCGACGCTGGCGGTATTTTTGCTTTGGGCTTGGTTTGCAAAAGTAGATGAAGTGACCAGAGGTGACGGGCGCGTGATTCCATCTAAACAGGTGCAGGTGATTCAGTCATTGGATGGTGGGATTGTTTCTGAAATTTTAGTAAGTGAGGGACAAACCGTAGTGGTTGGTACGCCCCTTATTCGGATTGATGAAACAAGAGCGGTGTCGTCACTAAGAGAGAATCAGGCGCAATACCTAGCTTTTTTAGCGAAGCAATCAAGGTTGAAAGCGCTGGCTGAGGGGACGTCATTTAACCCACCAGATGAAGTGAAAAAAAATGCGCCAGAAACCTATGATCAAGAATACGCCTTGTATGTTTCTAGCAAAGAAGAGTTGCAGTCTTCAATGGATATTGCGCGTGATCAAATGGTGCAGCGAGAGAAAGAGTTGCTAGAGGTTCAGTTTCGTAAAGAAATCGCAGAAAAAAATTATGAGTCTGCGAATAAGGAACTCGCCGCAAACAAACCATTATTGATGAGTGGTGCAGTGTCAGAAATCGACATTCTTAAATTAGAACGAGAAGTGACAAAAGCGCGAGGGGATATTGACCAGTCACGTGCGCAAATCAGTCGGATTCAAAGCTCCATCGGTGAAGCGCGGCGTAAAATTTCTGAAGTGCAGCAAACGTTTAAAAGTAAAGTAAGAACCGAGTTAAATGACATTACCGCTCGTTTAAATAGTGTGGCGGAAGTGAGTGTGTCGCTTAAAGACAAGGTAAACCAATCAACATTAAAATCACCCGTTAACGGTAAAGTCAGTCGCTTATTTTTTAATAAGGTAGGCGGCGTTATTCAACCGGGTAAAGAAGTGTTGGAAGTGGTGCCGACAGACGATGCGCTGATCCTTGAAACCAAGGTACAGATCAAAGACATTGCGTTTATTCGGATATTGCAGCCAGCGGTAGTGAAATTAAGCGCTTATGATTACACTATTTACGGCACCTTAGATGCGATAGTTGAGCATATTTCCGCAGACTCTATTGTGGATGAGAAAGGCAACGCCTACTATATTGTTAGGGTACGCACGCTTAGATCAAACCTTGGCAAAGGTTTGCCGATTATTCCTGGTATGGTGGCTCAGGTTGACATTATGACAGGTAAAAAAACCATACTTTCTTATTTGCTTAAACCAGTATTAAAGGCAAAGTCTTACGCCTTTAGCGAGAGATAAATGCAGGATATTTTTATTAGTACATTGCCAACACATATTGATGCTTGGTCTGAGGCTTTTCCTGAGTCCATTGTGATTGCGGGGCTTGAAAATTTAAACACTAATTCAGAGTTTAATTTCAATAATAGTGATGCTGTCGTATTTTGGTTGCACATGAATGAAGATAGGCAGCAATGGCTGGCCAATACTATTGTAGCCATATTAAGTACCTATAAACTGGCAAAAATTGTGGTATTGGCAAACATGCCCAATCACGCGGAGTCATTGCATGCCTTAAGCTTGGGAGCCATGGGATATGCCCATGCTTATTCTGCACCTGATGTATTAAAAGAAATTAAAGCAGTGATTAGCCATGGTGGATTATGGTTAGGGCAAGCACTTTTACAGAGGCTGATAGAAACTTCAGTTAAGTTAGCCGGCAATCAACCTGAGTATGTTGATCAACTGCTCGAAAAGTTAATGAACCGTGAAAAAGAAGTTGCCCTTGAGGCTGCAAAAGGGCTAAGCAATAAAGAAATTGCCAGAGTTCTTCATATTACAGAACGCACGGTAAAAGCGCATCTCGCCGCCACCTTTGAGCGATTAGGTGCAAAAGATAGGCTACAGCTAGCTTTGATGCTCAATAAGCATCAAAGGCTTGGTTAGATAGCAACACCAGGCCCCGTCACGCCGTCCACACCTATTTGTTTTAATGAGGCTAATTCAGCACTTGTTTGCACACCTTCAGCAATGGCGATCACCCCTATGGAGTGCGCAATCATGCATAGGCCTCTTAACAGTGTTTTGTTGGCCTCATTGATATTGATATCTCTAATGATGGACGCATCAATTTTGATATAGGTTAAGCCGATATCATGTAGCTCACCTAAGCGGGAAATCCGCGAGCCGACGTGTTCAATACCAATGTTGCAACCTAATGCTTTTAGTTGGCTACAAAAATCTCGAAACTCTGACAGGTGATCAAATGCACTTTGTTCTGGCACTTCAAAAAACAGTCGATTTGCAACGTCAGGTGAGCGCTTGATTAAAGAGACGGCTTTCTCAATAAATTGAGTATTGCAAATTGCACTTGCAGAGACATTCAAGCCAATAGGTTTTGCACCTTTATCAAGTAACGCTATAGCCGTTTCTAACACCAATTCATCTACGCGATTCATTAAATTGAGCTGGGTTGCCCAAGTGATAAACTCACCTGCACAATACCACTTGCCCTCAGGCTCAAGTTGAAGTCTTACTGGCGATTCGTTATGAATTAATTTGCCGGCTTGATTGATGACTGGGTAGCTTTCGAGCCGGATTCTTTTGTTGTCCAGTGCAGAAACAAGTAAATTGCGCCATGTGTTTTGATCAGTATTTTGATGTTGGTCGCGTTCACTAGTGTTAATAATGTGCAAAATATCGGTATTTTTAGCACTAATATCATCCAGAATATGATGCACCACCGCAATCATTTTATCGACGCTATCTGCTTTGGTGATGGGGGTTGCTGCGGTTATAAAGTTGACTGTTAACGCTGATTGGCTAGTTTTGCTTACCTTTTCCAGCAGGTTTTTGATTTGATTTCCAAGTGTATAGCAGTCAAAAGCTTGACTTGAAAACACGACAAAATCTGCACCACTTAACCTGCCTGCGGAGAGGTGTGGCTGGTTTTCGCACTCAATATTTAGTGCATCACCTATTCTTCTAAGTAAGGCATTTGTTTCTTGATAGCCTAGGTTTTGGTCAATTTCAGCAAGGTTTGATACTCTGGATACGATGAATACACCTTCATTAAAATACTCCTCATGGCTGATGCTCGCGTCAACTTTTTTAGCAAAATAATTATGGTTCATGAGGCCTGTGATATGGTCAAAATTATTCTCAAAACGTAATTGATCTAAACGCACAGATTCTTCACTGACGGTTTTTTTAACCCGATTAGATAGCGTGTTCATTGCGCTCACTACCTCTTTAAACTCCTTGGTTTTAGGCAAGGCGATCATCACAAACTGACTCTCACCAATGGATTTTGCCTGATTCACAACATCATTCAGTGGGCTGAGTATTTTTTTCAATATTTGTCCGCCTAAATAGCAACTGATCAGTCCTATCAGTAATGCCCATAGTGCGATTAAAATAGTCGCATCCCAGAACCTGTCGTACGCAAAGTTTTGGTCACTCTCTAATTTTAAGGTGCCGTATTGTGACCAACCTTCTTGAATTTCAGCAACGCCTGCATATAAATCCAAGGGGATGAGTTTTACAAACCACGTAGGTGCATTAGTTTGGGTCGTGGTGTTGATGCGCTCGCTAATAACCTGACCGTGAGGATCTAATAAGCCAATATATCGATAGTGACCCGCATCAAACTGTGCCGACAATAACAAATCCAGCGTAACGGGGTCCTTGGGTAACTGCGTCATGGATAAGGCAAGCGTGGTGGCATTGTCATCATTTTTCATTTGCAATTGCTGTTCAATCGTATATTTCCCCACTACTGTGCTTAAAACAAAGCTGCCGCCAGAAGCTAGTGTGAGTACCAGTAAAATTGCTAACCAAAGTTGTTTAATTAGTGACATATTGAGTCCTTACTTTTAATTATTCTAATCCGTCTGTTTGCATGCGGGTTAATACATCGCGCCATTTTGATAGGTTGGTTTGCGGGTCTGATTTAGGTTTGCTGCTGTTGCCAACCCAAAGACCTTTATCATTAAAACTAAAAATAGGGGATAAGTCTTTTCTTGCGCTGGCCAGTGAAATGTTCGGTACAAGATTATCCAGGATTAAAGGTTCTGACTGAGGTGTTGCGTAATAACTGAGCACCATGTGCGCTCTCACGGTTAATTGATTATGATACATGTAGCTGGCTCTCACGTAAGTCAGCCTAAGTTTGTCGTTTGAGACGCCCGCCGCTTTTAAAAATATATATTTTGCAATGCTGAAATCTTCACAATCGCCAGCTTGCCTGCCAATAGACTCTAACGGGGATGCCCAATAGTCAGACTGTCCCCAAACATCAATGTCATCTGCAAACATGATTTTCTGGTTAAAAAAGTGATTGATTTTCGCGAGCTTTTCAGCATCAGGGGCAGACTTTAATTGCGATACTAATTGCTCCAGTTGTAGGATGTCGCCACGGGCTTCCTCACCGTACCTTTGCTGGGCCAGCGTTGCCAGTTTATTAAAGTCATAACCTGCAGCAAAAATATAACCATAACAAAACAACATTAATATCATCATTGCAGTCACGCGCAATTGCTGCTTTGATAAATTAAAGGTTGTTTTCAAGCTCACAGGCACTCGTGCTCCGGCTAGTTGTTATGGATGCTACATCAATATTTAAAATATCATACCTTAAGTGACGTGAGTTTTTTGCAATTTAAACTTGTCGTTGAATGACGTTGCCGCTTACTGGTACCTTATTGGCCATTGGTACAATAGGATTCGCCTTGATTAAAGCGTTTAATGCGAGCGTGGTAAAAGTTTAGTGGCCACATTTAATACAAAAATAAGGACTTCAACATGGCACTCATCGGCAAAATCGTAGCAATTACAGGTAACGCATTATTAATTTCAAATAATGGCGATCAACGTGAATTACGATTAGGTGACAGCATTCAAACCGCAGACACCATAAAAACACCTGCTGGTGTTGAGGTGCAGTTGGAGTTGGCTAATGGGCGAATTGTTCATATTGGTGCAGAGCAATTAGTAGCGTTCGCGGATGAATTAGGCGATGTGTTTGTGCCGGAGGCGTCTGATAGCGCCATTGATGTCGCTACGATTGATACAGTGATTAAAGCCATTGAAGAAGGCAAAGATATTAACGAGGTGTTAGAGGATACTGCGGCGGGTGTTGGTGGCTCTTCTAATAGCTATGGCTTTGGGTTTGTCGATTTACTGAGAATTAACGATAATTTGAATAATTTTAGATTTGTGTTTGATTCAAGTACAAGTAGTAGAATCGAAGGTGCACCTGCCGTTGCGCTAGCTGAAGCTGTCACTGCTGAAACTGCCTTGGCGCCAGCGCCAACCATCAGCAGCGTAGAACCTGGCAACCCTGGCATCACTGATGACAATGTCAATGAAGGCAGCAACTTAGTCTTCAACGTCAGCGTGAGCGGCACCAGCCTCAACCCGACCAGCTTTGCCTTTAACTTAGGTGGCGGCACCG
>JAUSAG010000024.1 GCA_030652995.1 Methylotenera sp.
GATGGATATGGTTATTCACAATCAGGAGCCGTTAACGGGAGTAGTCGTGTTCAGGTTGGCTCCAGAGTCATGGTTGCTTCGCAACCAGCGCTCTACCTCACCGCCCTGAAGGGCGATGTTTCACGCGCAATTCGATGAATAGTGCAAAAGGTTACGTTGATTATTTAAAAGGTGAACATGCTGCACACATGGCAATGTTTAACGCACTAGAACCGCTGTTCCCGTTAATCAGTGACGTTGGCATTGCTATGCAAAATACCATTAAAAACGGGGGCAAAATTTTGCTGATGGGTAATGGTGGTAGCGCAGCAGATAGTCAGCATATTGCGGCTGAAATTGTCGGACGCTTCAAAAAAGAGCGCAAAGGGTTACCTGCTATTGCACTCACTACTGACACCTCAATTATCACCTCTGTTGGTAATGATTACGGCTATGACTATATTTTCGCCCGTCAAATAGAGGCCTTATGCAGGCCGGAGGACTTAGTCATCGGCCTTACCACAAGTGGTAATAGCGCAAATGTCGTCAGCGCGATTGTAGCTGCAAAAGCAATTGGCGCGACTACGGTCGGCTTAACTGGCGGCACTGGTGGCAAACTCAAGGCACTATGTGACTACAATATTGTCATTCCATCCAATGTCACTGCGCGCATTCAAGAAGCACATATCTTTGTTGGACACTCGCTGTGCGAGATTTTAGAGTCAGATTAAGGCAAACCTAACGCTACAACGACATCCCGACGGAAGTCGGCATTTAGTGACGTTGAAAAGACACTGGTTCCGACTTTCGTCGGAATGATAAAGTGAATATGACATGTTAAATGTATAATCTGACTTAAATATGCAATGTGATTCACCATGACCCAACAAAAACTTCTCGATACTGTTAAATATTTTGGCACCCTCTCCCATCACGCACTAGTGATTGGCGACGTCATGCTAGACCGCTACTTAATGGGTGAAGTCAGCCGTATTTCACCAGAAGCACCAGTGCCCATTGTATTGGTAAAGTCGCAACAAGACCGCGCTGGTGGCGCGGCCAACGTAGCGGCTAATTTGGCATTACTCGGCATTAAAACGCATATCATCGGCTGTGTAGGAAATGATAACGAAGCTAAAATTTTGCTGAATTTAATGACTGATGTCGGCATAGATGTCACCAGTATGATTCACTCTAAATGGCGACCTACAATTGCTAAAACACGGATTTTAGGTGGACATCAACAAATGATGCGCCTAGACCAAGAGGACAATACCACTTATACCGCCGATGAAAATACGCAATTACTCAAAGCCATTCAGCAACAACTATCGTTAAAACCAGCTATTCTGATATTGTCGGACTATGCCAAAGGTCTATTAAGCACAGAGATTTGCCAGTACATCATTTCAGCATGTCATGCACAAGGCATTCCTGTGCTAGTTGATCCTAAAGGTCATGATTACAGCAAATACAGTAGCGCCACCGCGCTTACTCCAAACAAAAAAGAGACCGCAGAAGCCTGCTTTACAACAACGCAAGATCCCAGATTAATAGACAAAGCCGTAGCGCTTAAAAACAGTCTTAATCTGCAATTTTTAGTAGTCACCCGTGGTGAAGAAGGTATTTCCTTAATTGACGAGACTACGCACCTGCTACCCGCTGCTGCCAAACAAGTGTTTGATGTTTCAGGTGCAGGTGACACCGTGATTGCAACCCTTGCCGCCGGCATGATGCATCACTTACCCCCTTTAGAAAGTTTGCAACTGGCAAATATTGCCGCTGGCGTGGTAGTCGGAAAAGTGGGCACGGTGCCAATTAGCCGAGATGGTTTAATTGATGCTCTCACCAGCGAGCAAACATCAGAACAAGCGCATAAAATTTGTGATTTAAACCAACTCACTCGAAAAGTTGAAGCTTGGAAAAAAAACAATCAAAAAATAGTATTCACTAATGGCTGCTTCGATTTACTCCACGCAGGACATGTCACCTATTTAGAATCTGCCAAAAAACGTGGTGACAAATTGATTCTAGGTTTAAATACCGACCGCTCCGTAAGCGCACTTAAAGGTCCATCCAGACCCGTAGTTAATGAAAATGATCGTGCACGCGTACTGGCTGCACTGGAATCTGTTGATGCCGTCATTTTATTTGATGAAGATACGCCTTTAAATTTAATCAACACGATAAAGCCCGATGTGATTGCCAAAGGCAGCGATTACACTGCGGATCAAGTGGTAGGTGGCAAAGAAGTGCTATCTTGGGGCGGTGAAATTGCCTTAATTGATTTAGTTGCAGGGCGCAGCACCACTGGGATTTTAAACAAAATTGCGAGTTAGGGTTTGGGTAAGAACGAATTTATTCGCGATTGCAATAATAATTGCGAATAAATTCGCTCCAATGAACGCTATCCACTATGTCTAATAAAGAAAAAATATTAATTTTAGGCCCAGCTTGGGTGGGCGACATGGTGCTGGCACAAAGCCTCTTCAAAACCCTTAAAGCTAACAATTCTAACTGTGTTATAGATGTTGCCGCACCCGTTTGGACGCTGCCACTACTAGAGCGCATGCCTGAAGTGTCAGGCAAAATTGCATTACCATTCAAACACAAACAACTCGCTTTTTTTGAGCGCATTAAATTTGGCAAAACCCTAAAAAACCAAGGCTACACACAAGCCATCATCCTCACTAACTCATTCAAATCAGCCTTACTACCTTGGGCGGCTGGCATTAAAAGACGCACTAGTTACTTAGGTGAAATGCGCTACGGTTTGATTAACGACATTCGACCATTGGATAAAACCAAGCTCAAAATGACGGTCGAGCGGTTTGTAAATTTAGGCTTAGCAAAAGGTCAAAATTTACCCGCCACCATTCCTAACCCGGCAATGCTTTCTAACCAAGTGCATGCGCAAGCAACACTTAATAAACATGGCTTACTTCAGCCTAACGCTAAAGTGCTTGGCCTTTGCCCAGGCGCAGAATATGGTGAAGCCAAACGATGGCCCGCACAATATTACGCGGAGGTTGCAAATGTAGCGCTCGACAAAGGCTGGCAAGTTTGGTTGTTTGGTTCGGATAAAGACCTCCCCGTCACCACCAGCATCAACCAACTTACAAAAAACCGCTGCGTGGATTTTGGCGGAAAAACTAAATTAGGCGAAGCAATTGATTTAATGTCGCTGTGCGACACCATCATCAGTAATGACTCAGGACTCATGCATGTTGCTGCAGCACTGGATAAAAAACTGATCGCAATATATGGCTCATCAGACCCACACCACACGCCGCCAATGCACCCCAAAGCAGTGATAGAATACTTAGACTTGGATTGTAGCCCTTGCTTTCAGCGTGAGTGTCCATTACAAGGTATGGACAAACAATTAGCCTGCCTAAAAGGCATTACGCCACAGCGGATTGCACAACATTTAATCACAGATGGAATCAACTAGAGCAAGCACTTAACGAAGTAGGCTTTTTACATTAAGGGCAACAACAATGTTTTCTTGTGCGCAAAAAATTTTCCAATCGGCCACCTCAGTCCAATCACTTAAGAATACAAAGTCTAATCCTGCACGTGTTGCAGCTTCAAAGTCATATTTACTGTCGCCAATAAACAAAGCTGGAAGCTGCAAATTTCCGCTAGCCTTTTCGCGAGCCAATACTGTGTCTTTATTATCAGGGCTCCCAAATAAGCCTCCATCAAAATACTTTGCTAGATCACGCTTAGCAAACAAAGTGCGAATTTCTTGCTGATCACCACCCGAGAGTATCATCCAGTTTGCTTGTGGCGTAATGTCACGTAGGGCAACCAATCCGTCAGCAACACCGCATTCCATCAAACCAACTTCTAACTCGCGTGCAAACTCATTCAATAACGCCTGGATGGCGCCATCTGTGACAGGTTGATGCACGATCTCGCGTAAATAATAATCAAACTTGTGGTAACGAGAAATACCACCCAGCCTCACGTGGTAATCAACCAAAGCTTGCGCTTCGACATCTGTTGCACCTAGATTTTTTGCTGTGCGAAAATAAGCCTCTGTCTTGACTACGTTTGAATCAAGGACAACACCATCGCAATCAAACACGATAGATTTATACTTTTTGATGTCTATTTGCAAATCTTATTCCTAACCTTTAAAACCCAATAGAAACGGGCTTTGCACTACAACCTAGTACAAAGCCCGATATAACTTGCAAGTATCGCAGTTAGCTAAACTAACTAACCGTTAAAATCTCCCAATTTACGCAGCTTTAATCGCACTCGCCTCTTTAGCTAACTTAGTGATATGCGCCCAATCACCACGCGCCACTGCATCTGCCGGGGTTAGCCAAGTACCTCCACAAACCACTACATTAGGTAGGCTCAAAAATTGTGGTGCAGAGTCAACCGTTACGCCACCTGTAGGGCAAAACTTAACATCGCCAAACGGACCTGAAAAACCTTTGAGTAAGTTGATACCGCCTACAGCTACTGCTGGGAATAATTTCAAGAAATAATAATCATCAGCATTCGCCATCATAATTTCAGAGCCAGTAGAAACACCTGGTAATAATGGCAAACCGATTTTACGTGCGAATTGACCTAGCTCACTGGTGTAACCTGGGCTTACGGCAAATTTACAACCTGCATCAAGTGAGGCTTGGGCATCTTTAAGGTTACGTACAGTACCTGAACCCAAAATTGCATCCGGCACATGCTTAGCAATGGCTTCCATGCCCGCGAGTGCGCATGATGTACGAAGTGTGACTTCCAGCACTCTAATACCACCTGCGAGTAGTGCTTCGGCCATCGGAACGGCATCTTCCACTCTGTTGATCACGATCACTGGGATCACTGGGCCGTAATTGGCTAAATCTAATGTACTCATTTTTTCTACCTCTAATTTTAATTTATTTTTACTGGATTCTCACTTCCCTTTGACAAGCTCAGGGAACGGCGGGAATGTTAGTTTGATATTTTGGTTGGTTCTATTTTATGATAAATGGTCACCTAAACTTTGATAATCAGCCGAGAACTAGGCACATGAGTGCAGACAGTACGAGTACTACGGCAAGCGAAATATAACGACGTTATCGGTTGATTTGCAAAGTTTACAACCAAGTGATTGCGCCTTCTTCAGCGGATAATACATTTTTACGCATACCACCAAATAACTCACGTCCAAAGCCGTGTGCATTGCTATGGCGTTTACTGTCTGAAAGCTCGGCTACTTCACGTTCTGCCCATTCATCTTCATCGACCAGCACATTAACCATGCCAACTGTTGCGTTTAAACGAATAATATCGCCATCTCGCACTTTAGCTAGCGGGCCACCGGCAGATGCTTCTGGCGTTAGATGAATTGCGGCTGGGATTTTGCCTGAAGCACCACTCATGCGGCCATCGGTCACAATAGCCACTCTAAAGCCTTTGTTTTGTAGAACGGCTAACGGCGGCGTTAGTTTATGTAATTCAGGCATGCCATTGGCTTTAGGACCTTGGAAGCGGACCACGGCAATAAAGTCTTTTTCCAGCTCACCGCGATCAAATGCTGCTAATAATTCTTCCTGTGCATCAAACACAATAGCAGGCGCCTCGATAATATGGCGATCTTCTGGCACGGCGGAAATTTTAATGACACTACGGCCTAGGTTACCTTTAAGCAAACGTAAACCGCCAGACTCATTAAATGGGAACGCTGCAGTACGCACGATAGTTTCATCAGGACTATCTTTAGGCAAGCCTTTCCAAATGATAGATTTATTATTATCTGCATCTATAGCCAGCGTTGGCAACTTGCCATAATCACGCAAACCTCCATAAGCCACAGTGAACACATCCGGGAACATATAGCCCGCATCAATCAACTCACGAATGACGAATGCAGGGCCACCCGCAGATTGGAACTCGTTCACATCGGCTTTGCCATTTGGGTACACACTCGCCAATAGCGGTGTGGTTTTTGCAAGGTGATAAAAATCTGTCCAATCGATCATAATGCCCGCTGCACGCGCAATGGCTACCCAATGAATAAGATGATTGGTAGAGCCGCCGGTGGCTAACAAAGCTACCATTGCATTCACAATCACATGCTCGTCGACCAATCGACCAATCGGTGTAAATTGTTTTTTCTTGGTATTTTCTAGCACCATTTTCACCGCTTCACGTGTAAGCAATTCGCGCATACCATCATGTGGATGCACAAACGCAGCGCCTGGCACATGTAAACCCATGGCTTCCATCAGCATTTGATTGCTATTTGCAGTACCATAGAACGTACAGGTGCCTGCACCATGATAAGCAGCAGACTCTGACGCCAACAATTCTGAGCGGCCGATTTTACCTTGCGCGTATTGTTCACGCACTTTTGATTTAGTGGTGTTATCTATCCCTGTACTCATTGGGCCTGCCGGCACAAACACACAGGGCAAATGGCCAAACTGCAATGCGCCAATTAATAGACCCGGTACGATTTTATCGCACACGCCAAGCAATAATGCAGCATCAAACACATC
The DNA here is from genome assembly GCA_030652995.1 of Methylotenera sp. Lineage (GTDB taxonomy): Bacteria > Pseudomonadota > Gammaproteobacteria > Burkholderiales > Methylophilaceae > Methylotenera. Next base: position 6,483 of record JAUSAG010000024.1, read on the forward strand.
GTGTGAAAGCGCAATGGCGGTACTCATGGCAATGGTGTCGCGGCTAAAAAGTGATAGCTCCATGCCTGGCTCGCCTTGGGTGATGCCATCACACATGGCTGGCACACCACCCGCCACTTGCACGGTTGCGCCATATTTATGCGCTTCATCTCTGATGATATCCGGGTAATTAACATAAGGCTGGTGCGCTGACAGCATTTCATTGTAGGCAGTCACAATACCAATATTAGGTGCTTTTTCTACTATTACACGCAACTTATCGTTAGCTGGCATGGCGGCAAAAGCATGTGCTACGTTCGCACAGCCCAAGCGGTCGGCACCGCGTGGTCGATTCACAATTTCGTCTAAACGATGCAAATAAGCCGTACGCGTTGGACGGCTTTTTTCTATGATACGTTCAGTCACTTCTAAATGGGATTGTTTCATAATTTAGATACTCTACTCAGATAGCCAACTTGCGGAACTTAGTAAAAACTTAACTAAGTTAAGAAAAAACATTAACCCCAATTATCGCTAAACTGAGGCTTATCGTCAAACAAAAGCCGCTGATTAGGCGGCTTTTGTTTGACGTAAATTGATAGGCATTTAATCGCTATCCATTCATTTTTTAGTCACCAGCACGTCCTCCATGATTAAATACTCCAGGTCGCAGCCATAAAACATATCCAGCGCATCTTTAGGTGAGCAAATCATCGGCTCACCACGGCGATTAAGTGAGGTATTTAATACCACCGGCACACCGCGTAGCTGCTCAAGATGCTCAATCAGTGCGTAGTACCGTGGATTAGTTTCACGCGTCACCACTTGCACACGGGCGGTGCCGTCCTCATGCACTACTTCAGGAATACGCGATTTCCAAGCATCATTCACGTTAAAGGTAAATGTCATGTAAGGCGCAGGATGTTCAGTTTGTAAAATATCCACGGCAACGCGGTCTAAGATACTCGGACAAAATGGACGCCAGCGTTCGCGATATTTAATTTGTGCGTTAATGCGGTCTGCCACGCCTGGGTAGCTAGGGTCGCCCAAAATACTACGACAACCCAAAGAACGCGGACCAAATTCCATGCGACCTTGTAGCCATGCCAAGGGGTTGCCACTTGCCAACAACTCCGCGCCTTTTTGAGCTGCGTTCTCTACGCGGGTAAAAACAGGTTTTTCAGGATGCGCTTCACATGCGGCGATACATTCTTCTGTCGTGTAGGCTGGGCCTAAATAAGCATGTTCCATTTTTGGAATCGTCTCGCCTGCCAAATGCGCTGCATAAGTAGCCGCGCCCAGTGAGGTGCCATTATCACCAGATGCTGGCTGCACAAACAACTCTTTAACATGCGGCATGGCAATAATGCGTTGATTCAATTTCACGTTGAGCGCTACACCGCCCGCCATGGCGATACGCCCAGTTTCTTTAATAATATCGCCTAGATAATAATCAATCATCTTTAGCGCAACATCTTCTAACAAGGCCTGTACAGACGCCGCATAGTGAATGTACGGATCATCGATTTCATCACCATGTCGTTTAGGGCCTAGCCACTCAATGAGTTCTGGCGTGAAATAATAGCCTTTACCGTTTTCTTTATAGCGGCGCAAACCAACTACATTTACCAACTTGGTATTGACGGTCAACTCACCATCTTCAAACGTCACTAAGCGCGATAAATCATACTTACTAGCATCGCCGTAAGGTGCCATGCCCATCACTTTAAACTCACCGTCCAACATATCAAAACCAAGATATTCGGTGATCGCACCATACATACCGCCTAATGAATCTGGATCGTAAAACTCTTTAATTTTATGGATTTTTCCGTTTTCACCATAACCAAAAAAGGTAGTCGCGTACTCACCTTTGCCATCAATGCCAACAATGGCTGTTTTTTCTTTAAATCCGCTTAAATGATACGCACTGGAAGCATGCGCCAAGTGATGCTCAACGGGGACAAACTTAGCCTTGGTTAAGCCTAAGTCTGCCATTAACTCCAATGACTTGTCACGATTACGACGGAAACGGCGATTGCCGTTAAATAACGCATCTAAAGCGCGGTCTGGTGCATACCAGTGTCGCTTGGCATAATGCCAACGCGCCTTGGAGGTAAGTGGGATTTCAGCATAAGGGAAAGCAACAATATCAACATCTTCAGGCTTAACCCCCGCTTGCCGCATGCAGAACTTAGCGGCCTCGTAAGGAAACTGATTTTTAGCGTGTTTATCACGAATAAATCGCTCTTCTTCTGCTGCCGCAATAATTTTGCCATCTACTAAAATAGCCGCCGAAGCGTCATGGCCTAATGCACCTGATAAACCTAATACAATCATTGAGTTAACTCTACTAAATTATTAGTCGAACTTTATGTAAATAAAATTCAATCACTTAAAATTTGCGCCTTTATTAGTGGGGACTTGTTTACATAAACCACTTTAAAAGCCTGTAAGAACGTATTATACAGGGATGTGTCATCTTTCCAATTTCGCATAAAGCGTCGCAAGTCTTTTGCATGGGCTTTTAACGCAAAATATTGATAATGATGTTGCTGCATACTGTCTAAATCAATCAACATAGGACTGGTGCCTAACATTTTGATATTACTGAACTTCATATCACCATGAGATAGTTTTAGCAGATAAAGACGATAGAACAACTGGACGATCTCCTTAACAGCCTCATCACTCACCGCAGGGTCTTTAATCTGTGCAAAATAGGTCGCCACATCTGGCGCTTCTATATATTCACTTAAGAAGTAAGCCTTTCCTCTTAAGTTAAAATCGCGCTGCTCGATTAGCGCGATAGGTTTAGGGGTGTGAATCCCCAAAAACTTTAAGCGATATGCATTCGCCCAAGAAGCAGATGCGCGTGTTTGGCGAAACATCCTACTTAAACGATGTGTCACGTTTTTGATGTTATAGCGCTTAATCACGACATCAGCATCATCAAATTTAACCAATGCTACCGTACAAGTGTTACCGCCTTTAAGCAAGCTAGCCTTAGCAATCAAAGCATCAAGCTTCTCAGTTTCTGAAGGAATAAGTAAGTTTGAAAAATCGCTAGCCCTAGCGATAAAGCAATCTCGATACTGATGGATATTGACATCCGTGCACTGGCGAAACACTTTTTTATCCGCATACATCGATGCGATTTTTTGACGATAAGCATTGACCAACTGAGGTACATTAGCTCGATACGGAAAGGAGTTCCAGCCTCGAGTTTGCGCGTAAATAGTCAACAAGTCTTCAATCCAAGATTCAATATCTAAAACATCAAATTTCGATAATAATAAACTCAGATTCTGCAAAGCAGTCTTTTGATCTAACCTTGCATAATGACGTATACCGTCTCCATCAATCGTATAAACATGCTCAGTTGTGGCTAAAAAATTCTTTGGGTACAAATCTGTTTGTAGCAAATTAGCTTGATGATGGCTTGCCACCACCTTTACTAACTTGACGGCCAAATCAAAGCGGCTCTGCTGACTCGATGCAGCTAACAACTGCTCTGTATTCACAGCGTCAGCAATAGCGGTAAAAATCAATATATATGCCAATGCGCCATCAATACTAGACTCGTCTTTGTGTAGCAAGGATGGCGTTAAAATGTTTGCTGCTACCAAATAATTAACGCCAGCCAAGTCTCTTAAATAATGCTGCTTGGCACGAGCACCATGAAAAACTTTAGCAAAGACTGTTTGCCCGTTCCAAACGCCACGCACCACTATGCGCTGATGCGGAACTGTGCGCACAATAGCCTCAACTTGAATGGGCTCTGAGTTATGTAATAAAATTTGCTGCAAGCTAATGACTTAAATGATTATAGTTTTTAGAGTTTAGAATTAAATATAGTAGTTAAAACAAGTTGCTTACAATGCAAGCACACGTCGAAATCAATTTACCATCAAAAGATTTGCTGAGGCTTCACGCGCCATTTTGTACTTTGCAACGCATGAAAATAACAAACATAATCTTATGACATCACTCTGATTATAACTTCTAGGTTTACTTTTCCATGTGATTATTAATGGCAATTGTGAATGATGAATTTTAGATGAAAATTATCCTATCAAGTTTCATGTAATAATAGCGCTTAGCTTTTATCCGCCACCCCAACCCCATCACTACTGCTCGGTGATTAAACACATTATCCATATGCTCATATTTTTTAGCAAACTCTTAGCTTTTTTACCACTACCTTTTATCCACCAAATTGCAAAAGCGCTTGGTTGGATGTTGTACTTCTGTAACGCCAAAAGCGCACGTATACAACGCAGTAACATTTTGCAGAGTGGTCTATGTAAAGATGAATCTGCGCTCAAGCAACTGATCAATGCCAACGTCACAGAAACAGGAAAGTCATTATTAGAGTCCCTAGCGATATGGGGGAAAAGTGAATCAGAGCTTTCCACCCTAGTCAAAAGAATAGACGGTTGGGATGATGTAGAAGCTGCATTATCATTGGGTAAAGGTCTTGTCTTTTTAACGCCTCACCTAGGTTGCTTTGAGATAACTTCTATTTGCTACGGCTCAAAACATCCGGTGACTGTGCTTTATCGACCACCCAAGTTAAAATTTCTACAGAATCTGATTGTAAAAGGCAGATCACGTACAGGCGTTACGCTTGCTGAAGCAAATGCTAACGGTGTACGCAAGCTTATGCAGGCACTTAAACGTGGCGAAGCAATCGGCATACTGCCTGACCAAATTCCAGCTGAAGGCGAAGGCGAATGGGCTGACTTCTTTGGCAAACCCGCTTACACCATGACTTTAGCAAGTAAATTAGCAGAAAAAACTGGCGCTAAGGTAATGATGGTATTCGGGGAAAGACTCAGCAACGGAAGCGGCTATCATATTTATTTTAATAAAGTAGATTCAATCGCCACACCTATTTTATTAAACCAAGCAATTGAGCAGCAAGTCGCACAAAAGCCAGAACAGTATTTATGGCAATATAACCGCTACAAGGCAAGACGCCACGCTATGCAGAAATTGAACGCTCCGAAAGACTAAGCAATTACTTAGTAGTCTACGGCTTCCCTCTCCGCTTTCACTCTTTTTTGGAACTTATCGCTATTAAACCTAGTGTATAACTTATGTGCGCGCTTATTAACTTGTTGCCAAAACTTTGCATCTTGCGGCAAATAGTGCGCCTTAAATATATCCCAGTCTTGCGCAGTAAAGCCGTAATCCATGCATGAGAACATCAAACCGGCAATGTCTTTGCGCACAGCACTGCCATGTACAGGCTGGTGATGTAGCACTCGATGTAGATCTAATAAATAAAACTCAGTGTCTTCCGTAACGATAACATTGCGCTGCAGTGCAATATGACACAGATAGAAATCGCGATGACTTAAACCTGCACCATGAAAACGCTTGGCTAACTTAGCAACAGCAATCAACATAGCCTGGCGCCCTGTTTTGCTAGGCGGATTTGTCCCCCATGTTTTACAAATGTCTTCTAATGAAACAATGTCACCTAAGTCTTCAGTTAGCAAGAATGACTGTTGTGTAGCAGCACACTGCCCGCTTACACCATAGGCTGCAATTGGCGTTGTGCGTATACCTAAGGTAGTGAGCGTTTGTATCGCATGCACTTCTGTCATTGCACCTATCACAGGGCGCTTTGCACTTAAATAGTTTTTAACGAGCTCTTTCCAACCCACACCACCATGCTGCTTAACAAAGTATGAGCGGTCACTAAGACCCACACGCATGGTTTTACGATTTGCAGCAGCGCGTACAGTAAACCCACTCAGCGCCATAAAATCATCAAACAACATGTCTTTTAATTGTGCATCATGCTCAGGCGCAATCCATAACAAAAGGTCTTTATTGTTCGTATCCGAGGCTACTTTAAGTGGTGATTTTTTCATGGTATCTGCAATATTAGTCAGCATACGCGCCTCCGCTTGACCTGGATTATGCTGCATGAGTTGCTGCGCATAATATCGCCCAGCTTCTTGGTAAGCCTGACGATGCTCTTGCAGTAAATTAAGCAAAGCTACGTCAAGAGCATCCTGTGAGAATGGTGACTTTAGGACAACGCCAGCCTGTGCTTGTTCAATATGAGAAGCATATCCACATTGGTCGGTGGTAATGACTGGCAAACCACAAGCCATCGCCTCTAACAGCACATGGCCAGCTAATTCACGTCGCGCGGGATGTATCATCACATCACTCGCCTGCATTAGCTGAGGAATATCATCACGACCACCCAGCACTTTAATTTGCGACGCTAACCCTAACTCCGCAATTTGCTTATTCAAATGCTTCGCTGAGTCTTGTCCAATAATTAACAGTTTCACCTGCTGGCGCAACGCATCGGGCAAGGCATGCAAAGCTAGCACCGCACGATCTGCTCCTTTAGTTTTAAAACCAGACCCAACTAATAATAAAACCAAATCTTCAGCTTTGAAGCCAAAACTTGTACGCATATCTGTGCGCAATAATTGACGCTTGTCCATATCTACGTCACTAGGCATACCGAAACGCAGTTGCGATAAAAATGGAGGTATTAGGTGAAAACGTGCATCGGGGGTGTGATACCAACGTTGGAATAAGGACTGCTCAGCCTGAGTCAGCGTTAAAATATGACAGTGTCCGCTCACATTAAAAATAGCATCTTCTGCCCGTTGAAACCACTTAAACCTAGGGGTATAGCGATACCACCAAGGCCGCTCGTCATTAGCTTTGGCTACAAAGCAAGAGTCGGCTGCGAAATACACATCCAAGCCCGCCATCCGATTGAAACCTACGATCAAATCCACGTGGCTTTCGTTTATTTCTTGCTGAATATTTTGAATCAAATTTTCATGCTTCTGATGATTGAACCACCCCATACTCTCACATATCACTACTTTTAGATTATCTGGTTTCTCACCCTGCCATTGCCCAGTAAAAACAGTGACTTCATGACCTAGAGCAATGCAATCTTGTGCGATACGCAACATATCGCGCTGCACACCACCATAAGGAAAATATTTAAAGATAATAAAAGCGAATTTCATTTGTAGAATTGTATGCGAAAATATCAACATGAAACGTATTTTGCTGGTTAAAACCTCATCACTTGGTGATGTCATACACAATCTGCCTGTAATCAATGATATTTTGCATCATCACCCAGATGCGCATATTGATTGGGTAGTTGAAGAAGCATTTGCTGACATTCCGCGCTTACACCCAAAAGTGAAGAACATTCACCAAGTGGCAACCAGGCGCTGGCGGAAAAATCTATTAAAACAAAACACATGGCATGAAATACGCGAATGTAAACATTTACTTTCAGCTCAACCCTACGATGCAATCATCGATACACAAGGGTTGGTAAAGAGTGCAATCATTGCTTGCGGCGCATCAGGACAAAGATATGGGTACGATAAACACTCTATACGTGAAGCATTTGCCAGCCATTTCTATCAACACACCTATAACATTTCATACCAACAGCATGCTGTGATTCGCAATCGCTCATTGGTGGCTCAAAGCTTGGGTTACATTATTCCCAACGGCGCACCAGACTATGGCATTCATGCCCCTCTTTTAGAGATTGAATCTCTTAACATCGAGATTAACAACCCTTATGTGATTGGCTTACATGGTACTAGCCGAGACAGTAAGTTATGGCCTGAATCGCATTGGATTAGTTTAGCAGCAGCGCTTAAAGCACAACAATTAAAACTATTGCTACCTTGGGCCAGTCAGGCTGAATATACACGCGCGCATAGAATCGCTAGCGTAGCGACCAATGCGCTTGTATTGCCTAAGCTTAGGATTGCACAATTAGCCAGCCTAATTTCAAAAGCACGCTATGCAATCGGGGTGGATACAGGTTTATCTCACCTCAGTGCGGCTTTAAGCACCCCCACTGTTGCCATCTATACGGATACCAATCCTGAACTTACAGGCGTCATGGCAGGTGCCAACGCCCCCGCCATTAACCTAGGCAACATTAATGCGGTTCCTAATGTTGATGAAGTTCTCAAAGCACTAGAAGCACTATCAACTTAAAATTCAGTCCTGATGACCAGTGAAAAACTTATTTTAGAGAATAAAAGAATTCAATCCATATATGCATAATGCAAGATTTTTAGAAGGTAATTCAATGACTCAACTAAATCCGACTGAATATAACCTTGAAGAAGTCCTCACATGGTTAAAAGAAAAAGACTACCGCGTTACACGCCCTTTTGTTGAAAGGTCATTCTATTCTGATGCACCGCCGCCAGCCAAATTGGTAAAGGCTGCCATTCTCGACACGGAGACAACCGGTACTAATCAATTAACGGATAAGATCATTGAATTGGGCATTGTGATTGTTGAGTATTGCCCTGAGTCTGGGCAGGTCTACCGCGTATTAGAAACATTTAATGAGCTTGAATATCCAGGGATGCCTATTCCGCCAGAATCAACATTGATTCACCATATCACTGATGAGATGGTGCACGGTAAAACAATCAATGATGAAGCTGTCGAATCACTTATGGCGGATGTATCTCTAGTGATTGCACACAATGCATTTTTCGACCGAGGTTTTGTTGAATCTAGACTGCCATTATTTAAAAAGAAATCATGGGCATGTTCATATGCGCAAGTGCCATGGAAGGCGGAAGGCATGGGTAGCTCAGGATTAGAGTTCTTAGCTTATCGCTTTGGCTTTCATTATGCCGGCCATCGTGCTTCTATCGACTGCCATGCTTTACTTGAAGTATTGCAATCTGAATTGCCGGCGTCAGGCGTTAAGGTGATGAAGATGCTACTAGAAAAGGCACGACTGCCTGAGACCAAAGTCTGGGCACTCAATGCGCCATTTGACAATAAAGATAAGCTTAAAGAACGTGGTTATCGCTGGGACGCAGAACGAAAGATATGGAATAGCGCACTGCCACAGGCTGAATTGCAGTCTGAGGTTGACTGGTTAAGAGCTGAAATCTATAACAATCGACCATTCAAGCTGGAACTAGAAAAGATCGATGCGTTTAATCGGTTCAGTGCAAGGCGTGGTGCTGTTGAGCTTGTGAATTATTAAACCACTTCAGGTGTAGCATAATTTCATCATCACAGTGATTGCAATGATTGCAACCCACATGTTAATATGCTATCAATGATTACACATTAAGGAGTTGGAAATGGCTACTAATCTTGTCGTTCGCAATATTGATGAAGACGTTGCTTTTGCACTAAAGCAACTGGCGGCTTCCCATGGACGCAGTGCTGAAGCTGAGCATCGTGAAATTTTACGTGCCGTTTTAACAAGACCGCATCGTCGTTCATTTGCCGAAGTACTAGCGAGCATGCCTAACGTTGGTTTGGACTCAGACTTTGATTTCCGCAATAGCCAAGCCTAAACATGTATTTAGTCGATACTAATGTGGTCAGTGAAGCTCGTAAAGGTAAAAAAGCCAATACAGGCGTGCAGAAATTTTGGAAAGAAGCTGATCCAGCCGACATCTATATTTCAGCTCAGACCATAGGTGAGATTCGACGAGGCGTTGAAAACATTCGCTATCGTGGTGATGCTAGTCAGGCTGAGCTATTGGAGGCCTGGTTGGATATTGTTGTCACGCAATATGCTGACCGTGTGCTGAGTTTTGATGTGGACTGTGCGCAGGTATGGGGGAAGCTGATGTCTCCACATCCGCAACACCCAATCGACAAGCAGATTGCATCGATTGCGCTTATTCACAATATGACTGTAGTCACGAGAAACGTAGTAGATTTTGAGAGCACAGGCGTTCAACTAGAAAATCCATTCGTTAACACTACAAACTATAGCTGATATAAACTCTAACCACTAAATAAAGACCTCTGTATCACAAGTACCATCCAAACCTCTGATTACCGACGGGCAGCTAATTCGCCTGAGTTAGGCTGAAGCCCTAACGCTTAACATTTCTTTTCATAAGGAAAAAGACACCATCCATCGGCACGTAAGCTAAATTGGGATCAACTTGATGCATGGTTAAATACTGACTATTTCCCCAACTTAACTTATGCACAAGAACGTAACCTCTGGGAAATTTCAATTCCTGAAAATTAAAATCAGTATAAAAAAAACGCCCCAATCTTCCGAGAGGGGCGTCTGTAATGGTGGGAAAGAGTCCCCAAAACAAATGGCTGATAGCATTATTGTTAAATGATTATAAGATTATTATTTCTATAAATACCGTCAAATATACCGTCATACTTAATAAGTTTTAACTTGATCATTTATATTGAGCTACATTATTTTAGGTAGGCTTACCACTAAGGCATTAGCTTAGACATTATGGCAGAACTTGCACTATCGCATCGAGCAGATAACGTTGCAGATCCAACTTAGAGCCACGGCAACTTGCACGAAAAAAGTTCTTATGCCGTACGTAAGGTTGGGCAATTTACATTAATCAATATTCGACTAATTTCATACAACTCTTAAGTCTAAATTATGGACATACCACGATGCATTCTTATTAAAACATTCACTAGTGGACTAGGTTTGTGATTCCTGGTATCTTGGTTGGTATCTTGATAAATGAATAGACTTTTAAAATGCAAGAAAAATCAATTCCTGTTGTAGATCTTTTTGCGGGGCCAGGTGGCTTAGGCGAAGGCTTTTCTCGTAGCAATAATGGTCGCAACTTTGAAATTATTGTTTCAGCTGAGATGGATCAATTTGCAGTAAAAACTTTGAGGCTGCGAGCTTTTTTTAGAATACTACAAAAGCAAGCAGAACATTTGCTTGAAGGCTATTACAGATTCTGTGCTGGTGAAAAGGTTAATTTCACTGAATATCCTTACCAAACTTATTGGGAACAGGCCTCTAATGAAGCTAGACAACTTACACTTGGGAATAGTGAGGATAACCGAACACTCGATGGAATACTTCGTGAGGCAAAAATAAGCTCACAAAAATCATGGGTACTAATAGGTGGCCCACCCTGCCAAGCTTATTCATTGGCAGGTAGAGCACGCAATAAACGTAACACTGACTACAAGCCTGAAGAAGATCATAGAAACTATCTCTATAAGGAATATCTTAGAATAATCCATGATTATCGACCGGCTGTATTCGTCATGGAAAACGTTAAAGGTATTCTTTCTTCGAATGTTGATGGAAAGAAAATATTTCATAGTATTTTATTAGATCTTTCTGACCCTGATGAAGCCATCAGTAAAAGCACGGGTGTTGGTTATAGGATTTGTTCTTTAGTTAATAATACTGTTTTCAAGAAAGGCATGAGCCCTGATGAGATCGACCCTAAAGATTTCATTGTTAAAGCTGAGAATTACGGCCTACCCCAGGCTCGCCACCGTGTAATACTTCTTGGAATACGTGAAGATTTAGCTGTCATGCCCGAGGCGCTCCAAGAGTCGGCAAGAATATCTGTTAATGATGTAATTTCTGACTTACCAGCGTTGCGAAGTGGATTGAGTAAAGAGATGGATACTCAGGAGGCTTGGTCTTCCGCAGTTAATAACCATTTGCAGAATCTAATCAGTCTTAGCTCTCAAAAAGTAGAGCTTAAACAGCTCAATCTGACGCTAAAAGAGCTGCGAAAATCAGGCATTCCAAAGTTAAATAAAGGAGCCGTTAGTATAAGAAAGCATGAACAAGCTATAACTCCCAACAATGTGCTATCAGAGTGGTATTCTGATTCACAATTAAAAGCTTGGCTTAACCATGAGACGCGAGGGCATATGTCCAGCGACTTGCTACGATATTTTTATGTGGCCAGCTATGGAATAGCATATGGGCAATCCCCAAAAGGTCATAAAGAATTTGATCTTGAAGGTCTTAGCCCTAATCATAAGAATTGGAAGTCTGGAAACTTCTCAGATCGATTCAGAGTTCAGATTAACAATCGTCCATCGACAACAATTACTAGCCACATATCGAAAGATGGACATCAATTCATACATCCAGATCCACTACAGTGTAGAAGCCTTACGGTCAGAGAGGCTTCTAGGCTACAAACATTCCCTGACAATTACTTCTTTCAAGGAAATCGGACACAACAGTTCCATCAAGTTGGCAATGCAGTTCCACCGTTATTAGCATATCAGATTGCTGGAATAGTTAAAAAACTCTTCAACTAGACATTAAATTAGTGTCCTTGAAATTTTGATCTTCTAGCTTTACCAAGGCACACTGTACCCGCTCCAAACGACCGACTCTCCGAAGGTATGCATCACCTTTCCCATTAAGCATTTCCGCTCCATTCTCCTCCATTATGACTCTGCTTTCATTACCGCTCCTTACTCTGAGAGCTAGTTGTGCTGGAAGATTAGATCTTAGATCGGTACTTATCACTTCTCCGCTAGGCTTCTGCGTGGCAATAATTACGTGTATTCCAGAAGCTCTTGCTTTTTGAGCTAGCCTTTTCAGTTCTTGTTCAATAGCTTTTTTAGAGTCTTTGTCAGATGTCAGGTCTGCATATTCATCAAGCACAACAACCATCCAAGGAAGCCTCTCATTGACAGGTACTGAGTTATTAAACTCAGCAAGAGACCTTTTTCTTACTTGCTTAAACAATTCATACCTTCGTTGCATTTCTGCAACAGCTTCTTGAAGAATTAAGATTGCATCAGAATCATCCCAACCAATAGGTCGCTCAAGGTGCGGTGCTGACTCGAAAGATATTAACTCTGTGCCCTTAGGATCGATTAATAAGAGCCTAAGCTCATTAGCCGAATAATGCTTAACTAGTCCATAAAGAATTGCAGTTAATGCCTCAGATTTTCCACTTCCAGTTGTTCCACCTATTAAGAGATGAGGCGAATTAGTTGAAGAAAATTCAAGTACAACGGGGACTCCATTACGATCCTCCCCTAGCGGAACGGCAAGTTCCCCTTCGGGGCGGTGCCACTTAGACCATAACTCAGCAGCATCAACATAATATCTTTGGCCTGAGGACTTCGGCACATCAATTGTTACGTAACCCTTGTCAATTCCAAAAGCAATTTCTTGCTCAGAATCTAGCTTTAACTCTAATTTTAGCGCCTGGCTTTTCTCCATCAACTTTCTTGGATCAACACCACTCACAGGGAGGACTTTAAAAAGGATTGACGCTGGACCTTCAATAAAGGGCTCTTCATCTAATGGAGCCGGCTTTACATGGACCAAGTGAGATGCAAAGCAATCCATAATTTGTTGATAAAGAGCTTTCAATACGCTTGTTTCAAGCCGTTTTTTTTGTGATGAGGTAGCAGGTAATATTAGGTTACTACTTTCTTTGAAGTCGTGACTAGTTGAATCTGGAGTGAATTGATTAGATGAACCTGAAGATATATTATCAAGGCTTTGAGTTGAATTTAAGTCTAATGGTAAATCTAGTTTAGTCAGCTGTTTCAAGTTGAATTGATTTATAATTTCCGGAAGATTCCCCTCTGTTAAATCGAGAATATCTTTCTGAGATGACTCAATGATTTCCACTTCATCTTTCATGGTAATTTGAATTTCTTTGTTACTGCAATTCCATAAACATATTGAATATAAACCTTTAAGAGAGCCTATACGATAATTACCTTCCCTAAACATCTCTCTAATGTCAGCTGGAACCCCACCTTTACCATCAGCCAATGATTTATCAGATGATGCTGTAACACTCGCTTCTGAACTAGTCGATTCGATCGCAGATAGTATTTCTTCCCTCCACAACTTTGCATCAACTCGCTCAACATCGGATTTTGACATAATGCCTTCTACAAATTCGATTGTAGTTTTAACCTGATGGATACCATGAGCATCAAAACTCTGGCGTAACTTACCTTCAACCACAACGATATCAACAATAATTTCGTCTGAGTCCCTTTGCATCGAAACCCACATCAAGTCAGCTCTTGTGGATCCGGCTCCGCCAAACCAATTGGTATGTTCATCTAGGCTTATCCACGTAGAAATTCCATTGGTCGGGTTTGGACAAAATCGCTTGTTAGCAATACTTCTTGCAACGGCAATTCCAATTATTTCTTCAGTAACACGAGATACCCCCATTGCACGAAGTGCAAGACTAGGAGCCATGCTGCGCGTTTCATCATATGCTTTTATTGCCAACAGTTTCGTGTAGTTATGGGCCCTTTGCGCTAACTGTTCAGATGGGATTAGTTTCTCGAGCTTTCTCTCAAGTCTTGAAACAATAAACTCTCTGCCTGAACTAGAAGAAACTACGAGTGTAGATAGTCCATTTGCCCCAACACCTTCAATGATACTTAGAATATCAGGGGCTGCCTCAATTGACTCTATTTGTTGCCTAGAAATGTGTCTTTCTAGAGTGATAACCCAGTGACTATATCTATGCAGCGCTGAAAATAGTCTTGAAGAACTTTCAAAGTTAATTCTTAATTCAACAAAATCGGTATTTTCCTCTTGACTCGATGAAACTGGACTTGTCCGGTTTGATCTAACTACTAAAGTTGACCATGACTCAAGTACGATGTCCGGATTTCTTGGACGCAATACTATTGAAATAGCACCACCATTTTCACCACCCTCAAGCCTACTTGAGCTATCGAGAAGTGGATCAAAAGATCCTGATCTATGGGAAGGCGGTTCAGTATTGTGCTGGACAATGACACTTTCTTGAAGAATGTTTGTAACAACTGCCAAATCAAATATTTCTGATTGGAATTTATCTTCAATTGAATCTCGCCGATCGAATTCTATAAATGAAAGATCATTAGGTGGAAATAATGCTTGCTTTGTTGAGTGTCGACCTTCTGAGTGAAGTCTTTCAAATGCGCGTGCGACTCCTTCCCAGCGATCCACAGACAAAGCTACAGTAACTTTTACCCTTACATCTTTCCAATCACCTTTTCTAACAGCTTCAATTAACTCTGTTGGGAATGAATCAGTTGGTGGTAGGATTATTAGTATAGATAACCCGTCTTTCTTGTAGGGATGGGACTCCAGATAAGCAATTATTTGCTTACTGATGCAGTCGACAGATTTTGGGTCTATCGAAATGTTTGGTGTTGATGTTTCAAGTAAACTGAATTCTTCAAACCAGCCAGTTTCATTTAAGGAAAAAAGAATATCCCCTTGTTTTCCATGAGAAATAGGTGGTGAATGATTGGGAGATAGATTAGCAAGCCAATTTAAGTAAAACTCAGGTGAATAAAGGTCCATTTCTTTTTCGCAGGCTAAAGCTGCAATAGCAACTTTCTGACCTTGATTTAAATACTCAGCAATCCATCTAAGTCTAATCGGATGATATGGACACATTAATCGTTGATTGCTAGTAAGAACTATATGGTCATTTGAGAGGAAACTATCTAGAATATCTTCTCGCTTACCCTTAGGTACAAAATCATTTCTCATCTTTTCCAGAACTGGAAGCCAAGAGTCTAAATATTCTCTAATATTTTGAACACTGAGCCCTGATTTGGCGGCATTATCAAAAAAATCGTTTCTTTTAAGGAGAAATTCGTTAATAAGTGGGTGATTCTCATTATTGAATGAAGGTTGGACATATTTTAGAGAATCAAGAGAAGATACTCTTTGAACTGCCTGCGACATCCATTCGTTTACTGGGATGTCATCTGGAAGGCTAAGAGCTCCTATACTTTGTCTAACAGGGCTATCAGAGGCTGCAATCAGAAGCCAAAATGTTGCAAAATGATTTAAATTGTGAGGAAACCACTCTTCTCCGGAAAACGATTCCAGAACAGATTCATCTTCTGAACGTATAGTAAATTGGAGCTGTATTGAATTCCAGTGGACAAACCCACTCTCGCTGCCAGCGTCATCGTCATCGTCATCGTCATCGTCATCGTCATCGTCATCGTTGTCGTTGTCATCAACTTGCATTAAAGGTAAATTTGATGGAGTAAGCAACTCCTCATTAATTACTCTTAATTCGAGACCTCCGATAGTACCTTTAGAACTTTCACAAATATCTCTTAAAGCTGATCCAAATAAAAATGCAAATAATCCAATTGAGCAATTTTTCGGATTAGTTTTTGGAGCAAGAGATAAATCAATATAATAGCCAGTAGATTCCTTATCACGAATATCAAGATATCTTCTTACAATTAAGACCAACTTATGCATTGGGTCGAAAAAACTCACGCTTGACGGTGTGGACAAAGTCTCCACCAATTTTAGAGTTTTTTTAGACAATAAATCCCTTAGAGGAAGTAATGTATTATCTGTACTTTCTGCATCAAGAAACCTTTGCGCCTCATCTTGCAATCGCTTATCTAAGCCTTCAACTACATTAAGTGACAATAGTTCATCCAATCTGCTAGGTGCGACTAAACTAATTTCCTCATTAACTCTTTGACCAGGCTTCAGCCCTTTGGTATCTCCTGTTGGTGGCTCGAATAGCTGAGAAAAAATAGAATATGGGATATTTGAACGAATTGAAACAGATCGGGTTTCCAAATATTCGATGCATAATTTGCGAAATTTAGCGATAGCATTATCATCATATGGTTGCTTGTTAATGTCATGATAAATAAAACTTTTAATCGTATCAGCGAGCAATATTGGATCTATGTCGGCAGATCCATTAACTAAATCAGCTAACATTAGATTTTGGCACAACCGTCTTTCAGTCCTAACCCCCTCACCATTTACACGCCAACTTTCATCAGGAAAGCATTCGAGATGAATTAGATTTTGGCCGACTATTGAATTTGTTTCTTCTTCTGATTGAACACCTTCATCGCTGATTTTATCGCGGCATACACCAATCGCAAATGCGGCAAAGCGCCTTAGTGGAACCGGAATATTTGGATGTAACAATTCAATGACTTCAACTGCTCGATCAATTAACAGTCTAGGTGCATGATCAGGGTCCCCTCCCACCATCTCCCAAGACTTTTCTACCAGCAGTTTTCTTACATCTCCCAGCCCGCTCCCATTAGCATCATCAAAACTTTTATCTAGAAAATTGCTATCAGTAAGTGTGAAAAGATTTTGAAGTCCTTGCTCATCACTTTGTACTTTTGTTTCCAAGTAAATCAGCCCAGCTAAATTATTATTCCTGTACCAAGTAATAGATCTCCCTTGCTCAGCAAGATACTTGGATGGAACGCCGGATTTTTCAGTGTTAGCAACAACAACTGTTACATTTCCCAATCCAAACTTACTAGCACTAGAATCCCAAGTTTCTAGAAACTGAAGGATTTCCGGGTGGGAAAGATTTTTGATACGAAGGCACTTATGCTCTTCATTCTCATTTCGTCCAAACCAATGCTTTACAATTTCAAATGCAGAATTAGCTATAACTTTTGATATCATCTGAGTGACCCTGTACTTATCATTCGAGTGGCATCTGAATAAACTGTGAGCAATCCAGTAGCCTTCATCTGCTCCGCCAGTCTTCTTTCATTTTCTTCAAAAATTGATGCATCAAAGTTATTTAAAAGATCTGCTTCTTGCGCAGACTCTCGGCCGGTTATAAAGCCACATTTTCCATACAACCATTCCATACAAAACCTTTCAAATGAAATCTCCTCTTCCGCCTCAATGCACGCTAGGACAAGTGTTTCTAAAGCATCCAGACCCATAACTAAATGTCTTCGGCCTTTCCATGAGTTAAGCAAGCTAACTGCTGCTGCTGTGGCAGCAAAAGACCCTCGCACTTTTCCTAGTTGTTGTTTTGATGCTGGCTTTGAAACTGCTTTTGATGCCTGCTCTAAAGCTACTTTTGAGGCGGCTGCGAATACTCTGTTGATAGCATCCTTAAGACACCTTTGAGAAGCTCGCCTTAATTGCCCATGGACACCAGCACAGTCGAATATTAAACCTTCCCTTTTTTGCCCTAAGGCATCTGAAGAACGAGAATTTTGCATAATAACAATCCATATGCCTGTCCAACTGATTATTGACCTAATTCTTGAGACGCTGGGCAACTCAGTGTGACTTAGTATGTTCATCACGCCATCACGATACAAATCCTCTAGATCATCATTAAAAAGTTTTGATTCAGGTTCAATTGTATCTTTAACAGGCTTCGCATCTTTGTGACCTTGATTTCTTAGCGTAGAGGCTAAGCTCTCCAGAGGGGTGCTCTCACCTTCAGGAAATAATGAAATAAATCCATCCCGAATTTTCTGGAGTCTTTCAGAGCTTGAGTCTTTGCGCAGAATATGAAATGCAAGGGCACCCCCCCCGCGTAGATATCTTCTTTCTAAGGAAATGCTCTTATTAACGGCACCACCTTTGAAGCGAGCATCCCAATGAACAAGTGATCTTGTAAAAGGGAAGAAATGAGTTTTTTCCCAACTTTTGACTTTGACAACATTTTTAACATCAAGCTCTAGACAGTGAAGAAGTCGGCGGACAGCATCTTCGCTACTAGCATCAATTAGAACTTTACGTTTTTCGATTTCAGGTAAATTCTCATCTTGCAAAAGCCTTCTTGCAAAATCATGTGCGTATCTTGTTAAAGTGAAGCTGTCTTCGGAGGGGAGAATTGCACCTTCTGAACAGAGGACCAAATTTAGGAGCTCTAAGCCTGGGTAAAATCCTGCTCCATCAACATCTAGAACCCCACCAAATAATTCTTTTGTAATTTCAGTTGAACCCATTGCCATGATTAAGCGCCTCCACCCACTTGAATTACCCCACTATCAATTGAAACTGTGTACGACCTGCCTTTCATGAAAAGAATTATTTGACCGTATTCAGACAATCCACCTTCTGCGAGTCTTCCAAGAAAAGTTCTTATGCGACGAAGTTCATGAGAGTAAAAATCATCGGCTAGGTATCCCTTCGCAGCCCGAGCAAGACATTCAAAGGATAGTAGATCAAGCTGTAAGTCACTTATACCTTTTTCTGGGTCGTCTACCCTGAGAACTACTTGGCGGTTTATCCAGTCAACTGACGAAGCAAGTGACCATTGAATTTCCACCCCTTCAACTTCCCATGCAGACCTTCTAGACATTAATTTGATGGATTTTGATGGTATTCTTCTAGAAATAATTGCGGCATCAGAGGTGGCTCTACCAAAGGCAGGATCAACAAGGTTTAAATTTGTTTCAGTTCCGGACATTCGTAGCCCCTGGACGGTATGAAGGCCAGCCATAAGCATATTTTTTAGTTTAATCATTTTTTCAGCAGGAATGTCTTGGCTTATAATTTCGAGAAACTGACTCCCATAACTAAAGCCAAGTCTATTGAGTAGGCCACCTGAAGGATAATTGTCATCAAAGAATGCGCGGCGGCGCAATGCTGTAACTACATTTAGCACCGCTTGAGACTCCCTATCTCTCTCTCCTTTACTTTTTGGATTACCGACAATCTCATCAATTCCTCCAGAGGCATCAATGGTCTTTTTATTACCACTCAGCGTAATTTCAAATTTCAGGTCTAGCTGGTCAGGTTCAAATACATCACCAATATTCAGTAGCTTTTCATCTAATGGTCTAAATGCTCTTTTGCCTGGATCCATTCTAAAAAAAGCCGAAAGAATAGGTATACCTTTAAGTAAGCGATCTTCAGGTAACGCTTCAGGCTTTTCGAACAGCAGATTGTAAAATGCATATCTGTTTTGCCAAATTTTAGAAGAAGCAGCTTGGCGATGAACATCAACGCAGCTCAAACCACCGGTGATAATATAGGCTAGCAACATAAGCATTTCACGAATAGTCACTACAAAACCTAAGCGTTCTATTGTCGATAGAAGCTCTTCTATTCTTAAAACTCTCTGGCTTGCTGTATCTTTTCCGTGACTGGCAAGAAGGGTTCTGTTCCAGAAAATTGGACACTTGTTAGCGTATTTGCAACTACCACAGGACTGATTCCATCTTTTATCATCAGCAACCCACTTCTTGAATGCCAATTTAACCAAACTTTCTTTAGAGACTGAAGAATCTGAAACTGACTGATAATTTAAATTAACTATATGCACTTCACTATCTATACTGCAACTTCCAGTACGGAAGGATTCTTGGAAAGTTTTAAAAATTTGATTGCAAATATTGCCTGATGAAGACTGAGATATTACCGCCCTAAGGCGACCTTCGTTGGCACATACAATTGTTACAGATTCTGGATAACATGAAGTATTTTCGATGAATTCAGCCGCATCGTTTACATCAAGCTCAGAGAAATCTTTGTGAATCCTGAGCGGTTTTTTTCCAGATTCAGAATCAAGGGGAGGTATTGCAGATAATCCATTACATTCAGAAAGTAGTAAATCTCTTGCCAATTGGCTTGGATACCCAAGATAGTCAGTTATTATTCTTCTGCATAAATGCGTTTTGCCGTGTCCCGCATCTCCAGTTAGTACAACAACTTTTGCTCCAGAATTTATGGTGTTTAATAAGTAGACTAAAGCTTGAGTTTTAAAATCTAGTGAGTCGTTGTCAGTCTGATATTCCTCGTAAATCTGCGCGTGAGATGGACTGAAGGGAAGGTGACGATTTAGTCGAGTAACGTGAGAGTTAACTTTGGGTTCTAATGCCATTTAATTCATTCTTGTAATTAAAAGAAGATTTATAAATTGTTTAATTAGGCATAGGATCCTAGTTAAATAAGCGCTTATGTGAAGCACGTTGTTTCCTAACGTCTCTGTACGATAGCATACATAACAAAATGTACAATCTTCATTCAGAATAGACCTGAAATACCCTTCTGACCTAATCATAGCATTATAATTATAAGCATATTCAATTCAGGCACTTCAATTTGGAATGGCTGCAATTAAGGCAGGGTGCGCTATAAACTGAATTCATTTCAAAATTAGTCGGTCTTGCAATAGATGCCCAACTTGCCAGATTAGGAGTAATTCCGGATTTTGTTCGTACAATAAGTTATTTAAAGCACTTACTAATGGGATGTGAATTTTAGAGACTACTTGAGTCTTCTAGCGGCTAGGTCAAAGGAACTCAATATATTATGAACAGTGAATATCTGCAGTTCCCCTTATATCACGGCACATCGTCGATCTTCCTAGATGATATCTAAGTTTTCTAACGAGATATTGTATAAAAAATAGCATTATGGGGGTTTTGCCAATGTAGCACAGTTAGATTGTGGGAGAACTCATCATTAAATTGTGAATGTAAGCGATCGCTTCGGTCAATCCGCCATGCCTTACAATAAAGTCCTCAACAGACTCGCTATCATAGATATCAGTGTCACTTCTGCTCACCTCAAAACGCAAATCTTGACCGTCATCAACAATCAATATTTCAGTCCGTAAGTCATATTCAATACGCTTTATATTAATCTTGCTCATTATTGATTCCTTACTAAGATTGTTTAAAGTGAATAGATTTAGCAAAAGTTTTCAATCCACGCCAGAGTAATCTAATTGGCGCGAAGTAAGCAATAAAGTCTTGTTTAACAAATATCATCATACGCTGACTTTTTGTGGCGTTCTCTGGTATCGGTAGTATTGGGTAGACCTGTGCCAGCTCACTTTTAATATACGTAGTTAACTTCATGTAGTTTTGCACGGTGGTTGTGTCCTTTGAGTTCAAAAATAACCGTCAAGATTAATATGATGGCTGGCAATGCCCATAGAAAAAGTAGCACGGATGGATGCTGATTGTGCCATGCGCATATAAATACATATAAGCTAACAAGTAATATCCAAATCACCGCAATGTAGGTCAACACCAATGACTTAATAATTAAGCGCTCACTACATCTTGATGGTTTTGATGATTGCATTGAGTTATTTAAATAGACTTCTCGGATGGATTCTTCATCACTTAATATGATATTTAGCCTGAAATACACTATACAAACTATTTTTAGATGGTGCAAACCACCAAACACGCACACCGTATACTGTGTACATTGAGTCGTATATATTTTCAACTAATTTAATGAAATTCAATGGGTTAAATAAAACAATCATCTTTAAAATAAATAATGTATTTTTGAGTTTTATAATGAAATGTGTGTGGTCATGGAATAGATGAGCATGAAGATAATCTGACCATTAAAATGGCCGACATTAAATAAATTGGATTTCTGTGATTGATTATATATTTTGTTGCAAAGAGTATAAAACTAGTTACATGGTTGATTTTAGATTTTCAGATTCCTTTAGCAGACACTCAAAATCGTCACTCTAGTTCCAAACCGGAAGTTCATTTATCAAGCGCGATTGACAGGATCCGGCCAAATTGAGTCATACGCAAATCAAGGCTTTGCAAGAAAAACTTCACTAGAAGTTACCCGAGCAACCGCGAATAAAAAAGTTATCTATCCTTCCACCCTACCAAACCTTACCGTTATTTAATTCCTAGCGCATTTTTTCAGCGAGAATATTTGCATCAATATCACCAAAATCATAATCAGATTTCCACTGCACTTTATCCATTACATTTGAGTCCAGATTTTAGCGCACTGAATCATACATTTTTGATAAGCCTTAAATTCAGCACGATCACGTAAAACAAGGCGTATCTGAGAAACAAAAACAAGAAACGTCAAAAAAGAAGCAATTGAAAAAGTGAAGTCCAAAGTAAATCACTCTTGTGGCCACTCTTGATAAAGTAAACGTTCAATATCGAGCATCGATATTGGATAATCGTTTAGTAAGCTGGTTAGATGTTTCTGATCGAGCAATTCGACGTTATTTAACTCTGCTTGCTCGTGCGCTTGGGCATTAAAAAACTGGTTAGTCAGGCCTACTTTTTTAAACTCCACGTTGGGATGTTTTCGCTGGTAAAAAGCCTCGCCACCAACAACTTCCTTGACAGCATCCCATCCGAGCCTTGCGCCTTCTTTCCCAGAAGCCTTAGTCTGGACCAATACGCCATTGCTTCCAGTAATGGCAACGACATCTACTCCATTATCATGAGCACCAGGTGTGCAATAGCAGAAATCGTATCCGCGCTTGTTCCAAAGTGCAGCAGTCAGACCCTCGAAATGTCGCCATTCCATGCGTAGAGCCATATCCAGATCGATACGCTCATCAATGGAGTCAACATTACCTAGCGGTACGATTTCCCCGACGTTAAAGTCATTTGGCGACACATCTCCAGAACCATTAAGCATATCGTTAGCCAGCAATCTTTTGTAGGTTAATAATCGGTCAAGTTTTACATCGAAAGTTAGAAAATCATCGGCATGGACAATTGGATAGTAAACGAATACCTCCTTTGTCTGGCCAATACGATATGCGCGGTCTGTTGCTTGATCCTCTTTGGCTGGGTTCCATGTCCGCGTGTAGTGGACGACATGGTTGGCACCTTGAATATTCACGCCGAAGCCGACCGCCACTGGTGAGAGAATAATTACCCCAAAACCCTTTTCCATCTGAAAGGATTTGATACGTTTTTGCCGACTAGCTTCGTTACTAGATGAGGCACTCGTGTCGCCATTTATGATATCAGGATTAATATCAAAAGCTTCTTTTATGTAATGTTGTAGAAGCCGTTGAATGTTTCTAAATTCACAAAATACGATGACTTTTTCTTCACGCCCCTTTATATTCACAAGTTCTTTTAGAAGCCAATCAAGCTTAGGCGATTTAGCTCGGTACTGATCAATAGGTTCTGGCTTGAAAACTGTCAATCCATGACGTCGTGGATCCGTGCAGACTACTCGCAAGTACTGCAACAGTCCTAGATGGTTTTTAAAAGGCGAGATTGAACCTACTTCATTACGACTTTTGAAATCTTCGACTGCTTTAGAGTAGAGATTACGTTGCGTCGCCGACAGAGGCAATTTCCAACAGGTCTCAACAATAATCTTTTCGGGTAAGTTTAAGGCCACTTTGGTTTTGAGGCGGCGTAAGATCTGCGGGGCTATTCGTACACGAAGCTGCTCAATGCACGCAATAAGTTTCTGAGCATTTGCCTTTTCTTCCTCAGTTGTTGCATTTTCCTCAGCTCTCTTGGCTTCAATGGGCTTTCGGTATCTTTTGCCAAAATCATCTAACGCACCGAGAAGTCCAGGTTGAACGAAATCGAACAAGCACCACAAATCTGCCAACGAATTTTCGACTGGGGTCCCAGTGCATGCGATCTTGAATCCTACATTCTGCTTTTTGGATGCGCGAGTAACCATAGCTGCTGGATTTTTGATACGCTGTGCTTCGTCGCAGATCATCAAAGACCAACGCTGGGCTGCAAAGGAGAACTCGAGGTCTCGTAGCGCTTCATAGGTTGTCAGTACCACCTTTGCATTTCCGATCCAGCCTGACTTTAGGAATCGGACAAGACCGTCTTCGGTTTGCAATCTAGCGTCAATCGCCGCGCGTGGCACACGCAAGGGTGCTAATGAGTCACCGTAGGCAGTCAATATAGGGAGTGTTCCTGATAGAAAGAACTTATCGGCTTCTTCTTTCCAATTCTCCAGCAGTGATACTGGTGCCACCACAAGCATTGGGTCAACCAACGGATCATCTTCCACCAGTCGAGCCATAAATGTTAGCAACTGCAGGGTCTTCCCAAGACCCATATCATCTGCAAGTAATGCCCCCCTCACTTGGTGCTCTGCCTGCGACGAATAAAGGTGCTGGAGCCAAGCCACACCTTCGCGCTGGTGAGGTAACAACGAACACTCAGGGCGCAAGTTCTTTGGAAGTTGAGGCTCCTTCGTAAATGTCTGCAATGCCTCACGTCGCGCTTCTTCATACTCAACAGTCTGAATGTTTGCTCTAAGTATTAGGCTCTTACGTGCGCCTGGCTTTTCATTACGTTCTGCAGCATGTTTCTCAGGATCGAATTGCCGCGCATTGACTTGACCAAGCACATCTCCGAATGTTGCTGTTAAATCCTCAGCTTCTTTTAGAGACATAGGTTTTGGTAACCACGATAACTCAACCGTTTCGCGTCCGGCCACGCGAGCACTCTCAGCAGCCTCACGAAGTTGCTCTAGCGTAGCTTTCGTAGCAGGAATGGCAATCGGTTCACTGCCTACCTCCGACGTATAGCCTATTATAGGAACTACATTCTCAGGAAACCAACCCTCATCCTCTTTCTTCTTAGCAATGTACGGGCTGTAATATGGTTTCTCAATACCGATGGCTTCAATGCGGGATGAGTAAGCGCTGAGGTCATGAACCTGTGCGTAGGACACCATCATCGGAGGGAGGCTGCGCTCTTCAAGAGCCGATTTAAGTTCGCTTAGGTGTACTGGCGTGTCGCCCTGAATCTCAAAATCATAACCTTGCCAACCCAACAACTGGTACCCATGGGCAATAGATGCGTTCAGTTTTTCAACAAAAGTTGAGTGCTCGTTGTGTGTGAGCCAGCGAGTTTCGGAAGATACAGGACCAGAAGCATTCGCAGTTTCAATAAGCAGCCCTACCTTTGTAGGGTAGCCTGTAGCATCACGCTCAATAACAGGTAAGAACCTTTCATACTGAAGTCCAGCTTGCTCGCGCGCTTGTTCAAACTGCTCCTCGACAATAACATTTTTGGCATCCTCGCCCAATGTTGCATACGGGTTAAGAATAAAAGCCTGTGCTCGAGAACCGGCAACGCGCCGAAGTGGTAATCGCTTAATTTGCTGAAGGACAGTTTTAACCTGAGGTGAGATAAGTACTTGGACTATTCCCTCCATAGTAACAATATCGTATCGGTCCGGAATGTCACGCTCGGCGTCAAATCGATCAAGCCAGTTAGAGGGTGCGCCAGAAAATCCCGGCTCGATCTCGATGACAGTATCGTCAGCCAGACCTATTGATTTCCGCAGGCCAATTTCAAGCTTCTCTGGGGTCAACACTACTGAGCGATAAAGAAAGTCATCTAGTTTTGCATCAGCAGAAAGAGCAAGCTTTCTGATACGCCCCCATCCCTGACGATGGGCAAGGTCAGTCCGATCTTCTGGTGAGCGTCTTGCAAATCCGATTACTTCTTGAAAGAGGCGCCACTGTGCGAGTTGCATAAGTTCAGAAGAGTTATCGCAACTGATAATTGGTCCAATAATCTCGCAATCTGATGCTAAGCAGTTGGCGTCCCGCCAACCAGCGACGACTATTGAGAAATTCTTATCCGCGAGGGAATTATTACTTTGTAAAATAGGCCACTTGGCAGTTAGTGGAGGTAGATTGAGTACTTCATGCAGTTCGGCGTAGCTAGGGTTTTGTATCGCATCGAAAATCGAGTCCCAATCAATGAGCAGACCGTCAACTGTTTCGATTGCATAACCATCATCCTGTAGCTGCAAAAGGTAGGCGGGCAACAATGGAGCTAACAGATATTCTCCATCACCATGTTGAGAGAGTTCTACGCCGAGGTTAGTCCAACTTCTTCGCCAACCTTGTACGCCAGCTAATTCAAGCTTTTTCTTAAACAACTTAAACACTTTGCATACCTATTTCCACCACCCTTTGTCAGGCTTGTATTTAAAATTCCACGAACGCAAAACCTTGCTTACCTGAAAGTCGTCGTCGTTGGTACGCACCCATAGATTGCCACCAATGCCATTGGAAGCGAAATCGTCCACTCTCAGATTACGCATACTCGCGAATCTGTTCAAAGCATCTCTGCTATATGGCAAAACAGTATCAGTACTTGCAAGAGATGGAGTAGCAGCAGGTTTCGGCGGAGTTCTGGGTGCCGGCGTCGCGCGTGCAGTAGGTGTTGATGCGGCACCAGACGAAATGCCGTAATGTTCCCTGATTGTAGCTTCAAACATTTCTTCCCAACGCGTCCATCCGTGGATTCCATCTTTGTGATTCAACCACATAGAACAGCTAGAATGCTTCAGCGAATTCTTGACATTCATCTTTGTGAATACTGGCTCTGACATATCGAAAGGCAGGAGTCCAGAACTTCGGTCGTATCCGTAGAATGCGTTACCCATATCACCAAACTCAACTGCAATAAGATTTCCCATCGTCATCACAAATGCATTATTTGAGCTGTCCGTTGCTAAAAGATCCGTCGTAAGACCCTTCATTCTCTGACGAAGAACAATAAAATCTTTATCACGAGAGTTCTGGACAGTAGCTCCAAGCGCGAACTGAATGTTATCCATGGATTTGACGTACCGCAACCAAAAATTGGCTCTGCGCGGGTCCCCAACGCCATCTTGTGCAAGCTTGGTGAAAAATGCTTCGATGAACTCTCTCTTCAACCATTCTGAGACCATCTTACGAGCATCGGTTGAAACGCCGCCCCATCGAGTATCATTCGAGGGTAACCACGGGTTTCCCCACCATTCAACTGCAACGTCGGTCAACATCTGATGAGGGTTAGGCAGTGGCAACTTAGCGTAACGATCCAAGACAAGGATGAGTCCACGGTCGCGAAGCACAGGATAATCGCCCAAGAGTTCCAAAAGTCGGGGGATAAGAACCGTAAACTCTTCGTGGGCCAGCTTTGTTGCTTGCAACACTTGAGCAAGGATCAGTTCGCGCATGAACCAAGATGCTTTTATAATACCCAGTTGCTCGCACATATGATCAACTAAAGTCGAATCTCCGCTCAAAAGTTCCTTGGCATATTGCGCGCAAGGTTCCTCGCTAAATAGCTGTTGGTTTTTAAGCGCCTCAATCACCCATCCCGGATTGTTAATCTTGTCGTTGATGTAGTGAGAGTGTTCAGAAAGGTAATCGCGCAACTGCTTCCAGTTTTGTCGTCCAACGGTCGATGCTGTTTCTATCTGTGAGTCATATGTAAAATAGCTTCGTACAAGCCCTTGGTAGCAACGACGATAACTACGCGGGGTACTTATCCATTGGTCGACACCAGAGTTCATATCAAGTACCGCTAGAAATCGCTGTCGATCCTCCATGATGCATGAACCTGAAGGTTGAATGGGAGTGCACATCCCGAACGAGATGAGCCTCGCATCCCTCAGATTATCAAACCGTAGTGATTCCCAGAATTGCAAAACAGCTTGGTAGACATGATCTGTATGTACATGTGGTTGACCACTCCCTTGTACGTAGCCTTTTAGCCGAGAAATGACATCGTCAATCCCGCTGTCAGAGGGAAGATTAAGCTTCACGGCGCTATTGCTTATGTCTAAAAGCCCCGCGAGGCGATTCAGAGCACTCATCTCAAAGCACACGATCCGAAATTACCAGGTGCAACCAAAGCTTTTGGTCTAGTCTCGTCCATTCCGAGAAATTCGAGCCTCATCTCAACACGGCGACTTTCATCATCACTATCTTTCGCTGCATTGAATGAGTAGCCTCCTACAAAAAAAAGAGTTCGCACATTCTCCATTTGCTTTTTTGTGAGCAGGTTTTGACCATTCACTGCAAACATGGCACAAAGAACACGTTGGCTGCGTTGAAGACTCAAGTTTAAGTTTGAGAGATAGCTGCCAGTCTTATCTGTGTAGCCTTCGACTACCATGCGCTTCAGAATTCTCTGCCCGAGATCATCATTAGCTAAGTTTATAATTTCCGGTACGAATTTTCGAAGCAGTACTTCCTGTTCCCCGGTCAGTGTCGACTTGCCAAAACCAAAGCGCGCACGATCGCCAAAATCTATTACGTACCGATTTTTATCAACTTTGATGCCGTCATAACGCATTGCGGCTTTTGAAAATCTATCTAAGATAAGCTCGATGTCACGGCGGTGTTGCTCTTCTTTCTTCTCCTTTTCTGTGACATTTTTTGTGACCGCAAGCAATGCAACGCTCATAACAACTAAGAATAAGACCATCAATGCGGTCATCATATCTGCAAAAGAAATCCAGAATGGTTTCTCTGCCTCGTCGCGGTTATCTCTCTTGATTGTGATGCGTGTTCCGAACATGACTTACCCCTTGGTGGAGAGGCTCCCGAGGGTGACCTCAAGGTCTTGAACTGTGGAAGACAATAGCCCAACCGACTGACTTAGCTTGGTATGAAATTCGTGATTTACTTTGGCTAGTGTTGATGTAACTGATTCACTGAATGCGTCGCTTGAAGCAGCGAGTACGCTACTAACACCATCGAGGTACTCGTCCGCAGCTTTCTGTGCAACCCCTAGCTTTTCTGCTGCCCCCTCGATACGTTTCAAGACATCACCGGTCATGCTAGCCTCTGCACGGGCCATTTCTACAGTTGCGCGCAGATCATTCAATAGTTGACCAACCGATTCACGTTGCGCACGGTAGTCACGTAAGCCCTCCTGAACTGAACTCGCGCTCACTGTAAGAGAGCCGGTCAGCTCCGTCAGTTTGGCACTAACGATCGCTGCTTGCTCCATGACATTAGTGACGCCGTCACCAGCAGTGGCAAACCTGGTAGCCGCGTTACTAATACGCTCTGCACTTACATTCATCTTGTCGATAGAAGAAGTGGTAGTCATAGCTAATGATGCCACGCTCTGCGCCATGACTTTCGAAGCCACACTCATTTCTTTTACTGCTGCATCTACCGTACCAGTCATGCCGGTAATCATGTCCTTTGTTCGGTCTGACATTGACTGTTCACGTATGCGACTATCTTCAAATACTCTGGACTGGGAATCACCAAGCGTGCCTAGAATCGTGGTCATCTGCTGCCCCATATTTTCAAGCGTCAACTGCAACTTCTGCTGAGTATCAGTCTGTGAGCTCTCGACCAACGTGCGAATTTGCTCTACAAAGGTTTGTGTTTCCGCATTTATGCTAGCTTGCCGCTCCTCCATTATTTTCATGGTAGAAGCCATCTGAGCAGCCATTTCATCGCTGGACCGTTTGCCACTATCTGCCAACTTTGCAACAAGAGTGTTCAGAGCGCTGACGGCGTCCTGCATTCCTTGGGCTGTTTGTTTATTCAGTTCGTTGAGACCGCTAATTTGACCTCCAAATAGATCATTTAATCGCTGGCTGAAACTTACCATAACATCGTTAAGCATCTGCACAGCCGCCGAACTCTGATCGCCGCTTGCAATTTTCACTGTGTCCGCTAGCTCTTGTAACGGCCCATGAAGGCTTTTTTGTATGCTTTCTGCTATGACATTGCCAAGCGTTTTGGTTTCTTCGCGGGAGGCATCAATCTGTGCGGATGTTAACTCTCTCAGTATCTCGCCTAACTCACTGACGAGAGCATCTTTTAGAATCTTTGACTGGCTTGCCGAATCTTCCGAGGCCTTCACCAATCTGGAAAGATATTCCTCACCAGCACCAGCGTCGAAGCGTGCGTCGATGGTATGTGCAATATCTTCGGTTAGTCGATAGAGAGCAGATAGTAGAAGTTTTTCTACTAAAGTGACTAACATCGCGGCCGTGATGGCAGCTGCCGAGATAAGGAAGGCTTCACCAACTGAGTGCATCAGTGACTCAAGCATGGCACGCACTGTTGCGGGATTCTCATTAACTCTAAACTGCTTCAGCCCCTCAATTAAGCCTGAAAACGTACCAATGATGCCGATACCTGTGAAGATGCCAGGCAAATGTTTGAAAAACTCTGTGCGAAGCCGACTATCAACAACGAACTGGTTGCTAAAATAGCTTTCTGACGGAATCGTAGATCGCACTGCAGTGGTGACCAACTGTCCGTCACGCTCCTCACGCTGGACATGCAATGAGTCTTGATACTCTTTCCATAGGTGAGCAAGGCGCACGTCTTCAGTAAAAACCTTCTTAATCTCGTTCGGTGGCGCGCCAGCTTCCAAGGCCTCAAGGCGTGCTTGGATAGCCCTAAGACGAAACAAATGGCGAACCCCCGGTGCGAGAAACATTAAGAGGAATACAACACAGAGAAAGACTAACGCCCCCCCAGTTACCAAGATTAGGGAGGAAATGTTTTCGAACAGGTTCATTTTGTTTTCTTATTAAAAGTTCAAACTCATTGAATTCATTATCTTGACAAAGATCTCTCAAGTCAATTTCTATTATTTTATTCTATCCATCTTAAACTAGAGCCCTCGTTAAAACCCTACACGTAATCAACTCAGGCAACTCAAAACCGCTCAATAAACGCACGTGAGCCTCATTCTTAATGCATAATCCCTAACTCAAAATATGCATGATAGAAGACATTAAAATGACCCAGTGGCTAACGTTTGGTTAAGGGGCCGGCTCTGCCGGTCCCAGAGAGCGAAGCGAACGATTTGAACAAGTTGTTAGGCACCATTATGCAACTAGTTGGGCAATTATGGCGCCAACTGAAAGGGCTAGGGCTATTAGAGAAACGCCAAGCGACCATGCGAATTTTGAGCGCTCCTGATCATGACCTGCGAGTATTGCCGCTAGATAAGGAAAGTTGACAGCATTATTCATCTTGCCAGCAACTGGGGTGAACAAATGTATGAAGCTATTTTCACCTGTTCTGTGACGGTACTTGTGGTCAATGTAGGAGTTCAAGTAACCGAACAATAAGTATTTATTTGTTCCGAGATGGTTGGCAACAGCCTCCATGTCAATAGGAATAAATACCTGC
The DNA here is from genome assembly GCA_030652995.1 of Methylotenera sp. Lineage (GTDB taxonomy): Bacteria > Pseudomonadota > Gammaproteobacteria > Burkholderiales > Methylophilaceae > Methylotenera. The sequence continues at coordinate 37,679 of JAUSAG010000024.1, forward strand.
CCAATTGAGCCTTTTTCGGGTTCGAAGGGATAATGCGGCAAGTACATATCGTAAATGCAACGAAGTATTTTTCTTTCAGTGGGGATATTTTTTGACATGGTGCCCTAACGTTTGACATAAGGGGCGCCGCAAGGCGTCCCGCTTGATGGATGGGTTAGGAAATTATTTAGGTTCATTTGGAATTGATCTATTTAAAGGCGGATATTCTTTATGAGTTTCGTTATATTCCATTAATTTTTCCCACTCACTCAACATCGTCAAATGCCACCATAGCCTTAACCATTCTAGCTTCTAGTTTTGCTCTATCCGACTTATTTGGGTTGTCGATGACATTTTGCATTCTTTGTGCTGAAGCTTTAAATTCCTCGCGATTTTCTCTGAAGAATCTTGCCGCACCCATATCGGGTGTTTCAAACTTGACGATATTGCTCATTGACGAGCCTCCCATTGTTCTTTTAAAAAAACATTAAAATTTAATCACTAACCTTAAAAGATTCGGCTGGGGCATTTTCCGTGGGTTCCAACCTGCTTATAAGACCATATAAACTTATACTCACCATCAATCAGATCGTAATCGTAATCATATGCCCATACATATACTGGCTCAGGTTTCTTCGCACCAGGCACAGACACCTCTGCGGTTTCAAACCAGACCCATGCCAAATATGCAACTATGCCCAACAAAGCTAATGCTCCCATTTCCTTACTCCTTATTTATTTTGTACCCTTAGGTACCTTTGCAGCTGCAACCAAAACTTGATTGATTGCCTGCGTTTCTGTTTGTATGTTCTGTACTTCCATGACAATTTTTAATGCAGCGTAAGCTTCTGGCGACAGTCTAAGCATTAAACGTTTGCCACCCGATGCAACTAGATTCTGAATTGACTTGTTCACTCGGTCAGTCGCCGAAAGTTTGGGTTTATCTGACTTAGGTCTGCCCATTGATTAATCTTTTTTACATAATTTATTGTACATTTGTTATTGTAGGCATACACATAAATATGTCAAGTGTCGTTTAGTTTTGATAAGCGGCTATTGTAATAAATGAGAAATATTCATAAATTTAGCAATCAAATACAAATCTTGTATATCAATCAATTTGCCATATCCACAAGCTATAATTAATATGATCTGAAATTTAAAAACAACAAGGTTGTGTGCCATGCAAAAAAAAGATGTCGGAATAGTCAGTTGGTTTAATTTTGACAACTATAAGGATTGTGAAAATTTCACCGCACTAGACTGGTCTAACGAAATACTTCAAAGAATTCTATTGCACATTAAGTGCTTTAACGACGGGTCATTTTATGATGAAAAAAAAAAAATTAGCAGCATTGATTCGCAAGATGCAATAAATCAAATTGAATCAATTAAAAAATTCGGCTTATTTAAAAATTCAAATCTATACAAAAATGAAGTAGGTAAACAGAGAGTCCTTCACTCATTGCAAGATACAAAAAAAGAAAGATATCTTGATGATATTACCGAATTTGATGCATATAAGTTTCTGCATAGCTCCAGAAATAAACACAAAATAGAAAAGGATATGGACATATTAGCTGATAACTTTATCAGCTTTGAACGTAATAAAGATATGGAAATGTTGTTTGAAGAATATCAAAGTCCATTTTCTAACATTGAAAATGCAAATGACGATTATGGTACAAGGTATTTACGTGTCAATTTAGACTGTACTGACGAATCTCTTCAAAATTTGTTTCTAAAATGGTTAAATATCCAGAGATCGGAATTTCCATTTTCACAAAAAAACATTAAAACACCTTTATTTACCCATTGGAATGCCCAAAGATTATTAGCATATTGGGATGTCATTACAGTTCTTAAGCATGAAGGAAATTCTATGACTAATAATGCATTAGGCGAGCTAATATTTTTTGACGAATTTGATGTTGTTCTCGAAGAACGCATAGCAAAAACTACCGATCCTAATGCAAAAAAAATGATCTCATTTGAAACATTAGATATTCTATATGCGCAAGCACATTCGGAACTATAAATAGAGTTACATATAACTTCGAAGCATGCCTCAAGTTTAAACAATCAGCACAAATCTTTAGGCGACTTTCAGTGGCATTGAAATACATAATTAGTATTACTTAAAAAACTTCAAAATACATACCCACCAATTCCAATATCAACTCCGAGCTTGTGTAAACCAGAAGTTTAGGTCGCCATGCTTTCTCGTTCAAAAAATCTCATCAGAAAACACTTACCATATTAACCGTAAAAATAACAGGTATAAATTTAACTAATTTCGTTCTTAGGATTAAAAATTTAAATGCATAGAATCCCATATCACTTCCATTCATAAAGGTGATTAAAGATGCAAATGAAATCAGAATTAAATAGAAATACCTCAACTGTTTTAAGCCAGTTTAGTAGCATGCCAGATGCTGGTTATATTCGACTCCCAGTAATGATCGCCCTGTATGGCGTTTCTGCGGCCACCATATGGCGTTGTGCACAAAAATCAATAATTCCACCTGCGGTCCGATTAACTACAAGAACGACGGGCTGGAACGTCGGGCTCGTGAGAGCCGATTTGGCAGCAAAGGCGGCTAAGTAAATGCATATCACTTCACAAATACAAAATGCCATGCATGCCGTTGGAATAATACCGCCTGACGAAATTATAGCCGACGGAAAACTTCATAGATTCAGCAGCAATGGCAAGCTAGGCGATAATGCCGGCTGGTACATCTGCTATGCGGATGGCATATATACCTGCTGTTTTGGGTGCTGGCGGCTAGGTATCAGCCGAAAATGGCGTGCGGATATTGGTCGCAAGTTAACAAGCCAAGAGATTGCTGTTAATAGTCAACGCAATAAGGCTATGCGCATTATTCGAGATGCGGAAATTGTTAAAAATCATGCCGCAGCTAAATTAGTTGCCAACAGCCTTTGGATTCGGGCGGCAACTGTAGTGAGTCATGACTATTTGATCAGAAAGGGTGTGGAGGCGTTCGGAATTAAGCAAGTGGGCGACTCGCTAATAATCAAAGTTACCGACAACGATAAAATACATTCAATTCAATATATCAATAGTAATGGCATTAAGAAGTTTCTAATTGGTGGGCGCGCAAAAGGTTGTTATTTCGAAATAGGTGTGCCGGTCAACATTATTTACATTGCCGAGGGTTACGCGACAGCCGCCTCCATTCACCAGGCCACAGGGTGTGCAGTGGTGGTGGCTTTCGGTGGAGGTAACCTATTAGAAGTGGCTAAAACATTTCGCGCTAAATATCCTGCTATGAAAATAGTGATATGTGCCGACGATGATGAAAGTGGTTTAGGTATTAGAAAAGCGAATGAGGCGGCTAAACAAGTGGGTGCCAGTGTTGCAATTCCTATTTTTGGTGACGGTCGTCCTGAAAAAGCCAAAGACTTTAACGACCTGCACCAATTTAAAGGCTTGGAAACGGTAAGGCTGCAATTAAGTGAACACAAACATCATGTAAACGCATATTTACCTGTTGGCAGCATCAGTATATTGCCTGAGCCTTTACCTAGCCTGCCAAGCGTATTGGCCTTTGATTATAACTATCTGCCTGATGTACTTCGTAACTATGTGAAAGATATCTCAGATCGGATGCAGTGCCCAGCTGATTTTGCAGCCGCAGCCGTACTGGTGATGATGTCTACTATCATAGGTCGTAAAGTTGGCATACGCCCAATGAAGCGTAATGACTGGACTGTAATCGCAAACCTTTGGGCAGCATTAGTTGGTAGCAGTGGCGTGATGAAATCACCAACACAAAACGCGGCATTGGCAGCAATTAAAAAGCTACAGGCAACGGCTTATGATGTCTTCAATAATGCAGTAGCTGAAAGTGAAGCGCACACAGAAATTGCCAAGATGAATGAGTCTATTAATAAAGCAGAGGCTAAAAAGCTACTATCAAAAGACCGTACAGCCAATGTTAAAAATCTTCTGCAATCTGGTGAATTAGATGAAGCTCCTATATTAAAACGTTATGTTACCAACAACGCAACCTACGAGGCATTAGGGGAGTTGTTGATGGAAAATCCCAATGGCCTACTTGTTGAATCTGATGAAATTATAGGTCTATTAAAACAGCTTGATTCTGGCGGGCAAGAGCCTGCGAGAGCTTTTTATCTGACGGCGGCTGATGGTGATAAAGGCTACACCTTTGATAGGATTATGCGCGGTAAAGGTTTGCATATTCCAGCGGTTTGCTTATCTGTGATTGGCGGGATACAGCCGGGAGTATTAGCGGAGTACGTACGCCAAGCAATTGGCGGCGGGTCAGGAGCTGATGGCTTATTGCAACGCTTCGGCCTGATGGTTTATCCAGACATTTCACCAGTTTGGAAGGAGGTAGACAGATACCCGGATGGTGAAGCTAAGCAAGCAGTCTACGCATTAGCCGAATGGCTCGATAACTTAAATCCACTGACTGACATTAGTTCAGAATCCGATGATTTCAGTAATGTTCCTTTCATGCGTTTTGATGATGAAGCTCAAGTCTTATTTTCTGAATGGCGTGCTAATTTAGAAATACGCTTAAGATCTGGTGAAGAGCATCCTGCCATTGTTTCTCACCTTTCAAAATATCGCAAACTAATCCCTTCACTAGCATTAATCAATCATTTAAGTGAATACGGAAAAGGTGCTGTTACTGAAAAATCCTTACTACGTGCTATAGCTTATAGTGAGTATTTAGAATCGCATGCTAGACGTATTTACGCCAGTGCAACAAGGCCTGATATTGATGCTGCCAAAACAATATTGAAGAAGCTGGAGGGCGGAAAATTATCCAATCCATTCAAATCACGCGACCTTTACCGTGCTTGCTGGACGGGTCTAGAAACGCCACAAAAAGCACAGGCTGCGATCGATTTGCTGGTTGAATATAACCACCTATTTCTAGAAGAAATAGTGACTGGTGGCAGACCAACAGCCTTTTATCACTTGAATAAAGTGGTGGCAATATGAGTTCATATCTTGCAAGACTGAAATTAATTGATGCTGAAAAAACATTGATATTGCCTAGTCTCGAACTGCCAAAACTGCCAGAAGTGCCCGAACTAAATATTCAGCCCCCTTTTGGCAGTTTTGGCAGTGCCAGTCCAGGGAATAATAAGCCAATTAACACCGATGATGATCTTGTATCTAATTGGTGGCTTGTGACATTTAAAGGTTTTCAACCTATAGAGGTTGCAATATATCCACCATGCACAAAAGCTGAAGCAATGGCACTTAATCCAAATGCTACATTCATTAAACCAATGACTGCACCAATTTTAAAGGTGATTCCAATCAACACAGCGCCAGAGTTATTCCATGCTATGCGTGGGTGCGGTTATTCGTTGCATCTGAATATGGATAATGGTTTGGTTGTTGATCCAAAAAATTGGGCAGATGATGAGCTTTTAGATTTAATCACCAAGCACAAATTTGAGTTAATCAAAATCCTAAAGTTACAGGCGAGCAATGGTTACCTTTGATTATTAAATAAATAGGTTTAATCCGAATTATCTTAAACGTATGTATCAACGTTAAGGGCGGATTGATTTCAAATGCACAGCGAAAACGCTAAAATTTAAGGAATAATATTTTGAATTACCTAGATAATCTTAAAGTTGAAATGTCACAAATTGATGCATTACTCATAAAAATTGATAACGTATTAGATGGTGCTCAGCCAAATCTTGCGGGTAAAATTCGCATAAAATTTTGGCATTCACATGGCAAAGATAAGCCAACCGAACCTTTTTTGGTAAGCCGGACTGAAGAGCCTACAAAAATCCCACAGCGAATAAGTGAGCTGCATTTGGCGAAAAAAGCTAAGTGCCGCGGAGAGTTTAGTGACAACTACATGACAACTTACTCTCTACTTAGCCTTACCTCGGAGTTGCTAAGCTACAGAAAGCGGCTCAAGTCATTAATCTGCACGATTGAGAACCGAGCACGATCCACATTAAATGCTAATTACTACAGATTGGTTGAAGCAGAGAAAAATATTATAAAAATGGATAAAATAATCTGTGCATACCTAAAGGCTAAGGATAAGGAAGGGTATTACAGAACAATTGGAAAGCCAATTTTTACACATTAAATACTTAAAATGTTAAATCATTGGCAACATGTTACACGATATAGGCCGCTTCCTGTTCGTTGATTAATTGCACAATTTTTTATCCTCATATATTTAATTCTGGCAGCTCAATATGGTGAATGTCATCAAATAAACTAAAATTCATGTTAATTTTTTACGCCATTTTTAAGATCGTCCAAATAGTCAGCCCATTGCTGCATCATAGCTGTACGCTGCACAATAAACCTAGTTCGATTATATGCACCACCTAGATTATCAGGAACTGCATGCGCTAGTTGGTGTTCAATGATGTGAGGGTCAATATTTAATCTTTCATGCAGAATAGTACGAGCCATTGCTCTAAATCCATGGCCTGTTATTTCATTTTTCGTATCATATCCCATACGTTTTAAGGCAGCATTAACGGCTGCTTCACTCATGGGCCTTCGTGGAGAGTGACCATTCTGAAAAACAAACTCACCATGCCCAGATAGCGGTTGAATAGTCTTTAAGATGTTAATGGCTTGAGTAGATAGTGGAACTAAGTGGTCGGTTTTAGTTTTACTTACTAAATAACGCCATTCGCCAGTATCTAAATTTATATCTTTCCATTTGGCCTGCCGGAGTTCGCTTGGACGTACAAAAACTAGCGGTGATAATCTTAGAGCGCACTGAACAGTGAGAGTGCCGGTAAAGCCATCTATTGCGCGCAACAGCTCCGCTACATCCTTAGGCTCAGTAAATGCTGCCATGTGATTAGTTCGGGTGGGGGGTAGTGCTCCCTTGAGATCTGCCGTAACGTCTCGGATAGCTCGTCCTGTTTGCACTGCATATCTAAAAACCTGTCCTGCGGTTTGTAGCGTGCGGTGTGCGGTTTCTAGTATATTTAGTTTCTCGATTCGCTTTACAGCATCCATTACCTGAGGAGCTGTGATTTCTGAAATTGGTTTATTCCCAATCCAAGGAAAAAGGTGTTGCTCAAAACGTCGTATAACTTTATTTTTGTGACTATCAGCTTTATTCGCCATGTGAGATTGCCACCACTCACGTGCAACTACTTCAAAGCTATTGTCTGAATTAAGTCTGTTAATGATTTTTTCTTGTTTACGATTTTCACCTGGGTCAATAGATGGGGTAGAGGCTAACAGTTTACGTGCAGTATCACGGTTATTTCTTGCGTCTGCTAGAGGGACGTCAGGGTAAGAGCCTAAAGCTAGGGTTTTTCTTTTAGAATCAAAGCGATAGTCTAATCTCCAAAGCTTGCTCCCACTAGCTTGAATAAGCAAATAAAGCCCTTTTTCATCAGCTAATTTGTAGGGTTTATCTCTAGATTTAGCGTTATTTATTGCGGTTACTGTAAGCATTTGACGGTATCTCGAGGTGTATTTTAGGGGTTTTCTCCTACATACCGACAACGATACCGTCATTGATGACGGTATGTCAAGCGACCTTGTGCGATGGGTTGATGCAACAAAAAGCCCCGTAGCTATTAACTACGGGGCTTTTGATGGGTTACGATGCTCTGTGATACCCTGTATTGGTGGTGAAAGAGGGACTTGAACCCTCGACCCCAGGATTATGAATCCTGTGCTCTAACCAGCTGAGCTACATCACCTTTTAAACTGGGTGCTAGAACTGAAATGCTTTAAAAGTTCAGCAAGGGCGCAATTCTAGTGTTTTAGGCGGCAATTGTCAAAATTAGTTTGCAATTTTTAAACACTACAAACGTTTAAAATTACACATTAAATCTAAAGTGCATCACATCGCCATCTTGCACGATGTATTCTTTGCCTTCCAAGCGCATTTTGCCTGCTTCTTTAGAGCCTTGCTCTCCTTTATTTTTCACAAACTCATCATAGGCGATGACTTCTGCACGAATAAAGCCACGTTCAAAGTCTGTATGAATTACACCTGCGGCTTGTGGTGCTGTGGCGCCTTTTTTAACGGTCCATGCGCGCACTTCTTGTACACCAGCGGTAAAGTAGGTTTGTAGGCCTAGTAAGTCGTAAGCTGCGCGAATTACACGGTTTAGGCCTGGTTCTTCTTGTCCTAGTTCGGCTAAAAACAGGGCTTTGTCTTCGTCTTCAAGTTCAGAAATTTCAGATTCAATTTTGGCGCAAATAGCGACCACTGGCGCGTGTTCCGCTTTACCTAAATCAATAACTTTTTGTAGAAACGGGTTGTTTTCAAAGCCTGTTTCATTAACGTTGGCAAGGTACATCACAGGTTTAACTGTAATTAGGCAAAGTGGTTTGAGTATTTGTAGCTCATCGTCATCTAGCCCGAGTGTACGCACAGCGTTGGCTTGGTTTAAGCAGGGCAAAACTTTATCTAAAACGGCCATTAAAGCAATGGCGTCTTTGTCACCACTTTTTGCTTTTTTGCTTTCACGGTGCATGGTTTTTTCTACCGTTTCCATATCAGCCAGCGCAAGTTCAGTGTTAATGACTTCAATGTCAGACATCGGGTCAATTTTGTTAGACACATGAATCACGTTGCCGTCTTCAAAGCAGCGTACGACGTGTGCAATAGCGTCAGTTTCGCGGATGTTGGCTAAAAATTTATTGCCTAAGCCTTCACCTTTTGATGCGCCTGCTACCAAGCCGGCAATATCGACCATTTCAACAATTGCAGGTTGCACGCGCTGCGGCTTAACAATATCAATCAACGGTTGCATGCGTGTGTCTGGCACTTCTACAATGCCGACGTTAGGTTCAATAGTGCAGAATGGGTAGTTCTCAGCCGCAATGCCTGCTTTGGTAATCGCATTAAATAAAGTGGATTTCCCCACATTTGGCAAACCTACGATGCCACATTTCATATTATTTTCCAGTTCATTTTTTAGTGTGCAATTTTAACATTGCGTTTTCAAACTCGCCTGCAAGCATTAAATCCAACAGTTTAGCGCTTTCGGTAATACTGTTGTCTATTGCATTTTTTTCATCTTTTAATGGGGGCTTAAGTACAAAATTAACGACTTCATTGCGATCAGCTGGGTGGCCAATGCCGATTCTTAAGCGCCAATAGTTAGGAGTGCCGAGTGCTGCATGAATATCTTTTAAGCCATTATGCCCACCATGCCCGCCAGCAAGTTTTAGTTTAATGCTACCCACAGGTAAATCTAGATCGTCATGAATCACCAAAATTTCAGCAGGGGTGATTTTGTAGTAATTAGCAAGTGCAGCTACGGCTTTGCCACTTAAGTTCATGAAAGTGTTTGGTTTGAGTAACCAAGAATCTTGGTTAACCTTTCCAACTACACCCAAAAACTTTGCATCACTTACCAATTTTGTATTGGTTTGTGCGGCAATCTGGTCTATCCACCAAAAACCGGCATTGTGACGCGTGCGTTCGTATTTATCGCCAGGGTTGCCTAAGCCTACAAATAGTTTAATTCCACTCATTGTTTATATAGTATCAATAAAAAACGCGCACTTCATGAGAAAGTGCGCGTTTAGTTTGCATGCTTATAAACTTAAGCTGCTGGAGTATCAGTAGCATCTGCGGCAGCTGAAACGCCACCGCGTGTTTTAGCGATAGAAGCAACAGCGGCATCATCACCGTGCGCCAATTGTACAAATTCAACACCTTTTGGAAGTTTGATTTGTGACAAATGGATTGAGTGGCCGATTTCAAGAACTGACACATCAATTTCAATAAACTCAGGCAAATCTTTTGCCAAGCAGCTTACATCAGCTTCTGTTTGCACGTGTGCAACAATACCACCACCTAATTTAACACCAGGGGCTACGTCTGCATTGATGAAGTGGAAAGGCACTTTAACGTGAATTTTTTCAGTGGCGCTTACGCGTTGAAAATCGATATGCTGAATGGTATTGCGTACTGGGTGCATTTGAAAATCACGTAACAATACGTTTTCTTTTTTGCCATCAAGGATAAGGGTTAACACTGAAGCGTGGAAAGCTTCGTGACGGAATTGCAAGAATAACTCTTTAGCATTCAGCTCAAGTGTTACTGCATCTTTACCACCACCATAGACCACACCTGGTACTGCGCCTGCGTGACGAAGACGGCGGCTCGCACCCGTACCTTTTGCATCACGTTTTACTGCATTGATTTCAATAGCCATTTTACTACTCCTAAATTTTTACTACACTTACTACACTATAAACTGCACACCGCGACCAGCATGCAGGGTTAAAAACTTTAAAAATTATTAGTTAGACAATTAAGTTAATCCATAAACAGAGACGACACTGAGTCTTCACTGCTGATTCTGCGTATTGTTTCCGCTAGCAAGGCGGCTGCGCTTAATTGACGAATCTTTTTGCAATTTGCTGAATCAGGTCTTAATGCAATGGTGTTAGTGACCACTAGCTCATCAAGCTCTGAATTTTGAATACGTTCAGCAGCGCCGCCAGATAATACTGGGTGTGTTGCATAAGCGACTACTTTAACTGCGCCATGTTTTTTGAGTGCTGTGGCTGCTTCACACAGTGTGTTTGCGGTATCGACCATGTCATCCATAATCACGCAGGTGCGACCTGCCACATCACCAATGATGTTCATCACTTTGGCGACGTTTGGTTTTGGGCGACGTTTGTCAATAATGGCTAAATCTGAGTTGAGTTGTTTTGCGCATGCACGTGCACGCACCACACCGCCGACATCAGGCGAAACAATAACTAAGTTTTCATGATGCTGACTTAACAAGTCAGCCAGTAAAATCGGTGTTGCGTAGATGTTGTCAACAGGGATATCAAAAAAACCTTGAATTTGATCTGAGTGTAAATCCATCGTAAGTACACGATTAACACCAACGCCTGTCAACATGTTTGCAACGACTTTTGCGGTAATTGCCACACGTGCTGAACGTGGGCGACGATCTTGACGTGAATAACCTAAATAAGGAATAGCGGCAGTAATGCGCCCTGCTGATGAGCGGCGTAGCGCATCTACCATGACCATCACTTCCATCAAACTGTCGTTAGTAGGGTGGCTGGTAGATTGCAATACAAATACGTCGCGACCGCGTACGTTTTCAAGCAATTCAACCATGACTTCACCGTCAGAAAACCGGCCTACATCCGCACGACCAAGCTCAATGCCCAAGTGACTAGCAACTTCTTGCGCGAGCGCTGGATTGGCGTTACCAGTAAAGACCATCATGTTGCCGTTAGACACTATTTGATTTCCTATCGTGCTAGTTGCGGTTAAATTCTGTGAAAGACTAAAAAATAAAAGCGTGTAAATCAAAAAATCTACACGCTTGTTATTTCAATGTCATTTCAAACCATGCTGACGGTTTGTCAGCACTTTAAATTTATGCAGGCTATTGCCTACATATTAAAATTTGGCTGAGGAGGAAGGACTCGAACCTTCGGATGCTGGGATCAAAACCCAGTGCCTTAACCAACTTGGCGACTCCCCAATATTTATATCAGCATATTTGAACATTATATTTAATTACAATATTCAAATAAAGGGTGCTGATTTAACCCTTTTGCAACAAAACCCTGAATATCACTCGGTTTTTGATTGTATATATCAGTTGCAATTTTCTCGCTTGCTACCTCTAAAAAAACTGAAGCACCTGAGCCGCTCATTCTAGCATCACCAAACTGTTTGAGCCAAGTTAAGCAAGCTAAAACTGGTGGATAATCACTGCAAACTACTTTTTCAAGGTGGTTTGTAAACTCATCCTTAATATTACTTAATGCCGAGTTTTCAGTGCCTGAATTAGCCATCCCAGAAAAGTCCGACATTGTCTTAGGAATCGCGTTTTTTGTCAATTGCTTATTGTTAAATATTTGCGCTGTAGATACATGAACATCTGGGTTCAATACTACATAGTACGCTTCACCTAAGTTAATTGTCTGAAGCTGGTCACCTACACCCTCAGCCCAGGCATTTGTGCCGTAGATGAAAAATGGTACGTCAGCACCCAATTGCAAGCCAAGAGGTAATAACTCACGGCGACTCAAATTAAGCTGCCATAAGCGATTTAAGGCTAATAGAACGGTTGCAGCATCTGAGCTACCGCCACCTAGACCGCCACCCATTGGGATATGTTTTTCAACGGCAATTTCTACACCTTGCTGACACTGTGTATGTTGCTGCAATAGTTTTGCCGCACGTACGCATAAATCCTGCGATTCTGGCACGCCGGCAACGTCGTTCACACGTTTAATCGTTTTTGTTTGTGTCGGCCTTAGGTAAATAGTGTCGTAATAATCCAGTAAGCGAAAAACAGTTTGCAATAGATGGTAGCCATCTTCACGTTGGTCGGTGATGTGCAAAAACAAATTGATTTTTGCAGGCGCTAAAAATGATTGAAAACCTTGCATATCCGTACATTTTAACGCAATTTAGATGTCGATGGATGGTCGCATCCTTGGTGTCAGACAATTGTGAATGACTTAACGCTCTACATCAGTGTCATTAGCCTTTTTTACAACCGTTGTTGTGTCAACATGATGAAAATAATTCTCATAAAGCTGCTTTAAAACAGATTATTGCTGGGTGGCAGGTAGTTTTTCCACTTGCTGTAATAATTTATCCGGTATCAAATAGTTGGGTTTTGGCGTTGTGTCGGCATTTACTCTTGGCGTCACGGTCAGTGCAGGTCTTCCTTGCGACAACGACCAATTATTGGCGTGGTCGCCCCATGCAGCGTTACTGCCGCAGTCTGGCCGATGGAATACAGGGGATAGTGTGGAGTAATTTTTTTGTAGTGATTCATTTACAACCTCAATCTCCGTACTAACTTTGCTGACATTGACCGAAGTTAAGCCAATTCTTTCAGCCATTCTGCCAGTAAAGGTGTGTTTTGCGGTCTGTTCTGTGCTGTCACCTGCCTGACGGGCATCCATAGAACTGCTTCCAATTGGTGCCTAACTGGCCTGCATCCCAAGTATCATTGATGCGACTGATATCTTCGCCATTACCATGAAATTTTTTTATTGCGGACAAAAATATTTCAGTGCCGTTACCATATCTTTCGCGGTCTACATTGGCCTTAATCAGATAATTTGTGCCATAGTCAGGAAAGTGGTCTACGATAATTTTATGCGATTTATCAGGCTCGTAGATGAGGCGAGATGGGCCGCCACTTACCTGAGACTGATTGAATTTCATCAAATCTGAAAAATCACGCATTGGCTTTAGCGATGGAGGGTGTAATCCCCTACCTATTAAGGTGGCATAGTTATGCCAGTCCATAGGTATTGCTGCGGCGGGTTCGGCTACACCAGTTATAACTTTTGCTTTATTAGTAGGATTTATGCTGTTTACTATGACGCTAGTAGTTATGGCGCCTAGCTCACTGCCAATAGTGATTGCTGGGTGTTTCCAACCATACTTTGAACTAGGCGTTGGCGCGCCTCAGACAACTCGGCCTGAAAGGCGTTTGAGAGGATCCCCGGGTTCTGCCATAAGATATTGATGGCGCCTGCAATTTTTTGAGGCTTGCTAAGCAGAGCATCGACACGCGCTTGAGCATGTTGCAAGTTCATATCTTCTGGCTCGGTAAAAGCTGTTGCTTGTTTTGCTATGTCGGTGAGTTTATTGCCGATGCCACTAACAAAGCCTTTAGCTATGTCTACAGGTGAGAGCGTTTTGTCGTATAGGTTTAGCACTCGCATGAACTCAAAATTTTGCGAGGAAATACCTTTTTCAGCTTTCGCTATCAGCGCGGTGGTTGATTGTATGTTATTGACAAGTTGTGCGTTGTGGCGTTTACCATCAGCCCTGAGTGCACTTTCGTTTAGATTATTCCAGGCTTGCAATAAATAAGACGGCTAAATCTGTAACTAAAACCGGCGTGTATGGATCGAGCTGTAAATTGTGTGGCTGATGGGGCAATTGTCATCTCCTAGCGTTGGCTGAAAACCACCCTTTTGGGTGACACTCTGCGGGATGAAGTGTACCACTACCTTGGCTTAGTTCTGAATGTTTAGATTCTCAAGATCTCCCCATTTTTCTACCAGTAGCTTTAGGTTGACTTTTTCACTCTTTAGAACAATTTTAGCTGGCAACAAGTAGTCGCTTTGTTCTGAATAGTTTTGGAATTCTATCTGCCAGCCATCTTGGTTTAAAGTGGTTAACAAGCCGCGCTCATCCCAAGTGCTATTGTGCAAGGTACTATTTTGCAAGGTGCTGCCTTGCACCACATAACCTGCAGGACGACCTAGCACCCAGTCAGCAAGTCCTGACAACGGAAGTTGCCAGCCTAAAGTGGACTGCGTGAGCGTTTCAGCATCGTTGGAGGAGAAGCTTTTGCCATTGGCATCGTTTAGCGTAATTTGCTCGGCAGATTTTTTGATGCTGGCAACTTGGCCGCCTAGCGGTGAATAAAGCGCAATGTCATCAGCATGTGCATCATGCTGCCAATGTAAGGCGCCAGAAAATCCTTTGCCCTGCGTTTGTACGCCAATACGGCCTTTGAGCGAAAAATTCCGGATATTTGCAATATGCTTTAAATGCGCTTGATTAAGCAGTTGCGAGGCGTTGCTTGGCACTGGCTTGATACTAGGCACACCCGTACAACCTTGTAGCAACGATAGCGAGCCAAGTAGCAACCAAGATATACGGAGTAATATCTTAACAGTAGCCATTAGTAACGCTTATGATTTGAATTTGTTAGCGGTGCTGATAAGCACCTCATTATCAGGATGAGCGCTTAATGCCTCTGCCCATATTTTTTTTGCTTGGTCGTATTGTCCTTTTTGCCATAACGCTTCACCTAAATGCGCTGCAATTTCAGGGTCAGGATTGATGTCATAGGCCTGCTGTAAATATTTAATCGCTTTATTTAAATTGCCTTTACGATAATGTGCCCAGCCTAGGCTATCAAGCATGTAATGATCATTAGGTGAAAAGCTCAAGGCTTTTTCTATCAACTTTATCGCTTCATTCAAGCGGATATTTCGATCAGCAAATGAGTAGCCAAGAGCGTTGTAAGCGGCAGAGAAATCAGGTTTTTCAGCAATCGCCCTACGTAATTCTGACTCCATGAGATCAAATTTCTGTACGCGTTCGGCAGCAAGGGCGTAGTCGTAAACCAAATCTGGTGTATTAGGTAGGTTTTTGACAGTTTTATCTAACAGCTCAAATGCATCTACATTACGTTTGGCTTTTGCAAGTAATGCGGCTTGTGTTTGGATCACAACAATTTGCTGTTCGGTATTCAAGTCTTCTACGGCATCCAATAGCTCAATGGCTTTGTCCACAGACTGCGTGCGTGCGATGACGTTAGCCAAGCTGATTTGCGCTTCAAGATGGCGCGAGTCAGCAGATACTTTTTTATACCAATCGATTGCATCGGCATCATGATGTTGTTTTTCAGCAGTTTGCCCAAGATAAATATAGAGTTGATCCGACTCTTTAAAGTTCTGCATAAGCGCTTGCTTGAAATAATGTTCAGCAGTCGGGTAATCTGCAGACTGAAATGAAAGCAACCCAACAATGACGTTCACCTCAGCGATATTTTTGGCATTATCATACTGAGCGTGCTCCAGTATTACTGGGTACTCTTTTTTTGCCGCATCATATTGCTTTTGATTGACGAGTAATTTAGCTAAATTGATCCGCACTTCATTAGCATCAGGGTGGTTACCTAAAAACTCGTGATAAAAATCTAGCGCTGCTTGTGGTGATTTGCGGTATAGCACTTGCCCTTTGAGCAACGCTGCCACGTGCCAGCCTGGGTGAAGTTCCTCCGCATTGTTGAGCGCTTTTAATGCAACCGTATCTTGGGTGGCAACCCAAGCCGCCTGAGCGATTGCAAACTGAGCCTCGGCGAGGTCGGGGTAAGGTTTTGCCAGCGATTGCACCAAGCGCAACACGCCAGCTTTATCTGCGCTACGACCTAGTATTCCATTGAGATATAAAAATCCGTTCGCGCGATTTTCTTCTTTTGAAAGCAATTTTGCTAAATAAGGCTCAGCTTCATTGAGCTTGCCGGTAGCAATTAACATTTCTGTTGCGGCTTGCTGCGCCTCAGTTGAGTCAGCATCAAGCTCGGCCCACAGCTTGATTGCAGGCACTGCCAAGCCAGGCACATTACCAAAAGCTGCAATTTTAGCCGCACGTTCTGCAAGGCGCGGGTCTCGCTCTGTTTTAGCTAATTCATAAAATATAGCACCAGATGTACCTATTTCACCGCGTTGCCCAGCGATTTCGCCCACTAGGTATTTGTAAATAAACTCAGCGCTTAATTCATTTTTATTGACCGTAGTTTGTTCACCACGCACTTCAACTGACTCTGTCACCGTTGCCGTTTTGATGTGATCTTTACCCGCGCATCCACTAACCCCCAGCGTAGCCGCTGACACCAATATCCACAAAGCTGCGGGGAAAATGCGCGACGCCTTTTTTAATAGGAGCCTATTCAATAAAGTTTGGGTAGTTTGATGCCGAGCAAAGTTATGCATAGAGTTGAGTCTGTCAGTTTAATGTTGGTGTTTTGTTAAGGTCTATTGTTGTTCTATTGCGGTTGAAACGTAACGCATGATTAAAATTACACTGTATGATGCGTTGCCTTCTCTTAGTCCGTGACAGTGACGCCAAGTTCCGACATAATTATGAATTGACTATAACGTAAGTCAAGAAAACTTTCCAATAGATTAGGTTTGCAGCTTACTAGATTTACGTTTGCTGAATTAAGTATTTACATTTGTTTCATAAATTGAATGTTTTAAAATTGAGTGACTATGAATAATTTTACAGTAGAGGCCATTGAACTCACGCGAGTTTATGGTGGCAGGGAAGCCGTAAGCAATGTAAGTTTCACCTTGAGCAAAGGTGAAGTATTGGGCTTTTTAGGACCTAACGGTGCGGGTAAATCCACTACCATGAAGATGCTCACCGGCAATCTCGCACCTAGTCATGGTTCTGTCAAAATCTGTGGTATCGATATGATAGAAAATCCGAAAGAAGCCAAAGCGCTCATCGGTTACCTCCCTGAAATGCGCCCACTTTATAAAGAGCTGACAGTTGATGAGTATTTAATCATGGCTGCTCGCCTGCATCGCGTGAGTGCAAAGCATATTAAAAGCGCAGTAGAAACTGCAAAAGAGCGTTGTGGCTTGGGTCACATGAGTAAACGTTTGATTGAAAATTTATCTAACGGCTATCAGCAGCGTGTTGGTATTGCGCAGGCGATCATTCATCGCCCAATGGTAGTAATTTTAGATGAGCCTACAGTGGGGCTAGATCCTATCCAAATTCGTGATATTCGCGCCTTGATCCGTGAGGTGGGCGTTGAACATAGCGTGATTATTTCCACCCATATTTTGCCTGAAGTTGAAATGGTCTGCGACCATGTGCAGATTATCGATAAGGGTAAATTAGTGTTCAATGGTGCGATTGACGTGCTCAAAAAACAACGTGTTGGCAACAAGCTATTGATTAGCTTGCACAATCCTCCAGCGGCAGATGCAATGTTGAATATTGCTGGTGTGACCGAGGCTGAAAGTTTGCCTGGTGGCCTGATTCGCGTTCGTTTTGCAGAAAATGCAACACCAGCAGAGGCGATTGTACAAGCGGCAGTGCACCACGGTTGGGGTTTATACCAAATTGCACCAGATCAAACCAGCTTAGAAGATGTATTTATGCAGCTAACTTATCAAGAACAAGTTGCAGAAGAACAGCCAGCGGCTTAAGGGATTAACCATGATTATCAATGTAGCAAGAAAAGAACTAAAAAGCGTGTTTGCCTCTCCCATGGGCTGGGTGATTTTGTCGTTGCTGATGTTTGCATTTGGCACCCAATACCTTAATGGCGTGAATGATTATTTTGCCGTGATGTCCGGCGCTATGCGCCCCGCAGAGCGCACTGGGGTGACTCAGTTTGTTGGTCAGTCGGTATATGGCTTGGCTTCATTTATTATGTTGTTTGCGGTGCCGTTACTCTCTATGCGTTTGATTGCTGAAGAGCGCCGTAGTCAAACATTACCATTTTTATTCAGCGCGCCAATTTCACTCACTGAAATAGTCGTGGGAAAGTTCTTAGGATTAGTTGGCTTTTTAAGCATCTTAATTATTTTTATTGCTGCCATGTTATCCACGCTTAACATTTGGTCTGATATTGATTTTGGGTTTATTTTCGCTAATTCAATTGGCTTGTTATTGATGGTGGCCAGCTTTTCCGCACTCGGACTATATTTCTCAAGCTTGACTCAGCAGCCGGTAGTTGCCGCAATTTTGACCTTTGTTGCCTTGTTTGCCTTAATGATGTTTGACCGCTTCTTTGCAGGCGACCCTAATAACATTTTGGCAAACTTATCACTCACGCGCCATTTTCAAACTTTCTCTGGCGGCCTGATTGATACTGCTGATATTGCTTATTTCATTCTCTTTACCGTGACATTTTTAACCTTAACAGTGCGTCGCCTAGATGCCGACCGCTTACGTGGTTAATTGGAATTATTTGATATGAACATCAATCGTAAATTACGTTTTCAGTTGTTAGTGCAAAACTGGTTTTTTGTTGTGCTGTTTTTAATGCTGGTGGTGTTGCTAGGCTATCTTGCAAACCAGTACCATGTTGCAAAAGACATTACTCAGGCTAACCGAAATATTCTCACGCAAGGCAGCGTTAATGTCTTAAAGCAGATGAAAGGCCCTGTTAACATTACCGTGTATGCGACTAAAGATGATACGTCTAGTGGTGATAACTTTCGCAAAGGTATTGTTGACTTTGTAGCGCGTTATCAGCGCGCAAAAAAGGACATCCACTTAACCTTTATTAACCCATCTCAAGAACCAAAGCTTGCACAAGATGCAGGCGTTAAAGTAGATGGCGAAGTGGTGATTGAGTATCAAAAGCGCGTCGAGCACATTACACCACCATTTGCCGAGCAAGAGGTAACCAACTTGCTAGTTAGATTATCGCGTACCAATCAGCAAGCCGTGATGTATTTAGACGGCCATGGAGAGCGTAATTTGTTAGGGGTTAGAAACCATGATATTGGTGAATTTGGTAAGCAATTAGAAGCCAAAGGCTTTAAGTTTGCCAACCCTGATTTAACCATTGCTCAAGCCGTACCTAGCAATGGCGCCATGCTAGTAATTGCTAGTCCGCAAGTAGATGTGAGCGATGTTGAAGCTAAAAAAATTAGAGCATATCTTGATGCTGGCGGCAACTTACTTTGGTTATTGGATGACGATAATTTGCGCGGGTTAAACGAGGTGGCCGATTACCTGGGTTTACAAGTATCCCCTGGGATTGCCTTGGATATGGCCTCAGCACAATATGGCGCAGATGCACGCGTAGCATTTGCCAGCCTTTATGGTGAGCACGCAATTACCACTAATTTTATGCTACGCACATTGTTTCCTGAAGCACATCAGGTGACGGCAAGAGGCACCGATGAAAATGGCTGGAAAGTCAGCAATTTAGTAGAAGTGGCGCCTAACGGTTGGTTGTCTGCAAAGAAATTAGCCAAAGATGCCAAGCCGGTATTTGATGAAAAAAATGATAAGCGTGGACCAATAAACATTGGCGTAGCTTTAGAGCGCACTTATGGTAAAAAAGGTCAGCGTGTAGTGGTAATGGGTAATGCCAACTTTCTATCAAATACTTTTATCACTAACGGTGGCAATTTGGACTTAGGTGTAAACATTATCAACTGGCTGGCTGGCGATGACAACCTCATTACCATTCAACCGATGCCACTTAAAGATATCAATGTTTCCATTCCTGATACTGATCAGGGCCGCCTTGTTGCCTGGATAGTGTTTCATGGCTTTCAATACTTTATTCCTCTCGGATTTATGATTGCAGGCTTTTATTTATGGTGGAAGCGCAGAAGAGCTTAGGTGCAGTTTCGGCTGAGCACTCCCTGAACTCGGTCGAAGGGCAGCAAGTTTCAAGTTTAACTTTAGTGTTATAAGGCAATCATGAAAAAACGCTGGATTCTCAATTTAATCTTACTCAGTGTGGTAGCAAGTTTGGTTGCATTTTTATATTTGCGCCCAAAAACTGAGGTGGCCAAAGCAAGTGCGTATGAAGTATCACACTACAAATTGGCAGAATTTAATGCGATTAGCGTTGAGTTTCCGACCAAAGCGGCAGTGACTTTTGAAAAAATAGATGGCTTGTGGCGTCTAACAGCCCCCTATAACACTCGTGCAAATCAAACTTCCGTGCAACGTATTTTAGCTATTGTTGCTGCAAACAGCGCAGAAAAAATTACTACGGAAGATTTAGGTAAGTTTGGACTGAACAATCCCTCTATTAAACTCAAGTTATTTAGAGATCCAAATAACGCTGAAGTATTTTTGTTCGGCACTTACAACCCAGTCACTGGCGAGCAATATATTGCACACCAAAATATCGTTTACCTAGTGTCTAGCACGTATGCCGAGGCCGCCTCTACGCAAGTCATTGAGTTGGTTGATAAAGCACCGCTCAAGCCGACTGAAAAAGTGGCCGGATTTAATTTTAGCCGATTGGAGCAATGGGAAGATTCTAAATTGAATGTAGACTTGGTGGATGGAAAGTGGAAGGTTTCTATCGCTAGTGCCAAGCCATTACAAAATGAGCTCAACGAATGGCTGGACTACAACTGGGTGAATAACTTGGCTAAATCAGTCGAGTTATATACGCCAGATCGCAAAACCACCTACCCTTCATTTGATGTGAAATTGGCGGATGGTCAGAAAATACATTTTGACAAAATTCAAGAGTCACCAGATTTAATACTGGGTCGTCCTGACGAGGGGTTGCAATATAACTTCCCTCAAGACGTGGGGTTCGTCATGTTGAATCCGCCGCTTAATTTACCAAATTAGTCACAGTTTCTGCGCTACGATGCCATGTGGATGGGTGTGCTAAAGAGGCAAGATGCCAGAGCTTCCAGAGGTTGAAACCACTAGGCTTGGCCTGTTACCTTTATTGAATCAATCGGTGGCGCAAGTGACAATCCGCAATGGCTCACTGCGCTGGCCAATCCCGTCAGATTTACCCGACATACTTGCTGGTCAAACGCTTCAAGCATTAACGCGCCGTGCTAAATATATTTTGGCGCATTTTGAACACGGCGTTTTACTGTTGCACTTGGGTATGTCGGGGCGGATTTGTTTGCTAGCGCAAAATGAGCCGCCACAAAAACATGATCACTTTGATATTTGTTTTGCAAACGGGCAAGTATTAAGGCTACGTGACCCTCGCCGTTTTGGCGCAGTGTTATGGGCAGGGTCGCTACCTGAGCAACATGTGCTATTAAAAGCATTAGGCCCCGAGCCGTTAAGCGATGGATTCACAGGGCAATATCTACATACCCAACTTCGCACACGTTCAGCCGCCATTAAAACTACCATTATGGATAGCCATTTAGTGGTTGGAGTGGGTAATATTTATGCCAGCGAATCGTTATTTCGGGCACGTATTCACCCTGAAATATTGGCTAAAAACTTGACATTAGCTCAATGTGAACGCTTAATCACTGAAATCAAAAGCACGTTGCAAGACGCGCTTGCCGCAGGCGGTAGCAGCTTGCGTGATTTTTTTGGTGCAGATGGCAATCCCGGCTATTTTCAGCAGCAATACTTTGCCTATGGACGTGCTAATGACAAGGGTGGCAAACCATGCCGAGTGTGTGGCACGCCCATTAAAATGATTCGGCAAGGACAGCGTTCAACTTTTTATTGCGCTACTTGTCAGCGCCTAGATTAGCTATTCAGTGCTGATGTGGGCGAGCTGCGTGTTCGTGTAAATATCCATGTGGTTGATGCGGTGTACCGGCTATTTTTTGCGGCAACAGCGAGCCTAAAATCATCCCCACCACACTCACGCCTAAGCCAATCAGTTGCGGTGGAATTAAACTGGCTTCTCCAATTAACACTTCAATCATCACCCAAGTGCCGATGCCACCGATAATGGCAGCCAGTGCACCTTGTGAGGTGGCTTTCTTCCAAAAGGCGCCAAAAAACAGCGGGACAAATGCACCTGCAAGTGTAATTTTATAGGCAGACTCCACCATGCCGAAAATCGAGAGTTCAGTGTTCAGAGCATAAAATAATACACACAGAGCAAATCCAACCAGACAAATACGCATCACACGTAAAAAGCCTTTATCCGTAAGGTGCGGCATATAGCCTCGCACAATGTTCTCTGCAAATGAGATGGAAGGCGCGAGTAGAGTGGCGGATGAGCAGCTCATAATCGCGGAAAGTACTGCGCCAAAAAAGATGGCTTGTGTAAAAATAGGCGTGTGTTGCAATACTAAAGTCGGTAAAACGCGCTGTGAATCTTCTAGTACGAGTTTACCGAACAATACAGGATCAATCAGTGTGGCGGCGTAGGCAATAAACATAGGTACAAAAGTAAAACAGAAATAAACACTGGCGCCTAAGATAGAACCCCATAACGCAATATTTGCACTCTTGGCTGATGTGATGCGTTGAAATACATCTTGCTGTGGAATAGATCCCAGCATCATTGTCATCCAACCGCCTAAAAAGGTAACCCACACCCAAACATCTGCGCCCTTTGGAAATAAATCTAGTTTGCCAGCAGCCCGCGCATGATCTATCACAGGGGCTACGCCACCTGTCATGCCAGATACAATACTGCCAATGTAAAGTAAGCCACCAATCACTACGATCATCTGTACAAAATCTAATACAGCCACCGAAAACATGCCGCCAAAAGTGGTGTAGGTCAGCACAATGGCAGTGCCGAGTATCATGCCAGTTTCTTCACTCACGGCACCGTTGGTGATCATGTTGAAAATCAAGCCCAAGGCTTTGATTTGCGCGGCGACCCAGCCCAAATACGAAATAACGATAGCAATGGTAGTGAGTACTTCTACCGTGCGGTTATAACGCATACGATAAAAGTCGCCGAGAGTGATAATATTGAGCTTGTAAAGCTGGGTAGAAAAGAAAAATCCGGCAATAATCAAGCACATGCTAGCGCCAAACGGGTCAGCGGCAACACCGTTTAACCCTTCGGTGACAAAGGTGGATGAAACGCCAAATATAGCCTCAGCGCCAAACCATGTAGCAAATACAGTTGCCATGACAACGGGTAATGGCAGATGGCGGCCGGCGACTGCGTAATCTTTAGTATTTTTGACGCGGGTGGCTGCGACCAGACCAATGGTGATAGAGATTAGTAAGTAAATAGCGACAAACCAAATCAGCATTGCAAGTTCCTTATTTCTTATTTTCCAGGGTTAAAAATTGAAAAATGTACTCGCTAAACTCAATGCCTCTATCAATATGAGGAGTGCAACGGCAATGACTAGTCGTTTTTGCCAATCCGTTTGTTGCTGCTGAGTTTTGATCAACATGTTAATCGAAGTTCGAATGGGCGCGTTAATTTCAGCCTGTGTTTTTTGGCTAAGAAACTCATGTAGCAACCGTGGCATTTCTGGCAGGTTTTTTGCAATAAAAGGAATTTCATTTTTTAACGTTTTAACCACTGAACGCCAGCCTACTTGCTCGCTCATCCAACGCGTTAAAAAAGGTTGCGCACTTTTCCATAAATCTAAATTCGGATCGAGTTCGCGCCCTAAACCTTCAATATTCAGTAAGGTTTTTTGCAGCATGATCAGTTGTGGCTGAATAATTACACCAAAGCGGCGTGCCATCTGAAACAGGCTTAACAAGGTCCGCGCAAATGATATATCTTTAAGCGGTTTATTAAAAATAGGTTCACAAATAGCGCGCACAGCAGTTTCTAACTCTTCACGTTTTGTATCCGCAGGCACCCAGCCAGAATCAATATGCGCTTGAGCCACATCGCGGTAATCTCGATTAAAAAATGCTAAAAAATTACGTGCCAGATAATATTTATCAGTATCGCTTAAAGAACCCATAATGCCGAAATCCAACGCGATATACTTGCCGTCATCCGCTACTTGAATGTTGCCAGGATGCATATCAGCATGAAAAAACCCATCTCGAAATACCTGCGTAAAAAATATTTCAACGCCATCGCGTGCGAGCTTTGGAATATCAACCCCTTTTGCAATCAATACGTCACGTTGACTAATGGGTGTACCATGCATGCGCTGCATGACCATGACTTCTTTGCGGCACCAATCCCAATGCACTTCAGGCACAATCAGCATCGACTTGTCGGCAAAGTTTCGCCCCAGTAAGCTACAGTTGGCGGCTTCCAAGGTTAAATCAAGCTCGCTTTGTGTGTGCCTTGCAAACTCTGTAACTATTTCACGTGGTTTGAGTTTTTTAAATTCCGCTGAAAGCACTTGAATCAGCCAGGCCATCGTATCCATCAAGCGCAAATCTTGCGCAATGGTTTTATCAATATCAGGGCGCAATACTTTTACTGCGACAGGTTGGCCGTCTGGCAAGTGGGCAAAGTGTACTTGCGCGACAGATGCGCTGGCAATTGGTGTTTCATCGAACTGCGAAAAAAGCGCTGTCAGCGGTTGGTTAAAAGCGCGTGTAATCACTTGCTCAACCTCAGAAAAAGAGAAAGGTGGCACTTGATCCTGCAGTTTTGCCAGCTCATCTGCAATGTCGAGCGGGATCAAATCACGTCTGGTAGAAAGCATTTGTCCGAATTTAACAAAAATTGGACCTAATGTTTCAAGGGCTAAACGTAGGCGCTCGCCGCGAGAGCTTTGTTTGTTACGCCAAAATAGTAAGCCGCTAACAATAGATTGCAGTGGTTTTAACTTGGTGTGGCTTAAAATTAGCTCGTCCAAACTAAAGCGTAACACCGTGAAA
The DNA here is from genome assembly GCA_030652995.1 of Methylotenera sp. GTDB lineage: Bacteria > Pseudomonadota > Gammaproteobacteria > Burkholderiales > Methylophilaceae > Methylotenera. The sequence continues at coordinate 62,425 of JAUSAG010000024.1, forward strand.
ATAATATAGATTAGCCTGAAAATGCGCATAAATTTATTCAATATTCTTTTTTATTGGTTGAAGTCGGCTACTACTGCATTGGTTTTGGCCAGTTTGTTTAATCTTTTTTCAAGGCGCTCTACATCTGCACGTAAGGTATCCACCTCGGCATTAAACTGCTCTACATGACGTTTTTTAGCAATCATCGGCTTTTCTTCTTGCCAGTATTCACTTAGCATTTCAGTCAGGTTAATACCGGCTTCCTTCACGGTGTTGACTGCCTGGCGACCCAGTTCGCCGAGCTTATAGGCAGGCACATCCCCTACAATTTTACTCAAGTCATCTTCATAATCCCAACGCATATTGCTAAATACTTTAGCTAACTCGGTTGCTAAGTAGGTATCACCTTCAATTTTAATTTGTAATTTGGCAGCTTCATCTTTTGCAACTAAACGTAGCAATAAACTTGGCGCAATGATGATGGTGGCATCTGGAATATTGGTATCCCCTGCAATTGCCAAGCTACCGTTCTCTAAAATGACCAACGATGTGTTCACTAGCGCGATATTAAGCTGCACTGACTTGCCTGCAAATGGCTGCAACAATTCATTGGCCCAACTGTTCTGAGTAATAAGATGTTGGAGTAATCGGGTAGAAATCTGCTTGAACATCAGGTCTTATAACCTTTGTGTAATGCAACTACGCCTGCCGCCAAGTTGTAGTAGTCAACTTTACTCAAACCCGCTTCCATCATCATTTGCTTGAGTGCTTCTTGGTCTGGATGCATACGAATTGATTCAGCAAGGTACTGATAGCTTTCCGCATCTTTGGCCAGCAATTTACCCATGAGCGGTAATAGTTTGAACGAGTAAGCATCGTAAGCCTTAGCTAGTGGCTGCCAAACTTTCGAAAATTCCAGCACCAGCAGTCTGCCGCCAACTTTGAGTACACGTTGCATTTCAGCGAGTGCTCGGTCTTTATGCGTCATGTTGCGCAAGCCAAATGCCACGATCACGCAGTCAAAATATTGGTCAGGAAAGGGAAGTTTTTCGGCATCGCATTGCAATGCGGGCACATTTAAACCAGCATCCAGCATGCGGTCTCGTCCAACACCTAACATTGAAGCGTTGATGTCAGTTAAGATAACTTGGCCGGTGCTACCCACTTCTTTAGCAAACAGTTTAGATAAATCGCCGCTTCCACCAGCAATATCCAGCACTTTGTCGCCAGCACTTACGCCACTGACTCCCACTGCAAAGCGCTTCCAGCTGCGATGCAATCCTGCCGACATCACGTCATTCATGAGATCGTATTTACTGGCAACGGAATGAAAAACCTCAGCAACTTTTTTTGCCTTTTCAGCTTCCGCAACTGTTTTGTAGCCAAAATGCGTGTTTTGTTCGGTGGTCATGACATTACATCCTCTAAACTTGCGCTTTGCGCTTAATACCCGCCACGCTTAATTTACCTAAGTATTCGAGCCATAACGATTCATAATCTCGCGCTAACTCATAAAGGTAATCCCAAGAGTATAGTCCAGTGTCGTGATCGTCAGAAAATACAAGCTTTACCGCATAATTGCCAACGGGTTGTATGGCTGTGATATTGACATCTTCTTTGCCGACTTGTAGCACTTCTTGCCCTACTCCATGCCCGCGCACCTCTGCTGAGGGCGAGTAAACGCGCAAAAACTCGCAAGACAACATGCACTCAGTGCCGTTATCAAATTTTATTTCTAGTAGCCGTGAGGACTGATGCAGTTTAATATCAATCGGGCGTGGAGAGTTGGGGGTTAGGCCGCTCATAAAAGATTAAATTATTTTTAAAAGTGAGATGATAACAGAATGGCTTGACTAGATAGTAAACGAAAACAATTGTTGACATTGCAATATGGTAGCCGCTGGTTATAAAAAATAAACCGCTTATCAGAATCCCATTTAAAATGTAATGAATAGTGAATTGATTTGTTTGCATATTCAATTAAGAATGATAGAGTTACGCTACCTAAAAGTGGTTTGAGGACCATCATGGCTGACAATAAATTAGCGCAACATTTTGCTGTATATTCTGAGTGGCGCAAGGCGCTGGTTGATACCATCTGTGATTATCGTAGTTGGCTAAATGAGCAAGAGCTTAATGATGCTCAAGTTGATCAGCGCATACAGCAGTTGCTGGAAAGATTGCGTGAAGACAAGCTCAATGTGGCTTTTGTAGCAGAGTTTTCTCGTGGTAAATCAGAGCTCATTAATGCAATATTCTTTGCCGGTTATGGTACACGTTTGCTACCATCAAGCGCGGGTCGCACTACCATGTGCCCTACCGAGTTGCTGTACGACAAAACCAAGCCAACTTCAATCATGATGTTGCCGATTGAAACACGGCTTTCAGATGCCACCACCTCTGAATACAAGCGTTACCCAGATGAATGGAAAACGGTCACATTTGATGTCGAGTCCAACGAAAGTATGGTTAACGCGTTTAAAGAGGTCAGCAATACTAAGCCTGTTTCTGTACAAGAGGCTGAAAAATACGGATTGTTTGACCCAAACAGTGCGGATGATGCGCTAAGTTTAAATAAAGATGGCACCATTGACGTGCCGTGTTGGCGATATGCTGTCATCAACTTTCCTCACCCGCTACTTGAGCAAGGCTTAGTTATTTTAGATACCCCCGGCCTGAATGCGATTGGTACAGAGCCGGAGCTTACGCTCAACATGCTACCCAACGCACATGCTGTACTGTTTATATTGGCAGCTGACACTGGTGTGACTAAATCTGAAATTGATGTATGGCGTCAATATATTAGCGGTACGCGCTGGAAACAAAAGGGGCGTCTTGCCGTACTCAATAAAATTGACGGCCTTTGGGATGAACTCAAGAATGAAACGGAAATTCAAAAAGAACTAACCAAACAAATTAAAACAAGTGCTGAGTTACTTGGGTTGGATACGCATCAAATATTTCCCGTTTCTGCTCAAAAGGGCTTGCTGGCAAAAGTTAACCATGATGACGCTCTGCTTGAAAAAAGCCGTGTACTAGAGTTAGAAAAGGCTTTATCTGAAGAGCTTATTCCATCGAAAAAAGAAATTGTTCGCGATAATACGCAAAATGAAATAGAAGATTTAATTTCCAATTCTCAGGTTATTTTAGAGGCGCGTTTTTCGGGCATCAATGACCAATTAGTTGAGTTGCGTGGTTTACGCGGAAAAAATGAAGATGTTGTTGAGCACATGATGAATAAGGTCAAAGTTGATAAAGAAAACTTTGAAAAAGGTCTGCAACGCTTCCAAGCGCTACGTAGTATTTTTTCACAGCATACCAACCGCCTATTTACCCTGCTTGGAATGGAATCTCTCAAATCGCATGTGCATACAACACGCGAAACCATGATTGATGCAAATTTCACTAAAACCATTCGTGTGGCGATGGATAACTTTTTCAGCGAATTGAGAAGCCGCTTAATATCATCCGATGAGCAAATTGATGAAATTAAACAAATGATGGACGTAATGTATGAAAAGTTCTCTAAAGAACACGGTTTGCGCAAATCGGAACCGCCAGCATTCTCAACATTACGCTATCAAAAAGAATTATCTAAATTAGAGCGTGCGTATAAAGAGCAATTTAATACGGCATTCAATATGATTGCTAATGAAAAAATGACATTAACCAGCAAGTTCTTTGAAACATTAGCCAGTCGAGTAATTCATGTATTTGAAGTGGCTAACCGTGATATTGAAAACTGGCTAAAAGCCGTGATTGCGCCGATGGAGTCTCAAGTGCGTGAGCATCAATTGCAATTACGTCGCCGCTTAGAGAGTATTAAACGTATTTACAAAGCGACAGATACCTTGGAAGACCGAATCGCTGAACTAGAAGCGATTGAGAAAAGCATTCAAGCACAGTTGGATGACTTAAAAATATTGCGTATGCATATGAAAAATGCATTGGCATTTGAACCTGCTGAAGACGTGATGGCGGCCTAAACTTAATGCTTATGACCAATAAAAAAGGCTGCATTGCAGCCTTTTTTATTGGTGTGTGATTTAAGCCTTGATGTTAAAAATCAGCGACTCGCCAACATAAGTGTTTTCATTTTCTGCATGGCTTTTTGCTCAATTTGACGAATACGCTCCGCTGAAACACCAAATTCCGCCGCAAGTTCATGCAATGTCTTTCCACCAGTTTCTTGAAGCCATCGCGCCTCCACTACGCGTCGACTTCTATCGTCTAAGTTCTGTAGCGCACTTGTTAAATCAGTCGCTTCTGCAAACTCAGCCTGCTTTGCTTCTAACGCTTCTGCTGGGGTAAGACTTTCGTCTTGCAGGTAAGCAATCGGGCTGTAATGCTCATCACTATCGTCATCAATGTTGGCCTCAAGCGAAATCTCATGACCATTAAGACGCGCCTCCATCTCAAGCACCTCTTCAGGCTTAACATTGAGTTCGCGAGCAATATGGGCGACTTCAGCTGACTGCAGGCTGTTGATACCTGATTTCATACTGCGTAAATTAAAAAATAACTTACGCTGTGCCTTAGTGGTGGCAATTTTCACCAAACGCCAATTACGTACAATATATTCGTGTATTTCCGCTTTAATCCAGTGCATTGCAAATGAAACCAAGCGTACGCCACGCTCTGGATCAAAACGCTTGACCGCCTTCATCAGTCCGATATTGCCTTCTTGAATTAAGTCCGCCTGCGGCAAGCCGTAACCAGTATAGCCACGTGCGATGCTGGCAACCAAGCGTAGATGAGAAACAATAAGTTTACGTGCAGCTTCTAAATCATTTTCTTGCTTAAACTTTACGGCAAGCGAATGTTCTTCTTCTGCGCTAAGAAGTGGATAAGCCTTAATAACCCTAGCGTAGTACTCTAAGCTATCATTTGCGGTTATTACAGGTAATGTTAATGCGTTTGTCATTGAGTTTTAATCCTCCCGTTTCCGTATTCTAGCACTCGCCATTGGAGAGTGCTAGTGCGTAATAAGTTCAATTAGGTCAGCCAATGTTCTAAACAATTAAAGTTGTTAACTTGCAATTAGAGTTGTTAACTCGCAATTAAAGTTGTTAACTTTGACTATGCAATAAACAATTATAGTTGTTAACTCTATACCTCAATCCATTCAATACTTCAAAAATTAAAACTATGCATATTTTCGTATGGCAGCTTTGCGGCAAGCTAATTTAGATGGCATGGGGCAAGTGTCGGCCATTAGCCGTCATTTAGACAATTATGGATGTTTGGTTGCAATATGGCAGTTCAGTTATTGAGTGAATGGCAGCTTCGCGGCAATCAGTTTTTAGTACTCCCAACAGTAACAAGTCATACAACAATTAAGACTGGTCGGCTGAAACATCCCCTTAGCTGCCTGTCAACCTTGCTCACCATAAAACCTTATCTGATTACGCCCAGCGTCTTTGGCCTCATACATTGCAGCATCAGCCCATTTCATAATGTCATCCTGACTAGACTCATCGTCAATAAACATCACC
>JAUSAG010000028.1 GCA_030652995.1 Methylotenera sp.
TTCAGTCATTTTGTCCATCAGGGCGTTGACGCCGTCACACAAGCTGGCTATGGCGCCGGTTTTGCCTGCTAAGGGTACGCGACTGCTGAGGTCGCCGGCTTTAGCGCCTTCAATAATCGATTGGGTTTCTTCTACTGCGTCCGCCAATGCAGCTGCATTGGTATACTGCTCGGTAATATCGGTAGCAAATTTCACCACCTTGAATGGCTTGCCATTCATATCGAATATCGGGTTGTAAGATGCCTGTAGCCATACCACCCGCCCGTCCTTTGCGATTCGCTTGTATTGCCCTGCCTCAGCTTCACCGCGTCCAAGTCTCTCCCAAAAGGCTTTAAATTCATTGCTGGTACGATAACTTGGCTCTACAAACATACCGTGGTGATTACCCACAATCTCATTTTCGTTATAACCAGTGGCTGTCAGAAAGTTCTCGTTCGCAGCAAGAATTTTGCCAGATGTATCAAACTCAATGACGGCTTGCAATTTATTAACCGCAACCATTTTTCCTTCATGGTCGGCCGCTTTCAAACGTTGTTCGGTAATGTCTATGGTGTAGTTCACTAATTTAAATGGCTTGCCTTTTAAATCTAGTATTGGGCTATATGAGGCTTGTATCCAGACTTCTTTACCATTTTTAGCGATACGTTTATATTGACCGATGTCACTGCCGCCCTCAACCAATTTAGCCCAAAAGTTTTTATATGCTTCACTCTTGGCAAAGTTTGAGTCCAGTACGATGCTCACATGCTTGCCTATTAATTCGTTAGCTGTATAACCCAGCATATTCAAGTAAACGTCATTAGCCTGCAAAATTGTGCCATCCAAACCAACTTCGATGACCCCTTGTGCCTTCTGTATTGCGTTAATTTTACCTAAATAATCGTTGTCCCTCGTTTTTTGTACGGTGATATCAGTTGCATATTTAACGACTTTTACAGGATTACCATAAATATCCATAATGGGGTTATAGCTTGCTTGCATCCAGACATCTGAGCCGCTTTTACTCAGATGTTTATATTGCCCCGTTTGATACTCACCACGTTTAAGACTTGCCCAAAAATCGCGATATTCTTTTGAGTCACGTTGTGTAGCATCTAAAAAAATACTATCAGACTGGCCAACAACCTCATTTGCGGTATATCCAAAGATATCTAAAAAGCTTTGGTTAGCATTGATTATTTTGCCTTCCATAGATAACTCAACCACACCTTGAGATTTACTAATCGCAGCAATCTGCCCCTCGGAATCTGCAGTTTTTTGCTTGTCTTTAGTAATGTCAGTCATATAACTAGTGACTTTATATATTTCGCCTTTGGCATTTGGAATAGGGCTAAAATAACCTTGAAACCAATGGCTTTCACCATTTTTAGCAACAAACTGATACTGCCCGGTATCATTCTCACCACGAGATAACTTATCCCATAACGCTTGCATTTGTCGGGTGTTACGCACTTCTTGAGAAAGAAATTCATAGTGGTGGCGCCCTACCATCTCATTTGATTGGTAGCCTAGTGCGTCAATCCAGTTTTGATTTACCGTAAGCAAGTTACCTTTTGGGGTGTATTCAACCACGCAACGGGCTTTGTCAATTTCACGCTTTAATGCATGAAACTCTGCCACCTCATCTTGAAGCGCTTTGTATTTTTTACCTTGAAATACATTACTGATTGATTCAAAAAAATTCGCACTCATAACGACCCTTACATAGATTTAAACTTAAACTTTGATTCAATAATCACTGGCTTGCCCTAACGTGCTATAAAGACTCACCACTTATTCATCCAAATAACTACTTATGCTGCAACGGCATCCATTAGTGCCATTTCCTGGCTACTCATCAACTGCTCAATATCTACAAGTATTAGCATTCTTTCATCCAATGTCGCAAGGCCTACTATGTACTTAGTATCAATACTAGTCACCAATGACGGTACATCGCGAATTTGCTCATCTTTCAAGGCGATCACATCTGATACACCATCTACAACCACGCCGACGACACGTCCACGCAAGTTAAGAATAATCACGACGGTGAGTTCATTGTATTCAACTTTACCTAAGTTAAATTTAATGCGTAAATCAACAATCGGTACGATTTTTCCGCGTAAATTAACCACGCCTTTAATAAAATCAGGCGTGTTGGCAATTTGCGTAACGGCATCGTAACCGCGAATCTCTTGCACTTTAAGTATCTCTAAGCCATATTCCTCAGCACCCAATACAAAAGTTAAGTATTCACCTTCTGCGCTTTTTGCTTTTAACGCGTTGCTGGTCGCAGTATCTGTACTCATGTTGTAAGCTCCTTATGCATTTCTTTGGTTTTGTAATGGTTGATTATTTGGGTTTGAAAACGGTGGTGCGCCTGTGAGGTAGTTGGTGTTTTGCCCCATTTGAATAATGGCTGAAACATCTAATATCAACGCCACACCGCCATCACCCATGATAGTGGCCCCTGAAATACCCGGCACTTTTTTAAAGTTGGTTTCTAAGCTCTTAATGACGACTTGTTGCTGTCCGACTAGTCGATCAACAAATAAGGCAGATTTTTTACCATCAGACTCAATGAGTACCAGCACCCCTTTTGTAGGGTCGGTAATGTCAGTTGCGTGGTTAAATAAACTATGCAGCGCAATAATCGGCAAGTATTCACCACGTACATGTACCATGCGGCCTTCGCCAGTCACGGTTTTTATGTCCTCCGCACGCGGTTGTAGTGTTTCTACAATTAGGTTGAGCGGAATCACATAAATGCTCTTACCTAGCGACACTGACATACCATCAAGAATCGCCAACGTGAGTGGCAATGCAATTGAAATCGTGGTGCCAAAACCTAGCGCTGAGCGAATTTCAACCACACCGCCCATCGAGGTAATATTTCGTTTAACCACATCCATGCCGACACCACGGCCTGAAACATCGGTGACAACTTCAGCCGTAGAAAAACCCGGGGCAAATATAAGCGCGAATACTTCAGAATCTGACATATTTTCGCTCACAGCCAAGCCATTTTTTGTCGCTTTTTCTAGCAGTTTATTGCGATTTAAACCCGCACCATCATCGGTAACTTCAATCACGATACTGCCGCCTTTGTGTGCGGCAGAAAGTGTTAATGTACCCGCTTCACCTTTACCTGCCGCCCTGCGATTAGCCGGTATTTCAATACCGTGATCAACACTGTTGCGCACTAAGTGAGTTAGCGGGTCCACAATGCGTTCAATCAAGCCTTTATCCAGCTCTGTAGCTGCACCTATCGTGACAAACTCTACTTTTTTATTGAGCTTGGCGGCTAGGTCACGCACCATGCGTGGAAAGCGTGAGAACACAAAATCCATCGGCATCATACGGATAGACATCACGGATTCTTGCAGGTCTCGCGTGTTACGAGTGAGCTGGCCTACGCTGTTAATGAGCGCCTCGTGATGGACTGGGTCTAGGTGACTGATGCGCTGCTCAATCATGGCCTGCGTAATCACCAACTCACCAACAAGGTTAATGAGTTGGTCAACTTTTTCTACGCCCACACGGATAGATGAGGTTTCTGTATTAGATGTAGCTTTATCTGATTCACGACGACCAGGGCTTCTTCTTTCAACGCCACCTGGTGCCGTTGAGCCAGCTTCTGTAGCGGCTTCAACAGCCGCTGCCGTAATAACGGCAGGTTCACCGCTGTTAGCTACGGTTAAAACAGTATCATCGCCAATTAAAGAAGCAACAACAGCATCTGGATGCGGTTGGAACGGCGCAAAAAAGCCATAACCTTCCTCTACTTTTTCTTTACCTTCTTCTTCAAACAAGCCATAACCGACTTCTTCATGAATTTCAACACCTGAGCCTGATGTAGCTTTTGATTCTGTTTTTGATTCTGTTTTTGCAAGTTCTGGCGCTGTAGTTGCAACACTGACTTCAACTACCGGACTAACAGCTGTAGCCGTTGACGCTAATGTAATCACTAAATCATCAGCATCCACAATAAATGAGCAGATAGAAACAATATCGGCCTGTGAAGAATCTGTAGTGAGTGACAATACATAACGACCATTGGTCTGCTTACTCACCACAACCAAACCCAATAAGCCTAGCTCCTCTTGCAGGTTTTCAACGTCTCTTTCGGTAATTTCTGGCATCACAATGTTAAAGCAGCTGGACCCGTCAGGAATCTCATGTTGTGCAACTTCAGCCGTGGCTGAATACTCAATTTTTGCGAGTGCGGTAGGTACAGGTGCGGCTACGGGCGCAGGCGCTACTGCTACAGGGTGCGCTGCAATCACAACACCACTGGCATCTGAAAGTGACTTCAACACCATTTTGACATCAGCTACTTGCTCTTGATCAACCTCTGCGGCATTACGATGACCGTTTAACTCCATCGCCAACACATCTTTTGCTGCCAAAAAAGCATCCACATGCTCAGCTGTCAGGGCCATTTCATGCTTACGAATTTTGTCCAGCAGGTTTTCAAGCACATGGGTAATTTCGGTCATGTCCATAAAGCCGAAAGTAGCCGCCCCGCCTTTAATAGAGTGCGCTGCCCTAAAAATGGCATTCAACTCCTCATCATCCGGGCTTTCCATATCGATGCCTAACAGGAGGCGCTCAGCCTCTGCCAGTAGCTCGTCTGCCTCATCAAAGAAGACCTCGTAAAACTGACTCATATCAATTGTCATTACTGTACTCCGCTTATCAACTTAGTTCTTTGCTACCTATTCACCATCAACATTTGCTCATTTAACCTTTCTCATCCTAAGTATCAAGTGAGAAAGTTAAATTTGAAGTTTAAGATCCGATGACCTTTTGCACCACTTCAATTAACCGTTTTGGGTCAAATGGTTTTACCAGCCAGCCATTAGCACCTGCAGCCTTACCTTTAGCTTTCATTTCATCACTGGATTCTGTGGTTAGCATCAAAATTGGCACAGTTTTATACGAACCCAATTCGCGTAAATGCTTAATAAGCGTTAAGCCATCCATAATCGGCATATTTTGGTCTGTTAGCACTAAGTCAACTGTTTTTTCTTTTGCTTTATTGAGGCCATCTTGACCATCAACAGCGGACACAACTTCGTAACCCGCGGCTTTAAGACTAAATGCCACCATTTGGCGTAGAGAACCTGAGTCATCCACTGCTAGAATTGTTTTTGCCATTGCTTTACTCACTTTTTCATTGTTAACAAATATTCACCATGAAACTACAAAATCAAGGCGCTTTAATGCTTAACCCACACTACTTAACGGCATAAAATATGATTTATTTAGCGATTGTTGCTAAAAAAGATCAATTTCCCCTGTTGCCATATCTTGCTGACCTACTGAACGACGCAAGCCACCTGACAGCGCATGACTACCCTCATTTAAGCTATGGCTCATTGCATCTAAAAATTTGGCAATTTCCTCATGCTCATGGCTCGGTTCCATCTCGCCACTATGGGTTTCTATTTCATGCAACAAGTCCTTTAAGCCATTCACGCGTTTGATGGTTCTTGAAATCAATTGACTGGTAAGGTCTTGAAATTGCAGGCTGGTCACCACTGCATTCACCTCTTCACCAATTTTTTGTTTAAAAGCATCAAGCCTATTGAGCTCTTCTTGATCAAACGCATATTTAGCAACTAATGCATCTAACACTTGTTGTTGTTCAGTCACGGCCTCATGCACAGCTGTAAAACTGGCGCCAAGCTTCTCAATGGCTTCACTTAATAAAAATGTAGTTTGCAGCAGATCTGCCTCTACCTCTACTAAATGCTGTTTACCATGATCAGACACTGCACCTAGCAGCTTTCTTAATTCAGTAATCGGTAATGTTTTCATTTCCATACGAGGTATCTTTCAAAATACTTACTTACTATAAAGCCAGCTAACGCAAAGCGTTGCGCCAACTTAATATTTTATTTGTGTTTTAAACAACATTTACGGCACTAGCGTTTGATTGATTGTTTCACTTGTTGCATCCGAAGATAAATTGACGGCAGCGCTATCTTTCATCGCATCTTCTTCAGCTTTTTTATTCATCACAATAATGCTGATACGCCGATTGATTGGGTTAAGCGGATCGTCTTTATCAAACAATGAAGCCGAAGCCAACCCAACCACACGCAGTAATTTTGTTTCATCCATCCCGCCGGCAACCAACTCACGGCGCGAAGCATTGGCGCGATCTGCTGATAACTCCCAGTTGCTATAAGCTTTACCACCGCTTGAATAAGATGCTGCATCAGTGTGACCAGATAAGCTGACTTTATTAGTAACGCCGTTTAACATTTGGCCAATTTCTTTCAAAATCTGTTTGGCATAAGGTTGCATTTCAGCTTTTGAAGATTCAAACATCGGTCGGTTTTGCTCATCTACAATCTGAATTCGCAAACCCTCAGTAGTGATATCAAGGATAAGTTGTTTTTTGAACTTGCTCAAGGTCGGACTATCTTCAATGGTTTTTTCCAGCTTATTTTTCAGCTCCACCAGTTTTTCAGCTTCTGCTTTCTCAAGCGCGGCTTTGGCATCTTTAATATCCACGGCTTTTTGTTTACCTGGCGGCCCATCAACCGGTTTTACCTGACCTTGCTTTTTAGTGAGGTCTTTTCCACCGCCGCCTTTAATCAAGGTGTCGCTAGCTCCAACCGAGGTGCCGCCCATGAGCGCCACCCTTAACGGCGTTTTAAAATAATCAGAAATCCCTTCCTTTTGTGCTTTTGAGGTAGAGCCTAGTAGCCACATAAGCAAAAAGAAAGCCATCATGGCCGTAACAAAGTCAGCATAGGCGATTTTCCATGCACCACCATGATGGCCACCGCCACTTTTCTTGATTTTTTTTACGATAATCGGTCGGTGCAGTTCTTCAGCCATGACTATTCCCGTGATCAGTCATCTTATTTACCTTTAGTCTGTTTAACATGGGTTTCAAGCTCGGCAAATGTAGGACGCTCTGTTGAGTAAAGCACCTTACGACCAAACTCAACTGCAATAGCAGGCGCATAACCATTCAGGCTTGCCAACAAAGTAACTTTAACGGTTTGGAACATTTTGGTGCCTTCTTCCAGCTTTTGTTCAGCCAAGCCTGAAAGCGGCCCCACAAACCCATAAGCAAGCAAAATACCCAAAAATGTACCCACTAACGCATGGCCAATCAAAACGCCTAATTCATTTGGTGGCAAGTGCAAACTTTCCATGGTGTGCACCACCCCCATCACCGCTGCCACAATGCCAAAAGCGGGCAAGCCATCCCCTAGCTTTGCAATACAATGCGCGGGTACGTGCCCTTCCGTATGATGGGTTTCGATTTCGTTGTCCATGAGGTTTTCAACCTGAAACGCATCCATATTGCCTGACACCATGAGGCGTAAATAATCAGTAATAAAGTCAGTAATGTGATGATCTGCGGTAATTTTTGGGTATTTACTGAAAAGCGGGCTGGCCTCTGGGTTTTCAATGTCATTTTCAATCGACATCATGCCGTCTTTACGAATTTTGGTGAGAATTTCAAACAGTAGTGCGAGTAAATCCATATACAAGGCCTTGTTGTATTTTGAACCTTTAAACAAGCCCGGGAGGACTTTAACAGTCGCTTTGATGGCTTTACTGTCGTTGCCCACCACAAAAGCCCCTAATGCCCCACCAAATATCATCAGCACTTCAAGTGGCTGCCATAAACCTCCTAGGTGACCGCCAGCCAATGCGTAACCGCCAAACACCGCACCGCATATAACAATGTAACCGATGATGATAAACATACTCTTGTACTCCAGATTAAATACTACAATTTTTCAACTTAGCCTTCAGAATACCCAATATATCTTAAATCAATTGTGGGAATAAAGAGGTTTTTTTATTTCACTCATCAATTGGCTAAACATAAAAAACAGCTAGGCATTGATTACTATCAACAATTTAACTTTTATTCTCACTTATAAATTTAAGGAATTTTCCATACATACAGCATTTTCCCCTGATCGTCATGACTGATGACGCTCGAAGGTGGCACGCCTTGGATTTCAAACTCATAACTCATCAACAAGCTACCTGGACGCATTTCTGCATGAGATTTTTGCCATAGTGCATGCATTACCGCAGGTGATAAATAAGCAAAAATCACATCGTAATTTGCAAAGTCCAACGCGTGATAATCGCCAAATTTGAAAACTGCACGAGAGCGTTTAAGCTTGGCTCTCACCACACTGACTAACCAAGGTAATGGCGCTATTTCGATGCCCTCAATCAAGCTTTCCGGACGTGCCTTAGCTACGCACATGGACAAATCACCTAAGCCGCTACCTATATCTATCAAGCGTATCGGCTTATTTTGTGGCAAAAGACTTAGCACTTGCTCCCAAATGACTGAGCGCGAGGGGAAAAATGGCACTTGAGTACGAAATGTCGTCCAGTACAGGCTTAGTGTGACAATAAAACCTATCAAATAAAATGTATTGGGAATATGCAAAATTGACATTGCCCAAACAACAATTGGAAAGCCTAAATGTATCCAACGCCACCAAGAAGCCATGCCTGACAAATGTGAAAAAAAAGCTGCAAACAATGCTTGCAGCAACACCAACGTAAAAATGGGGTAAGTTAAATCAAGATTAAAAATGATTGCCGAGAGCCAGTAAATAGCCCATGTAACACAAAGCACAGTAAATACAGCAACGCACTGAATAAGTACGGCTAAGGTTGCAGGTTTTAAATTAAGTTTTGCAGATAGGTTTTGCTGCATTCAGTAAGCCAAAAAAGTTCCAGCTTAACACCTCAATTAAACACGAGGCTTAATTTTTCAGCATTAGGAGTGGGTTAATTATTTACAGGCAGGCAACTAATTTTAGTTCAGTTGTTGCATTGTCAGGCTTGATAACAATTCATCAAGCAATTTACTTGTGGCGTAAATCTTGGAGTGCCTCGTTCATTTTGAATAGCACTATCAGCAATTCACACCAAATTCTTGACGCCACAGCACCACCAACTGCATATAACAGGCCAGTAAAAAAATTACCCATTGAGAACCCGCCATAACCACCGAACATCGTACTTAAACCAGCCACTACAGCCGAAAATAGTAATAACCAGTAAACGAATGTAATGATTTTTGGGGTGAGCATGCTGTCGAAAAACAAAACGTCCTTCATGAAAATCTCCCTTAATTATTGAATTATAATAGATTCAGTTGCTATGCGGTCATTGGCACTAATTTATAACTTAGTGCTTTGGCTTTTTTTGTTTTACCCGCACGAGAAGGCACATGGCACAAATTACATACATAGCTACTATTTAGATCATAGGCGTTCACAATAAAATTGCCACCACAGCAACTGCAACTTTGCAGTTTTAACATTTTACTTTCTACAAAGCGTACCAATGTCCAAGCGCGCGTCATTGATAATACCGGCTCAATGTCTGAATCTTCCTGCTCTACTTGCTGCAAATATAAACTGTAAGCCTTGATAATTGCATGAATACCAGTTACATCGGTGTAGTCCACCATAAACTTATAGATATTGAAGAAAATAGAAGAGTGAATATTAGGCTGCCATGTCAAAAACCAATCCGTTGAAAATGGCAACATGCCCTTTGGTGGAGAAACACCCTTCAGCTCTTTGTAAAGTTTAATCAAACGCTCGCGAGAGAGCGTGGTTTGCGCTTCAAGTAACTGCAATCTCGCACCCAGCTTAATCATCTGCATCGCTAGCTGAATTTGTTCGGACTCATTCACTACGCTTTTCTTATTCATGATTTTCTCCTGGCTCAACTTCAACCCAATACTACGCAAATGCCTCAGTCGCCTGACCAGACATTAAAATTGCGGTGTGTAAATGTGCTTGAGCGCGATCTTTAGTGTAATTAGTCAACATACCCAAAATTGCACTGTCATCAAACCGAAAGCGCGCTAACATCATATTGGTGCTGCTAAGCTTAACAAGTTGCAAATTACTTAAACCCTCAAGTAAATCTGCAATCTCTTTACTGATACCTAATCGAAAAATTGCGGTGGCTTTATCTGAACGGATAAGTTGTTGCGCCAACATTAAATAGTTGAGGTTGGCGTCTTTAATTTCCGACATCAAATCTATTTCATTCATTTTTGTTCCCGATTCTTTAATTTTTGCATCTGTTAAAAACGTACTATCTTGGTTAGACATACTTTGAGCTTTTAACACATACTTAACAATTGAGAACCTTCGGTTTTTTGCGTAAGTGGCACAGACGCAAACACGTAGGTGTTTGTCTTACAAACACCTACGTGTGGCTGGTATATATTGAGTATTCTGTTGTATTTATTCACCATGCAAATTAAATAGAACAGTGTTTTTATTGTATAAAAGATTAGCTTTTAATATTTATCCTAAAGTTTTTTGGGTGTTTGCCGTTATTACCTAACCATCAGCAATAGCGTCTGCAATCAATAATACAATTACAACATCACCTAACATAAATCTAGTATCGGCAGCGATTCAATAAACTTTAGGGTGTTTAGCAAAATAATTAAAAATAAATTCAAAATAAACCATAACCAATTGTTTATATTACAAAAATAAATTTAAATTATTTTTATAATTTCTAAAAACAACACTGCAACAAGAGACTTATCAATAAATTACGTCTCGTCGCTTCAAGAAAAGGCGGCTTTCACCCTTTTATTCCAAAGATGCAATTACATCGTTTCAACTAATAATGGCTACCATTCGGTATAAAACCCAGCTTATTTTTCACTAAATAACTAGGGCAACTTAAAAAACGGGAATCGTCATGGCTGAAGATAGCGATTTAGAGAAAACAGAACCGGCCTCGCCCAAACGCATAGAAAAGGCGCGTGAAGAAGGTGATGTGCCCCGCTCACGTGAGCTTGCGACGCTTACTGTGCTACTCGCCGCTGGCTTAAGCATGTTAATGATGAGTGAGCATCTGAATCAATCATTAAAGACCTCTATGAGCGAGGGCTTGCGTTTTGATCGCGCGATGGCCTACGACCCTATTTTATTGCTCATGAAAATCGCGAGTAACATTTATGAGTTAACGTTAGCATTTAGCCCACTCGCAATAATTTTAATGATCGTTGCCATTGGTTCGCCCGCACTGATTGGCGGATGGAATTTTAGTGAAAAAGCACTTGTGCCTAAATTTAGTAAGATGAATCCGTTACAAGGCATCAGCAATATGTTCTCAAAAAACTCCGCCATTGAGCTTGTCAAATCTGTGGCTAAAACTTTTTTGGTGGGGACTGTTGCTTATATGGTGGTTTCAAATGACATGGAGGCCATCCTTTCGCTTTCATTATTACCGGTTGCGGCTGGTATTTCACAGATGGGTGACTTACTGTTATTTGGATTTTTATCTATTGTGAGTGCATTGGTTTTGATTGCTGCGATTGATGTGCCGTTTCAGCTATATAACTATGCAGAAAAACTCAAAATGACCAAAGAAGAAGTCAAGCAAGAATCTAAAGAGTCTGAAGGCAATCCTGAAATTAAAGCTAGAATTCGTCAGCAACAGCGTGAGATGGCAAGACGCAGAATGATGTCTGAAATTCCGAATGCCGATGTTGTGATTACCAACCCAACACACTATGCAGTAGCGATTAAATATAAAGAAGATGGCATGCGTGCCCCGGTAGTCGTGGCTAAAGGCGCTGATGCGGTTGCGTTGAAAATTCGCGAAATTGCAGCAGAAAACAATGTGCTTACGATTGAATCTCCAAAGCTGGCGCGTGCCATATTTACCCACACTGAACTAAACGCCGAAATACCGGAGGCGTTATTCTCAGCCGTGGCTGAAGTTTTGGCTTATGTGTTTCAAATGCGTATCTTTAAAAAAGATGGCGGTTTGCGTCCGGAAATTCCAAATGCATTACCTGTCCCCGATGTGCTTGATCCGCATAGCTTAATGCCAGCCCCTAGTATGATTAATAATGCCGCAGATGAAGACGCTAATGAGTTAGGGGTATTGGCCTAATGAACTCATTTAACCTACCAGCATGGATGAACAATTTCGGCAGTCGCACCGTTGCGGCACCGCTTATCATCATATTGTTATTATCCATGATGATTTTGCCGTTACCGCCAATCGCGTTGGATGTGCTATTTAGTTTTAATATCGCACTCTCCATTATGGTATTGCTCATTGGCTTGCAAACCACTAAAGCGCTGGATTTTATCGCGTTCCCTACCGTGCTGTTGGTAACCACGATGCTGCGTTTATCTTTAAACGTCGCCTCAACACGCGTTGTGCTAACAGAAGGCCACACGGGGCCTGACGCTGCAGGCAAGGTCATTGAAGCCTTTGGGCATTTTTTGATCGGTGGCAACTACGCTGTCGGTATTGTGGTGTTTATCATTTTAACAATTATCAACTTTACTGTTGTAACCAAAGGTGCTGGTCGTATTGCTGAAGTTGGCGCCCGCTTTACCTTGGATGCCATGCCTGGCAAACAAATGGCAATTGATGCTGATTTAAACGCAGGGTTGATCGGTGAAGATGAAGCCCGTCGTCGGCGCACGGAGGTTGGTCAGGAGTCTGAGTTTTATGGTGCCATGGATGGTGCCAGTAAATATGTGCGCGGTGATGCTGTGGCAGGTATTTTAATCACCATTATCAATATTGTAGGCGGTTTAATTGTAGGCATGGCGCAACATGATTTAGCGTTTGGTGACGCGGTTAAAATTTATACGTTACTCGCGATTGGTGATGGCTTGGTTGCACAAATTCCATCCCTTATTATCTCTGTAGCAGCCGGTGTGGTGGTATCCCGCGTTGCAAACACTGAAGATATTGGTGGTCAGTTGATGACTCAGTTGTTCTCTAACCCAAAAGTCATCTATGTCACCGCAGGCATTATCGGCGGTATGGGCGTTATTCCCGGCATGCCTAACTTGGCATTTTTAACACTCGCTGCCGTACTAACTGGCATGGCTTACATGACTAGTGAGCGCCAAAAAGTAGCGGCTGTCGAACCTGATGTTATGGAAAAAGTAGAAGCGCCCACAGAAACTGAAGAAGCCAGTTGGGACGATGTCACCCCTGTAGATATTGTAGGGCTTGAAGTAGGTTACCGCTTAATTCCATTAGTTGATAAATCGCAAGGTGGTGATTTACTTAAACGCATTAAAGGTCTGCGCAAAAAATTTGCACAAGAAATCGGCTTTCTCGCCCCTACCGTGCATATTCGCGACAACCTAGAGCTAAGGCCATCTGGTTATCGCATTACGCTCAAAGGCGTAGAAATAGCCAGTGGTGAATCTAACTTTGGTCAGTTTCTAGCGATTGACCCTGGCATGGTAACAGGTGCTTTGCCTGGGCAAATCACAACCGACCCAGCATTTGGCTTGCCTGCGGTATGGATTGATGCCAGCATGCGCGACGGTGCGCAAAGCATGGGCTACACCGTGGTGGATGCAGGCACTGTAGTTGCTACGCATTTAAATCATATTATTTCGATGCATGCAGCTGAATTATTGGGTCGCCAAGAAGTGCAGTTATTACTTGATCACGTCAGCAAAGAGTCACCCAAACTGATTGAAGACCTGGTACCAAAACTGCTTTCTTTATCTGTAATTCAAAAAGTACTGCAAAATTTATTAGCCGAAGGCGTACATATTCGCGACATGCGCACGATTGTGGAAACCCTGTCTGAATACGCAAGCCAGACACAAGATACCAGCGAACTCACCGCACTTGTCCGCGTTCAACTTGGCCGCGCGATTGTTCAGCAGTTATTCCCTACTGGCAATGAAGTAACGGTAATGACACTGGACAACAATCTTGAGCGTTTACTAATGCAAGCGATGCAATCCAGCACAACTGGATCAGCCATTGAGCCGGGCATGGCTGAAACTTTATCAAGACAAGCTGAAACTGCGGCAAAGCAGCAAGAGCAAATGGGATTTACGCCTGTATTACTAGTAGCAGCGCCACTCCGGGCTGCACTGTCTAAATTTTTGCGCCGTGCGGTGCCACACCTTCGTGTGCTGTCACATGAAGAACTACCAGATTCAAAAACCATACGCGTCACTAGTCTTATTGGAGGTTCATGATGAACATTAGACGATTTTTTGGCAAAAACTCTCGCGAAGCACTCAGCACAGTGCGTAAAGAATTAGGCGATAACGCCGTGATTCTCTCAAACCGCGCAGTGCATGGTGGCAATGAGATTATGGCGTTTAGAGAAGAAGACATGGATGCTTATGTCAATAACGAAACGCCTGTAAACCATGTGCAGGAGTTTAATTACGCACAAACTGAAAGCCGTGAAGAACCCACGACATTGCTATCGCTTTTAAATAAAAATAATCGCGTACAGGCACCTGAGGTAACTGCGCAAAAAGTCGAGCATATTGCTCAAGCAAATCAGCTCGCGAGCGATTTATATACGCCTAAAGTTGACGTGCAAGCCGCACCTCAACAAGAAACAACATCCACAAAAAAACATGCGCGTGAACAGTCAGCCACTAACCAACAGATGGCGTTTATGCTGAGTGAAATGCGTAATATGCGTAATGTGATTGAATCACAACTCACCGCCATTTCATGGGGTAATATCCAGCAGCGCGAGCCGGTAAAGTCTGAAGTATTAACAACATTATTAGCCGCTGGTTTTAGCCCTGCTTTATCCAGATATTTAGCTGAAAAATTACCTTCGAATTTGGATAGCAAAAAAGCCACAGCATGGGTTAAATACATCTTGGGCAGAAACCTAAACACCATTGAAAATGAAACTGAGGTGTTAGACCAAGGTGGCGTGTTTGCTTTAATTGGCCCAACAGGGGTTGGTAAAACTACCACCACAGCAAAGCTAGCCGCACGTTATGTAATGAAATATGGGACCCAAAACCTAGGCTTAATCACCACGGATGCCTACCGCGTTGGCGGACATGAGCAATTGCGCATTTACGGCAAAATACTTGGGGTGATGGTACATGCAGTGAAAGATGAAGCCGACTTAAAAATCGCACTCAACGAACTTAAAAACAAGCACACCATACTAATTGACACCGTAGGCGTCGGCCAGCGCGACCGCATGGTAACGGAACAAATTGCCATGCTATCTGGCACTAAAACGCCTATTAAAAAACTATTGTGTTTAAACGCAACAAATACCGGTGAAACATTGACCGATGTGATTCAAGCTTACAAAGGCAAAGGGCTAGATGGTTGCATTATCACCAAATTAGACGAAGCGGCCACCATCGGTAGCGCTCTGGATGTGATTATTAGAGAGAAGTTACAATTGTTTTACACCGCTAATGGGCAACGCGTGCCGGAAGACATCCACGTAGCGAATAAATTAGATCTGATTCAATTGGCGCTTAATTTAAAGTCTGCTAGCCATCAACCATTTCAATTTTTAGATGAGGAAATACCATTCATCATGGGCAACACAGTCAGCACAGCAAATTCACTTCAGTTAGCGGAGGTTAGCCATGTCTAGCTTTCAAAATGATCAAGCCGCTGGCTTACGTCGTATTATGGCCACACCCAAGCCTAGAATCGTGTCGATTATTTCAGCAAGCGCTACACAAAATCAGCCTCGACTAATGAGCAATTTAGCAGCCTCTATCATGAGCCAAGGCAATGATGTGTTAGTGGTGCATGCTTCTCATGAATCGCGTGAAGCTGATTATGAAGTCGATAAACTCCCCTCTTTGCTAGAAGTTACCTGTACAAAAACGTCCGTGCAGCATGCTACAAAAAAGGTTAAGCTCGGCTTCTCTGTAGCAAAGTTAATGCCTAAAGACCTATTAACCAAGCCTATGGATACTGACGCCAGCACACCGCTTAATCACGCGTTTAATCTGCTGGCACAGTCGTATGAAATCATACTCGTTGATGCCACACTCAATACACAGCAAGTATTGCCGCTAAAAATACTCAACGAGAGTGAAATAATTATTCAGCTCAACCGTAAACCTGAATCCATCACCCAAGCCTACACCCTCATTAAACATATTTGCAGTGAGCTTGGCAGACGCTCTTTTGGCATTATTGTGGATGAAGCAACGGATGCCCAAGCGCAAATTGTGTTTCGTAATATATCGCAAGTTGCAAAGCGCTTTATGCAAATTGAGCTTGAATACTTTGGTGCTGTGCCAACGGACGACCATTTAAGCCGCGCAACCAAGCTTGGACGCTCGGTGATTGATGCATTTCCGTTAGCCATTGCCTCAACTGCACTGAAACAAATTGCACAACGCCTAGACTTCAAGCATGATTACGCTTCCAACATGAAGACGGCATCGCAATCGCTAAACTAAAGAATTTTTATGTACACAGCGCACGGAAAAAAAGACCAAAAAGACGAGTTGCTCAACCAACATGCGATCTTAGTTAAAAAGCTTGCTTACCAGCTGAAGGCCAAACTCCCGCCAAGCGTGGAGCTTGATGATTTAATTCAGGCTGGCATGATGGGTTTACTGGATGCGGTGAACCGGTACGAAGACACACATGGGGCGCAATTTGAAACCTATGCCGCACAAAGAATTCGTGGCTCTATGTTAGACGAACTTCGTAGCTCAGATTGGCTACCGCGCAGTATCCGTAAAAACATGCGCGATGTTGAGCATGCCATCAGCCAGCTTGAGCAACAACTCGGCCAGCCGCCTAGCGAAGCTGACGTTGCAAAAAAACTGAACCTATCCCTTTCCGATTACCACGGCATGCTAGGTGATTGCAGTGGTCACCAATTAGTGTATTACGAAGACTTTCACGACACCGATAGTGGCGAGCATTTTCTGGATCGCTTTCAAACTGATAACGCTAACGACCCCATTAAAGGTTTGTTGGTCAGTGACTTTCGTGATGCCTTAATTGCCGCTATTGACGCCCTACCAGAGCGAGAAAAACTTCTTATGGGGCTCTACTACGAACAAGAGCTTAATTTAAAAGAAATCGGCGCGGTAATGAACGTGTCTGAATCACGCGTATGTCAACTACATAGCCAGGCCGTAGCCAGGTTACGCGCACATTTAAGAGAGAAATCATGGACTGGGGTAGCGTAGCCGGCATCATTATCGCCCTCGCAGGTATTCTGCTTGGGCAAGCAGCTGAAGGTGGGCACATTAGCTCACTGATGCAGCCTGCCGCTTTGATGATTGTATTGATGGGGACTTTTGGTGCTGTGTTATTACAAACCAACCCAAAAACTTTTATCGCTGGACTTTTAATGATTCGCCAAATATTCAGGCTACCCGTTGACGATAGAAAAGCACTTGCAGTACGCACCATTGGCTGGAGTACTTATGCACGCAAAGAAGGCATTTTTATGCTGGAATCACACCTGCGCAGAGAAACTGACCCTTATGTGATTAAAGGCTTAAGACTCATGATTGATGGCACGCCACCAGAAAAAATACGTGAGATTATGGCAATTGATATGTATTTTCATGAAATGCACCTACGTAATGCAGCTAAAATTTGGGATGCTGCCGGCGGCTACGCCCCAACCGTAGGTATTTTAGGAGCGGTGCTGGGGCTCATTCATGTCATGGAAAATCTTTCTGACCCTAGCAAGCTAGGTAGCGGCATTGCGATAGCTTTTGTCGCTACAATTTATGGCGTTGGGTTAGCTAACCTTGTATTTTTGCCTATTGCTGGAAAACTTAAAGCCCACATACAAAATGATATGAAACGCCGTGAAATGTTGCTTAACGCATGGGTATCGATTGCCAATGGCGACCACCCAAGAATTGTTGAAGAACGCCTTGAAGCGTACTTAAAATAACTGTTTAAAAAATCATGATTAGAAGAAAACCCTTTGATGATGACGATGACAACCCAGACCGCTGGCTGATTTCGTATGCTGACTTCATCACCTTGTTATTCGCATTTTTTGTGGTGATGTACGCGATTTCATCCGTAAATCAAGGCAAATATACACAACTTACCACCTCTATGGGCACCGCATTCAGTGGCGACGGTGCATCAGGCCTCAATCAAAACAGCACGCAAAAAGGCTTAGGCGCTGAAGGTAAAATTAAAGGTCAACAAACCTCCTTGATTAAACCCCTGCCACTATCGCATCTTTACAGTGAAAAAGTGCGTAGAGAACGCGAGTCCATGACCAGCATGGGCATTGATTTATCTAACACGTTATCGCCATTGATTAGTGAGGGCAAAGTTCGTGTTATCCAAAATAACCGAGGCATCAGCATAGACATTCACGACAGCTTATTATTCAACCCAGGCTCTGCTGATTTATCAGCTACCGCAAGTAGCATCATGGGTGAAATCGCCACCTTAATTAAAGACAACCAACGCGCCATTCAAGTAGAAGGGCATACCGACAACATCCCTATTCACAACGATATATTTTTCTCTAATTGGGAGCTTTCGGCAGTAAGAGCAAGCAGCGTCGTCAGAATGCTAAGCAGTGCAGGCATTGCAGACGCACGCCTGAGTGCGCTCGGTTTTGGCTCATCTCAACCCATTAGTGAAAATGAAACGCCAATTGGTCGTGCTAAAAACCGTCGCGTATCTATCATGATTTTGTACGAGTCACAAAATCGAGATGACTCATCACAAATCATCTCACCACAAAAAACTGGAAGTCCTTGATTCACAAACACGCTTACGACTGAGATTAAAACAAACTAGCGTGCATCAAAAGCATGCTTGTAAAGCGAAAAAACCCAGCCACTTCACGTGTGCTGGGTTTAATTGAAGCTTAATTGCTTATGGTTTAGATTTCATAAAACAATTGATTCAAAATTACTCTTTACCGATTTGATACACTTCTAAGTTATTTTCAACAATTTTACCTGTTGCAACATCCACTTCAACTTTGTACTCTTTGCCATCAGCTGCTTTAATATCAAATTCGTACGATGCTTTACCCTCTGATTCAAGTTCATACTCTGTTTCAACCACAGTACCTTGGCGTGCTGCTAATGCGGTAGCTTTAGCATCAGCTTCACTTACTTTAACAAGCGCTTTAAATCTAGCGTCATCCGATTTAACTTCTTCTTCCACTTCAGTTATTTTGCCTGATTTAGCATCACACTCAACATCCCAAGATGTACCATCTGCTGATTCAATATCAAATTCATAAACACCAGATTTACCCTCATCTTTAAACTCAAGCTTTACAATCGTACCATCGTGTTTTGATAAAGCGGCATTAACGCATTTACCTAAATTATCGTGTGACTTTGGTTTAAAGCTTTGATGACCTGCAACTGCTGTATTTGCAAAAAATGCTGCTGCTATTAAGGTAGCGCCCACCGTTAAACGAAACATATTAATCTCCTATTATTATTGAATAAAAAAAATCAAAAAAACACGTACTAAAAACACGTTAATTTTACTGAATTATTTTACCTAAAAACTCTATGTATTTGATTGCATTTACAAAATTATTACATTTTGGTTGTAATAAACCAATTTTTGGTTGTAGTA
This sequence comes from Methylotenera sp., assembly GCA_030652995.1. GTDB lineage: Bacteria > Pseudomonadota > Gammaproteobacteria > Burkholderiales > Methylophilaceae > Methylotenera. The sequence goes on from JAUSAG010000028.1 coordinate 19,363, forward strand.
AACCACTTTAAGTACAAAATACAACCACTCGCTACTTTAAATAGCAAATTTCATAAAATCCAAGATGTTAATGTAGCGTTTAGTCGCGTCTGTAACCAATTTATAGCTATCAATGATTGCTGTTTATGGTGACTAAAATGCGGCTAATCAGATAAGGGGACCTCTAATAATTCAAGTTTTTAAGTTAGTCAAGGTGCCCATAAATCAGACCACGCTAATGTAGCGTCAGTCGCATCACATCGCCCTGCTGCTCCATACGAAATTGCCCAATCACATTCATGCCTAGCAAAAAAGTATTGCCCAAGCCATTGCTGTAACTCACTTTTACATTTTTTAATCTAAATTGCCCGATGGTCATTTCACGTGCGGTACCTAAACAAACATTCACTACACCATTGGCAGTTTGTGTTTTATATGGCTCACAATCAGTTACCCCTGCATGCTTGGCAAAATCTGACGATACGGCGGTAATAGTCGCGCCTGTATCTACCAAAAAATTGATTGGCACCTGATTGATGCTACCTTCAACCGCGTAATGTCCACCCACCACACGCTGCAAATTAAGCACGCCAACACCCTCTGGGCGCTGATCTTGCCCGCCCTCAATCACACCTAGTGACTTGCTGTAAGAAAACATAATATCGGCAGGTGCATCTCCAAATGGCATAAGCCGTAAGTTAGCGACCTCAGCACCTTTAATTTCCAGCGCTTGCGGTGCAGTAACCTCTGCGCCATTGATAAATCCCTTACTCAAATTACACCACGAAAGCCCGACCTGCACTTTTAAATCATAATTGGCTGCGGGTAAATGCACTTGGCTAGATTGCCGTGGATGCAACATCACCACCTTAAAACGCGCTGCCGTTGCAGGGTCAGATAAAATTAACAGCATTGGAAATACATGCTCGTTAGACACATAAAACCGCGAATGTAGCTTATTTTGCTGATTTTTAGCTTGAGGATAAGTGAACTGACTGCCATTGGGTGGCAAACTAGACTCGCAGCCGTCAGCGTTTGCCATGACTGGCGCACTCGGTTCTGTAGATGGTGGTGCTAAATTTGTAACCTTACCCGTTAAACGTTCAAAGGCATGGCTAAACCGTGTAGATAAATCCATCACGGGTGCCCACTCAAAAAACCAAACCCAAAACCCGATCATCAAAAACAAGACCACCAGTTTTAACGCACCACTCAATGCAGATTTTTTGGGTGTGGGTTCAGTCATCACGCTATATTCAATTTTTAAATATCAATAATCACTATCAGTCAACGCTATAACCATTAACGACATAAGCGTCTATTTTTACCTTTGCAACCTTCAAACAACCAAGCTTCATCTTTATCAATATAGTAAGCGTCAGCATTAAGCATGACATATCGATTGTTATGAATAATTGAGGTGGAAACTAATAATTCGACTCCAGTCTCTCCTGGGTTAACTGCCCTGTATCCATCATATGAAGCTGCAGCAACGACAGAACCTAATCCAAGATTAGTCGTTGACCAATATTTCAAAGCATCGCGTAATACCCAAAAACCAACCACTCCACCTGTGGCCATTCCTGGTTTGTAACCAAACAATCTTGGTTCAAATGATGATGCATGCCGAATAACCTGTGCCTCATAGCCAACTTCAATTGCACCCTCCTTTGTAGCAGATACCGTATAACCCGCATCAATCAACCCAGCAATCATGTACTTGCGAAATGCACGACCAAAGTCAGTGCTACCATTATCTGAAACGTATAAAGGGCTACCGTTTAAAGTGGCTTGTTTTGCTAAAGCTAATCGCGTCTGATCGACTGCATCTGTTGCAATCATTCCCCAATGTTGGGCTGCCATTGCTTTTCTTTGCGCAGTAGATTGAAAGCTTTTCGCTTGTGGAATTTCAGTAGCACAAGAAGTTAAGAAAATCGATGAAACAATCATAAAAAAAGCAGTAAATTTCATACATTGTCTTTCATAATTAATTAGGGCGAATCATTACCACTCTTGCTCGGTCATCGGCTCCATGACATTCCTAGTGATATCATCAGACTCAGAGGCAGTACTAATAATATGTGGTGTAATTAATAGCACCATTTCCGTGCGGCTAGTCACATCTTTTTTACCTTTAAATAGCTCTCCTAATAAGGGAATGCTGCTAAATATAGGCACTCTTGTATCAACTTTGCTCTCACTGTTTTTAATCAATCCACCAATCGCCACAGTAAGCCCATCTTTAGCCGTCACAATACCGTTAATCGTTGCCACATTCAAACCATCAACAAACTGCTGTGTAAGGTTACCTGTCGCATCAGGCACTAGAACCTGAGATAAAGCACGTACAATACTCGTAACAGATTGGTCAATTTCCATCGTTACTGTTCTATCCGCGTTAATTTTCGGAGTAATCGTCAATTTTGGCCCAACATCTTCCACTGAAGTGATGGGGGTAGGCGCTACAGTTGTTGGCGCGCCATTAGCTGGTGTTACCACTGTGCCAGGATTGAATCCAGTTGTAATTAAATTCTGCGTACCTACAAATAACTCTGATTTTCGGTTATTTGATGCTAACAGCACAGGCGAGCTAATGGTTTTAACTTTATTTTTCGTTTGTAACAGCTGTATTTTTGCGCTGATTTTATCGCTTAAAAATTGATAAACTAATGAACCTGCGGCGGTTGTTAAATTGTGTTGCTTGGCAAGGGTCCCCAAATACCCCGCATCGAAAGGGGTCGCATTGCCAGGCACTACCGTCAAGGCAGGTACAGGAGGTAACGGAGGATCTCCAGGCAACCAAACTCCAGGACCTTTTTTAACCGCACCAGCCTGATAATTAACATCAAACAACTGCTCAAAGCTATCACCTGCTGACAGCTCCAGAATTTTCATTTCCAACAAAACCTGCGGAACAGGTCTATCCATTTCCTTTATTAAATGCTCAATGTCTTTAATAGCAGCATTATCGCTGGTTCGAATAATGATTAGATTATGCTCACAATTTACACTCAAAAAAATGAGAGGCTCACTACTGCCAACTTTTCTTAAACCCTCTGAATTCACTACATTACTGCCAGTATTTTCAGTAGTATCTTCAAGCATCTGTAATTGATCAGGTGTCAATTGATCATTGACACGACTTGAAAACGGATTATTCATTCCTTGGTTACGCCCATTTCGACCTGAAAGTAAGTTACGATTAGCTTGGCCACCTATACCACCTATACCACCTATACCACCTACACCACCTCTCCCACCCACGCCACCCATGCCACCCCTACCGCCAGCATTTCCTGTAGCACTACCACCTAGCTTTCTTACCGCGCCAGCATCGCATAGTTGTGAAATAATAACGCGCTGATTATAAATATCACGTATTACTGTCGCCACTTCAGTGGGGTTAGGATGCAACAGATTAAAAATTCTTGTTGTATCTTCTCTGTACACTACAACATCCCGTTGATATTCTTCTGTAGTCATAATACGGAAGGTTTTACTGATTTTATCTTGCCTATGCCATAAACCGCTGTTTTTGGTAATGGTATCTAACGCATCTTTTACTGAAATATTTTGCAAGAATACGGTCACGTTTTTCTTCGCAGCCTCCTCAGTCGCAACAATATTTAAACCTGACATATCAGCAAGGGCGCGCACAACATCTAACATATTGGCTTGCTTAAACTCTAGTTTACTAATCACAGCATCTTCACCTGTTAATGGAGCTCTTGGTTTTGGCTTCATTGCACCCTGTGGCTTAGCTGTAATAATAGGTTCAGCAATAGGTAGCTTCACTTCACCAGCAGGTTGACCTATAACAGGTTTATTTTGTTGCTGCTCTATATTTGGCGTATCAAGTATTGCTAATTTTTTTTTAGATAAATCTTGTTTTGGCAACACTTGCGGCATTTGTAATTTACCAACTCTTGCCTGAGAAGAAATATCCTCCGTTGCATTAGCAAGCTTTGGCATGGATGTATTTTCAAATTGCTTTACAGCAGAATCAGCAGTCACTGGCTTTACCGAAGCATTATTGACTGCATAAGTTTGTAGCGGTGCTGCATTTGCAACAGCTAGCGTAGCTTGTTGATCAAACGTTACGGATTTAACCTTTGTTTTTTTATAAACTGGCATCAATCCAGAACGAAGTGGTGACTGACTTAATGGAATGTCTGGCGCTACACTGGTCGTTTCAATGTTGTCTTTTGCATTGGCATCATGCTCATATTGCTTGGTATATGATGTAGTTTCAACCGAGCTTTTATAAGAAGAGTCGTTCACACTATAAACAGAATTTGCACTAGGAGCCGCCGCAGCTAAGTGCTGTATAAAACTTGACTCAGTGGACGATACGCTAACAGGCAAAGCCACCAAAACAACGCCTCCTAAAAAACATAAACGCAAATGGTCAGTTACTGATAACAATCTATTATTTGATACATTTTTAGTCACAATATATTCACTCACTTGAAGTCGTACTTTAAAAACCACCAAAAACTACTACAAGATAAAAAGTACTCTTAGTTACTGCACAAGAATCACTTGATTTACCTGGCCTGTTTGTACGCGCACACCATTAATATCTACCTTAACTACTTTCACTACTGTATTCTGCCCAATAGCTTGCAAACCAATTTCGTCGCCCTCGGTTACCAAGTAAACACCTGCACCCTCAATTTCTAATAACGCAACCATTTTTTTTGTACCTTTGTTCATAAAGCCTTTAAGACGCATTTTGGGGATATTCTGTGGGCCATACCCAGGTACAAAACCTTGCCCATTACCTGCGCGCGTTGCTGATTGACTGGCAGTTTCAGAATACATTTGATCACTTGTTGTAAAAGGATCACGAACTGACCGTACCTGGGACGGTGACGCTAATGAATAGTTATTTCCAGCAGCACCTGCGGCGCTGGGCTCAAAAGAAATTAACGCAGCAACCACAAATAACATAAAACACAAATTCACTTTACGTAAATTGAAATCTAGCTTTTGAAAATACAAAAAACAGAACCTATTATTTTTCAAAATAATCTAACCTTTCGCCAGTGAAAACATTGCCTGAAAGAACGAGTAATAAACAAAGCCAACAATACCGCCGATTACAAGAATAAGTGCGGGTTCAATCATCGCGCTTAATCGCTTTATCCCAACCTGTAACTGAGCCTCATAGAACATGCCCAACTCCATCAACACGTGATCCAAAGTACCTGTTCGCTCTCCAATAGACACCATTTGCGTGACCAAATCTGGAATAGCTGGATGTTGGATACTTGAGGCCATATCTTTGCCCGTTAAGATCAGCGCTGAGGCAGACTGCAACTTAGTTGAAATGACTCGATTCCCAATGACATTTGCACTAATCTTTAAAGCATCAAAAACAGTCAAGCCGCTACGCAACATCATAGAAAGTGACCATGTCAACTCTGCAATAGCACCATGAGTAAGTAATTTACCAATGACAGGCACCTTTAGTAAAAATCCATCAATTTTCAATCGTCCAACTGGCTTTTGATATGCCACCGCAATAACAATGACAAATGCAACCATAGCGCCAACAATATATATACCGTATTGCGTTGCAAAACTTGAAGCATCAATCAAAAACTGGGTAGATGGTGGTAAAGCATTACCCTTACTTGCCAAAAACTTTGCAAATGCTGGAATAATTTTTGTCACCAAAAATGTCACAACCCCCATTGCCACTAACATCACCACACCAGGGTAAATAAGCGCGTTAATCGTTTGAGACTTCAATGCAACACGTTTCTCTAAGTGTGTTGCCAAGCGATCAGAAATCGCATCAATTTCACCAGTAAACTCGCCTGCTTTCATTAAATTTACTGCAATTAACGGAAACACATCTTTGTGAACACTCATCGCCTGCGACAACTGACTACCCGACTCAATATCAGCAATCATCTTGCCGATAATATTACATAAGCGTTTACTCGAAATTTGTTTATGTGAAAGCTGCAAAGCCTGTATTACTGGCAAGCCAGCACGTAACATAAAAGAAAGCTGCTTAAAGAAAAAAACTAAGTCCCGCGTTGGCACAGAGCGCATATCACTCAAACTTGAGAAGTTAATCTCTTTGGCTAGCCCAACTTTATCTACCGATTCTCCGTCTGCAATTTGATTGATTTTGACGACAAATAAATTTTGCTGTCTTAATTGTGCAACAGCAGTACGTGAGTCAACAGCCTGAGTCGAACCTTTACTTTCCTTACCTTTAGTGTCAACCGCCGTATATTTAAATGCTGGCATACTTAATCTCTTTTGATAGCTACGGTTTGCAACTCATCAATAGTCGTAGCACCCGCTAGCACCTTAGCTTTGCCATCATCCCACATAGCGCGTAATCGGCTACCTGCCGCAGAGACGATATCATCCTCAGTGCATCCTCTTGCAACAAGTTTACTCAACTGCTCATCAAACCATAACGTTTCAAACAGACCTAATCGACCGCGATAGCCAGACCCTTGGCAATAAGCACAGCCTTTTGGGCTATAAATAATGACATCTTTTTCTTTTACATCTAGCAAATCTCGCTCTTCAGCATTTGCAGAACGCGCAACTTTGCAATGTGGACACAATCGACGCACCAAGCGCTGCGCAATCACAGCATTCATGGTTGAACCAATTAAAAAAGGTTCACAGCCAATATCAATTAAGCGCGCGACAGTACCAACCGCAGTATTAGTATGTAGCGTAGAAAACACCAAATGCCCCGTCATTGCAGCTTTTAATGCAACGTCAGCTGTTTCAGCATCACGAATTTCCCCCACCATTAACACATCAGGGTCATGCCGTAATAACGACCTTAAAGCATCTGCAAAGCTTATTTTTGCACCAGTCTGAATTTGAGAAACACCATCCATCACATATTCAATCGGGTTTTCGACCGTCATAATATTTATTTCAGGATGATTAATTTCCTGAAGGGCTGCAAATAAAGTGGTGGACTTCCCGCTACCAGTTGGGCCAGTCAATAGAATCATGCCAAATGGCTTACGAATCGCCTGCCGAAATTGCTTCAGATCATCTTCTAACATACCAAGATCAGTCAGTGTTAATCCCTGAGACTCTTGCCCCAACAACCGCATTGTCACGCGTTCACCTAGCCGCGTGGGCGCTGTAGCAACGCGGATATTAAACTCACGATCGATAGGTGGCGCTAATTTGTAGCTAAAACCGCCATCTTGCGGCTCACGCTGTTCTGCGATATCAAGGTTTGCCAATACTTTAACGCGTGAAACCAACCCAGCAGCAACCATAGCATCAGCTTCAACAGGATAATCACGCAACCTACCATCCACACGCAAACGCACTCTTAAGCCATTTTCTTCAACTACAAAATGCACATCAGAGGCACGGTTAAGATAAGACTCTCGCAAAATGTCATCTAACATCTGTACCAAATCTGTTTCTAACTTAGCAACAGGCGCATCGCTCACAAGCAATGCTTTTTCAATACTGATTCTCAATGCTTGCGGGTCAGCTAATACAATAGGCAAATGTCGCCCTACAGCACGCTGCACCGAATCTACAGTCGCCCTATCATCAGGGTCAGAAAGTGCTAACATTTGTACTCCTGTTGCGTTTAAAACAGGCAATACTTGTTTACGGCTAATTAAGCTATGTGGAATCTTTTTAAGTAAATCTGAAGGGAAGTTATATCCATATGCTGCTATATCTATGTAATCAATTCCCCTTGCCTCCGCATATGCCCGATACAATGCAGAGACAGGAAAGCGATAATGTGCAGTCACCATAGAGACGAGACCAGTACGCAATTTTCGTGCTTCACCACGTAGCCGATTCAACACCTCAACTTCAATCAAACCACGCTGCACCGCAGCATTAATCAAATGATCTTCGGTTAACGCCATCTTAGGCTACCCTTAAAAAACACATCAGACATAAACTATTTATTTGGATAATCACAATGCAAGCACCAACTGCGCACTCAATGGCTGTGGAACACCAAGTGGCATATCTGCAGCAATTACCGCGATATCCAACTTCACAACGGTTACCTGCCATGGCAATTGATCTAACCCTCGAATAAAACTCCTAATCCCTTCAAAATCGCCTTCTACACTCATGGTTTGTAAAGGACGGTGAAAAATACTACCAGGTGCTAGACGCGCTAACCAACCTAAGTCCTCAGATGGAATCACAATTTGCGCTTGGGTGGCCTCTTCTTTCTTAACTGCCACTTTAGCTGGCCCCTTACCTGCTCGCGCAAGCCTTGCCGCGCGCTCCGCTTCTCTTTGTGCTTTTCTTGCTGCACGTTTTGCATCAGCCTGAGAGACAACAGCACCAGCTGCTGCACTTATACTGGATGTAGCTTCAAAAGCATTACTGCCACGAATTCGCACACCATGTTGCCGGGCTAATTCTGAAATACGTAACCTAAGCTCTTGAGAGTCTTCTGGAGCAAATCTAGACTCGATGGTGGCAGAGTTAGCCTTAAGCAAGTTCACACTTTGAGTGAGGTCATTCAACTTATCTTCCAACTCGTCAAAATCTTCATCTGGCATTTCTGGAATCTCAGTATTCTGCAAATGCGCTTGAGACTTCAAGATAGCGGCCTGCATCTCAACGGTTGCTTTATACGCGGGCACAAACCTCAAAAAACTATACCCACCAATGATCAATACAGTCACTACAAAAGCAGAAAGCACTTGCTCTCTTAAACTCAATTTTTGTAAATTCATTGAGCACTCCCATCTTTACCCGTTGCACCAGCCTTAAGCGAATTTAGCACTGACGCCTGTGCTTTTTTAACCAAGCGCAAGCGCACAAGATAGCCATTTAACTTGAGTCGTCCCTGCTGTTCGGTCAAATTAACATTTTCCACGTCTATCTTCCAAGGTAACATCGCCTCCTTTAATGACTTAACGAAGCGCACCGCGGCCTCATCACTCAGCGCCCAAGCGGTTAAATTAAATCCAGATTCTGGTGATGTCGCCTGAGGTGAAAACTCCTCAATATGATCAATCACTACGCTTTCGGTAACGGTATTTTCTAAGGCAGCAAATAAAGCCTGCACAAATACAGCACGATCTGGCAACTCTTCTGCAAAGAAACGTAACCTAGCCTCAAGCCGCAAACGCTCATTCTGCTGTGCTAATAACTGACCCTTTTGTTGGTTAATTCCATCAATAGCTGTCTGCACCTCTTTCACCGCTTCGTTCAGCTTCTTTTCATCCGCAGTGACACGCGCATACACCTCACCAATTTGCATTTGCCTCACAAAAAGAACCACTTCTGCAATCATCACCAGCACTAGCAATGTAGCGATTAAAACACCGGCTCTAACTTCAACACGTTTAAACAATGGCTTGCGTGGCCCAGCTGTTGGTATATCGCAACACTGCGCATTCACCGTAACACCCAGTGTATGCATCGCAGCACCAAGCATACCGGCTGTCATTTGTGGCAAATATTCTCGCGCGTGAGCATCAGGCAGCAAATGCACATCTACACCCAAGGCGCTACTCAACCTTGTTTGCAACTCATCGGCAGCCTTACCAAAATAGCCTAGCCAAACAGCAGACGTCACAGAATAGGGGATAGCATGGTAATTCTCTAAACACGCCTGCAGTGGGTCACTCGTCTCGCTAAAATGTGTTTGAACTGTTGCAGCTAATCCATCACGAATCCCAATTAACGTAGAGGCTCCGTTACTTACCTCCATAGCAACGGCATCTTCGTGCGCTGGCAACAGTGCTACACTACAACCTAACAAAGGGTATATAGACTGCAATCGAACTGACTGCCGAGAAAAAGCAGCCACCCAACGTAACTGCAATGGCCGACTAATCGCACTAGCCATCCAATGAAAACCAGCATTGTCATCTTCACGCTTTGGTTCTGACTGTGCTAGCCAATTACAGGACAACTGTTCCAAATCACCCTTTAGCCACTCTTGCCGCAATAAAGACTCATCCAACTGAGTACGGTTGATATAACCAAGATCTAGGGCAATATCACCAAAAATCTTATAGGCATACACTTCAACCGTTGACCCTGCTGGCTTACCTCGCCCCTGCTGCGTATCATGTACTGCCTGCGCCTGCTCTTGAGATAAATACCCTAAAGCCACCAACATACGGCCCAGAGACCATTGTGCTGATTGCTGCATGAGCTGCGGCTCTATTTCCCAATGCACCAAATCATGCATTTGCGACTCTTCGCGTGGCACTTTAGGGTCTACTGGCAGCTCAATTAAAGCCTGCGTTACTGCAGGGTTCAGCAAAATCGCATGATTATCTTTCCAGCCTAAAGCCCGCAATTGAGCGATTAAATCTGCAACCGCTGCTTCTAAATCTGGCAAGCTTGACTCTGCAACATGCAATACGCTAAGTGAATGTGTAGCGCGTACAACCACCACACCACGCAAAGACAAACCATCGGTTTCGCATACCAATAATGTATTAGTACTTTTAAGAAATGGCAGTTTGTTACGTAAGTCAGAAAATTTCATTGAATTCACTACTCAATAGTCCAAATTAGAGGATTAGGTTTTAATGGCGCCGCTTGGCGTGGGGCAAGTTTAATTTTATAGGTAGCGTCATATGCTGCAGATGGATCTGCAGTAGAACAATCATCTCCAGTATAAATAGCTTTATTAGAAGCACACACAACTGACAACGCACTTACGCCAACTGGCAAGGGCAGATTAGCAGCCAATGTGATAGTGTTAGCTGCGTTTGTTGACCCTGATGGCACAAAAAACACATCGCCTGAGCTAGTCGTCACTTGTGTACTATTCAAGCTAAAACTTTCACTTACATTAATGGTGGGTGTGGCAGAAAAAACTTTATTATTGTCCCATTCGCTATCAGTAGGAAAAGTAACAGTTGCGCCTGATGGTAGATTTAACCTCCAGTTAGACGCATCCCAGTCACTTCCTGGTGGCGCTGTCACTACATGCTTAGCCAATCCATTGACTGGAATATTAACTTTACTGGGCACTATATTAGTCCATGGCGGTAACGTTAAAACTCCAGCAGTTGCAACTGTAAGCTCATCTCCGCTTAATGTGGTATTAACAGGCAACTCTATTACACATGGGCAACCAACCATTGAAAAAATATCTACATATCCCGTACCAACATCCTTTTTCAACACCCCGTCAGTATTGATGATGACCTTAGTCACTGTGCCCTCTGCAGTGCTTGTTCCAGGTAATTTAATCTTATCACCGCTTGAAACTGGCAGCGTCACAGCAAACGCCGCAGGAACAGTAGTGTTAGATGGGGGAAATGGGAGGCTCAAGTAAAAATTTTCACTCTCTATTTGCGTATGCAGTAATAACTGGAGTGAGTTAGCTGGAATTGTAATTGGAGCACTACCGACATTGTTAAACTCCACGCTTATAACATCCCAACTCGCGAGATCAACCTGATGTTCAGTAGCAGAAATATCCATTGTCATGTCAGCCGTATAATCTTTATCCAATCCATCAGGTGCACCATCTTTACCTAAACTTACAACGCTCAACATTCCGCTAAATTGCCAACCAAAATTACGTGCATCTTCATCAGCAATCTCCGCCTCAGTTGCGGTCGGATCTATAGAAGCAAGCACATTTTTATTACCCCATCCATCCCGAAAAACAGAACTAGTACCAGCATCAAGATATGGGCCTCGCCAGCCCGCCCACAAACCTGAAGCAACATCCAGTGCCCATAATGGCGGGGTTGGGTCACTGTCTACACACTTACCATCTACTAATTCTCTAATACAAGCTGGTAATCGCCCCATATCTGCCACAAAACCACTGATTTCAGGCTCGCCGTTGATGGTGCGTGTAGCGTCTCCTACAATCGCGCGTTTAATCATTGCTAGGCGTCGCTGGGTATCATCATATTTGGCTTGATCATCTACACCAGTTGTCAATAACGTGGTGGTTACAGCCATTAAGCCAATAATTAACAAAACTAGCATCAACTCTAAAAGTGAGAATCCACGCACTTGAGCAGAACATCCATTTCGTAAAAATGCAGACGCGAACATCATGCGCCTCCTGTTGCAAATAGAAGATAAAACTGGGGAGTAAGTGTACATTTTCTTGCCATAAAACTTACTGCAATAAACACAGCACAATGTCATCCCTAGCTTTAGCATCTGCACTATTAAGGTTTGCTTGGCAATAATTATCGGCATTTGTTTCACCAAATAAACCATCTGGCCCGGCACTCACGACTCTAGCTACATTCGCAGAAACTAAATGCACTGCGGGGTCAAATCCTGCTTCAGAAGCTCCACGGCACTCAGCAAATGTCGTGTTAGCGGAGTCCATATCGCAATACTTACGTGCAGGGTGAAAATCAAGCTCTAAATCATATAAACGATAGGCATTACCCCATGCGTCTGTCAATGCATCATTGGAAGTAAGATACGGACCACGCCACCCTCTTTTTAATTCTGGGCTCCAAAGTGGGTGTGTAGTTGCAACATCACCAATATAAGTGCCCGTTACAGGGTCATTATCCCTTTCGTTGAATGGGAATTTTCGCAACATTTGCAGCGCATTATCTTCGCACCAAGCTCTTCTGTTTAATAAATCGCCTGCACTATCATCAAGACCAGCAGGGAAAGTTAGTGCAACCATATCAGCAACCACAAGCTCATACGGCCTTGCAAACTCATTATAAACTGTACAAGGAAAGGCACCGTTATCGGCACGAAACTGAAGCAGTGCCTTTTTCAATTCGAGCATTTCTATTTTTGTGGTATCAACAGAGGCTTCATCCTGCACTCCCTCGTAAGAAAACAAACCAACTGCAGCCACAATTGACATTAATGTGATAACTACTAGCATTTCTAATAAGGTGAATCCACGAACAGTTTGATTTACGCCAGCCATTGCATTCTCACTATTGTTAAATGATTAAACTCTATTTTATGAATAGATAAAACAGTATTCATACCAAACAAATATCTTCTACAGTCACTCAAGAAAATTCCGTTCACAACCTCAGTATTTAAAATAACTGAAGCAGCACTCAACTTTCCTGAAACACCGCTTATATTCATTAACAGATTTTATTCATGCAGAACGGGACAGAGCCTATTTCAGACCCTGCCCCGTACTTTTTTTAAAGCATCACAACCTTACGATTGCTTTACTTAGTTTGCTGTAGCAGCTGCAATATTCACATCAATTGGGTTGCCAAGTGTATCAACAAAACCAATCAATTTTGGACGTGGGAAGAAATTAGTTTCATCAATTGTCACGTTTGAAGCACCACTACTTGTACGCGCAACGTGGAACAAACCTACGTAACGTGTGTAGTTAACAGCTGGGTTCAACACACCACCACCACCAAAGGTTGGTGCTGCTACGATTGAAGCTGAAGAACGTGAAGTGCTGCTTGCAGCATCACCACCAAAGCCTAAAGCAATCACTAAATGACAACGTTCAATACCCATGGCATCGTTCATAGCGTTCAAACGTTGCGCAAGCGCTAAGCCAGTAGTTGTACCAGCAAATGTTGCACTTACTGATGGGCCACCAACTTGACAACCGGCACCAACGTTAGCGCCATTTACTGAAGGCACAATAGAGATGTAATCAAACTCACCAGCTGCAAAATCAGTTTCTAGTGCACCAGCAATATTTGAACCTTCATTGTGCATTTTGCCTGGCGCTACCGTAGTAGTAACAGAATTTACATGTTGAAGCTCTTCCATACCCCATACATTTGCAACCACATTAAAGAAAGCATTTTGCACTGCTGAAGATGCAGTACCTACCTGCCAAGAACCAAAAACATCTTTAGTTTCTGGTGCAATAAAATCACTTGCGTTACCACCAGCAGCTTCACCTGAAGTAGGTTGTGCCAAGTTATCCCATTGGTCTGGGTATGCTTGCTCTACTGCACGGTAGTTACGCACTGCGCGGTCTAAAGATGCAGTGTTGAATGCTGTTGCTGTTGACTCAGCGTTTTCGCCAATACCATCATAAGCCACTAGTGCACCTACTGCTAACACTGCTAGCAAGGTGATCACCACCAATAGCTCAAGCAAGGTAAAACCTTTTTGTTTCATCATTATTAATTCTCCTAAATTTAGAGTTTTTTCAAAAATATATATTTATTAACTTAAAGTTTGATTTGATGCTTGCTAAACATATCAACATGATGACTTTGATCACTTGAAAGCTTTAACTCACTTCAATTCGTACTGCCATACCTGAACCCGCTATTAACGGGTTGCTTTCGGGAGGGATCAGGTATCCCCGGCACACAACAACTAGTGACTACCCGATGCGCGCATTACATATAAGCAACAGGTGTGCCAACCAATTATTTCAAATTGTAACTAATTGTATCTATTGTTAATAGTAAATTTTAGTGCAATCATCAGCTTAAAAAAAACCGTGTTAATGTGGTTTTTTTCAACCACTTATTGGTTGTTACAACCACCATTTTTAGTGGTTTACAACCAACTTCAACCACCCATTGCTTCCGCCTGATGATATTTTTCGATGATATTTGAAGTCCGTTCGCATTGAACATTTAGTAAAACTTCCCTGCAAAGCAGGGTTAGTCGAAATTTGAATGGATACAATGCCTTCGACAAGCTCACCTCGAACAGGTTTTTGCGTATATTCTCGTCTAATGGACAATCTGGGTTTAATTTAAATTGAGCCACCTACAAGATTTGGCGTTAATTTTAGCGTCGGCTTTTCTTCAACCACCGTTTCGTTTTGATCTTGATCTCTCAGCTTTTCAATCGCTTGCACTAACGGGTAAAGGGCAATATCACCCTTAAGCGTAAGGCGCACAACCTCAGACCAGTAATGATTGATTACGCCTGGGTGCCTTGTATAAACTTTTTTCAAATGCGCGGTTGCTTCATCCATGCGGCCTTGCATCGCTAAAACCGTACTGTAATGGTAAGCGTGCCCTGGTGATAATAACCCTTGCAACACCTTGCGTAACGCCTTAGCCTTAAACTCCAGATCATCCCTGTTGATTGGCAATGCATACAATACGGTAGCGTCCCCATACGCCGCCAATGGTGAGTAACGCCTAACTGAGCGCATATGCTGATCCATCAGCTGAAATTTATTTTCTTGCAACTTATCTAGCGTAGGCTCATTGAACCAATATTCAATCCGGATATCATCACGCAACAACTGAAACAGGCTCACCAGTGAAATAGCAAGCACAAGCGCCACCAATAGCGGCGCTCCCTGCCATTTAACGGTATATAATTTTTCATCAGATGCGCCTAATATAAATGCCGTAGGCGCTAAAAAGTAGGCATACCACAATGGATATTCCAGCATGCTGTGCGCCAGCATAATCATCAGTAGCATTGCCACGAACCAGCGTTCTGGGCTTAGGCTTGCCTTTCTATAGGCGTTGCACCAATAAACTAATGAAATAGCGAAGATAGTAAAACCAAGTAAGCCAGCTTCAGCAAGAAGTTGCATAACAAGGTTGTGCGCTTGTGCAAAGTTACCACGCAGGTTTGGCACTAACTCAGCTAACTGCAAATCATGCCAAGCTAACTGCCCAAAACCAACACCTAGCAAAGGCTGGGTCATAAACACATGCCATGCACTTTTTAGCATATTTAATCGGATAGACTCGCCATACGCCATAGACATCATACGCTCTGAAGGCATAGGCGGTAATGCAACACTCGCCAATAGCGGCAACAGTGACTGCACTAGAAAAAACATCAGCGGTAATGCCAACGCAAACGGCAATAATGACTTTAATGGGCCGCCAGCAGGCGTATTGCTGCGCATTTTAAAATACTTGTAAACGATAGAAATAACAGGAATCAGCAACACATACAACCAAGCTGAACGCGCGCCAGTAAGTGCAAGGCCGAACAACAGCACAAGTGCTAAGACCGTAGCCAGCCACAATTTAATACGCTGCTGCATATAATGATAAACCAGCGCACATAATGCGATGGCTAACAAATTAGCCTGATGATTGGTTTGCCCGACATTGCCTGAAAATCCGCCAGATTTATGGCTCATTACAAAATGATTAAGTGAAATTCCGTACGCCTGAAGCGTTGCCAACACCACACTCAACAAACCCGCCAATAAAATTGCGCCCGCAAAAATACTAACCGTACGCTCAAACCCCAACTGCTGACGCAACATTGCGCCCAGCACTAGAAGTACCGCCATTAGAAAAAAGTACTGTGCAATTAACACATGCTGCTGCCAGTAGGCAATATCGCCAAACGCAACTTGCAGTACCAACAAAACCATAAAGCCTATGGGTAAAAAAATGATTCTCGGTACAGTGTAAGGTTGCCAGCGATGTTTATATAACATTGGCACAATAGCCAACATCGCAAACATTGCAGTGAGCCACTCCCCAAAAAATGATGGGATTGGTTGCTTATGATGCGGAAAAACAAACGGCATCACTAACATCAACCCCAGCATCAATAAGCTAACATTAGGTGACATCATCATGCTTAGAATACGAGGAAACATTCAAACTCCTTTATTGCAACTTAACTAAACCCATAAAAAAACGTCTCCACTAGGGAGACGTTAAACTCTCAATCTCAAATAGAGATAATACAAATAACAAAAATCAACTAGTAACACTCAGGTTAACAAGCACATTTCATTCCAAAATAAAATGTCAAAATTAATCAATAAGTTAATTGATCAAAAAAATAATATTAACCAAAAAATGGCTGAAAACAACCACCAACATGTAAGTTGACAGCCAACTTACATCAATTTTAAGCTCACACCCAACTCAATCAAGCTTATTTTCAAGCAAAAGCTTATTTATATTTTTCTCTGAAATACACCTAGCAAGAAACCAATTAAACCTAGGTAAGCGCCAAACGCTAACGGGAAATTTAAAATAGAACTAATCAGCAGCGTCAAAAATACAACCGCAAAAAACCATGCCTCTATATTAAATTGATGCGCTTTATACTGATACACCCACAAACCTAACCCAGCCAGCAACAACAACAGCAGTACAGACGCACCTTCAAACTGCATAACACTTGATACAACGGTTGCCTGCATTACTGGTAACTCCAACGCATTATTAGCCAACGATGCAATTACCCCGTCCAAAACAAAATACAATGGCAATAATAACAGCGCAACTCGCACCAAACTCCTAATGCTGGTTGATCCGGTTCGCTGCTTGATAGCTACGACCTGCATGGCAATTGCTAACAAGGTGATGGTTAAAGGATAAATCCAAACATAAGCACCACCCACAAAAACGAGCACAGATAATAAAGACACCAATAATATAAAGAAAAAAGTGATTGGTAAATTGCACTTAGCATACAGATAAAGCAACGCTATTGTGGCAAAGGTCAAAGCATAAATAAAACGATGCGACAGCCCTGAGTGAGCGGTCATATCATCCCCGCCTACAAACCATTGTGCCCCAAGCAAGCCACCACTAAAGTAGCTAAACAATGCAACAAAAATAACAAGCAAACCACTAGCCAAAGCAAACCAAGATATTGTAGCCAATAACTTTTCGGCACCCAACTTATCTACTAAATGATAACCCAAGCAAACACACACAAAACCAAAGCTCAAATAAACTAGCAAAGTGATTATGGCATTTATTGATAAAGGCGCACCAAATAACAAAGGCACTAACGCCACGGCACCTACACCAAAAATAATAAACGAATGGTTAGGAATATTAAAAGCACGTAAAGGCTTAACACTAAGTAATGGCAATATCGCAAAAAAACCAAGCCCTAGCAAAACCCAATGCAGATGAGGCAACCGCCCAAAAAATCCTAAACTTCCATTTAGAAACTGAAAAAATATCGCCGTAACTATCAGATATAAACTAGTTGAAGCTGTAAAAAAACTATTATAAAAACGCGTAATCACCCACACTCCCAAGATTCAATTATATTTACTGACAAGATTAATATCGTTACACATCTGTTATTAACGAGAGCTTTGCACCACAAGGGCACTCCGATCAGAACAAACTAATAACTAATACTAAGCCCGCTTCGCAGGCATACGACTTTTCAAAGGCTTCAGCCATTAGAAAATCGGAGTGCCTGTGGTGCACAGTATTACTAATTTTCTAAGTGCTAAAGCTCTCTTCAAATTAAAACAAGAGGCGATATTTTTGACATGAAATTCAGCACAGTTAAGTAAACCAGCAAACTAGAAAACTGTGCAGATAATGCAAATTTCGTACCCATTAAATTTAGTTAATACAATCAATCATCTATACGTAATCTATTACACGCTACCGGCTTTAAATAGCTAGAATCAACCACCAGTTGGCTGAAATTAACCATATTTAAAATGTAATCTCATCTTTAGAAATGATGTCACCCGATATTAGGGTAATTGAAAACCAGCGTACCTATTAGCTTGATTTAATCGAGAGCTTTGCACTGCAAGGGTACTCCGACTTTCTATGCACTAAGCCAGCATTTGGCTTCCCCTATTTTCTAAACTGCTAAAGCAGTAAGAAAAGAGTGAAAGCAGATTATTCAAGCGTGAAAGCTCATTATCCTGAGTGAAAGTGCATGAAAGGTCGTATGCACAAAACAAAAACCAACTCAATTTTTAGTAACAATATCAAGAACCGTCATTCTGAGTGTAGCGAAGCATCCATTACAATCAGCCAGTTATCTGGATTCTTCGCTTTGCTCAGCATGACAGGTCAAGAGGTCTTTAGATGACAACCACATAATACGATTATGTTAGGTGCTACCAATCAATAAAAGTAAAGCAAGCTTTACTTTTATTGATTGCGTCGCTATAGTATTAACCATGAACATATTAACGATTGGTGCAATCATTAAGAAGGGGAGAACGGCATGCGGCCTGAGTCAAAAGGCCCTAGCCGAAGCTTCGCACGTCTCTAGGGTGACCATTGTGAATCTGGAAAAAGGTAAGGTTGGTGACATAGGCGCCATCAAACTTTCTGAAATTGCCGAAATCATTGGCACGCCAATGTTCTCGACTGGAAAAAAGATGGATTTCGTTAAAATAACGCTTAGCAACATCAATACTAGCTACAAAAAATCCATGTCAGCGTCTGATCTGGAACAATTCATGCTAAGCGGGAAAATTCAGTCAGGATTTGAAGGACAGGTGATGCACCTGATTGATGAAACGCCAACCTCTTTGGTTGCTGGCGCCGTCAAGCAGCTTGCTGTAAAGAAAAACATTAACGCAAAATTGGTATGGAAGAACCTTGCGCACGTTGCAACCGAGATTAAGTCACCAAACAAGTTCTGGAATGCCGTTGGCTAAGCCAGTCTGAACAAACTGATAAGCACTACTAACCGTAAGCCAGTATTTGGCTTTCCCAATTTCCTAAGCTACTAAAGTAGCAAGAAAAGTGTGATAAGCCAGCAAGCTGGCATACGACCTTTCAATGGCTTCAGCCATTAGAAAATCGGAATGCCTGTGGTGCAAGTATTGCTAAAAACTTTAATTTTGTACCCCAGGGCAACCTCTCTTTTCACTTCGTGAAAATTCACCTTGTCATTCTGAGCGTGGCGAAGAATCTATTACAATCAGCCAGTTATCAGGATTCTTCGCTACGCTCAGCATGACGATGCCAATGAGAATGCTCATTTATATACATATAGGCTGTATGCATATAGCATATGCCACAACTATTCCTTATTCCTGAATTGGGAATAAATTTATCAATCTATTGATATTGTTGTTTTTTATTGATATATTCCCAGTTCAGGAATAAGGAATGGATAATTAAAGTGTATGGCAAACTCAAAATCTAACGAACAGATTGCACTGAAACCACAAGATTTGGTGGTGTTGCTACGTTTATCGCTTGAAGCAGAGTCAATGCCGACTTATGCCGCGTTGGGGTTAGAGTTGGGTTTGGCAGCTTCTAAAGTGCATGCAAGTTTGGTGCGCGCGCAGCAAGCGCAATTGGTATTTAAAGATGCAGATGGCAAGCCTCGTATAGTGCGCGAGGCTTTGCGTCAGTTTGTGGTATTTGGTGCGCGTTATGCTTTCCCTGCGGTGCGTGGGGAGGTAACTAGAGGCCTGCCAACTTTATATGCGGCTTCACCAATCAAAGAAAAAATATTGGCACCTAGCGAGTTGCCGCCGGTGTGGCCAGACAAAAATGGCACAGTGCGTGGCATGGCACTTTATCCACTTTACCCAAATGTGCCGTATGCGGCACAAGGTAACCCCGCTTTATATGAGTTGCTGGTGTTGTTTGATGCCTTGCGTGCAGGTAGCGCACGTGAGCGCACGCTTGCGCAAGATTTACTTAATGAACGCTTGAGCGCATGAGTGTGAATGCAAACGACCCCAATGTAGTGTTGTTAGAACTGGTTGCCCACCATTTAGGTGATGCTTTGCATGAGCAAATGGTGTTTGTAGGCGGCGCTGTGGTGGGTTTGCTGATTACAGACCCAGCTATGCCTGCGATTAGACCCACTGAGGATGTAGATTTGGTCGTGCAAGCCACTGTGTTGCGTGAGTATCATGTGGTGGAAGCCGCCTTAATAGCGCGTGGTTTTGTGCATGATATGTCGGTTGATGCGCCCATTTGTAGGTGGCGGATAGGCGAAGTGGCTGTAGATGTAATGCCGATGGAAAAAGCCGTGCTAGGCTTTGCTAACCGTTGGTATCCGCTAGCGATGGATACTGCTAGCGCTTTTACTTTACCTAACCAAAAAGTGATTAAACTTATCACCCCGCCTGTATTTATTGCCACCAAATTAGAAGCCTTTGCTGACCGCGGCAAAGGTGATTTTTTGTGGAGCCATGATTTGGGTGACATTATTGCGGTAGTGGATGGACGAGAGACTTTGTTAGATGAATGCAAGGTTCAAGCGCCTGAGCTGGTTGAATATTTACAAGCTAAATTTGCGACACTGCTTGCGAATCGCGCCTTTATGCAGGCGCTTTCTGGGCATTTGTCGCCCGACAATGCCAGCCAAAGCCGTTTGCCTTTACTTGAGCGTAAACTGCGTGAATTAGCTAGTTTGGCCTAGCTGGTTTGTAAGTATTGAGGTATTAAGCTAGGTTAATGAAAACAACAAGAATCTAAATAAAAAAACCCAGCGCAAGCGCTGGGTTTAAGTGACTCAACTACGATTAGCAGTACTTGCCAGTTTACTGGCTTTAGTACTGATTATCAGTTTGCTCTGATTAGCAGTACTTGCCAGTTTACTGGTTTATTAGTAATACTAGCCTGCAAAGCGGGCTTAGTAGTACTTATCAGTTTTTTCTGAGTACTGATTATCAGCTGTCTGATAAAGCCGTTTAAGACTTATTAGTACCAGAACGTTTACGCTCGTTTTCTGTTAAAAAGCGTTTACGAATACGAATGGTTTTTGGTGTAATTTCTACCAACTCATCATCATCAATAAACTCTACTGCTGACTCTAGTGATATTGCGATAGGTGTAATTAAGCGCACCGCTTCATCCGTGCCTGAAGAGCGCACGTTGGTTAATTGTTTACCTTTAATCGGGTTAACTACCAAGTCGTTATCGCGACTGTGAACGCCAATAATCATGCCTTCGTACAATTTATCACCCGGTGATGAAAACATTTTACCGCGGTCTTGCAGTTTCCATAGCGCGTAGGCAACAGCCTCGCCATGTTCAGCAGAAATCAGCACGCCATTACGGCGGCCTGGCATATCGGCTTTCACCGGTGCGTATTCATCAAACACATGACCCATCAAACCGGTACCGCGTGTCATGGTTAAAAATTCACCTTGGAAACCAATCAAACCACGTGCCGGAATTTTATATTCCAAACGTGTACGGCCATTACCGTCTGATTCCATGTTTTGCATTTCACCCCGGCGGCGACCTAATTCTTCCATCGCGGCACCTTGGTGTTCGTCTTCCAAATCAACCGTTAAAATTTCATACGGCTCACATTTTTCACCGTTGATTTCACGGTACACGACTTTTGGCTTACCAACGGCCATTTCAAAGCCTTCACGGCGCATGTTTTCAAGCAAAATAGTTAAATGCAACTCACCACGGCCAGAAACACGGAACACATCATTATCTTCAGTTTCATCTACACGCAACGCCACGTTCACTAACAGCTCTTTAGTCAAACGGTCACGAATTTGACGGCTAGTCACAAATTTACCTTCAGTACCTGCTAATGGTGATGTGTTCACCATAAAGTCCATGGTCAAGGTTGGCTCATCTACACCTAAATGCGGCAGGCCTTTTGGATTTTCACGATCGCACACGGTAAAGCCGATACCAATATCATCTAAACCAGAAATAATGACAATGTCGCCTGCTTCAGCTTCTTCAACTGGCACGCGCTCAAGGCCTTTAAAACCAAGCACTTGGTTAATTTTACCCACCGCGATTTGTTTATCTTCATTCATAATCGTCACAGATTGACCTGTTTTGATTTTACCGTTGGTAATACGACCAATACCAAGACGGCCTGTATAAGTTGAGTAATCTAAGGCTGAAATTTGCAATTGTAACGGTGCGCTGCTGTCGCCAGCCGGGCATGCAACATGGCTTAAAATGGTGTCAAATAAGGCACGCATATTGTCGCTTGTTGTATTCATATCTAACATGGCGTAGCCATTGATGGCAGAGGCATAAACCACCGGAAAATCTAATTGCTCGTCGGTTGCACCCAAATTGGCAAACAAATCAAACGTTTGGTTAACTACCCAGTCAGTACGCGCACCTGGACGATCTACCTTGTTAATCACTACGATTGGTTTTAAACCAAGTGCCAAGGCTTTTTTCGTTACAAAACGGGTTTGTGGCATTGGGCCTTCAACCGCATCCACTAGCAATACTACACCATCCACCATCCCTAAAACGCGCTCAACTTCACCACCAAAGTCGGCATGGCCTGGTGTGTCAACAATGTTAATGTGCGTACCTTCATAGGTAAGCGCAGTATTTTTTGCTAAAATGGTAATGCCACGCTCCTTTTCAATGTCGCCGCTGTCCATTACACGCTCAGAAACTGCTTGGTGAGATGAAAACGTGCCAGATTGTTGTAAAAGCTTATCCACCATAGTCGTTTTACCATGGTCAACGTGGGCGATAATTGCGATATTTCTTAAATTACGAGACATTGTGTTGCTACCAGTTCATTGAAAGGCGGCGATTTTAACACACTTAACGGCTATTCAATGTGGTAATTTGGCCTTCGTTACTAGAAATAAATTGACAAACTAATTTAAATGGCTATACTGCGCGCTTCATTCGTTACTTAGCACTTTGTAAGTGACTTGAATCATTGCCCTGACCCTTTTGATGCTCGTGAAATTTTGTAGCATCTATCAAAATCGATATTGATTTTTACTGGTTAGCGGCTGTGCCCGTGCGCTGGTAAAGATTATATTAGCTTGTTTAGCTTACATTTAATAACGGTTAGTTCGTTAATTCGGATTAGCTTAAATTTAACTAAACCAAATATTTTCGCGTTTATATTGCCCTTGAGCTACAAGCTTGAAGTTTTTGCTTGTGTTCAAATGATATGCCCGTTTTTACTTAGCGCCCTTTTTATTGCTTATTAAAATTTTTTAATAAGTTGTTATTTTTTGAAAGGGACTACTTTGTCTTTTGAATCACTAAATCTTGACTCTGCCATTCTTCGTGCTATTGAGGAATCTGGCTATACCACTCCAACCGCTATCCAGTCACAAGCCATTCCGGTTGTAACTGCAGGTCATGACCTGATGGCCTCTGCCCAAACAGGCACGGGTAAAACCGCAGCTTTTATGTTGCCAGCATTAAACTTACTTGCAACGCCACATGAATTAAAAAGCCGCGGTCCACGCATTTTAGTATTAGTGCCAACGCGCGAACTTGCAACACAAGTGAATGAAGCAGCCCGCAAATATGGTAAATTCATCCGCGCACGCACAGTTAGCATCGTAGGCGGCATGCCTTACCCATTACAAAACAAATTACTATCACAACCATTAGATATCCTAGTGGCAACACCTGGTCGTTTACTTGACCATATGGAACGTGGTCGTATTGATTTATCACGCTTGCAAATGTTGGTGTTAGATGAAGCTGATCGTATGTTAGACATGGGCTTTTTACCTGATGTTGAGCGTATTTGTGAGCAGTTATCTGCTGAGCGTCAAACGCTATTATTCTCTGCAACACTTGATGGCGACATCGCACGTATTGCTAGACAAATTCTTAAAAACCCAAAAACAATTCAAGTGGCTACGCAAAAAGAAAAACATGCCAACATTGAGCAACGCTTGCATTATGTTGATGACATGACGCATAAAAACAAATTGCTTGAGCATCTGTTAATTGCTCCTGAAGTAAACCAAGTGATTATTTTCACTAGCACTAAACGTCATGCCGATGTATTGGCTGAGGACTTATACGCCGCTGGCCACAAAACCGCAGCTTTACATGGCGACATGACACAGGGTGCACGTAACCGTACGCTGACTAAATTGCGTCAGGGTGATGTAAAAGTGTTAGTGGCAACTGACGTTGCTGCGCGTGGTATTGATGTGCAGGGTATCAGCCATGTGATTAACTACGACTTACCAAAATTTGCTGAAGATTACGTGCATCGCATTGGCCGTACTGGCCGTGCTGGTAAAACAGGGATTGCAATTTCATTTGCATCAAATATGGATCGTCATATTTTACGTAAAATTGAACAATTTACTGGTAACCGTATGGAGCCAGGTGTGGTTGAAGGCTTTGAGCCAAAACGCGCCATGAAAATGGATGGTCCTGGTAATGGCCGTGGTGACCGTGGTGATATTCGCCGTGATGCGCACAAACCAGGTGGTCGCGGTGGCTTTAAACCACGTGATGACCGTGGTGGTAATGACCGTGGTGGTTTTAATAACCGTAATAGTGAGCCTCGTGGTGACCGTAACGCTAGTTTTAGCCGTGATAGCGAAAGTCGTGGCAATCGTGACTCAGCGCCGCGTGAAGCCAATGGTAATTCAGCGGGTTATGCAGGTCGTTCAGAAAGACCTTCTGGTGATCGCCCACGTAGTTTTGGTGACCGCCCAAGTGGTGATCGTAGCCGTAGTGAGCGCCCAAGTGGTGACCGTAGCTTTGGTGACCGCGCAAGTGCCGGCGCACCTAACCGTAGTTTTGGTGATGCTGCTGCGTTCGGTAAAAAACCTTTTTCACGTGATGGTGCAGGCGCTGCGCGTAATGACAGCCGTGGTAGCCGCCCAGATGCAAGTCGTGGTGATAACCGCGTACTAGGCGCACGTTACGAAGGTCGCACTGATGCACCGCGTGGTGACCGCTCAGCCGCTCCAGCACGTCGTGACAGCAATGATAGCCGTCCTGCACGCGCTAACAGCGATTCACGTAGCTTTGGCAATGCAAACGCTGGTAGCGGTGCACCGCGCCGTCCACGTAGCTTCGCTTAATAAATAAGACCCTTCGACGGACTCAGAGAACACCAATACGTTCTCTGGGTTTATCGAAGACTAGTTAATTTACGTTCCCTCCGCTAGTCGAATGGAACGTAAATTAACTTACACTCCCTTTACTAGTACTTGGCATCAATGCAGAATATATGAGCTAAAGCTCATTATTCGTACGAGAAGCTTGTCGAAGGGAATATAAGTTACTTTTTTAAAAATACAATGAGAACAGCACCCTACCAATGACAGAAACAGCAATTTTTGAAACCAAAAATTTAGAAAATCCAAGCTTTAATAGTTTAGGCTTAGCGCCTGAGTTACTTAAAGCGCTTACTGAGTCTGGTTACACAACGCCTACGCCAATTCAAGCGCAAGCGATCCCTGTGGCACTAGCTGGAATTGATTTAATGGCAGGTGCGCAAACTGGCACAGGTAAAACTGCAGCCTTTGCCTTGCCTATACTTCAAAAATTGTTACCTTTTGCCAGTAGTAGCACATCTCCGGCCAAGCACCCAGTACGGGCGTTGATTTTAACGCCAACACGCGAGCTTGCAATCCAGGTGGAAGAAAGCGTCAAAGCGTATGCAAAACATACGCAACTGCGCTCGCTGGTGGTGTATGGCGGTGTTGATATCAGAACGCAAACGCCTCATTTAAAAACCGGTGTTGAAGTGCTGGTTGCGACCCCTGGTCGTTTGTTGGATCATATTGAACAAAAAACAGTACAGCTTAATCAAGTGCAAATGTTAGTGCTGGATGAAGCCGATAGAATGCTAGACATGGGCTTTATGCCTGATTTAAAAAGGATTTTGGCATTGCTACCTAAGCAGCGTCAAAATTTAATGTTTTCAGCTACCTTCTCAAACGAGATTAAAAAATTAGCAGATGAATTTTTAACCAAGCCGCAGCTGATTGAAGTTGCACGTAGCAATGCGACAAACGACAACGTCACACAAAAAGTGTATCAAGTAGCGCAGTCCGATAAAGAAACACTGCTAATACAGCTATTAAAAGAAGCTGATGCCAAACAAGTCATTATCTTCACCAAAACCAAAATTACTGCTAGCCGCCTAAGCCGTAGCTTAGCCAAAGTTGGCATTGCCGCTGACGCGATTCATGGTGATAAAACGCAACAAGAGCGTATTAAAGCTTTAGATGCTTTTAAAGCAGGCACGGTCACAGCATTAGTTGCCACCGATGTTGCTGCACGCGGTTTGGATATCAGTGAATTGCCGATGGTAATTAACTATGAAATCCCTAGCGCTCCAGAAGATTATGTACACCGTATTGGTCGTACCGGCCGTGCTGGTGCTAGCGGCGTAGCGATTTCATTTGTAAGTGAAGATGAAGAAAAATATATCGTAGAGATAGAAAAGTTGATTAAGCGCGAAATCCCTAAAGAGGTGATTGCGCTAGATAAACCAAGCGCCCCTTCACGTGCTCCTCGCAGTAAATCAAGCCCCTCAAGCACTCAAGCTAAACCACAAGAAGATTCAGTGACAAGACGTACACCAGCGAAGAGAAAAAGCACAGACCCTTGGTTTGATAAGCCTTATGAGGCTAGATCACAAAGTATTGAGGCGACAGCTACTAAGCCGTCAAATGCTAAAAAAGCGCCTGTTGCGGCGCTTCTCGGTGGATTGTTAGTAAGCAAATAACGCTTTCTAATATAGGTTACAAACTAATTCCCAACCTTTGGGCTACATTAAGGATTGCATGCTCTAGTCTCGGTAACTCGAATCCAACAATATTCCAGATGAGTTCGTTATCAACACCAAGATACTGATGAGCGAGAATATTGCGTGTACCAGCGATTTCAGCCCAAGGAATTCCTGGTTGATTGGCTATTAGTTGATAGATCGGTCTGTAAGCACATTAACATTGCGCTTTAATATATCCTGAATTTCTTGTTGCAACCCAATTAAATCATATAAGCTACGATTTTTTTCCATACTCACCAATAGATCAACATCACTTGTGTCGGTATCTTCACCTCTTGCAACAGAGCCAAACACTCTTACATTTTTAGCACCATGTCGCGTAGCAATAGCAAGAATGTCAGATTTTTTACTACGAATTAATTCAAGTGTATTCATAATTTTTTCAGCGCAACTTCTGTTAATGGTTTCGCATAAAATCAGCCACACCGTATAACTGGCCAGCTAGTTTTTTCATCAACTCATCATCGTAGTCTAATTGGTGCATGGCTTTGATCATGCAATACATCCATTGATCACGCGCTGATTCATCTATCACAAACGGCAAATGCCGCGCTCGTAGCATAGGATGCCCATAACGCTCGATATACAGCTGCGGTCCGCCGGTCCAGCCGGTTAAAAACATAAATAGCTTCTCACGTGCTGAAGTTAAATCTGCTTGGTGCATGGCACGGATAGGTTGCGCTTTCGGGTCACTCTCCATAATGTCATAAAACGTTTCTACCAATTGGCGGATGTTTTCAATGCCACTAGCCTCACCGCCTAGCAACTCAAAAAATGTGCTTTTGTTACTACCCGCTTCTTCTATTTTATCTAACATAATGTCAACTTAAACCACTTTTGTTTTAACAAGGCTAGCCGCTAATTTTGCACGTTCTCTCGCTTCAGTAATATCTTTACCAGTAGCCAATACTACACCCATGCGCCTTTTGATAAATGACTCAGGTTTTCCGAATAAACGAATATCACTTCCAGGTACAGTCAAAGCTTTATCAACACCATCAAAAGCCAATTGCTGTGTCTCATGTCCGCCATAAATCACGGCACTTGCGCCTGCATCACGCAGGCTTACATCCACAGGCAAGCCCAAAATAGCCCGTGCATGCAAATCAAATTCACTAAAGCGCTGGCTTGCCATGGTCACCATACCAGTATCATGCGGGCGTGGGCTGACTTCACTAAACCAGACTTGGTCACCCTTGATAAAAAGCTCAACACCAAATAAGCCTAAACCGCCTAGACTATCGGTGACAGCTTTAGCTATGCGTTTAGATTCTTCCAACGCTTTTGTAGCCATTGGCTGTGGTTGCCAACTTTCTACATAATCACCTTTTTCCTGTACATGCCCGATGGGTTCACAAAAATAAGTGGTGATTTCACCCTGTGCATTTTTAGCACGTACCGTGAGTAACGTAATTTCGTAATCAAAATCAATTTGACCTTCAACAATCACCACGCCTTGATTCACTCGCCCGCCAGTTGCTGCGTAATCCCATGCAGTTTTCACTTCATTCATTTGCGTAATGCGAGATTGCCCTTTGCCAGAAGATGACATCGTGGGTTTAATAAAACATGGGTAACCAATGTCCGCATCAATCGCCGCTTGCAGATCGGCTTCACTTTTGGCAAACGCGTAGGGTGAAGTCGGTAACTTAAGCGTTTCAGCTGCAAGCCGTCGAATGCCTTCACGGTTCATGGTGAGCTGCACTGCCTTAACCGTTGGAATAACCGTAGCAATACCCGCCGCTTCAATATCAGCAAGGGTTTGAGTATTTAGCGCCTCTATTTCAGGCACAATTAAATGTGGTTTTTCTAGCGCAATCAAATCACGTAGCGCTTTATCATCTGTCATGTCTATGACATATGCACGATGTGCCACTTGATGGCCAGGTGCATTTTTATAGCGGTCAACGGCAATCACCTCAACACCTAAACGCTGTAATGCAATGATGACTTCTTTACCGAGTTCGCCACTACCCAACAACATGACACGTGTTGCATTGGGGCTTAAAGGGGTTCCGATTTGCATGAAATTCTCTCAATTTTTAATTGATTGAATCATACCATGCGAGGGTTTTTTAAGAAAATTGAAGGTGCTAAAATTTGTAAACTTCTGAATACTGCTCTTAATTAATTTAGACGGTGGAAAGCCCAATCAAAAGAGTGCCAACATGCTTAATGCTTGATCTGATGCTTATCCATGCGATAACGCATAGTCATACGGGTAATACCTAACTTGCGTGCAGCTTCTGAAACGTTATTCCTTGCTTCTGCCAACACTTGTAACAACATGATTTTCTCAGCAGCATCCAACGCAGACTGATTTGTCTCTCGCGTGACTGAATTTTCTGCAGTACCACTCGCGGGGATTGTTCGCATTACAGGTAGTACATGCATTGGCAAAGCTAAATCAAGATCCGTCACTTGATGATGATGGCAAAGCATGACAGCACGGCTGACCTGATGCTTTAATTCTCGCACATTACCAGGCCACGCGTACGTTTTGATCATCCCAATGGCTTGGGGTGTAAAACTTGGAACAGATAAACCATAACGTTTGGCCGTTTGCAGTGCAAAATGTTCTGCCAGCATTAAAACATCACCTGATCTTTCACGTAGCGGAGGCATGGATACACTCATCACATTGAGTCGATAATAGAGATCCTGCCTAAATCGGCCAGTTAATGACATTTCATGCAAATCACGATTAGTCGCCGCAACAAAGCGCGCCAATACTGGCCGCTCTTTGGTTGAACCTATTCTTCGCACCACGCGACGCTCGAGCACATTCAACAATTTAGCCTGCAAACTAAGTGGCAATTCACCGATTTCGTCTAAAAATAAGGTGCCATCTTCCGCCGCTTCAATCAACCCCGGACGAGTGCTAACCGCCCCAGTGAACGCGCCCTTCTCATGTCCAAACAGCTCACTCTCCATTAGCTCAGCTGGCAATGACGCGCAGTCTACATGTACAAAAGGCTTATCCTGATGCTTGGGGCATGAGAGATGCAATAAACGCGCAGCGACATCTTTTCCTGTTCCAGTCTCTCCCCCAATCAAGACGGTAGGTGGAACGCTGTCACTAGAAACCATCTGGGCGATACGCTTGATTTGCGTTTTGATACTTTGCATTGCTGGACTTTCACCAAGCAATTCCACACCCTCAATAGCGTGCGCATTACGCTGACGTGAATAATTGAGGCTATTGTTCTGTATAACTGCCGCCTCAGCCTTTTGAATGGAAAGAAGCAACTCTTCTAGGTCAATCGGCTTTTTAAGATAATCAACCGCTCCTTGCTTGATAGCATTGACCGCATCATTAATCTCACCATGCGCTGTCATCACAATCACAACGGCACTCTTTGCCACAAACTCTGAGAGCAGATCTAAACCGTTACCATCTGGCAAACGCATATCAAGCAATACAATGTCAGCAGAGAATTGCTTGATAATGCTTCGCGCATCCTTCAGACTCTCGACATGCGCACATTCATAGCCTGACTTTTGTAAACGACGCACCACTGCTCGAGCAAATAGCGCTTCATCTTCAACAATCAATACTTTTGATTTCTGCGACGCGATTATTGAAGTTTCACCATTATTGAGATGCGATAATTGCAATTGCTGCTCCTGATATTTGTATCTTTAGTTTTTAATTTTGTACTCGCTACAATAATCTCTACAGCAAGAAACATTCCAACCATTTAAAACAAGCAATCTTAACACCTTCAAACAACGCATGGTTCAAAACAACCGATTATATGGTTATATATAACCAACGTATGGCTGAAAAAAACCATTTTAATCATTCAGTAATTTAACTTTAAGTTAAAATAAATTTACAAGATATTTATATTCAATTAGTTATATTTAATTCATCACAGAGAATTTTTATTGGAATGAATCTTGCGTTATTTTTGCTATATTCGTGTGAAAGATAACCTAGAATTTTTATCGAAAGTAAATAATGAAAAAACCACTGATGAAACTAACATATGTAGCTGTCGCGCTAGCATTTTCCAGCGCGACTGCATTCGCAGATGATGCAACAATTAACATTAAAAAAGTAGAAGTTTATGGCACTACGCCACTGCCTGGCATTGGCTTGCCATTAAATAAAGTACCAGCCAATATCCAAATGGCATCACCAAAAGAGGTAGCTAACCAAGCAGGTGTTTCTATTGCTGATTACATGATGAACAACATGCAAGGGGTTACGGTTTCTGACATGGCCGGCAACCCATGGCAACCTGAAATTAACTTCCGCGGTTATTCTGCCTCATCTTTATTAGGCAATGCACAAGGCTTATCTACTTACGTAGATGGCGTTCGTGTCAACGAGCCATTCGGTGACGTAACGCTATGGGACAAAATTCCTAGTTTCGCCATTGGTAACATGCAAGTGGTGCCTGGTTCAAACCCATTGTACGGTTTAAACACTTTAGGCGGCGCAATTGCCATTCAAACCAAAAGTGGTCGTGATAACCAAGGCGTGGCTTTAGAGTACGAGGCTGGCTCATGGGGTCGTCAGCGTGCATTAATTGAAGCTGGTGGTGTTTCTAAGGATGGCTCGGTAGATTACATGGTAGGCTATCAACACACGACTGAAGATGGTTGGAGAGATTACTCACCATCACACCTCAATCAATTATTTGGTAAATTGGGCTGGCAGAACGAAACAAGCAAATTGGACTTAACTTATATTGCTACTGATAATAATTTAATCGGCAATGGCTTCATTCCTGAAAATCTTGCCAGAGGTGATCGCGATCAAATTCATACGCGTCCAGACTTTACTAACAACTACTCACATTTCTTAGCGTTAAATGGCTCTCATTGGTTTAATGAAGACACCATGTTCTCAGGCAATGTGTACTACAGAAAATCAAATCGCCACACTATCAACGGTGACTTGTGGGAAGGTGAGTCTGATACTGACGGTACTATTGGGAATTACGTAGGTCAGTTTGATAATGATGAAGAATATGCTGGCTCAGTAATGAATCGTAGCAAAACCACCCAAGATACTTATGGTGCGACAGGTCAAGTTACATTCGACCAAGACTGGATGGGCAAAAAGAATCAATTTGTCGCGGGTCTAGGCTATGACTATACTTTAATGCGATACAAACAATCAGAGCTGATTAATGTTTATAGTGCTGGTGATAATGAAGTATTTGATGCAAGGCGTACTCCTATTTTCAACAGCCCAGCTTACAACTCAGTTGACGAATTTGGTGTATTACCTCAAACTCAAACCACAGGTCTCACTGGCAAACAATACACGGCTCGTTTATTTGCCACAGATACACTGTCACTCAATGATCAATGGCATTTAACTGCAGGCGCCAGCTGGAACTTTACGCGTGTTGATAACGTAGATACGCTAAGAGGACCTCGTTCTGATACAAATCCAAACAGCTTGACTGCAAAAGATAGCTATACCCGTTTAAACCCAACAGTTGGCATGACACACACACCCAACGAAAATCTAACCTTGTTTGCTTCTTACAGCGAATCGAGCCGTGCACCAACTGTTATCGAGCTAGGCTGTTCAAATCCGGCTGCTCCATGCTTGCTACCTTCAGCAATGGCGGATGATCCACCACTTAACCAAGTAGTTGCAAAAACTTACGAGTTTGGTGGCCGTGGTTTGCTAACAGAGAATATTCGTTGGAATGCAGGTCTATATCAAGCTGTTAATCATGATGACATTCAGTTCACCGCTGCAGGCTCAGTGAATGGTGCTGGCTATTATAAAAACGTAGGTAGAACTAAGCGTCAAGGTGTTGATATGGGCTTAGCTGGTGATGCAGACAAATTCAAATGGAGTGCGTCATATAGCTATGTTCGTGCAACTTATGACTCTGATGTTTCATTTGTAAGCTCATCAAACTCATCAGAAGATGCTTCGATTATTTACGTAAAACCAGGTGATCGTATTCCATCTATTCCAGCACATCAACTGAAGCTACGTGGTCAATATGCGGTAACGCCATCTTGGTCAATTGGTACGAATGTGATTGGTTTCTCTGACGCCTATGTTTGGGGTAACGAGAACAACAAACATCGTGCAAATAGCCCTGTTTGCGCCGACCCAGAGGATTGTGCATCAGGTAGAGGTAAAGTGAGCGGCTATTTCATCGTTAACTTAGATACGCAATACAATGTTGGCAATGGTTGGAAAGTGTTTGCAAAAGCAACTAACATTTTTGACCGTGAATACAATGTGAGCGGCCGTTTAGCTGAAACAATGTTCGCAGCTGATGGCACCTATGGCACTGAATCAAAACAACTGGGCCTGCTACCAGGTGCACCACGTGCAGCATGGTTAGGCGCTCGTTATGAGTTTGGCGCACCAAAAGCTTCAGCAAGTAAATAAGTTGCAACAAACTAAGCAGTCTTTGCTAATTGCATAGAAAAAAAGGCTACAGAATTCTGTAGCCTTTTTTATGTCTTAAACCCAGATTTTCTATTAGGCGATTCCCCCCTTCGACAAGCTCAGGGAGCGCTACTTGAATGTTAACTTGCCCATTTTGCGTCTTTTTGTGCAAACTTTCTGTCAATAGAATCACTATTGCCCATAAAATTTGCACGAAAGATCTATCAAACTTTGCGGCGTTACCATTCCAAGTCCTAATGGAAAGTCTGAGTTACAGTTTAATCAATCAAGATTTAACTGGTTAAATGAGCGCTTTGCACGAACCGATTTAAAGCTAAAACTTCTCAAGTTGTCATTCCGAACGAAGAGAGGAATCTTTGCAACGTGTTGAAATAATTAGATTTCTCTCTTCGTTCGAAATGACATGATTTTAGCGTTCTTGATAAAAATAGGCTTTTTAGTGTTTCGTGAAAATGTCTCTAAATACTGTTAAGTAACTGTCGTGGCGGGATCTTTAAAAAGCCTCGTAGCCCAAGCCAAGCAGCGAGTGGAACGACGGTAGCAGAAACCAGCATCACGATTAGCACCAGAGTGACATTGAATTGAAATGGGATATTAAGAACATTTACACTAAGGTAGTAAGCCAGCAGATTTGATGCAATGGTAGCGACCAATGCGGCAATTAACCCGATACAAGCAAACTCAGCGATGTACGCAATAGTCACCTGCCGTCTTGATGCGCCAAATACACGCATCAGTGTGGCTTCGGCTATGCGTTCTTCTCTTGTTGCCACTAATGCCGCATACAGCACGGCAACGCCTGCAATTAAACTAAAAGAAAATACATAGGCGATTGCGCTACTCATTTTTTGCATAATGCCCCGCACTTGCTGCATTAGCGCTGCAACATCAATCACGGTTAAATTTGGATATTGTTTAACTAATTGGTTTAATGGGGCATCGGCACCCACGGGCAAATAAAAGCTACTGATAAAATTTGCAGCATACGGCTCTAGCAAGCCCGGCGGCGTTACGGCAAAAAAGTTAGCGCGCATGGTATCCCACTCTACTTTTCTGAGGCTGGTCACGGTTAGCGTGGTTAAATTGCCTGCTATATCAAACACTAGCTTGTCGCCCAATTGCACACCTAACGTTTCTGCCAAACCTTGCTCGAGTGAGAGAAATGGCTTGCCATGTTCTTGTGATGTCCACCAACGACCAGCTAACAAGCGATTATCGCTTTGCATGGTTGCAGCCCATGACAAATTAAATTCGCGTTCAGCGAGCCGCTTTGCGCGTTCATCTTGCCACTGTGCGGTATTGATTAACTCACCATTTTTACTAATTAACCGTGCGCGCACCATGGGGAAAATCGCTGTATCTTTAATGTTTTGCTGTGCAAAAAATTGAGTGATCCCTGTAATTTGGGCGGGTTGAATATTAATGACAAAACGATTTGGCGCGTCACTGGGTAAAGATGCTTGCCAACTTTGAATCAAATCGCCACGAATTAACGCTAACAACATCAGCACCATCAGCCCCATACTAAAACCGATCATTTGCACGGTTGATAACCCGGCTCTTCTTTTAAGCCCCTGTATGCCTAGGCTAATCGATGAAAGTGTTTTATTTTGCGGCGTTAAGCTAAATAACCGTTGCACTGAGCCAACTAAGCCATAGGCAAAACCTGAAATAACCACACAAAGTGCAAGCACCGCTAACATAGTATAAACGGCAATTTTTGTATCATGTGCTTGCCAAAAAATCATGGCGGCCATGACTATCGCCGCTGGTAAGAACTTGGCTTGCGCGGATATGGGCTGAGCAAGTGTTTCACGCCTTAATATGTTAATAGCAGTGAGGTTGCGCATTTGCCAAGCGTGTGGAATCACCACAGCAACCATCATAGCCATACTGGCGGCAAACCCAACCCAGATAGGCGCTACAGATAATGTTGGCAGCGCTTCAACAAACAAGCTGCCGGCTAGATTAGCTAAACCCATTTGTGCTAAATAACCGAGTGCTGAGCCTGCTATGGCACTAAAAAATGCAATCAAAAGTGTTTGTAGCGCTAATACCTGCAACACCGTATTTTGCCGTGCGCCAAAGCAGCGCATCAGTGCAAAGGTATCCAAGCTCTGCTTAACATAAGGCAAACTTGATAACAACATGGCTACCGTGGCTAATATCACACTGACCATGG
Organism: Methylotenera sp.; assembly: GCA_030652995.1. GTDB lineage: Bacteria > Pseudomonadota > Gammaproteobacteria > Burkholderiales > Methylophilaceae > Methylotenera. Next base: position 55,032 of record JAUSAG010000028.1, read on the forward strand.
CAGATAAGCCTAAGAATTGACGCGCTTTATCTAAAGCCGATTTAATTTCAGGACGTGCGTTGCGTACGTCTTCGATTTTTTCACCACGGCCTAATTCCGCCTTGGTTTTTAAAAAGTAGTCGTTAACCTTTTGAGGGTCTGCCGCAAGTAACAGCTGATATTTCACACGGCTACCGTATTGAATCAACTTAGATGCGGGCAAGTCTGCTGCGTTTATTAGTAATCGGGGCGCAAAACTGAACATATCGCCACCGCGTGATGGTTCACGTAACAAAATCGCGCCAATACGCAATGTATGCTCACCCACTTCAACTTCATCACCAACTTTTACACCCAATAAATTAGCCAGACGTGGCTCTAACCAAGCCTCACCTGGCTGTGGTGCAGATTTTACTGTTTCTCCAACATCATCAATCGTGGCACCGATGGTGAGATCACCACGTAACGGAAAGCCCAACTCAACCGCTTTTATTTCGACTAGCTGGCTTATTTCTCCATGAATGACCATGCTGGCAAATTCATAGGTGCGAATATTCTTCATGCCTTGACTTTGTGCACGCTTGATAAAGGCTGGACGAATGGGGTGGTCTGCCATCACCGCAATATCTCCACCCAACAATAATCCACCCTGCTGATTAAGTGCGGACGCTACGCGCTGCGTAAAAAAACTCACCGCAGTAATTGCCGCCACGGCTAGCACCAAAGCAAAAACCAACACGCGCAGCGTACCTGCGCGCCACAAACTTAGGGTTTGAGTCCAAGCCAACTTAAGCGTTAACATCATGTGCTAGCCACTTCTTCTAATCGTCCGTTTTGCAAATTGAGTTGGCGCTGGCAACGATTAGCTAGATGAATATCATGGGTCACTAGCACTAAGGTGGTGCCCGCCTCCGCGTTCATCTTAAATAGCAATTCAATAATCATTTGCCCAGTGGCGTTATCCAAATTACCTGTGGGCTCATCTGCAAATAAAATTTCAGGCTCGGTAGCAAATGCACGCGCAAGCGCAACACGTTGTTGCTCGCCACCAGACAATTGCTTAGGGTAATGTTGCAAGCGCTGGCTTAAACCTACTTTATTCAAAGCCTCTAGGCTTAATGCTTTTGCCTGCGGATGATTTTTCAATTGCAGTGGCAACATCACGTTTTCAAGCGCAGTGAGTGAAGGCAGCAACTGGAATGACTGAAACACAAAACCCATGGTTTTAGCGCGTATAGTGGCACGCCCATCTTCATCTAACCCACTAAATAGGCTGCCTTTAATCTGAACGTTACCGGCAGTTGGTACATCCAATCCGGCAAGCAAGCTCAATAATGTAGATTTACCTGAGCCTGAACTGCCGATAATTGCCACTTGCTCACCAGGAGCTATGCTTAAATTTAAACCTTGTAGAATACGAAGTTGGTTATCATGGTTGATAATTTCATAATATAAATCGCGCGCTTGAATGATAGGAGGCTGTTGCATTGATGTTGTTCCGCTTATTTTTAGTATTAAAGACTGCATTACTTAGTTTGTGTGTTTTGGGTTTGGTTGCATGGGCACCTGCTACAAATGCAGAAAATCCTAAAATTTTGATTGTTGGCGATAGTTTATCTGCCGCCTATGGTATTCCACAACAGCAAGGCTGGGCTGTATTATTGCAAAAAAATCTTCAGCTTAAAAATTATCGTTATGATGTCGTCAATGCCAGTATGAGCGGAGAAACCAGTAGCGGCGGTGCTAGCCGCATCAACACTGCACTACAAAAAACAAAACCGGCCATTGTTATTTTAGAACTTGGCGCAAACGATGGCTTGCGTGGTTTACCTATTAGCGAAATGATAACTAACCTCAGTAATATTATTCGACAAAGTAAGCAATCTGGCGCTAAAGTATTACTGATTGGCATGCAAATTCCACCTAACTATGGCCCCAAATATTCAGAAGCATTTAGCCAAAGCTACCTACGGTTAAGCCATGAGCATAAAATCCCGCTGGTACCTTTTATGCTAAAAAATATTGCAGTCCAGCCTGACTTGATTCAACAAGACGGCTTACATCCCAACGTACTTGCACAGCCAATGATTTTAGAAAATATTTGGCCTCAATTAAAGTTGCTACTTAAAAAAAATAATACTGGCTATTGAACATTTGCCCGCGCATTCCCCCTCTTAGCCGAATTCCGAACCAGCTTTGAGGCAAGAGGTGGGTCAAGCGGGCGGTTTTGATTTTAGTTTTTTAGTTTCTGATTTTCTTCCATGCTCCATCGTACCTTGTGCATCC
>JAUSAG010000034.1 GCA_030652995.1 Methylotenera sp.
TCATGATTCCGCTCCTTACCAATCAGAGAAATAAACACTCTAAGCGAACAACACATCCCAATTCAGATCAACCTTGTGAATGCAGGATCACGACGTCATGTCAGTCCTAAGATACCGTCCGATCTTAATGAATGCAGGTAGGGAGAAGGCCACCAATCTTAATTACTGGCTCAAAGGCCTAAGGGGCACGCTCGGCACCCCTTCTCCCGGCTCTTCGCGTAAGAGCAATTTAACTCATTTCTGAGTTATTGGTAAGATAGAAGGGGCTACGTTAAGTAACCCCTTAAATTCAACCCAGACTTTCCATTAGGACTTGGCATGGTAACGCCGCACAGTTTGATGGTTTTTTTGTGCAAATTTTATGGGCAATAGTCATTCTATTGACAGAAAATTTGCACAAAAAAGACGCAAAATGAGCAAGTTAGCATTCAAGTAGTGTTCCCTGAGCTTGTCGAAGGGGAAAATCTGGGTTTAAGCAAAGTCTGGTGATTCTAAATTACGCGTTTAAATAATGAGCGCTTATCAAGTCGATATGAAAGTACATCGGGGATGTAAGTCGCCAGCACCAAAAATGCAGCAATGATTAAAAATATCCATCGCACAGAATACGCCGTTACAAACTTTGCCGCAGGGGGTTGTGATTGTACAAACTCATAAAATTCAGGTTTATCTACACCTTCAACATATTGCCCATTTATCTCTGTTGCCATTGCTTTTAAATGCTCAACGTCAAGCTTAGATAAATAGCGATCAAACTCAGCGTAAGCAACGGGTGGGTCTGGGTCATCTAAGCTGGCATCGTTATACATAATGCCACCACCCGCGCTTTCGGCCGCAGCATCTGTACCCCAATAACCAACAAATTTATTATTTGCGTTAAAGCGCTTGATCGGCGCATCCTCGTGACCGCCAACACCGACAAATATCACGCTTTTTCCAATGCGTACATTGCTAATATCCAACTTGTTAATACCAGTGGCCTTAGGGGATTCGTCGCCGTCGGTAAAAAACAGCATTTTTGCAGGAATATTTAAGTAGTCAAACGTCTCTTCTGCTGCCTTTACACCAAACGTCATGCGACTATTACCGCTCCACGCCATACGCCATTCTAGGTGGTCGATGGTATCGTTGATGATATCAAAGTTTTGACACACCTCTAAGGGCATGAACAGCAAACCCACATTCTCTGCTGCAAAAATCCCCACGCTTATATACGTGCCACAGGGTGATGTTTTCACCACCTGCTTCATCATGTGTTGCGTATAAACCAATCTGCTCACCAGCTGGTTATTTACCTTCACGTCTTCTGCATTCATGCTTTGTGACACATCGGCTACCAATAGGTAGTTGTGTACATCTTGCTTAAGCTGAATTTGCGGCTTAATCAAAGCCAGCAGTAGAAGCAACGAAGCTAATACCAGCAGAACGGTTTCGTAGTTGTTTTTTAAAATGTTCAAAACGTTTTTCATGGCAAACCTTGAGGCAAATTACTGATTTCCATGCCTGATGGGTCTTGTGGCACAGTTCTGATATTGGACGGAATGACACCTAGCAGTAAACTTAAATTAAATTTTGCCGCACGCGAACCTGGGTCTAACTTCAAGGCTTGCTCATAGGCGGATTTCGCTTGTAGATAATCAAATTTGGCTTGCTCTTGAAGTTCGCCTTCCGCCGTGACCAAGCGCTGCAAACCAGAGCTAAACAAATTATTACCGATGTTGTAGTGAATATTGGATTTGAGTGCTTGGCTTACTTCGAATGCCTGGCTATCTTTTTTATTGGCAAGTTCTAAAGATTGCCCAAAGCCTTGTACAGCGTGCTTAAAATTACCTGTTTTACCTTGATGATAGGCATCGGAAAATTTTTTGTGAAACGGATAACTGTCGTCATTCACTACTTCTCCCGAAAGTAATGCGCGATTTACCTTTCCTATTCTTTCAGTCTGATAAACTTCATACGCTGTCCCAACCACGCCTGCCAGTAACATCAGGCCTAGTAGCTGATTTATGCGTTTTACTCGGTTTTTCATTCGTGCACCCTCAAGTTCTTAATAATCAATAGAAACAAACCTAATACCAAAGCAATGATGATGAATACCCTTGAATAATCATAGCCAGCAATCGTTTCCGTATATTTAATGGTTTTTTTCTCGCGTGAATCAATGTCGCGAATAGCGGATTCTAATGACTCGGCATCCTCAGCTTCATAAGCGTTATATTTCAAACCTAGTGTCTGAAAATACTTATGCAACACAATAGAATTAGGCACACGGTCTTCTTCATAAACTTCTTTTGAGAAAATGCTAGGCTCGCCTGGTTCACGCAACATAATCCAGTAAATGCTTAATTTACGTTCTTTTAAACGCTGGCTTAATAAAAACTTCACGCGCGGGCTGAGTTTACCAGCACCATCTGAGAGCAAAATAAGGGCTCTTGAGCCTGAGTTTTCAATTTTATCGAATAAGCCAAGACCCTCAGTCAAACCTGCTCCGATGTTGGTTTGATTGAGCGAAGGGCTGGTAGCTGCAATAATTGCAGCGTGAATCGCATCGCGATTGGTGGTGATTTTTACACCATATAAAGCTGAATTAGTAAACCCAACCACACCCATCATGTCGTGAGGGCGCGAATCAATAAACTGCGTAATAATTCGGCGCGCGGCAGCCGATTTAATTTCTGCCACATTACCTGAGTTATCACCTGTAAATGGGTGATCCATGCTCACACTACGGTCTATCACCATCACGGTTTGCGCGCCTTTGCCAGTACGTTGTACTTTTTCATCGTGCCCACGCGGGCTAGCTAAAGCAATCACAATGCTTACCAGCAACAAAGAGGTAATCACTTTAACGCCCCAATTGAGTCTGTCTGAAAGCTTGTCCTCAGGTAACATTTCCAGCCAAGTATAGCCTTTGCCTTGATGCCCTTTCAACCAAAATGGTAGTAGCGCGATGGGCAACAATAAGAATGCCCAGGGAGTTAAAAAAGCCATTAAACGCCCCTCTCACAATCGCGCAATTGCTTGCTGAGTTGTGCCAAGGCCGTAATGATTTTTTGGCTATCACGCGACTCTACTGCGTATAACGATTGGTTAGATGCATCAAAAAACTGTGCGATTTCGGCTTTCATTTTTTTGAAACTCGTCCGCTTGGCCACAAATGGTTCAATATCGCGGGCAAACATATTGGCGCCAAAATGCTGATTAAACGCTTGGTGGATATAAACCAATGCTTGCTTTTCTTCTACCGCAGTTTTTGCGCCACTTGATTTCGCCAAACGTTTTAATTGCCGATGCGCTTTAGCAAATGCACCTCCCATGAATGGTAGCCAGTTGCCATCGGCATTCAGATACAATAAAGCGAGCAAACTGGCAGTGAGCATGCTTGCAAATAGCGCAAGCCATGTTTTATGCCCACTAACATCCACCAAGGGTGGTGCGGCTTCTGGCTGTATGTTTTTTTGCGCTGTTTCTATGCCGCCAGTGACAATGGGGGAGAACCAAAAACTCCAAGCTGGCACTGCTAACATCTCTGCTTTTGCGCCACCTGAAAGGCTTAACTTTTCTGCAGGTAATTGCATGACAGTAGGCTTATTTGGGCTGGCAAATGTTTGGTAGCTTAAGTTCACTGTGTAGCGCGTCAGGTCTTTTTTCTGGTCAGTTTGCACTTGCACTTCTACCAACTCCACCCCGTTATTTTTACTGCCTTTTTTTGGCAAGGCACCCTCTGAAATTTTAAGCGGCGCAGGCACGTCTAGTACGATTTTTCTGCTTAACTTATCACCAATCTGCACGCCATAACTTTGGGCGGGATTAGTGAGTGATGCTATTTTTGCAGCTTTCACTTCTTCGGCTGCTTGCAATGTTAGGCTTGTTGATAAGCCTACCATCAACAGAATAAACCCTGTCGTCATGCCAGCGAAGGCTGGCATCCAGTGACGCGCTAAGCTCGTCGATCTTAGCTTTAGCTGGATTCCAGCTTTCGCTGGAATGACGAAATTGGTGAGTTTGTTTGATGTCATGATTTTGCTCATGGTGTTATAGGCTCATATTATGTTCAAAATAATGTGTCACGGTTTCTGGCTTGTAATCAGCGTGCATAAATAGCACCGGCGAATCAAACTTTAAAAATAAGGCTTCTAGCGCATGTCTGCGCTCATTGAATGCGGTGATAAATTTTGCCCTGACTTCATACCGAAAAAACAAGGTTTTATTTAAACCGGTTTCAGGGTCTATCATGGTGCCAAAGCCAAACTTGGGCAGTTTTTTGTACTCTTCGTCATCCCAAAGTACGATAGGGATGACTTGATGTGCAGACATGGCGGCAAGCGTTTGCTCAATCACACTTAGCGGCATATGGAAATCTGAAATCCAAAACACTAATCCGCGACTTTGGCCTAAAAAGTTAGGTACATCAGTAATGCCTTCAGCGCCCACGCGCATTTTTTCATACTCGTGCAACTGCGCGATGGCTTCTTTAGATTGATGCAAATTGCGGCTTAAAGGCAAAGTAAAGTCTTCCAGCACATGGCCGTTGTAGCCAATAAAGCTAAACAAATCGCCCGCTTGGTAAGCCGAGTTAGCCACTGCGGTGGCAATTTCAATCGCTTTATCTAGCTTGCGCTGTTTGCCTTTAAACTGCATGGAGCTTGATAAGTCGCACACCGCATAAATGGGCGTGGTGCTTTCTTGGTTAAATTGACGCACCTGCACTTGCTCAAATGGGTCGCGCATGGTTTGGCGAATATCCATGCGCCTTGCATCGGGGTAATCTACAAAATTGACATTGCCACGATAATCCAAGCCCATGCCGCGCTGGGTGCCGCGATGGTCACCCAATTGCAGGCTTGAAGACTTCCAAGAAACAATGTATTCAAAAGGCTTGGCATAAGCGGGGTCTGCCGCATTGCGGGCTGAAATACTCATTGAATTTAAGCCGCTTTGCTAAACGTAGAGCTAGGCACCGCTACCGTGCTCATAATGTTGGCTGTTAGCTCACGTGCCAGCGCAGTTCTGCGATTTTCGTACATGCTGTTAAACACCAATCGATGAGAAATGACTTCATGAAACACCGCATGAATATCCTCAGGGAACATGCTGTCACGATTATTCAACCAAGCATTCACACGTGCCGCTTTCATCAACATGCCCATGCCGCGTGGGCTAGCGCCTGTTTGAATCACACGGGTGACATCAACACTCTCCATCGTTACGCCGAATTTCTCAGGGTGCTGTGTCGCATCCCATAAATCTAGCGCGTACTCTTCTAATACATCACTTGATTTAATATGGTTTTGCAAGGCTTCAGAAAACGCATTGAGTTGATCAAAATGTAAAATGCCGCTTTCCACCTGCTGGGTCAGCTTTTCCGCATTTTGAAACTTAGTGTTAAATACCAGTGACTTTTTCATGTCACGATCTGTTGGAATCTCAATTGGAATTTCCATCATAAAACGGTCACGCGCTGCAGATGGAATTTCAAACGTTTCGTTTTTTTCTACTTGGTTACGATCAGCAAACACAATCATGTGTGGCAAGCGATATTCTTTTTTAAACGCACTCACATGACGCTCTGCCATCACACGCAACATTAAGGCGTGAACTTGTGGACGCGCACGGTTGATTTCATTAAAAAAGAACACAGATAAGTTTTCACCTGCACGTAATAGTGGGCCTTCATCAATTTTTGGACGTCCATCATCACCCAAATAAGTGTGATAGATCAAATCATTTGGCATTAAGTCAACCGTGCCTTCAATACGCTCATATGCGCCGCCTATACCACGCGCAATAGCTTGTAGCAAAGTGGTTTTACCAACCCCCACCCCACCATCAAGCAACACATGACCGCGTGCAAAAATAGCTGTATTCATCAATCGAACAGCTTTAGCTTGCCCGACAATGACTTTATTCACTTCATCTTCAAGTTTTAATGCGTGCGCACGTACATCGGCGAGTTGAGCGTCTAATGGTGATGACATAAGAGTTCCTTTGCTTAACCTTACGGTTAAGATGTTTAAGTAAATTGTTGCAAGCTTGTTGTTTAGAAAAAACATAACGTAACAAGCAGTGAATGCAATGTAACAGAATGTAAACTCTCCACAATCCTCCAGATTGCAGAACTTTAGTGGTCCAGTAGAATTTATAATTTTTTCACAACTTGGTGATCCAGACTATTTGGGGATAACATTTCGTCAAGCAAACTTTTAATTGCTTGTTAGCGTAAGATCCTCTAAGTTAAAGCTTGAAAAATTCAATTAATTACTAAATTCATTAGAGAGACTAGAGAATAATGCTACGTTCCTGGAGCCTTAACTTAAACATTAAAAATACATCCGGCCTCGCAGTGTATTTACAAATTGCGCAACAAGTAGTGGATGAAATCCAAAGGGGGCGGCTCGCACCATCTACCGCAATGCCTGGCACCCGAGACTTAGCTGAAAAACTCAAGGTCAATAGAAAAACCGTCGTGCTAGCCTATGATGAACTCATCGCTCAGGGCTGGCTTACCACAGAAAGCCGTAGAGGCACTTTTGTATCGGCAAATCTGCCTAGCTTTAGCGCACAAGCCACCCCAACCAAGCTCACGACTAAAAGGCATCCCGCTCAACTGATCAATACAATACAAACTGCCTCTAGCTATCACGCACCCACTCCAAATACCATAGAATTTAACGATGGCATCCCCGATACACGGCTCATTCCGTTTGATATTCTTTCGAGGGCGTTTCGGCATGTATTGCTGGCGACTTCTAAAAACAGCCACCTAGGCTATGGCGACCCTAAAGGTGTACATGAGCTACGGCTCGCGATTGCAACCATGTTGAATATGGAGCGCGGTTTAAACGTTGATGTTGACCACATTTGCATCGCACGCGGTAGCCAAATGGGTATATTTTTGGCAGCGCGGGCTTTAACCCAAGCCAATGATTATGTCGTGGTTGAAAGCTTAAGCTACCCACCTGCTAGAGAAGCCTTTAGATCATGCGGCGCCAAAATTTTAACGGTGGGTCTTGATGATTATGGTATTGACATCAATGCGCTAGAAAAGCTTTGCAAAAAACACGCGATCCGCGCTATTTACGTAACACCGCATCATCAGTTTCCAACCACCGTCATGATGACCGCAGAGCGCAGATTAAAGCTATTGATGCTAGCCGAGCAATATGATTTTGTTATTGTTGAAGATGATTATGATCATGAGTTTCATTTCTCGCATCACCCGGTATTTCCACTTGCTAGCACTGATCACCATGGTCGCGTGATATATGTTGGCTCACTATCAAAGGTATTGGCGCCCGGCCTGCGCGTAGGCTATTTGGTAGCCTCCAAAGAATTTATTCAGCAGTGCGCAAATGAAGTCATGCTTATCGACAGGCAAGGCAACTCCATTACAGAGCAAGCCGTTGCCGAACTCATGGCATCTGGCGAGATTAAACGTCATATCCGTCGAACCTTTAAAATTTACAACGAGCGCCGCAATATTTTAATTGAACTCATCCGTAAAGAACTAAGCGAATTTGTAAGCTTTGATGAGCCTAACGGCGGCCTGGCTATTTGGTTACGATTAAATGACGGCATTGACATTGAGAAGTTGGTAAAAAATGCCCTTCGCGAGCAGGTACGCGTTTTGCCAGCATCCCTTTTTTCAGAATCTCCACTCAATATCAATGCCATTAGGCTAGGATTTGGCAGCTTAAATCCAGCTGAACTCACGGAAGGCATTCAACGCATAAAACGCGCTTTTATGGCATGAGTCAGCCTACTTTTTGATGCATGACTTTATTGCCCAAGTAATTTTAGCGCTACAATACAGGCATGATTAAATTTGACCAAGTCACCAAACGCTACCCTGGTAGCGATGAAGTTTTAAAAAACGTCAGCCTGCATATAGAGGCGGGGGAATTTGTATTTGTCACAGGTAATTCTGGTGCTGGCAAAAGCACCTTGTTAAAACTCATTGCCGCGACCGAGCGGCCAACGAGCGGTACGGTACTTATTGCCAATCAAAACGTCAGTCAGCTTAAAGCCTCGGCAATTCCATTTTTACGCCGCAGGTTTGGGCTGATCTTTCAAGATCATAAATTATTGTATGATCGCAATTGCTTTGAAAATGTGATTTTACCGCTGCGCATCAATGGCGTACCTGGCAATGAAGCCGCTAAACGCGTACGCGCAGCCTTAGATAAAGTCGGGCTACTGCATAAAGAAAAAGCCATGCCCATCACCTTATCAGGCGGTGAACAACAGCGGCTTGCTATCGCACGTGCGGTGGTGAGTCGCCCATCCATCCTGATTGCAGATGAACCCACAGGTAATTTAGATGCCAATTACGCCGCAGACATCATGGCGATTTTCTATGCGTTTAATCAAGTTGGCGTGACCGTTATTATGGCAACCCACGATGCACTTGGCATGAGTGCCACGCAAAATCGAGTGTTGCACCTCAACCAAGGTCAGCTCATGCAAAGTTCGCCATCGATTACCGGCATCAATCAAACAGCATCTAATAGTGACGTATCAACATCATGAATAACTGGCTAAACCATCAATTGCAAGCAATCAAACTCGTGTTATCACGTATGCACGCCAATTCTCTGTCATCGTCCATGATTAGTTTAGTGATTGGCGTTGCCATGTGTTTACCCAGCTTATTTTATATAGGGGTAGATAACCTATCTAAACTCACTGATCATATGCAAAATGAGACTGAGATTAGTTTGTTTTTGAAGCTAGACGTAAGCCACGATACCATCAGTGAAATTGATGCGCTATTGGCAAAAAAACCAGAGATCAAACAGTATTATTTAGTTACAAAAGATGAAGCTTGGCAGCAACTGCAAGCCAAATCCAAAAGTAATCCAGATGTAAACGATGCGGTGAATCAACTTGGCAAAAATCCGTTACCTGATGCGTTTTTCATTCAAGCAAAATCGGTAGAGCCTGATGATTTAGCCTCACTAAAAACATCTCTTCAAAGCATTCCTGGTGTGGAACAAGCGCTACTTAACACCGAATGGGCGAAGCGCCTTTCAACCATGATCAGTTTGAGTAAGAAATTAATATTTTTTATTGCTGCATTGCTCGCCATTGTACTTTTAGTGATTATCGGCAACACAGTGCGCATGCAGATTCTGACCCAACAAGATGAAATTGAAGTGAGCTACCTAATCGGTGCAACCAATAGCTTTATTAGAACCCCTTTTTTGTACGCAGGCGTTTTTTACGGATTATTTGGAGGCTTGTTCGCAGTATTGATGATTTTGGGCATCACGCTAACATTTAATTACGCTATCGCTGACTTATCAAGCCTCTATAACAGCGACTTCAGCTTAACTATATTCAATGGCAGTTTGTTTTTAACCGTGGTCAGCACAGCTGTATTAATTGGCTGGTTGGGTTCATATCTGGCAGTAACACGTGCTATAGCCTCAGTCATCCAGCTACAAAAAAACCATTAACCCTGAACACCGCCAGCCAGTTTAGGGTTGTGCCTATAGAGGTAAATTTCTCATTGCATTGACTTGGGCATGACGACACAGTTTAATGATACTGAACTGAAATACAGATGACCAACCAAACGCTCGGCAATCTTAGCCTCAGCTCCAGCTAACACCATTCCGTGCTCAAAAAATTCATGCGGCAAGTAAACTTCAGCCTCAACTTTGCCTGCAATGTAATGGAATATCACACGTTCCGACGCTGGTAAGCCATTGAGCAATGGCGCCAAATGCATTAACAAGCTTTCGCGTCCGGGCATTTTTAGTGCATTACTGTCGTGCTCAAGATCATCTTCCGGATCAACATGCACTAACACCTCAGATACCGCCGGATGGCTATTCAGCACACGCCCACGTGCGCGTTCGGCAATACTGTGCCCTTCTGATACGCTAATACGCGGGTCAACCAGAATATGCGCATCCACTAGGGCACGATGCGCCATGCGTCGAGTGCGCAGTTCATGCAGGCTGACGACACCCGACGTGTCTGTTAGGGTCTGACGGATACTGTCCACCTCTTCAATAGATAAGCCTGCATCAATCAACTCCTGAAACGCATCCCAAGCAAACACGATACCCATGCGTACAATCATGAAGCCGACCACAATTGCAGCCACAGCATCGGCATAGATAAAACCCATCAAATTAGCGCCAATACCTACCGCCACCACCAGCGACGAGGCCGCGTCTGAGCGTGCATGCCAGGCATTGGCGATCAACATCGGCGAACGCAAGCGCTCGCCGATGCGTAACATATAGCGGAACAGCCCCTCTTTGGCAACAAGCGCGATTAGCGCCACCCACAGCGCCAACGGGGCAACAGGCGGCAATTGTTCAATGTTTTGCAACTTCATCGCGGCAGCCACCATTATCGCGCCGCCAGTCAACACAAGAATAGCGCCCAAGGCAAATGAAGCCGCAGTTTCTACCCGACCATGTCCATAAGGATGACCTTCATCAGCAGGATTTTTACTGTGATGACTTGCAATCAGCACCAAAAAGTCGCAAACCAAGTCGGAGAGTGAGTGCAAACCATCTGCAATTAAACTTTGAGAATGCGCAAAAAATCCAACAACAATCTGCAAAAATGTCAGCACGATATTAACCACAACACTGACCCAGGTAGATTTATTGGCTAAAGCATGGCGCTGCGGATCGTCGTAAGAAATACCTACGTGCTCTTGGTTGCTCATTGGATATATTTTATTGGTTGTATTTTTGAATTATACGGTTATTTTTACCCACATGCTCACGCGCAAAAAAACAGCTAATACCGCTTGCTTGTCTTCAGAGTCATACGCCAACTTGATCTGCCAACTTTACTAAGCGTTTTAGAAAGCCTTAAGCTCACTTAGAGGCGCTTACTTTTGTCATTTAGGATCATGAAGGGTAAACTGGAGAATTGCTAGAAATAAGGCGTCTTATGCAACAGTTTGGTATTTACATTATCGGCGATGAAATTCTGTCTGGCAAACGTCAGGATGCTCATTTACGCTTTGTCATCCAAGCCCTTAACACGCGGGGCTTGCAGTTAAGCTGGGCTAATTATTTAGGAGACATTCCCGAACAAATTACGCACTCGTTAAAGGCAAGTATGGCGCGTGGTGATATTGTATTTAGCTTCGGCGGCATTGGTGCTACGCCAGATGACTTTACACGGCAGTGTGCCGCAGATGCTGTTGGCGCCCCAATTGAACGTCACCTAGGGGCCGTGGCAGAAATTGAAGCGCAATACGGTGAAAGCGCTTACCCCAAGCGTGTACTGATGGCAGACCTTCCGCAAGGCGCAACGCTTATCCCCAACCCGGTTAACCGTGTAGCAGGCTTTGCCATTAATGAACATTATTTTGTACCTGGTTTTCCTGAAATGGCGCACCCGATGATCACTTGGGTGTTAGATACTTACTATTCGCATCTATTTCATACGCAGGATTATGTTGAAGCTTCGATTTTGGTGATGGATGCAGGTGAAAGTAAATTAATCGATTTGATGAATGCTATTTTGGAGAAATACCCGAACTTGAAGCTTTTCAGTCTGCCAAAGCTAGATAAAAATCGCACCATTGAATTAGGTGTTAAGGGTGTAGCTGGCCATGTTGAGGCGGCAATGAATGATATCAAGCAAGCTATCACAGCGCTTGGTTTTCCTTGGTCGGGGATCTAATTGAACATTTGCCCGCGCATTTCCCCTCTTAGCCGAATTCCGAACCAGCTTTGAGGCAAGAGGTGGGTCAAGCGGGCGGTTTTGATTTTAGTTTTTTAGTTTCTGATTTTCTTCCATGCTCCATCGTACCTTGTGCATCCACGTAAG
>JAUSAG010000039.1 GCA_030652995.1 Methylotenera sp.
GATGCACAAGGTACGATGGAGCATGGAAGAAAATCAGAAACTAAAAAACTAAAATCAAAACCGCCCGCTTGACCCACCTCTTGCCTCAAAGCTGGTTCGGAATTCGGCTATGAGGGGGAATGCGCGGGCAAATGTTCAAAATCTTCCTTTTGATTGTTCATGCCTGCAGATGCGCTGCAATTAGCTGAACGGCTTGTTTAATTTCTTGGTTAAGTTATTTGCCTAAACCTATTTGGCAATCTTCGTAATAAAAAACAGCATCATCTAGCTCTAAAGTAGCTTTTGGATGAAAAGTAAACTTCATGAACCAAACGTTTATCAATTTGTTCAAAACAGCTTCAGCAGAAATGGTTTGCACTTTTCCCAAGCTTGTTCGATATTAGATTGCATTGGGTTTAGCGTTTGCAACAAGCTATCTGCAATAAGCGCACGCTCATTAATTGGTAAGTTTGCCAATTTGGTAATAATGTCTGACGTTTTCATCGTACCCCCTTATAGCATAATAGGCATCATGGTACTTTTCACTATTTCTGCCAAGCATCCTTCAACGTCACCGTTCTGTTAAACACTGGCTTGCCCATCACGCTGTCTTTTCTATCAGCCACAAAGTAGCCATGGCGTTCAAACTGAAAGCTATCTTCAGCTTTCGCATCTTTTAAGCTGGGCTCTAGTTGCGCGGCTATCAGGGTGACTGAGTTTGGGTTAATGTCTTCTAAAAAGTCTCTATCGCCTTCACCCGCATGGGCTTCTTTGAATAATCTATCGTACAAGCGTACTTCACATTCATACGCATGTTGTGCTGAAACCCAGTGAATATTGCCTTTCACTTTGACGCTATCTGAACCCGGTGTTCCTGATTTGGTATCGGGCAGATAGTCACAATGCACCACGGTGACGTTACCTTGCGCGTCTTTTTCACAGCCCGTGCATTTCACCACATAGCCGTAGCGTAGGCGCACCATATTATCAGGAAAGAGGCGGAAATAGCCTTTGCTGGGTACTTCCATGAAGTCTTCGCGCTCTATCCATAGTTCGCGAGTGAGTGGCACAACGCGTTTGCCTAGCTCTGGTTTCAACGGATGATTTGGCGCAAAGCAATCTTCACTTTGCGCTTCTGGGTAGTTATCAATCACCAGTTTAATGGGATCTAGCACGGCAATGCGGCGCTCGGCTTGTAGGTTAAGCACTTCGCGCATACAGTCTTCTAAAATCGTGTATTCAATCCAGCTATCAGCTTTGCTCACGCCAATGCGGTCGGTAAAGAGTTTAAAGCCTTCTGGCGTATAGCCGCGGCGGCGTGCGCCTGCTAGCGTGGGTAGGCGTGGGTCATCCCAGCCGCTCACGTGCTTTTCTTCTACCAATTGAATGAGTTTGCGTTTTGAAAGTACCACGTAGGTGAGGTTTAAACGCGCAAATTCGTATTGTTTTGGGAGCGGATGCGCTAACAAGCCTGCTTCAGCGAGACGCTCTAGTAACCAGTCATAAAATGGGCGCTGATCTTCAAACTCTAGTGTACAAATCGAGTGGGTGATTTGCTCAAGCGCATCTTCAATCGGGTGCGCAAAAGTGTACATCGGGTAGATGCACCATTTATCACCTGTATTATGGTGATGCGCACGGCGCACACGATAGATTGCAGGATCACGCATATTGATATTTGGTGATGCCATGTCAATTTTTGCGCGTAGCACCATGCTGCCGTCTGAATGCTTACCATCGCGCATTTCTCGGAACATGGTGAGATTTTCTTCTATACCGCGGTTGCGATATGGTGAATCTTTGCCGGGCTCAGTGAGTGAGCCACGATTAGCACGCATCTCGTCTGGGGTTTGCTCATCAACATACGCCAAACCCTGTTGTATCAGCATTTCTGCCGCATGGTACATATAGTCAAAATAATTGCTGGCAAAATAAAGATTCTTTTCATTACCATTTTGCCAGTTGAATCCTAGCCATTGCACCATGTCAGTAATACTATCAACGTACTCCTGACTTTCTTTCTCAGGGTTGGTATCATCAAAACGTAAATGGCAAATGCCGTTGTAATCGCGCGCCAGGCCAAAGTTCAGACAGATACTTTTAGCGTGCCCAATATGCAGATAGCCATTGGGCTCTGGTGGAAAGCGGGTACGAATTTTTGCTGGGTCAGCTTCTCCCTTTGCATGCTCTGAAGCATCGCCAGGCTTGCCTGCCCATTTCCTAGAGACAAATTTATTTTGTGCCAGATCTTTTTCGATGATTGCACGAATAAAGTTAGAGGCAGCAGGCGTTGGTGTTTTTTCAGATGACATGGCAACAGATTCAATTAAAGTTGGCGTTATTTTACACCAGCTTATCGAGGTTTTATGTGCCTACGTTCACCTTGAAGAAAATATGAAAATTTCTTGCTACATATTGCAAGTTGCAAAAAAATATTTGCCTCTCTCAAATACAGTCCAAGCGAATACATACTAACTACTTTTTATCTTACACGTCACCATCCACTGTAATCAAACCTATACTTCCATAGCTCGAGTTACTTTTGTCTTTTCAATTTGCAAACCCTTTTCATTAGTAGCCTTAGCTAATTGTTCATATGCTAATACTCTTTGAGCTTCTGGTAGCTTGCTTAGTTCTTGAGCCACAGCAGCCAACTTTTCACTGTTCGTAAAAGGATTAGCGCTACGCTGTTCCTCCTCTTTTAGAGTTGTATATTTAGCTCTATCAGGCCCGCAGGCTACACTTCCAAAAAAATTCGCAGATATGGTTTTCCGCTCTTACCGCTGGCTCTTCTAACTTTCGCAGTCTTTCATCTTTAGTAGATTAATTTTCGTTAAATAGTTTACTTCGCTTATCCACTGAAATAGTTTGTAATCATTGCTTATAGATTTCAGCTCAATATGCCTACATGTTAAACTTGCATACTCCATGAACACACTCACCTTCCCTATATTAAAACTGCTTTCCGATGGAAAATTTCACTCAGGAGAGGCCATTGCAACGCAATTTAACGTAAGCCGGACATCCGTTTGGAACGCTTTACAGTATGCCGAGAAACTTGGCGTTGAAGTTTTCTCAGTCCGCGGACGTGGCTACAAATTACCACAGCCCGTCACATTGCTAGATGAACAATTAATTTTACGTACGATAGGCGAACAGGGAAATTGGCTATCACTTGAAATACATGATCATTTAGCATCTACCAACAGCCATTTAATGCAAAATGTCAGCGCACAACGCCATGCAACGTGCGTAGCGGCAAATTTGCAAACGCAGGGACGCGGCAGGCGTGGCCGTAGCTGGCAAGCAGGGTTAGGATCGAGCCTAACGTTTTCATTGCTATGGCGCTTTCAATGCGGTGCCGCTGCGTTATCCGGCTTAAGTTTGGCGATTGGTGTCGCTTTGATGCGTGCTTTACACATACTGGGAATCCAGCAGGCACAGCTCAAATGGCCAAACGACATTTTAATTGATCGTGAAAAACTGGCAGGCATCCTGATTGAAGTACAAGGTGATATGGATGGTCCCAGCACGGCAGTTATCGGCATCGGCATCAATCTGCACCTGCCAGAAAACATTAAAAAACAAATTGATCAGCCGGTGACAGATCTAAACAGCGTTTCAAACCAGTCCATTGACCCCAACTTACTGCTAAGTATATTACTTGTGCAACTGGCTAATGTCTTGAAAGAATTTGAACAAAACGGACTAATGAATCTAAGTGGCGAATGGACAAAGCATCATGCCTATCATTTACAGCAAGTGCGTATGCTAATGCCGGATGGCCGAGAAGTACACGGCATAGTGCAAGGCATTACGGAAGATGGCACCTTGCTTGTGGAAACTGAAAGTGGCTTACAAAAATTTATTTCAGGTGAAATAAGCGTGCGCGGCGTTTAGGTCGCACAGGCTTATAACAGTTTAATACTTAAGGGTTAAACCAACATTTACAGAACGTCCCATGCCTGGCACGGCTACGCCGTGCTGTGGCGCTGATGCATTGGAAGACATGGTTGAGCCTTGTCCGAGATATGCGCCACCTAGTGGATCAAAATAGAATTTATCAAAGATATTTTCCACACCAAGGTCTAAGCGTGCATGCTTCCAGTCATAACTGGTATAAAAGTTCAGCAATGCAAAACCGGCTGTTTTTAATTCTTTACGTATCGCTTGAACATTGTCTTTACTATCCACTAATTTCGCTTGAATCTTGCTAGACCATTGGCCAAATTGATGCTCTACAGCCAAAGTCGCATTCAATGGCATGATGTTGTACAAATCGTCGCCTGACTTATTGTTCTTACCACGCAAATAACTTAAGGTCCCTGTTGCATCAAACCTGCCCAGGCCAGTATTTTGCGCTAAAAGCGTCTTTCCTGATATATCAATACCGTATATACGTGCAGATTGATTATCCAGACTCAAGTCTGAAAATCCATCAGTTCGAGCACTCATTGGACATTTATTAACAGAAGCACAGCTCACTGCATCAATGTAGTCGTCAACATAAGTAACATAAGGTGTTATCTTTAAATGCCAGTATTGCTGCGTAGCATCATGCCAATGTCCTGTCGCGCTAATTTTATGTGCTTGCTCTGGTTTTAAATTCAAATTACCAACATAGCCATTACCATCGCCATACAGGTTATTCATGTTCATCACCATAGTATTACTGTTCGACCAAGCAAAGCGCTCATAAACATTAGGTGAGCGGGTCTTCATTGCATAACCAGCCTCAAAGGTTTTTTCTGCATCTGGTGTAAAACGAGCCAAAGCGGTGACATCAATATTATTGTCAGTACTTGAACGGTCTGCCGCATTGAAGGCTGTCGCGGCCGCGCCATACATAGCACTGTTATAACCTTGCACCATCTCTGCATCCATCCTCACAGTGCTGTGACGTAAACCTAATTGTGAAAACCATTGCTCATTCCATTTTGCATCCCACTCGGCAAATACGTCATAGCGGTCACGCTGTCCATTATTAATGTTCCAAAAAGTGTTAGGCGACATCATGGCTGATGGCGGTGAGGCTTTCCAGTAGTCATCTAAACGATAACGCTGATACTCCGCGCCCACACGCAAGGCGTCGCGCTGTGAAAGATTAATATCACCTTTTACAGTAAGCCCTGTGGTTTTGCCTTCGGTGTCCATCGGCATACCAGGCACATTAAAACTTGGTCCATACCAATACCGCTTGTCATCACCAAACTGCATGCTATGACGCGTTCTTTCATGGTACGCACGCGCTTCCAACTTACCCCAGCCATATTTACCTTTGTAGCTCAGGTTATATTGCTCGGCATCGTTACCCGTCATATCCATACGCTGGTTCACAAAACCTTGGTAAGGGATATCCTGCAACCCTAGTTTAAACTCAAGCAAGTGATTTTCATGTTGCAGGCCAAAAGCTAAAGCATGGTTGCGCGCCTTGTAGGCAGTTGAACCAACTTCATCGCCATCTAACCAGCCTCTTAAAGCGGCGGCTTGCGCGGCTGCTTTAAAGTTACCGCCAGCCTTATAGTTGTTAGCTTCAACCGTTGAGCCGGTATAGCGCATATAAACTTTATCATTGGCTACACTAGTAGAAATATTCACACCGCGTGCATCATTGTTACTACGGTAAAAGCTATTGATCTGCCCTTTAACCAAAAGACCTTGCCCCGCAACTGCAAACTCAGGCGCTTCAGAATTCACCAGTATGGTGCCGGCGATACTATCTCCACCCATACTCACTGGGGTGATGCCAGCGAGTACTTGCACGCTGTTTACATTAGAAGGATCAATGTATGAAAGCGCTGGATTCATGTGATTAGCGCAACTGGATATCAAATCCATGCCATCCACCTTAATACGAATGCGGTCGTCAGCTAATCCATGAATCACAGGCAAACTAGAAACACCACCAGCACGGTAAAGGCTAATGCCAGGCTCATCACTCAGCAGACTTGCTGTGTCACTGGTATTGAGTGAAGATTTATTTTCTTCTTGCAATTTCTCTGCAGAAACTTCGATACTTGGCAAATCCATATGCTCGGCCAATGCACTTTGTGAAAACACACCTAACAAGCATGGTGCTAGAATGCTTGTTGATAATATTTTTGAAATAGCCGATTGTTTTTTTAACTTAAAATGTTGCATCATCTCGACTCTATTTATAAATTTTCGTGAATTATAGACCTTAGGCTGATGGATGAAAATGTGACAAATTGTCGCACTGTGTGGAGAATTATGCTGTTAACAATAGATGCAGGAAACACCAGAACCAAGTGGGCGATATTTAACGAGCTTGGTGAAATAACGCAGCATGACGTGTGCTTAAATAGTGGCATTAATTCTGCCGACCTTTCACCTGCGCTTTTTGGTTACGACCATATTGCGATTTCTAATGTGGCGGGCGAACAACATACAATGCATCTTGTAGGTAAATTATCGCCTTATCACTTACCTGTTCACTGGGTGAAGGCTACCCCACAAGCCTGCCATGTCATTAACCGCTATACAAAACCAGAGACTTTAGGCAGTGACCGCTGGGCTGCTTTAATCGCAACATGGAATATAAAACATGCACCGTGCGTAGTCGTTAATGCAGGCACCGCAGTGACGATTGACGCGCTAAATAGTTGTGAAATCAATCACGAACAGTATGGTGAGTTTATTGGTGGCTTGATTTTGCCAGGGCTGGATTTAATGCAACAAAGCCTGGGTCTTGCGACCGCTCAATTGCCAAAAGCTGATGCCGTACAGGTGCCTGTAGCCCCAACGTTAGAGGATATTTTTGCTAAAATCACTACTGGTGCTATTTACAATGGCGCAGTACATGCGATTGTGGGCGCAATCAGGCAAATGGTTGACGCCCTGACTCAACGTAGCCTGCAAGCTCCAAACATTATCATCAGTGGCGGCAATGCATTGATCATCAATGAGATGCTTACACGCCACGTGACAAACCAAACCATCATCGTTGATAATTTGGTTTGTCAGGGCCTGTATTTACTAGCAACTTCCACATTAAACGAAAATTCCATGAAAAGTGATGCGCAATGAAGCAATTGTTTTGGGTTTTAGCACTATTTAATCTAGGTTTGTTCGCTTACTTTAATGCCGAGTTTATTTTACCAAACAAGCCGCAAACTAAATTAGCTGAAATTGAGCCTGAAAAAATCAGGATTCTATCGCAAGCTCAAATAGTGGCTATGCCAAAAAAACCAACGGTATCGGCCGCACCGGTTGCCGCACAAGCCACGCCGATTGCAACCTCATGTTTTGAATGGGGTGTTTTTACAGATACAAATATCACTAACGCACAAAATGCAATTTCACAATTAGCACTACAAGCCACCTTAAAACAGCAAACACAACAACAAGCTAAGCGTTTTTGGGTTTATAAGCCGCCACTCAAATCAACGCAAGAGGCTCAAACCAAAGCGGCTGAATTAAAAGCACTCGGCGTTGAAGATTTATTTATAGTGCAAGAAAAGAAATGGAAAAACGCGATTTCATTCGGCATTTTTGAAGATGAACAGCTTGCTATCAAACTACTCAATGAGCTAAAGGCTAAGGGTGTTAAAGAGGTCGTGAAAGCATTACGCAATCAGGGTAAAGGCCATGCCAGCTTGTTACTCAACAACCTGACAGAAACAGATGTGGCTACTCTTGAAAAATTAAAACCCAATTTCCCTGAAGCGAAATTAGAAGAAGTAAGCTGCTACTAATGGTGTTTTAAAGGTTAAGGAAACAACTTACCTGGGTTCAAAATATTATTCGGGTCAAAAGTCAGCTTTAATGATTTCATTAGATTAATGGTAGTTGCATCAATTTCACGTGGCACAAACGGACGCTTGGCCATGCCCACACCATGCTCGCCAGAAAGCGTGCCTTGCAACGACAACACTAGGCTAAACACTTCGTCTAGGCATTCGTAAGCACGTTTCATTTCATCGGCATTGTCAGGGTTAACTAATAAATTCACATGGATATTGCCATTGCCTGCGTGACCAAAATTCACATTGGCAATTTGATAATGTGCTGCCAACTTCTCTAAACCCGTCAGTAATTCGGGCAAATGAGACACTGGCACAGCGATATCTTCATTGATTTTTTTAGGGGCAATATCTTTCAATAATGGTGAAAGCGCTTTACGTGCAGCCCACAACGCTTTGGTATCATGCGCTGGTTTTGCCTCAATCAAGCCATGCACTTGGCAGGCTTGCAGAATGGCCGTCGTAGCTTCAGCAATTTCCTGCTGCGAGCCATCCACCTCAATCATCAAATAGGCGCGAGCATTTTCAGGTAACAAGTTTTCATGTCGGCTACGAATCAGCGTAAGCGCACCGTTATCTAAAAACTCTAAAGCACTCGGGGTGTAAGGCTGTGCCATAATCGCGGCAATGGCTTTGGCACAGCTTCCAGTATCCACAAACTCGGCGGTAATGCCGCCGGTAAATTTCGGCAATGGCGTCAACTTTAGCGTAGCCTCACAAATCACAGCCAGCGTTCCTTCAGAACCCACCAGCAACCGGGTTAAATCGTAGCCCACTACACCTTTGCTGGTATAACAGCCTGTTTTGATAATATCGCCACTGCCAGTGACGGCTTTTAAACCTAAAATATGGTCACGTGCTACACCATATTTCACAGCATGTGGCCCTGCTGCGCAAGTGGCTAAGTTACCGCCAATGCTACAGTAAGCCGCGCTGGACGGATCTGGCGGCCAAAAAAAGCCGACGGGCTTAATCGCGTCTTGCAACTCTTGGTTCAACACCCCCGGCTCCACAATCGTCATGCGGTTGTCAGGGTCGATGCTAAGAATATTGTTCATGCGCTCTAGTGAGAGCGCCACGCCGCCAACCTCCGGCACACTCCCACCTGCCGTGCCTGTACCACGTCCTCGCGGCACCACTGGGATTTTGTGGGCATTGCAAAGTTTAATTACGGCTTGTACTTCTTCAACGTTTAGCGGAAAAACAACCGCTATCGGCGAATGATAATTACGCGAGTTATCGTAAGCGTAGGCATAGCAATCTACCGGGTCGGTAAAGACCCTGTCTTTAGGTAAAAGCTGCGTGAGCTTTTCTAAAAATTCGGTAGTTGCCATGTGTTTGCTCTAGCGTTTCTTGATATACAGATCAGTGATGGTGCCTTCTTTCATTTCAGCCGCAAAACATACGGTTTCAGATAGCGTCGGATGTGCATGGATAGTTAAACCTAAATCATGCGCATCTGCACCCATTTCAATCGCCAACACGGCTTCAGCTAATAACTCACCTGCATTAACACCTACAATACCGGCACCAATCACACGGTGTGTTTCTTTATCGAATATGAGCTTGGTTGTACCTTCGGTACGTGCAATTGAAAGTGCGCGGCCGCTTGCCGCCCAAGGGAAGCTCGCCTTTTCGATAGCAATGCCTTTAGCTTTAGCTTCTATTTCAGTGACACCAACCCATGCCACTTCCGGGTCGGTATAGGCAACTGACGGAATCACCGAGGCAACGAATTCAACTTTCTGCCCTGCGATGACTTCTGCCGCCACTTTGGCTTCATGCGTTGCTTTGTGCGCCAGCATAGGCTGACCAACAATGTCACCAATTGCGAAGATATGCGGCACATTGGTGCGCATTTGTTTGTCTACCGCAATAAAGCCGTAATCATCTACTGCCACGCCTGCATTCTCAGCACCGATATTTTTACCGTTTGGTCTGCGACCAATGGAAACCAACACTCGGTCGTAAATCTCTACATCTTTGGGTGCTTCAGCGTTGCCATTTACCCCTTCAAAGGCCACATGAATACCGTCTTTTTTAGGTTCCATGCTCGCCACTTTAGTATTGAGCATAATAGCCTCAAACCGTTTTTCCATACGTTTTTGCAGCGGACGCACTAAATCACGGTCGCAGCCTTGAATAAGGCCATCGGTAAATTCAACCACACTTACTTTTGTGCCCAAGGCATCGTAAACCGTACCCATTTCAAGGCCAATGATACCGCCGCCAATCACTAGCATGCGTTTAGGCACATCGGCTAATGCTAATGCACCGGTAGAATCCATAATGCGTTCATCTGGCGCCACGCCGGGAAACTTAGTCGCTTGCGAACCTGCCGCGATAATCGCGTTTTCAAAACCTACCATAGTCACTTTACCGTCAGCTACCGTGACAGCAATTTGATTAGGACTAGTGAATTTACCCACACCTTGCACCACGGTCACGCCGCGTTGTTTTGCCATTGCGGCCAAACCACCTGTCAGCTTGCCTACAACATCATTCGCTTTCCAGTTACGCAATTGGTCTAAATCTACTTTAGGTGCGCCAAAGCTTACACCGTGATGACTGGATTCTTCAGCCTCAGTGATGACTTTTGCCGTATGCAACAATGCCTTAGATGGTATACAACCTACGTTAAGGCAAACGCCGCCCAATGTTGAGTAACGCTCAATCAGCACCACCTGCTTGCCCAAGTCTGCTGCACGGAAAGCCGCGGTGTAACCGCCAGGGCCGCTACCTAGCACTACCACTTGCGCATTGAGGTCGTTATTGCCAACGGCTACCGCAGGGGCTGGTGCACTGGCAACCGGTGCAGCATCAAAAACCATTGCAGGTACTTCCACTTTAGCTGGTGCGGTAGCAACTGACACTTCAGCTTCCACCAACAGGATAAGTGAGCCTTTTGCAACTTTATCACCCACTTTCACTTTCACTTCTTTGACCATACCCGCGTGTGATGAGGGAATATCCATTGATGCTTTGTCAGACTCTACTGTAATCAACAAGTCTTCTTTAGCAATCACGTCACCGGATTTAACCAACACCTCAATCACATCGACACTATCGAAGTTGCCAATATCAGGTACCAATACTTCAACTAAATTACTCATGCACACCCTTTGCTTAAACTTTGGTTATTTTGTGTGATTTTAACATTAAACCTTCCATTTTCATGCCTACAAACATGCATAGCCATACAACGCACCAAGAATTTGCAGTACGAATAGCTGGTGAATAAAGGTAAGCAGATGGCGAAAATGTTGTTGTAACATTACCCAACTAACCGCTACAAACAACTTGCGAAGAGGGCTAATAAAGATTTTGTATGCTACCTAACACAACCAACGTCGACACCATTAGAAAACCCCATGCAATTGCTCCTGCTGTCAGCACTGCACCGAACATCAGCATCGTGTGACCACGATCTTTTAACCGGAATACTGCTGGAATTCCATAGTAAATAAAACCAATGGTCGCCAAAATCGCCAAAGTTAATACTACAAGACTTAAAGCAATATCCGGAAAGATAAGAAAAGCAATCGGCGCTAACCACAGTGGCGTAGGCGCTACTGCAGCAAAAGTGAAAGAATCATGGTAGCTAGGGTGAATCTCGGCTACTTCAGCTAACTGACGAACAATCATTGCCATCACAGGCACTGCCACCAGTTCGACCATAAACAAAATAACCGCAGCCAGCAATAATTTAGAAGGGGACAGAATAGGCATTAAACCACCTGCATATTGACTGCCTGCAAAATACAAAAAAAGCGGTGGAATCATTGACAATGGTACTACATGCAATAAGTAAAGCCGATGTATCGACGGTTTGCTTTGCACCAAATGTCGCCAGCCCTTGTTAGGAGCAAAAAACAACCAAAACAAATTCAAAAGACTCATGACGTTATCCTCAATCTACTAAACTGAAAAATCTAGCGTTAGTGCTAGGCAATATGTTGCAAATCAAATTAACCGTAATACTAGTTTTTTCTTAAACATCCGCTTTAAGAAAGCACCTAAACGAAGTATTGATATATTTAAGCTGTTTGTAAATAGCTAACAAGTTTAATCAACGGATCAAAATAAAAAAAGGGCGCGAACAGCGCCCTTTTAGAATACGAACAACTACAGCAATAACCTACGCACATCACTTAACATCATGCGCATATGGCTAGTAAAGCGTGCACCATCGGCACCATCCACTACTCGATGATCGTAAGATAATGACATTGGCAACATTAACCTCGGCTCAAAAGTTTTAGTTTTGGCGTCATACACTGGTTGCATGCTAGAACGCGAAACACCTAAAATAGCGACTTCCGGGCAGTTGATAATCGGCGTAAACATGGTACCACCGATGCCACCCAAGCTGGATATTGTAAAACAGCCGCCTTGCATCTCCTCTACTTTCAGCTTACGCTCACGTGCTTTGGTTGAAAGCTCAGCTAAATCACGCGCAATATCTAATACGTCTTTTTGCTGCACATCTTTCACTACTGGCACAACCAAGCCATCTGGCGTGTCGCAAGCAAAGCCTATATTAAAGTAATTCTTTAGAATCAAACTGTCGCCATCTGGCGAAAGTGATGCATTAAAGTTAGGATAAGCTTTAAGCGCATTGACCGAAGCTTTAATCAAAAATGCCAACATGGTGAGTTTTACACCGCGTTTTTCGGCCTCCGCCTGCATCGATTTTCTAAAGTCTTCCAAGTCCGTAATATCAGCCTCATCAAATTGAGTTACATGTGGTGCTGTGACCCAATTGCGATGCAAGTTAGCGCCTGAGAGCTTTTTAATACGTGATAATGCTTTTGTTTCAATCGCGCCAAACTGGCTAAAATCAATCACTGGCATTGGCAATGCAGCCAAGCTACTAACACCAGCACCCATATTCTCAGTGCGTGGTTTCGCCAATTCGCCTTTTACATAATCCTGGACGTCACTTTGTAAAATACGATTTTTAGCGCCACTTCCCTTAACATGCGCCAAATCCACACCTAACTCACGTGCAAATTTACGAATAGACGGACTCGCATGAGAAAGCTTGCTAGGTGCAATCACGGCATGCTCACCCACTGGCGCAGGTTGCTGAACCGGCGCTATCGGTTTAGGTGGCTCAGGTGCAGGTCGGCTTGGTTCAGGGATCGCCACTTTAGCTATTTCAGCTACAGGTGCCGCCACCGCTGGAGTAGCTGGCTCTGCAGGAGATTTCGCTACCGCGTCGCTAACATCCATCTTGATCATCAACGTGCCTTGCGCGATTTTATCACCGACTTTGATTTTAACCTCTTTCACCACGCCAGAAAAAGGCGCTGGGATATCCATTGAAGCTTTGTCAGACTCAACGGTAATCAAGGAGTCATCTTTGGCGATAGTGTCGCCAGCTTTAACTAAAACTTCAATCACATCAACGGAGTCAAAATTACCAATGTCGGGGACGAATATGTCTTGTACTGCCATGTGTGCGTATCCTTAAACTGTCGTTGGGTTTGGCTTGTTAGCATTTAGGTTGTATTTTTTAACTGCCTCTGCCACTTTGGCTGCTGGCAATTTACCATCGTCACTCAAAGCTTTCAATGCGGCCACCACAACGTAATATCGGTTCACTTCAAAGAAGTCACGCAAAGCTTCACGGCTATCTGAGCGGCCAAAACCATCAGTGCCAAGGGCGACAAACTTATTCGGTACGAAGCGTTGAATTTGCTCAGCAAAACTCTTCATGTAGTCGGTTGAAACAACAACAGGACCTTTTGCATCTTTCAGACACTGCGCAACATAGCTTACTCTTTGCGGCTTTTCCGGATTAAGCATATTCCAACGCTCACAATCCAAACCTTCGCGGCGCAACTCGGTAAAGCTAGGCGCGCTCCATACGTCAGCGGCAACGCCCCAGTCTTTTTCCAGCAGTTCTGCCGCAGCAATCACTTCACGCAGAATCACACCACTACCCATCAATTGAACTTGCTTACCTTCAGTTTCTTTGGCTTTTAGCTTAGATTTGCTAAAGCTATACAGCCCTTTCAGAATGCCTTGTGCACTGTCTTTTGGCATTTCTGGATGACTATAGTTTTCATTCATTAAGGTAATGTAGTAGTACACGTCTTCTTGGTTTTGCACCATACGGCGCAAGCCTTCTTGAATAATCACCGCCAATTCATAAGCAAACGTCGGGTCATATGAAATACAGTTAGGAATAGTAGCTGACATCAAATGACTATGTCCATCTTCGTGTTGCAAACCTTCACCATTTAAGGTGGTACGTCCAGCGGTTGCGCCAAGCAAGAAACCACGTGCACGCGAATCTCCGGCCATCCAGGCCAAGTCGCCAATACGTTGGAAACCAAACATTGAATAATAAATGTAAAACGGAATCATCTGCACACCGGTCACGCTGTAAGACGTAGCCGCCGCTAGCCAACTCGCGAATGAACCAGCCTCGTTGATGCCTTCTTCTAAAATTTGACCATCTTTAGATTCTTTGTAATACATCACTTGATCAGAATCCATCGGCTCGTATAACTGGCCTTGGCTGGCGTAGATGCCTAACTGACGGAACAAGCCTTCCATACCAAAGGTACGCGCTTCATCTGGCACAATCGGCACAATGAACTTGCCAATCTGCTTATCACGCACCAAAGTTGAAAGTATGCGTACAAACGCCATGGTGGTCGATATTTCACGCTCACCTGTAGAAACTAGCATATTCTCAAACGCTGATAGCTCAGGCACCGTAAGCGCATTACCTTGCTGGCGACGTTGCGGCACAAAACCACCCATCGCTGCACGGCGCTCAGCCATGTATTGCATTTCTGGGCTATCGTCCGCGGGTTTGTAAAATGACAAATTTTCCACTTGCTCATCAGTAACAGGCAAATCAAAGCGGTCACGGAATTTTTTCAATGACTCAATATCCATGCTCTTTTGTTGATGCGTGATATTTTGAGCCTCGCCGGCTTGCCCCATGCCATAACCTTTAACCGTTTTGGCTAAAATTACCGTTGGTTGACCTTTGTGATTCACCGCGGCATTGTAAGCGGCAAACACTTTATGCGGATCGTGACCACCGCGGTTTAAGCGCCAAATATCTTGGTCACTCATCGCAGCAACCATCTCTTTTAACTCAGGATACTTGCCAAAGAAATGTTCACGGGTGTAAGCGCCACCTTTGGCTTTAAAGTTTTGATACTCACCATCCACACACTCTTCCATGCGTTTCTTCAGCAAGCCATCTTTATCCATCGCCAACAATGGATCCCAATATGAACCCCAAATGACTTTGAGTACGTTCCAGCCCGAGCCTCTAAAGTCGGACTCTAGCTCCTGAATGATCTTGCCGTTACCGCGCACAGGGCCATCCAAGCGTTGCAGATTACAGTTAATCACAAAAATCAGGTTGTCTAACTTCTCACGTGAAGCTAGTGAAATAGCACCCAATGATTCCGGCTCATCCATCTCGCCATCACCACAGAACACCCATACTTTGCGATCAGAGGTATCAGCAATACCTCGATCATGAATGTATTTCAAAAAGCGTGCTTGATAAATACCTGCCAATGGCCCTAAACCCATTGAAACCGTTGGAAATTGCCAGAAATCAGGCATCAACCAAGGGTGTGGGTAACTAGGCAAACCATTACCCCCCGTTTCTTGCCGGAAATTATCCATTTTCTCTTCAGAAATACGGCCTTCTAAAAATGCACGCGCATAAACCCCTGGCGAGGAGTGCCCTTGAAAATAAATGCAATCACCGCCAAAATTTTCATTGGCCGCTCTAAAAAAGTAATTAAAGCCTGTGTCATACAACGTTGCCGCTGATTGAAAGCTCGCAATATGCCCACCAACCCCAGGGGATTTTTCATTAGCACGCAACACTGTCATAATGGCATTCCAGCGCACTAAGGCACGCACGCGCCGCTCCATTTCTGGGTCACCTGGCAACTTAGCCTGCAAGTGTGTTGGAATGGTGTTCACGTAAGCTGTAGTGGCGTTGTAAGGTAAATTGCTACCTGAACGACGCGCTTGATCTATCATCGCCTCTAGTAAAAAATGGGCACGCTCCGTGCCTTCGGTTTCAATGACTGCAGCGAGTGCATCTAACCATTCCTGGGTTTCTTGACGATCAATATCTGGGTTACTCAAATGTGTGTTTAATGACATTCAGTTGGGGCTCCGTGTGACTGTATTTGCGTAACTTCTTAGCCCCCGTGACATCACCTCAAATAGGTATAATCACCATGCAAACTAAAAGCAACAAAAACAAATATAGCGTGTCTGAAATACTACTCACACAGCGTGCGTAGTAAATAAAATTAATAAAACCGTAGTGTGGCTTTTTTAGGGGTTTTGGTCAAGTTTAGTCACGTTCTTTTAACATTAATCTAACACTCACTGATGCAGATTAAGTACATTTTTCATTAAACTTTAAGGATTGTAAATGTCGATAAAATTACTGCAAAATGCAGAAATAGCCAATGAAAAGTCATTAAAAACACATAAACACATACTTTTCGTGTTGTCAGAAAATGAAGAAAAGTCACTCCCATATCTAACACATTTACAAAAAAAGTTAGACCGAAGCAAAAGCGAATACAAAGAGCTATTTAAATCCCCAATTACCTTAGACTTGCCTGATGGCAGCGTTATAAGCTTTGTCGCCTTAAGTGATAAACTCAATATCTTTCAGCGCCACACGCTACTGCGTAAAGCATCCAAACCATTATTAGATGAACAACCAGATAGCATCGCTATCTGTGTATTTGGCGATGATGCGACGCGTGAAGCTCATGCATGCGCAGCTTACTACGTAGTTACAGCAAACTCTGCAACGTTACCCAATAGAAAAAAAGAACAAAAATCTAACGTGCTAAAAAACGTAAGCATTTATGGCTACCAAGCTAACCACGATTACAATTACGTCAACGCACGCGTCGCGGGTAATACACTGTGTCGGCAGCTTACCACGACACCACCAAACGAATTGACGCCAACAATTTATCGTGAAAAGATAGCTGCCTTAGCTAAAGAGCATGGTTGGCAACATGAGGAGTTTGACATGACTGCACTCAAAAAGATGGGCGCAGGCGCATTTGTTGCTGTAGGCCAAGGTTCTGATCCAGCAGATGCTGCGATTGTGCATCTTTCATACCACCCAGAACATGCTAAAAAACATATTGCCATCGTGGGCAAAGGCGTTTGTTTTGATACCGGTGGACACAATCTCAAGCCAGCAAAATACATGTTAGGGATGCATGAAGACATGAATGGCTCCGCAGTTACCATAGGAATTTTTCTTGCGGCTAGTCAAATGCAGTTACCTATCAAACTAGACTGTTGGCTTGCCATCGCTCAAAATCACATCAGCCCAACGGCTTATAAACAAAATGATGTAGTTACCGCGCTCAATGGAATGACTATTGAAATCATACACACCGATGCAGAAGGTCGCATGGTGTTGGCTGACACACTTACCCTAGCTTCACGCCAAAAACCCGATGTTATTATAGATTTTGCCACATTGACAGGCAGTATGATTACAGCACTTAGCGACCGCATTAGCGGCGTTATTGCTAATAGCCCAGAACTGGCCATCACAGCAGTTCGTGCTGGGGTCAGGGCAGGCGAACGCATAGTAGCGTTTCCATACGACGATGACTTTGATAGCGACTTAGAAAGTGACATTGCTGATATAAAACAATGTACGCTTGAAGGCGGTGGCGATCATATTCATGCTGCTAGGTTTTTAGGTAAATTTATTGAAAACGACATAGCCTGGTTGCATGCCGACTTATCATCAGCAAATCACAAAGGCGGCTTAGGTGCCATACAAACCGACACTAATGGTTTTGGTGTCGGATTTGGCATTGAGGTTTTAAAAAGTTTAATTCTAGATTAGTTTTATGTTTAAAATACTGACACGCCTAATTTTTATCGTTACAATAACTTGACTATTTTACTTGGGTATATGTGATGCTAAATTTAATTAATGGCCTTGATTGGCTGGAACAATTTCCAGAACTCAGAAACTTAGAACAATCTGCCAAGGAGATGCTAAGCAAATATTCTCGAATTGTAGAAGCGCCGATAGGGACTATTGGCTATCGTGAAGGTGCGCCTTGTGGCGCTTACGTGATGAGATTGGCAGGAAAATCTCGCGTATATAAAATATCATCAAATGGTCGCGAAATTCTGCTATATCGTGTTGGGGCAGGTGAAACATGTGTAATCACCACAACATGCCTATTAGGCAATAGCGACTATCCCGCCTCAACAATCGTAGAAGAGCCTATTCGAGACGTATTAATACCTGCAACTGCATTTCATCAACTGATGCTTGATTCAAGTGTCTTCCGTAAATTTGTGATGACAAACTATGGTGCACTTATTAGCGACCTTATCGTATTGCTTGATGAGGTAGCTTTTCATAACCTTGACGCGCGTCTTGCGAAAGTGTTACTTGATGCAAAGAACACACAAATTGTTCGCACTCATCAACAAATCGCAGATGAATTAGGTACCGCGCGTGAAGTCGTGAGCCGTCAACTAAAGCGCCTAGAACAAAAGGGCTCTGTATCACTAGGCAGAGGGCAAATTGAAATTATCAATCGTAGCGCATTAGAAAAAATTGTAGGCATTTAATTACAATGTGAAGTGATACATAACCCAAAATCACTTAGTAATAACTGAAACGGATACGTAACTACCAACCCTCAACCAATCTTGCTCCAACTTCATATTGCCGTCTGATTTAACATGCTAGTAACCGCCAAGCAATGAAATGTATATTTGTCAGCTTATAATGCTGTGACATAGGTCAAGCGAGCGATTGCTTATTATTTAGCGTGGTACAGGTTCAGAATTTGAATGAGCAAACATCTAATGAAGCTTATTGGCAACCATTCCCACCACGTTAACGCTGCGCATAAAAAAACCCCATCACTTTCATGATGGGGTTTTTAGTGTAAATAGCTTGGCAGTGACCTACTTTCGCATGCAAAAAGCATACTATCATTGGCGCTGGTTCGTTTCACGGCCCTGT
>JAUSAG010000040.1 GCA_030652995.1 Methylotenera sp.
GATGCAATTGCGTGGCGTCTTAATACGAGACCACGCAAATCGTTAGGGTTCAAATGCCCTGCTGAGTTGTTCACACCAGACGCATTTGATTTTAGGCAGCATCATGCTGCTCTTTTTGCACTTCAACCTTGAAACCGCCCATAATAACGCCGATTATACATTTCTTATTTCAAAGAATGTAGCCGTTCTCTCCAGAATACGCCCGCAGATTCAGATTAGCTTCCGGCTTAATAATTTCATAAGGGGTTATTGATTTCACTTGCATATTACTCAACTCGCCTTTCTTCAAATCCTATTTTTACAGATCACCTTAATTGGCGTAGTTTAGATAATTATTAAGTGGCTCCTTTGACTGAAATACTCAATGTACCGCCGAATAATAGCAATTGGTACACCGCCACAACTTGCTGTAAAGTAGCTGGGCGGCCAGAGTATTAACAAATTTTAAAAGATTGAGGCTGTAAAAAAATCAGTGAATGACTACGCCCCAAGGTAAATTTCCGACAGGAATGTCGGTAATACGCTTGTTATTAGCAGTATCAATCACAGAAACACTATTGCTACGGCCGTTGGCCACATAGAGTTTTTTTCCATCTGGTGTTAGCGCCATGTTCCATGGACGTTGACCTACAGCGACAGTAGCAATCACTGTGTTGGTCGCAGTGTCAATGACACTCACATTACCATCACCGCCATTACTAATATAAACACGGCGACCATCATGCGAAACTTTCACCCCATTAGAGCGCAATCCAACTGGGATGCGATGCAGAATACCCCAATCACCTACTGAAACCACTTCAACTAAATTAGCCGCTTCATTTGCAATATACGCAAATTTACCATCTGGCGTAAACCCAATGCCACGCGGGTGCTTAGTTGCTTTAATCAAATGAACAGAATTATGCGTTGCAACGTCAAACACATCCACATCTCCACTTGCTTCATTGCTCGCTAACAACCATTGCCCATCAATAGAAAATTCACAATGTTCTGGATTTTTACCTTGAGTCTTGCTGGTATGCGTCACCTTTAACTTTTTTAAATCAACAAAAGAAACGGCATTCTCCTCTTCCAAGCAAGCCGCAAGTGTAGAACCGTCTGGCGAAACCGTAATTCCCTCAGGCTCATCACCAACGACAATAAGTCTCTCTTGCTTACCTTTCGCTAAATCCACCACTGCAACTGCATTTTTATCACGCACCACTACATAGAGTTTTTTGCCGCGGGGATCCATTGCTACTGCTTGTATTTTTTTACCGAAAGCACCTTTTTTTGGCAAGGTATTTACCACTTTATCGGTTTCAGTATCAATCACAGAAACTGTGCCATCCTTCTCATTAGGTACGTACGCGTATGGTGCAGCCAAAACTTGGCTGCTAACAGATAAGGTGGCGGCGAGTAACATTACCGACGATATAACATTTACAGGATTGGTTTTGATTAATTTCATAGTCAATGCACCTTAAATTTAAGATTAGTTCCCAAATAAAAATTGGGCTGATTGAGCAATTTTTAGTAATTCTAATGGGTGACTAAATTTGAAAAAAAAACCAGAAGCCACTAAGGCGTCTGGCTTAAACACTTTGGAGAGTGATTAAGTACATCTTAATCACAAGCAGGGGAACAAGATACTTAAGAAATCCTGAAATAATATGGGATAAATTCCCGAAATTTAGTGCACTCTAGCTTCCTGCTTCTAATACTTTGGTCAAACCAACCGCAGCCGCATCATAAAGCTCGTTAATGGCTTTATTCGCTGCTGGGTTATCTGAACCCTCAGGAGCTTCCATCGTGTTGGCTTTATTGTAAAAACGTGCGGTTAAAGTGACGGTAGATGTTCCTGCCGCTTTGCCTGCTTTTACTTGCGCAACAGTGCGGTAGTTGCTCACGGCAATGGTGCTATCTTTGCCATCCACCATTTTGTAATCTAGCTTCATGTCGGTATCATTGGCTTCACGTAGTTTTTCTAAAAATGTGGTGCCGTTTTTAAGTGTTACCAAACGGTGTGGCAATGTTTTATCCGATTCGGCATCTTTTCTATCCTCCAACTTCACATTGGTCACATCGGGGTGCCATTTGCCAATCGCACCAAAATCTTTAAGTAGCGCCCATGCTTTTGCTGGCTCGGCTTTTACTTCAAACTCTTTGACCACTTTTTGACCACTTGGGCCGTGTGCGAAGGTTGTTACAGGTAACAAACATGCCACAGCTAACATTGCTAAAAACTTTTTCATGCTGGCGATTCCTTTTACTTATTTATTTAAATTACTGCACTTCAATCACTTTCTTCAAATTAGGCAAACCTGCGTCATACAGACCCTCAACCGCTTTTACAGCCGTTGCGTTGTCCTCACCTGCTTTTGGATTCACATCATTGGCTTTATTGTAAAAGCGGCCTGTCCAAGTGACTGTTGATTCATCAGCCATAGGGCCAGCTTTGACCGTCATTACCGCACGGTAACCACTCACAGGTAACACGCCTTCTACAATTTTGTATTCCAATTTCATTTCTTCATCTGAATTTATAGTTTGCTTTTCTAAAATCGTGCCGCCGCCTTTTAAAGTAAGCAAACGGTGAGGTAATCGCACACCATCTTGATCAGCCTTAGTTTCAGTTTTGGTGCTTTCTACTGCTGGATGCCATTTGTGAATTGCGCCAAAATCTTTCACCACCGCCCACACCTTGGCCGGCTCAGCTTTAATGACCACCTCACGAATGACTTTTTGTTGACTAGGGGCGTTTGCGGCACTTACCGATAATGACAATAGTAAGGCTACGGGGAAAAAAATAGGCGACCATTTCATATTGTAAAAACTCCATAAAATTGTAAAATTCACTTAACTTCTTAAAAAAAATACTTAATGGCTTGCTTCAATAACTCTTTTTAAATTGAGCATACCTACGTCGTACCAGCGCTCTACTGACTCAATCGCAGAGGCATTATCTTGGCCGACTGGCGCTTGCATGGCGTTGGCTTTGTTATTAAAACGCCCGACCCACGTCACAATGGTTTCACCTTCAGAGTGGCCGGTCTTCACTGTCAGAGCATCTGAATAGTTACTCGCAGCAATATCACCCTGTATCATCACTACACCCAACTTCATCTCACCGGCTTGTGTTTCGCGTTGCTTTTGAATAATTGTGCCGCCCTCTTTAAGCTTGAGTGTGCGATAGCTAGTTTCTTTGCCGTCTGAATCTGACTTGCGCTCCAGTACAGCTCCAATAACATGGGGATGCCATTTGTGCATAGCACCAAAATCGCTCACGATCGCCCAAACCTGTTCAGGCCCAGCTTTAATCACAATTTCTTTTGTGACTTTTTGCGGACTAGGGCCACAAGCAATTACGTTTAAAGGTAAGATGATGGCAGCCAATAATATTACTGCCTTCGATGGGATGAACTTTTTCATCATGAAACAGTTACTTCTTACTTGGTGTTTTCTCGGTGAGTACATAAGCAATATAGTCACCTTTTTCTTTTGGCGTACAATCGCTTCCAACCACTTCGTTACAATGTTTGGTAAATTTCTTTTCCACATTTGCAATTGAACTAAAACGCTTAGCATTTACCGCTGGCGCAAGTGGCTTAATGGACTTACCTGTCACTATGTGTTTACCGACGTCTGCGGGGTTGGTGGTATGGCAAGATGCACAAGCAATGGCTTTTCCTTGATTTCTGGTATCGCCTTTAAACTGTATCACCTCACGATTAAAAAAAATCTTACCTTCTTCAGCCGAGGGCTCTGTGTAGCTTGAGTCAGCCGCTTTAGCCGCTGCGGCATATTTGTCAGCAATCTTCTGTGCTGTTACAGCATCAGCCACGGCACTAGTAGAAGCTGCACCTAATGCAGCCAGCAATATATAGCGAAAAAATTTCATTTAAAACTCCTTAAGTTACATTGATAAAATTGTGTTATTAATGAGGATTACCAATAAATTCCCCGAATGCGCGACTTTTTGAGCCTGTAGCGACACTATTAATTTTTTGATTGGTTTTAGCATCAATGACGTCTATAGCATCATCCATCCAACTGGCAACGTAGATACGATTTTGTTTGGCGTTGTAGCTAATACCTTCTGGAAAACCACTCACAGGGATTGTTGCAATGACTTTTTGCAATTTAGTATCAATGACCGAAACACTATCTGCGCCTGTATTGGTCACGTAAGCACGCGACCCATCTGGATTAGTGGTTACACAATAAGGATGCTCACCTACTTTAATCGTAGCGATGATGACGTCACGGCGCGTATCAATGACTGAAACTGAGTTACCTTCCACATTCACCACGTATAAATTTCTGCCGTCACCTCCCAATGCCATGCCAAAAGGATGCTTGCCGACAGCGATTTTATTCACTACTTTTAAGTTACGCACATCAATCACGCCCACTTCATCACTATCACGATTGGCTACGTACAAACTGGCGCCTTCACGGCTAATCACCATACCTGCTGGCGCTTTACCCATCGCCACTTCTTGATAGGTTTTTCCTGCGTCAACATCTAGCAACTTATCTGTATCAAACACAAAAATACGATCATGAAACCAATCAGCTACAAATAACTGCGAAGCTGTTTTACTTAAGGTTAGACCTACAGGCGCAATTTCCAACTTAACTTCACCAATCGCTTGATTCGTCATCATGTCGATAATTGAAACTGAACGGCTTTCAACATTAGACACATACAAACGATTTTGGCTATGATCAATAGCGATGCCGACGGGAGCCTTACCTGTGGGAATCGTGGCCACGACTTGATCAAGTCGCAGATCAACCACCGAAACAGTGTCTGCGCCTTGATTGGTAATGTAAGCAAATGGCTCAGCCACTACATTAGAACTTAGCAGTATTAAAATAGCCGTTACCGTAAATTTGAGCACTTTATTCCATTCAGTCACTTGAAAAAGACCTTGGTGTTTACGACCCACACCAAAGTGTTATTGCTTATTAACGACCAGCGATTACCATTTAATGTTTTTAGCATCACCACGGAAATTACCGCGGATAAAGTAAATAATCCGCCACATGTCATCTTCTGTTTTTACAAGTGCGCCTTGTGCAGGCATAGGGCCTACTACATTTTCACGGCCTTTACGGGTGTAGCCTTGCTTCATCAGCTCATCACTTCCTAGCGCTATTAAACGGAACAATGTATCGTCATCAGCACCATACACCCACGTTTCATTTGAAAGTGGTGGACACATACCACCACCGCCATTGCCGCCGTGGCAGCCATTACAGCTTACGCCCATGTACTTTTTCTTGCCTGCTTCAACTAAATCGGGGTTCATTGTCGTATATGAGTACGGGTTTTTTAATGTGCCTTTAGCGGCCGACATCGCAACATCAATGGGCGATTTATCTGATCCTAAAGCTGGAATCGCAGGTGCTGTAGATTTTTTCTTTTGTTCGGGTATTTTGAAGCCATCTGCGCCTACAGCTGTTGCGGCAACAGCTTCTGGTGTTACTGGTGCATCAGCAGTAGCCACTACAATTTTTTCCGGCATCGCCTTTAGCGTGGTTGTTACCACCTTTTTCACTTCCACCATCACCGCTGGTTTAGGGCTTTCAGCTGCTTTATCTGTGCTAGCCGCACACACTGTGATGGACAACATACTTAACATGGCAATGATGCCTGTAAATGCAAATTTCATTTCAAAGCCTTTCAAAAAATATAACTACAAATAGCACGATTAAAATGATCACTAAAATTACCTTGTAACTATCTAAACATTTAACGCTAAGCGATTAGTTTGGTATGACAGATTAAATCCTAAAGAAGCGTAGGATTTAATCCTGCCCAACATTAACAGTCTATTCCACAGGTTTTTCTAACATCGCCGCCGCCTTTTGCGAATCATTGGCTTTGGCTATCTGCAATGCATTTTTGCCTTCGTCATCTTTCATATCCGCTTTTGCGCCAGCTTTTAATAACAGACTAACAATCATCTCCAAGTCTTTGTGCGCAGCAATCATCAACGGCGTTACGCCACCAGAATTCTTTGCGTTTGGGTTGGCTTTATATTGCAATAAAGTTTGCGCCAAAGTTTGGTTATCTTTAGTTACAGCCAGCATTAAGGCATTATATTTACCTGCTCCCATCGCAAAGTCCGGCTTAGCATTGTTATCTAGCATCGCCACTGCGGCATTGGCTTTATTGTCATTCACAGCCATTGCCAGCGCGGTTACACCGTCTTTATTAGTGAGATTAAAATCTGCCTTGTGTTTGCCCATTAGGCGGAAAATTTTAGGCTCGTTTGATTTAACCGCATACATGGCAGCGGTCCAGCCGTCGTTATCTTGTGCATTAGGATCAGCTTTATATTCAAGCAAGCCATTAAGCACGCTTAAATCTCCGCTTTTAGCCGCCACCATTAACGGTGTTTGCCCCTCTGTGTCTTTAGCATCAATTTTGGCACCTCGTTTAAGCAAATACTCAATGCGCGTGTTGTCGCGTGCGATAGTGGCGTTGTGTAATTCCTGCTCTAAGGTTGAGCCTTGTTTGAGCGCATCATCCACCATGGCTGGCAATATATCGGCATCTGACTGCAATGGAACGTATGCTTTTCTAACAAGAGGCTTATATGCGCCATGTGAAGGTAAATCGCCTGAAACTACACAATCTTCACATTTCACTAGCGGCACACCGTATTCATCTAACACTTTTTTAATTTTGTCTTTTTCTTTGAGCATCACCGCTTCAATCGCAGCTTTTAGGTCATGTGCATTTTTGCGCATACCAATCGCCAATGAAAATTCCATGGGCGTTCTATCTTCCATCATATTCACTGGCACTATTTCAATCGGTGCATTTTTCATGGTTTTGTACCAGCCCGCCATTGGCCCCCAAAGCGCAGCTACATCAAGTTTGCCATCTATCATTAACTGCACGTCCATGTGCGGTTGACGCTCAGGCTTTAGGTCCGCATCATGCGCAATGGTGCGTACCACAGTGTTATTGCGGTTAATGCCATGCTCTTGCAATACGGTGCGAATAGCCGAATGCTGAAATACACCCACTTTGTAATCATTCAACAACTTAGGATCATCTAGCGATTTAATGCTGATGCCTTTATCATTTCTGTGCGCCAATACAAAGGTACTACGGTAAACAGGCATGGTGGTCATCATGCGATCATCATCGGAAGTCATATCCATCAAAATATCGCACTCGTTGTTATCAAAGGTTTGTCGCGTTAAGCCGCGCTCTAAATAAGGACGATAAAAATAGCTGGTGCGTGTACCCATGCCTTCGGCAATAATCGTGGCAATTTTGTTTGAAAAACCATCACCTTTATCTGATGTAATTGGCATATTGCCAGGATCAGCACAAATACGTAGCGAACCCATTGTTTTGACTGAACTTGGTGTTTGCACCTCACCCGCATTTACCGGCAAGGCCAATGCCGCAAGAGAAACGGCTAGTAAAGAGAGTTTTAAAACTGATTGACTGGACATCTAACACCCCATTTTGTATAAAACATTATTTATAAAATATTGTTCATTTTTTGAACAATTAGCAGAAGTTATTGAATTTTAACATCACTTTAAGAACATTTAATTTCTTATAAGTTCAGTTAAATTTAAGGGTTGTATGTAGGATCAACGCCTCATCGCGAAGCGTTGATCCTACTTACAACTTTTCAAGTGCTTTAGCACTTAAAAAATCGGAGCGCCTGTGATACATAAAAACCTTACGCATAGAAAAAGCAGGTGGCGTATAAACGCCACCTGCTTAATTTTTATTACACTCCTAGAACTAACAAATTAGTCTAAACGGAATGTAAACAATGTACCGCCTTGAGGAATCTTATCTAAACCCGTCGCTTTGGCCATTGCAGTAGCACCGATTGCGCCGTACTTATCTTCCATATCAAGACCTGCTGTTACTGGTAAACCAATCCAGCCGCCAATACCTGTCCATACAGACACGTATTGTTTGCCTTTGATTTTGTAAGTGATTGGGTTACCGATGATGCCTGAAGCTAATTTACGGCTCCACACCACTTTGCCTGAATTACGATCAACTGCGCGGAAATCACCACCCAATGAACCGTAGAATGCCAAGCCGCCATCAGTCACTAACACACCACTCCAGTTTGGATATGGATCTGATACTTCCCAGATGGTTTTACCAGTTACTACGTCAAATTTCTTCAACTTACCTGTAACACCTGGTTTTTCAGGGTACATATACACGTTAGCAAACACATAAACGGTACCTTGTTGTGTGTGTGTACGTTCTTGTGGCTCATCTTCCATGCACCAGTTATTGGTTGGTACGTAGAATAGATTTGGCTCTTTAGGATCAACTGCTGCTGGCTGCTGATCTTTACCACCCATTGCAGATGGACAAGCTTGCGTGTTGACATCGCGTGCAAATGGTGAATGTTCTTTCACTTTTACAGGACGACCAGTTTTTAAGTCAACTTTTTCAGCCCAGTTTACAGTCACAAATTTGTGAGCGCGCAACAATGTGCCGTCTTTACGATTTAATACATAAGCGAAGCCATTACGGTCAAAGTTCACTAATGCATCAACTTTTTTGCCATCAATAGCCAAGTTATCAACCAAGATATTTTCGTTCACACCATCGTAATCCCATTGATCAAATGGTGTTTTTTGGTATGCCCAAACCATTTCGCCAGTGTCGATTTTACGTGCCATAATGGTCATAGACCATTTATTGTCGTGCTTACCTACATTGGTTTTTGGATCCACTTCGTTACATTTTTCATGCGTTAAATCAGCGCCTGTGTTACTGCAACGATAAGATGGAGACCAGTGACCTGGGTTACCTGTACCTGCGTACATAATGCGTAATTTAGGATCATAAGTGAACCACGCCCAAGGTGCGCCGCCACCGATTTTCCACTCATCACCTGGATATGTGAAACCAGTGTTTTGACCATATAAACCATAGTGCGGGTTAGCTTTATTAGTATCTGGTGTTAAACAAAGATCTTTATCTGAACCTGTGCTATGACACTTCCACACTTCTTTACCTGTTTTTAGATCATAAGCCACGGTACGACCACGTGCGGCGAATTCATCACCACCAAAACCAGCCAATACTAAACCTTCAGCGACCATTGCCGGGCCTGAATGCGTTTCACCTTTTTCTGGGAATGCATGTTTAGTGACCCAAATCTCTTTACCAGTAGTAGCGTCAAGAGCAATCAAGAAACCATCTAATGTGTGGAAAACCACTTTATTATCTGCATAGTTCAAACCGCGGTTGATGGTATCGCAACATGCGCGCGGCACAGCAGATTCATCACGATCAGATTTTTTGGTGTAGTTCCAGATTTGTTTCGGCTGGTCAGGATTTGATAAATCTAACGCCTGAACAATGTTTGGCCAACCTGAAACCATGTACATCATTGGTTTACCGTTGTGCTCAACCACGACTGGCTGACCTTCATGACCGCGCAATGTGCCTGAAGATTGTGACCAGATCATTTGTAAGTTTTTAACGTTTTTTGTATTAATGTCTTTTAAAGTACTGTGACGATGCATTGCCAAGTTTTGACCTGGTGCTGCCCACATATTGTGGTCTTTACTGCGTTTGATAATTTCTTCATTTGCTGACGCTTGACCGACCATGCCCACCAAGGCAACGGCACTCAAGGCAGTAAACATGGCTTTAAATGTCCAAGTTTGCTTCATACTTCCTCCGTGATTAAAAATTCAACCCCTAATAAAACTGCTGCAATATGTTACAAATTCTTACAATCACAACATGGGTTGAACTATATGCCCGCTTCATTTTCAGCGATTGAGAATTAGTCCTTCAATTGATTGGGATATTTTCCTGCCTGCTACGGGAGTGCAATACTGAAGAGTAAAGCGACATTATTAATGTGAGCCGATAACATCTTTCGACTACATTTGAAGTCTGTTTTAATCAACAGGCGAGCATAACCGCAACCTGAGCACCTATTGATTAGCAAAACTATAATACTTGTATAGCGAGCTTCATATAGAGATTTTCCTGCGCATTCGCTGAGTACTTAACGATAGGTTGCATCAGAGAGGCTGTTTCGGGAATTATTCCTATACTTAACCGTGAGTACCCCCATTGTGCAGAAACGGATATGGAGACAATCTTGCGGTGTTCCCTTTATCATAATGTTGCAATGCCTACTCAAACTAACCAACCCCATCAAACCAAGCATACAAACTCTCAAAAACGCTATTGGCGTAGCATTGCACTTGATTTAGCCTGCGTTCCTGCTGCTTTTGTTTGCACCTACGCCTTGTCGAGCTACTTTAACTTTTCTGAGCACTACTATGTTTGGGCGAGACAGTATGAGGACAACTTAGATATAGATGAGCTACTACCCGCGTTGTTGGCAAGCTTGGTATCTTTGTTGTGGTTTGCTAAACGACGCATCAATGAATCAAAGATTTTGATTAAGAAAAATCACGCATTATTACATCGCGTACTTGAAGTGCAAGAAGATGAGCGTAAACGCATTGCGCGCGATTTACATGATGATTTAGGGCAGTATCTCAGTGCAATTAAAGCGCAGGCGGCAAGTTTGCTGGTCGATGCTAACAGCTCTGCAGAGGCGCAACTTACCGCCAAAAGCATTACATCCAGCGCAAACCATGCCTATCAAGCCACCCACAATTTAATATGCGCACTACGCCCGGTAGCTTTAGATGACCTTGGATTATCTGCCGCATTAGAGAACTTTATTGACACATGGCGACAGATAAACTCGGTGACGATACAAACTGAGACCATTAGCCAAGTAAACTATCAGCTACATATTCACGGTGATATTGATCGCTATCACGAAACCGTTAACATTACCGTGTTCAGAATCGTACAAGAAGCACTGACCAATATTGCCAAACATGCCCACGCGAAAACGGTGCTGATTGACATTGAAAGTAAAGCGAATTATTTAACTATAGCGATTACTGACGATGGCGTGGGCTTTGATATGTCCAAGAAAAATTCTGGCTATGGCTTGCTTGGGATAGCAGAGCGCGTTGAAGCGCTGACTGGCAACATGGAAATAAATAGCCACACCGATGCAACCCTTGCTAATACCGGTACAAAAATTAACATTCAAATAAAGGTTTAAACCTCATGAAAACAGCCGTTAAAGTTTATTTGGTTGATGACCATGCCGTGGTACGTGAAGGCTACAAACACCTGCTTGAAAAAGCCAACATCAAGGTGGTTGCAGAAGCAATGACTGGTGAAGAAGCCTATAAAAATTATGATGGGATCAAGCCTGATATTGTCATCATGGATTTATCCATGCCTGGGATGGGCGGCATGGAAACCATTAAAAAATTAGTAGCTAAAGACAAGCACGCTAAAATACTCGCGTTTAGCATGCATGATGAAGTGGTTTACTGCACACGCGTCATGCAAGCAGGCGCAAGTGGCTACGTCACTAAATCAAGCGCCCCTAACGTGTTAGTGGAAGCTGTGTTTGCGATTGCCGCAAACAAAAAGTATATCAGCCACGACCTTGCCCACAAAATAGCCACTCAACGCCGAAAACCAGACTCCGCCTTAGATCACTTAACACCACGGGAATTTGAAGTATTTAGATTACTCGCAAAAGGGCTGTCGCTAGAAGAAGTAGCCAATACCCTCAACCTGAATTACAAAACCATTGCCAACCACCAAACACATCTTTTACAAAAGTTGCATGTAGAAAATCGCTC
Organism: Methylotenera sp.; assembly: GCA_030652995.1. Lineage (GTDB taxonomy): Bacteria > Pseudomonadota > Gammaproteobacteria > Burkholderiales > Methylophilaceae > Methylotenera. Next base: position 11,704 of record JAUSAG010000040.1, read on the forward strand.
TCAATTAGTACTGGCGGCAATTAAGCTCAATATCCTGGAAGTTTAAAGTAATAAAAAAGCGAGCCTAACCTTGTAAAGGTAGGGCTCGCTGCAGAGATGTAGCCTATTTAAAGGCTTGGCTTCTGGCGGACAGATGTAACGGCTAGAAGTCGTAACGAATACCACCAAATATTTGTCGTTCACGCCCTGCAAACATGCCATCACGCCTGCTTACTAAGTACTCTTTATCAGCTAAATTATGGGCGCTGAGGAAATAGGTTGCCTTTGAGCCTACTGGTTTGAAATTAACCGATGCATTTAAGAGTGTGTAGGCTGGAATGTTGCCTGATAAACCAGTTAAGTTGCCTGCAGCTAGTGCGCGCGCGAAGGCATCAGGCTGTTGCTCGCTGACATAATCCACACCAAATCGCGCATCAAGGCCAATGGGGTGTTGATAACCTATGTTTAATGAGGCTAAATGACGCGGTGCGTAAGGGAGACGACCTCCATCGGTAATGCCATCGCCGTTCAAACCTGGTTTTGGTCCATCTTTTTTAAACTCTGCATTAAATAAGTTAGTGTATGACCCCATCAGATACACATTGTGTGAGGTGTCATAAATCGTACCAAAATCAACACGGCCAGCAAGTTCAACACCGGTTTGCTCAGACTCCCCGCCATTAAAGAAACTACCATTAGCCTCAACGACAATGTCGTCAAATGCAGTATGGAACAAAGTGGATTCAAAACTGATGCCTTTGAAATATTTAGAACGTACTCCAATTTCCCAGTTAGTGCTGGTCTCTGGTTTAACTTTACTGACGACTGCGTTATTAGCTCCAGTCGCAAAAATATCACGGTCTGGGCGTGGCGGCGCAAACCCTTTATGCACCCCTGCAAACACCGTGGTGTTTTGGATGCCATTCCATGCCACACCAAAGCCAGGCAAGACTTCTGTTTGATTGTTAGTTAAATTAGATGCCGCATTATTTTGCGGTTGACCTTCGGCACGTTTTACATCGGTTTTTATGGTCAAGTCTTCCACGCGCACGCCAGGGGTAAGCGCCCAATTGCCAATATTGAAAGTATTTTGTGCGTAGTAGGATTTTGCTTCCACTTCAATGTCAACTAACTCACGATGTCCCGTGCCGCCATTCACCCCAAAAAAACTCTCAGCATAACTTTGGCTTTGGAATCTTGGATCCGCACCGCGAAATTGGTTTCGTTCAATATCTTCTTTATGGTATCTAAACCCAACCACGGCATCACTTTTAATACCAAACAAATTATGTTGGAAATCCAAGCGTGGCTCGACACCCCAGTAGGTATACTCACGCGGTCTCCAACGTCCGCCACATTGTTCAGCGTTAGCTTCCGTGGCGACACCCAGGCCTTCACAACGGTCCATGACTGAACGACCACCCAAGGTACCAGAATCATTAATCTGCCTAAAAGATGCGCGCTCGGTATCCACATAGTAGGCTTGCGTTGAAAGTTTTGTGGTGTCGTCGATTTGGAAAATATGTTGCAACTGTGCTGATTGTCGCTTATGTTTAAACACGTCGTTTTTGCCTGTAGGTGCTTGGAATCTATCTTCGTTATATTCCACCACGCCCAAACCAGTCTCTGTTACATGTGAGTCTTCTTCGTAATGCCCTACTTTTGCTATCAATGTTTGTCTATCTGTCAGGTTAAGCTGGCCTTTGATGGTAAATTCTTGCATATCAAAATCATGATTATCGCGAACACCATCACCTTTATTTTGCAAAGCATCAATCATAATGCCACCGCGCTCACCGCCATAACCAACATTTGCATGTAAGCCGGTGAAATCGTTATTCCCTGCCATAGCTTGTACGCTGCCGGCAAAACCATCTTTAGGTACAGGTTTGGTCACAAAGTTAATCATGCCCCCGATAGTTTGTGGCCCGTATAAAATTTGGCCTGACCCTTTGACTACTTCTATACGTTGTAAACGCTGCAATGGCGTTGAGAAATGTGCCGCTGGGTCGCCATAAGGCGCTAGAAATAATGGCACACCGTCTTCCATCAAAAGCGTTCTTGAAGAACGACGAGGATCTAAACCTCGCACACCAATATTTAACCCCAAACTCATAGAATCTTCGCCAGTGACAATATGCACACCAGGTACAGTATTTAGCGCTTCTTTAATTGAGAAAGGTCTTCTAGCCTCTAGCTCTTTTTCATCAACCACTGAAAATGAACCAGGAACAGACTCTAACTTATCAGGCAAAATTCCGGTTACAGTCACAGCTTTCAATTCAATCGACTGCGGATCTGCTGCATAAGCTAACTGTGCAAACACTAGTGGCAATAGTGACGCTATTACTCGTTTTTTGAACCTCATGACTATCCTTACTTTTATAGTGATAAAGTAAAAATTATCAAGCCAATTAAAAATCAGGCCTATGCCACAAGTTCACTTTCTGCTATGGGACAAACTCCCGTATTTTCACGCTACTTGGCTAGCGTTTTTAAATTGAATGGAAACCTGAATTTAGCAAAGTACTTGCTTGTAAAAAAGGTTCTAATGATCGGGAAAAACCAACCAATGGCAACCAGCACCACTGCAACCAAACTAAATATCCAGCGAGCGTCGCGCTCAGCTAACGCTTGTTTTTGGTAGTCACTATTTTTAAGTGCATTCACAGCGTCCATTGGCGTGTTGATGCGTACTAATTCAAATCCAGAAGCTTGTGATAACGCTTGCATGAATACTTTATTGAACGATGAAGTATGCTCTGTGACTTCATCCAGCATACCATCTGGGGCTATTTCTCCCGGCGCTAAGGCACGTACAGTGGGCAGTAAATTAGGGTGATTGCCTTCTAGCACCGCATCTTCACGCGTCCAATAACCAATAACTTCATCTTTTTGGTTGAGTTTGGGAATAGGTTGCAGGGCATCACCGCCCACACCTAATAATACGCCTTTAATTTTGCCTCTTAATTTGGCTAACTCCGTCACGATGGGCGCAGAACGTTGCGGCATTTCATCGCCATCCGTAATCAGCACTAAATTAAGCCGGCGCTTTTCAGCTTCAATAATAGAGGCCGTCAGCACGTTGGTAACCCATGAATCTCCTATCCAGCGCATGCGTCTATCTAGCCCTGAAACAACTTGCTCGATGGCAGGAAAGTGTCGGCAAACTTCCAATGGCTCAAACAACACGACAGATTCATCACCAGCAAACAGTCCGACAGAAACACGTGAGCCACAAGGCAAGCTAGCCATACCTTCGCGCACAGCTAACTTAGCCAGCGTGAGACGGTCGGTTTGTGGTTTTGGGTAATCGACATCGCGCACGTTCATGCTCTCACTAACATCAATGACAAATAGCGTATCTTGCACCACGCTTTTTAATCGCATTTGCGGCTCAAACCAAACAGGCAACAAAGCCAAACCCGCCAATATGTAAAATATCGCGCCATTTTGAATAGCGTGGCGTAGATGAACGCGAAAATGTCCCCACCAGTGCTTTAAGTTATGGTGCATAAGAATCACTCATAAAATTTAAGCTACTAAGAGAGGCAAGGCGCGAGTGAAAAATGACGGCGCGGCATATATTCAATATGTAAGGCGTCATTTTTAACTTGCAACGCCATAAGGCGACGTAGATTGGATTTTTGTTCACGGCAATCCCCTGCGCGTATTATCTTTCATCAGTGCCGAGCCATTTTGCTGATAAGGCTGCAAACCAATCGTACCATCAGGTGTATTTTCATAGCCTTCATTGCGCTTTTCCGGGCTTAGTCTATCAATCAGCTCTAAGTTGTAGCGCGCATCGTACATGTCTGGATTAATTCGCAATGCGCCTTTATACGCTTCTCTCGCCAGCAACACTCGCTCTACCGCGCGTCGATGCGATCCGCCTTTTTCTATATTTGATGAAGCAATAGCCGCCTCAAAATGCACATTGCCAATCGCATACTTCGCTCGGGCGCGTAGCGCGGGATCCTGTGTGACTTCTGCAATGTTGAAAGCTTTTAAAGCCTCTATAGGCTTATTTTTGCTAGCAAGCAAATATCCGACGCTGTAAGCATGTAGATACTCACTATTATTCAGCGGCTGTTTTAATAGCGTTTTGTTGTCATACGCAATGTTAAGTTGATGTGCCTTCCACCAACAACTAAATTGGTATCCAGCCGCTAACAATAGCAGTACCGACAGCACCAACAATGTGCGTGGTAGGTTGTCGAGTAATTGCTGACGTATTTTATGTCGTATTTTCATGCTTTTTTCCTACTTATTTTCATTCTTCATCACTCGCCATTTCCGCGTAAGCGATAATAACGGCTAAGATATTTACAACTACACAACTACGCCTTCCAAGCTTTAATCTCAATCTGCTTCAACCAAAACAAAGCACCCAACAGCAACATAGTCATCAGGTAAAAATAAACGGCATAATCTTTGCGAGGTAAACGGTATTCATAGCGGGTGGGTTTATTGGTTGCACGTTCTATTTCTGCCACGGCATGCTGCAGACCCTCCTCACTGTTTACTTCAAACGCTTGATATGGAATCTCAAGCGCTTCAAAGAGACGGTTCATCGCAACATTTTGGTCCATTTCTATTTTTTGCATTTCAGCATTCGTGACAATTTCGTTATCACCCGCAATCACGCTATTTAAAATATTTTTCTCTACGCCTGCATGCACATACACCCATATCAATTTTGCGCGATATTGCTTAAATAACTGTTTAAGGATGACTCTATCTTCCCCCTCAATCACCGCGTCACCATCTGATACCAGCATAATTAAACGTGTCGCTGTAAATGGTCTGCCATTAAAATAATCCAACCCCATCGCCAATGCACGATTTAGCGCGGTAAAGCCAGAGCTGTTAGCTTCCGCGCTTTGCAATGCCGCCTTGGCTAGCTCACGGTCGGCCGAAAGCGGTGCAACTCGTATCGGCGCCGCATTAAATGCTACAACGCCAAATGTATCAGCGGGACGTTGATCCATAAACTTGAGTAATACCTTACGTGAAGCCTCAATTTTGCTGATAGGTTTAGCATTGACACTTTGATCATTATTTTGTAAATTTTCAGACATACTGCCGCTACGATCTAATACAACGACAATCTCGGCACCCTCGCCGACTCGCGTCACCGTGCCACCTTCAGTAAATGGTGCGGCAGCGGCAATAATTAAGCAAATGAGGGTAAGCATTGCCAGCGCACGCACACCCCAACGCAAGTAATCAGATAAAAAATCCTTAGGCCAATCTTCTAGCCCCGGAAAGCTAAATTGCTTTACGCCATAAGAAATCAACGGCAATAAGGCTAAGGGTAGCAACCATAGTAACTCTGGTTTAAAAAAATGTAGCGCGTTCATCACTTAAACTTTTACTGCACGATTTAAGGTTGCAGCAGGCTTTTGACGCACATTCTTATTGGCTTGCCTGCGTGATAACCGCTCAGCCATCGCAGCACGGTTAATCCAACGTAAAGTGTCAGGAACAGAAATATTGCTAGCGTTGGCGTTAGCATTTTTCTCATAAAATATTTGCCATGAAGCATTAAAAAACTGCGTAATCGCGGGTTTTTCTGCCCTCAAATATGGGCTATTATCAAACAGATTAGCCAAAATATTCGGGTATAAACTCTGCCCGGCAGCGCGGGCTAATCCTGCATGAATAGTGCGTAAGTTTTCCGCTGTAAATACTTGTCCTATGTTTTGCTGGCGTAACTTTTGCGGCCTTAACTGGCGTGCCAATTGTGTTATTGGTCCAGGATTACGCGGTAACCATGAAATTTTATCTTGTAACCAAAACCAAACCACACCGCACAGCAAGCTTAAACCCAAACAGGTGATGGCGAACGTAAGCGGGATGCGTTCATTGAAACGTAAAGGCGGTGCGTGTGGGCGGTGCGTATTATCTGTAATCGTGGGTGGCAGCACGGGAGATAAATTAAAACCTTGTGCAGGTATCGTAATAGCCAAAGGTTTGCCTAGCGACTTATTATTGACAGTCTTTGCTGTGTCGTCTTTCGTTGACTCACCTTTAGTAATTTCTGTAGGTGGAATGGTTTGCAGTTGTATCGCAGGTATTTTGATTGTTTGCGCATGTTCTACGGTACCAAATATCTGCCAAGTAAAATCGATACTGATTTTACTTCCACCATCGGCATTTTTGGCTTCCACCATCGCCACATTGCGTAAATCCAACCAATTGTTCACAGGGCCTTTTAGCGGCACACTGTTTGGGTCAAACACCAAGCCTTTTGCTAAATTAAACTCTGCATGCATGGCAATCATATCGCCAAGCGTATAACCATTATCGCGCATGGTGACTTTGACTTTTGGACCGGTTACGGCTGGCGTTGCAACGGTAGCTCCAGCGAATACGGTTTGCAAGAAAAGCGGCAAACACAGTAGCAATACAACTCTTATTTTCATTACGCACTACGCTCCATAAAATATTTAGTCAGAAGTGCCGCACTAAACTCCCCCTTTACCACGAAGGGTTTGCCACCATACTTGCGGCAAGCCTCTTCAACATTATTTACATGTTGCGCGCGTAGGTTTTTCATCTGTTTTTGTAAACCAGCCCGCATCCATACAAACTGCCCTGCCCCTGTTTCAACATCACGCAAAATAGCAATGCCGCTTTTAGGCAGCTCGTCTATTTCTGCAGGGTCTTGCAGCATCACTGGCACGACATCGTGGTGGCTGAGTTTTTTTAATAATAATTTTAGTTTGCCCGCTGACCAGCGAAAATCTGATACGACAAATACCAAACAACGCTTTTGTGGCAAGTAAGGCACAACCGAAAATAAACCATCTGCATGCTTACCTTGCGGTTTAATTTTTGCAAAATGATGATTTACCCACAACCACGCACCACGGTTAGCTTTGGGAGGCAACATACATTGTTTATTGATATTCTCACCCGCTGCAAACAAACCGAATGCATCGCCTGAACGATAGGCTGATAAAGCCAGTTGTGAAGCGATCTCTTGCGCCACATGCAGTCGATTTACTTTGCCGACATAACCCATAGAAGCCGAGGTATCCACCAAAACAATCACTTTCAATGCAGAATTTAGATTGAAGTCACGTACCCAAACGTTTTCAAATGGGTCACGCAAACTAGCGCGTAAATCCAATCGTCGCGGGTCTGGATGGTCTCGTAGTAGCACGACAGAACGGAGTTGATCGCCAATGCCGGCAACAATGCCACGGCTGGCACCAGGCTGATGCCCTGATGGCCGCCAACGGACGTGATAATGAATTAAAGGTTGTTGTGCCATAATTTAGCGCGATGCAATGTTAGATTACGGTGTAGGTACGCTATGTAAAATTGCCTGCGTATAAGCCTTAGCCAACCAGCTACGTTGCAACTCATAAATCGGCGTAAAAAACACCCGATGCGCCACCACTTGGTGAAACACCGCCGCTACATCTTGTGGTGCAAGTTCCAAACGTCCATCTAACCAGGCAGATACCTTAGCGGCACGTACTAGCATGCTCGTACCGCGCGGGCCCATGCCGGCAATCATCAGCTCATCCATCTCCACATCAGGTAGCTGGATGCCGTAATCTTGCGGTCTATGCGTTGCTTTGCGTAAATGCTCTACAAAATCTTGCACTGCATCACCTGCCGTTACTGAATTTTGTATCACGGGTGCAAATGGCGTAAGCGCATCAAAGCCTACATTGCCTGCGGTGACTTGTTCTATCAGCTTATCAGTATCGTGAAAACGCGAATCAAATGTTAGCGCTTTATGCACGCTACTATCGTTAGCGGGGTTAATTTCCAACTCCATTAAAAAACGGTCACGTGCTGCGCCCGGCAGTTCGAATGTTTCTTCTTTCTCCACCGCATTACGATCAGCAAATACCAGTAAATGCGGAAAGTAATACTCACGGTTAAACGCAGTAATACTGCGCTCAGCCATCACTCGCAATAACAAAGAATGTACTTGTGGCCGGGCGCGGTTAATCTCGTTAAAAAAGAATACAGATAGATTCTCGCCTTGCGCTAAAACTGGTCCGGGATCCACACGTGGCTTGCCGTCTTGGTCAATATATGTGTGATAAATCAAATCTTGCGGCATTAAATCAATCGTGCCTTCAATGCGCTGATAACCACCACCTAAACCACGTGCCGCCGCGCGTAACAACGTAGTTTTACCTACACCAACATTACCTTCAAGCAACACATGTCCACGTGCAAAAATCGCAATTACTAAAGATCTGATTGCAGGCGTTAAGCCAATGACTGTGCTATTTAACTCTTTTTCATACGTTAATGCGCGATTGCGCCAATCCTCAAGCATGATTTCCGACATAGTAGCCCCTGAAATTTTCTAGCCGTATTTTTATTACGATGCTAAATTTATTAAATGGCTCTATTACACGCTAAAGGCTGATTTTAATTTAGGGAGAAACTCCCGATTTACACTAGGATATTGGCTACGAATAGTAAGCCAGTTTTATGATTTACGATGGTCCAACCACTAATGATTGCGCATATCCAATTTACACGGCTTGTTAACTTGGGGGAAATTCCTAGTAAATTGGTGACGCATTCCCTTACCGAAATTTTAACCAGTAGCTAAAATTACAACCAGTTAATCTCCAAAGTTAACTAGCAATACATTTAAAAGCCACGCGAAGCAATTTGCGTGGCTATTTTTTACAACCTAATGTGGGGCTGGTTTAGTTTCAGTAGGTAACTTAGCATGCCAGTTACTAGCCGCCAACTTTGCCGCAGCAATATCTTCAGCTTTCATGGTTTTAGCCATTGCATCCCGTGCTTGGGCAGCGCCTACGTGATCTTGCTTGGCGGCTAGATCTAACCACATATAGGCTTCTTTAGTATCTTTTTTAACGGCTATTCCATCACGATACAATAAACCCATTTCATATTCTGCTTTGTGATGGCCTTGCTCGGCAGATTTACGAATCCAGCTTTCTGCTATATTCACATCTTTTTTAACACCGTCACCATCTAAATAGTTTTTACCTAATGCCAACTGTGCTTTGTAATGATTTTGCTCAGCGGCTTTACGATACCAGTGATTAGCCGACTTAGCATCCGCCTTAACGCCACGCCCCACTGTATAAAGCCTGCCCAGCGCAAATTGCGACAAAATATGGTCTTGCTTGGCCGCTTTTTCAAACCATTTAAATGATTCCGCATCGTCTTGCTTTACACCCTGCGCTTGCGCGTACATGACACCTAAGTTGTATTGCGCATCCTGATGCCCTTGTGCACCTGCTTTTTTGTACCACTCTGAGGCCTGTGCGTAGTCTTGTTTGACGCCTTGCCCTTCGTCATACATCATGCCCAGAATATGTTGTGACTGCTTATCGCCTTTATCAGCCAAAGGTTTAAATTCTTTAAGCGCCGTTGCAAAATCACGTGCCATAAAAGCGGCTTTGCCTTCATCAAATCCTGCTAAGCTTTCACATGAAGCAAACGCCATAAATGCAACCAGCATACTGTTAAGTAATTGTTTTTTCATAATTTTCCTTTGTTAAAATTTGATTACCCTTCAACTAAACCATGACGTATTGCGAAACGCACCATGTCTATAGGGCTCGTTACGCCTAGTTTCTGTTTAATCATAGTGTAATAATTGGCAACGGTTTTTTGGCTGATTTTAAGCATTTCAGCCACTTCTTCCACCTTCTTACCTTCTGCCAACAATCTAAATACCTCAAACTCTCTGCCTGAAAGTTGATGAATCGGATCATCTTGCCCCGATAGTGTTTCCAGTGCTATTTTTTGCGCGATTCCTGCACTTAAAAAGGTTTTTCCATTGGCGACTTCTAACACTGCGCTTGTTAAGTCTTCCGTTGCGCTCGTTTTGCTGACATAGCCTTTTACCCCAGACTTGATGGCTTGAGAGGCAAACGATGCGGTTTCATGCATGGAGAAAATAACAATTTTAGCCGCTGGATAGCGCTTAATAATTCGCCGGGCAGACTCTAGGCCTCCCATGCCGGGCATGGAAATATCCATCACGACGATATCTGGCTTTAACTCTCCATAACTCTGATATGCCTGCTCACCTGAATCAGCTTCTGCAATCACTTCTACGCGTTTATTAAGCTCCAACAAGCGTCGTAAACCTGATCTAACGACGGCGTGATCATCGACCAACATCAACTTAATCGTGATCATTAAGTAACACTTTTCGCAACAATTGCTTGTTTAGGCAATTTAACCATTATTCTAGTCCCTTGATTTATCATGTCTTGATTTTGTCCATCATGGTTTAAAGGGGTTGGACTTCTGGATGACTCAATGCTCATCTCACCCATCAAACCTTGAATACGCTCTTTCATACCTGCCAGCCCAAAACCTTCCGCAGTAACCGTTGGATCGAAACCTACGCCGTCATCTTCAATATGCAGAATAATAAATTTTTCATCTTGCTTCATGCTAATGGACACTCGACGGGCATTGGCATGCTTAGCAATATTGGTTAAACACTCCTGCACCACACGGTATGCAGTAATAGAGACCGCTTCATCAATAACACCCACATTACTTACAATATTATGAATAATATTGACGTTTCTACATCGCTGACGCCAATGGTGAATTAGTTCGCCTAAAGCCAGACCCAAGCCGAGCTCATCCAAAGCACGCGGTCGTAAACGCTGTAAAATTTCATGCACCATGTCCATCATTTGGCGCGTAACACTGCTAATGGCTTGTGCACTTTCTTTAGCAAGAGATAATTTCTTACCGTTCAAAATCGCGCTAGCATCCACATGAATAGCCGTTAAATACTGTCCAATTTCATCATGGATATCACGCGCCAAGCTTTTACGTTCATCTTCTTGCAATCGAATGATTTGTTGCGTTAATCGGTGGTTATTTTGTGTGCTACTTTGCAAAGCACCCGCCATGGCATTAAATTTTTGACCAATTCCCTTCAATTCAACCTGCTTAAAATCTGGCAACCTGCTGTTGAACTGACCCTGCTCCATTTGCGTTAAAGCCTCTAAAATTTTACCGACAGGCATAAATGTATATTTCACTGCAAAATAAACCAGCACATTGATCAACACAAAAAATATTGAGGCTAAACTAAGCAACCCAATAGTGTCATTCCATACTTCGGCTATCTCGTAACTTGGGTCAGGCGTCACCACCAACTCCCCCATATAACGCCCGCTCAATATGATATTTCTCGTTTGCGCCTGCATTCCGGCACCCGATAAACTCATTGCATTTGCAAACCAAGCCGGTGGTGAATTTTGGTCTGTTTTTTGCTGTTTATTGCGGTTAGTTTCACGCAAATTACCGTTAATATCATAAAATTCTATTTTCAAGTGTCTGATATTACCCAAATTTTTCAACCTAAAAATTGAAGCTTCCTCCGTGTTGTTAATCCAACCAAAATCAGAGCTGTAATGCAATATCTCTGCATCCAATAAATGTAATGCCAAATTAGAGGTAGAAGTAACTTCCGCACGAACGTCTTCACTTGCATTTTTTACGACAAATACCGCACTTACGCTTAACAATAGCAATAGCAAGCCGGTAATGATCAAATTTAATTTAAGCTGAAGACTCATATGAACTTATTTTTTAATGACTTAGGCATAGTATAGATTTTGATTGCTTTCATCACGGGAAAAACTCCCGATTATACCTACTCTACTTGCCTTCGTTTGGTGACGATGTCACCCATTCGATAAACCAATAACTAGAGGTTCCACATGATTTCAGGTTAAAATTAGCCATGCCACACACTCACTATCTAACCGCTTTAAATTGCTACCGAAATGGTCAGTTATCACAGGCTGAATCAGGCTTTCAACAAACGATTGCCTTGCAAGCCAACCATGCTGATGCATATCACATGCTGGGCATTATTTGCTATCAAACCAATCGTGCGGCAGATGCGGTGCGCTACATTCAACAAGCATTAGCCATTAGCCCGCGTAATGTAGATTATTTAAACAATTGCGGGCTGGCGTTACGCGCTAATAATGAGCTAGAAGCTGCCATCAAAAGCTTTCAACAAGCGGTGTTGCTGCAACCTAAAGATTTAGATGTGCAACTTAACTTAGGCAACACGCTACTTGCAGTTGACCGTTTTGAAGAGGCCGCAGGCTACTATCGCCGTGTACTGCGTGCCATGCCTAAAAAAGAGGATGTCCGTGAGGCGCTTTGTCATTGTTTAACATCGTTGGGTAATCAAGCGCATTCCCTTGGCAACTTCACACAGGCCGAGGCCAGCTTTAAAGAGGCATTACAGTTTAATCCGCAAGATGCCGCATTGCTTTACAACTTAGGTAATGCACAACGCGAGCTAGGTAGGCCAACTGAGGCGGCTAAACAATACTTAAATGCGATTCAAATTAACCCCATTGATGCAGATACTTACAATAATTTAGGTAACGTACAACGTGAATTAGGGCAATTGGATTTAGCGATTGAAAGCTACCAAAAAGCGTTACAACTGAACCCGCAACTGCATCACGCCAAAGTGCATCTTGTGCATCAAAAACAGCACATTTGCGATTGGCAAAGTTTAGATAACGATATTGCTGAAATTTGCCACTGGGTAACAACCCAACCCAGCGCACAGATTTCACCGTTTGCATTTTTAGCGATGCCCAGCACCACGGCAGAACAACAGAAAATATGCGCAAATAACTGGGTAGAAAATCGCTACGCTGGGCTGATGCAACATCGTCAACAACTTGGTTTTACGCATAGCAAACAAACCACTCAGAAGAAATTAAAGCTGGGCTATTTATCTGCAGATTTCAGGCTGCACCCGCTCGCCTTTTTAATCAGCGAACTCATTGAGTTACATGATAGAACCCAATTTGAAATCATTGGGTTTTCTTATGGCGTGAATGACAAAACCAGTGCCAGAGCAAGGTTAGAACAAGCCTTTGACCAATTTTATGATATTCGGCAACTTTCAGAGATTGAAGCCGCAAAAAAAATATATGCCTGCGATATTGATATATTGATAGATTTAACCGGCTTCACACAGACTAGCCGCAGTGGCATTGGCGCCCTGCGACCAGCGCCCATTAATGTGAGCTGGCTGGGCTTTCCTGGCACCATGGGTGCTTTTGATGACGAGCCGCTTTTCGATTACCTCTTAACCGATAGCTTTATTAGCCCGCCGGAATCAGCGCAACACTATGCTGAACAATTAGCGATTTTGCCGCACAGCTACCAACCCAATGACCGCAAGCGCCCCATCGCTAAAACGCCTACACGCAAAGATTGCAACTTACCTGAAGGCGCCTTTGTCTTTTGTTGTTTTAACCAAACTTTCAAAATAACCCCTGATGTATTTTCAGTTTGGATGCGCATACTAAACGCCGTTCCAAGTAGCGTACTTTGGCTACTTGATTGCAACATTTGGGCAAAGCAAAATTTAATGCGCGAAGCCGTCGCCCTTGGCGTTGCATCTGAGCGCCTCATTTTTGCACCACGTGTTGCCATTGCCGAGCATCTCGCACGCCATGCGCATGCTGACTTATTTTTGGACACACTACCCTACAATGCACACACTACCTGTAGCGATGCTTTGTGGATGGGCGTTCCAGTGCTGACCTGTGTGGGTGAATCTTTTGCCGCACGCGTGGCAGGTAGCTTAATAAGCGCCGCAGGCTTACCCGAGTTAATGACTTACACCTTGCAAGCTTATGAAAAAAAAGCGCTTCAGCTTGCGAACAATCCCGCCATGATTACTGCCATAAAACAAAAATTACTGGCTGAGAAAATGACCTCTGCATTATTTGATACCAATAACTTTACGCAGTCACTAGAAGCGGTTTATCAAGCCCTTTGGCAGCAGTCACTCAACCAACACATGATGCAACCATAGCTACTACTCACGGCTCTTCCTGCACTTTTGATTTAAAATAAAAAACCAAGGTTTATCCCCTATCACGCAACACCACAACAAACCGCTCCGCTTCACGGTATAATTTAGCTATTCAGTTAAATTCTAAGAAATAGTTAAATTATGCAACAGCAGTACCCATTTAAAGACATCGAACAATCTGCCCAAGGCTACTGGGAAGCCAATCAAACCTTCGCCGCCTCTGAAACCTCAGATAAACCTAAATACTATTGTTTATCTATGTTTCCTTACCCGTCTGGTCGTCTGCACATGGGACACGTGCGCAATTACACCATTGGCGACGTTCTCAGCCGCTTTCATAAAATGAAAGGCTATAACGTGATGCAGCCCATGGGTTGGGATGCGTTTGGTTTACCTGCTGAAAATGCTGCCATTAAAAATAATACCGCCCCTGCAAAATGGACATACGAAAATATAGAACACATGAAAACCCAATTGAAACAATTGGGTTTAGGCGTAGACTGGAATCGTGAAATCGCCACTTGCAAGCCTGAGTATTACAAATGGGAACAATGGCTGTTTACCGAGCTATTCAAAAAAGGCCTGATTTACAAAAAGACCTCTACCGTGAACTGGGATCCAGTGGATGGCACCGTGTTAGCCAATGAGCAGGTGATTGATGGTCGCGGCTGGCGTAGTGGCGCGTTGGTAGAGAAACGTGACATTCCACAGTATTTCATGAAGATTACAGCTTACGCTGAAGAGCTGCTCAATGACTTGGACAAGCTGGATGGCTGGCCTGAACAAGTAAAAACCATGCAACGTAACTGGATAGGCAAAAGCTACGGTTGTGAAGTTGAATTCCCGATCGTGTTCCCTGAGCCCATCGAAGGGCAAGCTGGCAACCTCAAGGTGTACACCACTCGTCCTGACACTTTAATGGGCGCCACTTATGTTGCCGTTGCAGCAGAACATGCACTGGCGACCCTTGCCGCGCAAAATAACCCTGCACTAGCTGACTTTATTGCTGAATGCAAACGTGGCAGCGTAGCCGAAGCTGATATTGCCACCGCCGAGAAAAAAGGCATGGCAACTGGTTTATTTGTAACGCACCCTTTAAACGGTGAGCAACTGCCAGTTTGGGTAGCGAACTACGTGCTTGCCAGCTACGGCGAAGGTGCTGTAATGGCAGTGCCCGCCCATGATGAACGCGACTTTGAGTTTGCCAATAAATATGGCTTAAAGATTAAAACCGTTATTCGTTCATCTAACAACGATGACACCTCCACCCCAACCATCCCCCTGAATGGGGAGGACGTTTTACCTTACATCGAGCATGGCATTTTGTTTGATTCTGGAGAATTTAATGGCTTAGACTTTGATGGTGCAAGCGCTGCCATTGCAACCGCATTATCTGCCAAGAGCCTAGGCAAACGCCGCACACAGTTCCGCCTGCGTGACTGGGGTGTTTCACGCCAGCGTTATTGGGGTTGTCCGATTCCTATTGTTCACTGCCCTAACTGTGGTGAAGTACCAGTACCTGCAGAGCAGTTGCCAATCGTATTGCCTGAAAACGTAGTCATGGATGGTGTTGGCTCGCCGATTAAAAAAGATCCACATTTTTACGAAACCACCTGCCCAACATGTGGTGGCAAAGCCACCCGCGAAACTGATACCCTGGATACTTTCTTTGAATCATCATGGTATTTCGCGCGCTATGCCAGTTTTGATAGCAACAAGGCTATGGCAGATGAACGTGCTAATTACTGGTTGCCAGTTGACCAATACGTAGGCGGTATTGAGCATGCGATTTTGCATTTGCTCTATGCGCGCTTTTTTAATAAGTTAATGCGTGATGTGGGTTTAATTAAACACGATGAGCCGTTTACCAACCTGCTCACGCAAGGCATGGTGCTGAAAGATGGCACTAAAATGAGTAAATCCAAAGGCAACACGGTTGACCCACAAGCATTGATTGATACTTACGGCGCTGACACCGCGCGCCTATTCATGATGTTTGCAGCACCTCCTGAACAAAGCTTGGAATGGGCCGACAGTGGCGTAGAAGGCGCGCACCGCTTCTTAAAACGTTTATGGAAGGCGACTTACGACCACCTTGAACTTGGCGTTTCGATTGCTTACACCTCAGGTGAATTAAATGCCGACCTCAAAAACTTGCGTCGCCAGTTACACCTGACCATTGAAAAAGTGGCAGATGACTATGGTCGCCGCCATAGTTTTAACACGGCGATTTCGTCTGTAATGGAGTTGATGAATGCGCTTGCCAAAATAGAAGGTAACGACGAGGTAACCCGCAGTGTTCGCCAAGAGGTACTGCAGAACGCAGCGCTTTTACTTTCACCGATTGTGCCACATATCAGCCAAGCTATCTGGGCTGAGCTACGCCCTGATAGCCATATTTTAGAAGCTGACTGGCCTGTGTCCGATAAATCCGCCACGGTGCAAGATAGTATTGAATATGTGATTCAGGTCAACGGTAAACTACGTGGTAGCATTACCGTTGCTAAAACTGAAACCAAAGAAGCTTTAGAACAACTGGCTTTACAACAACCTTGCGTACAAAAGTACATTGAAGATAACATGACTGTCCGCAAAGTGATCGTAGTGCCAAATAAACTCATTAACGTTGTTGTGGGCTAAGTCTATGAAAGAAACCACCATGCACAAAACCATCATGCGCCGTATCAGTTTATTTGTATTGTTCACACTGGTTCTTTCTGCCTGCGGGGGGTTTCAACTGCGTGGCATGACTGAGCTCTCATTCAAAACCTTGTATATTCAAGGGGCCCCACTCAGTATCTCGCGCGATCTGAAACAGTCACTCAAAACCAATGGCGTGCAAGTTGCAGAAAATGTCGAGAGTGCAGAGCTGTTATTGGAGTTGGTGAACGAGACCTATGAAAAACGCATTTTGTCATTAAGTGGCGGTGGTTTGGTACGCGAGTTTGAGCTGAATTATCGGGTGAACTTTAGAACACGCGAGCCAGCCAATCCGATATGGAGCAAAGTACAAACCGTGCAGGCACGTCGTGATTTTTCATATAACGACAATGCATTACTCGGGAAAGCTGATGAGGAATCAAGGCTAAACGCAGATATGCGCCAGGACGCTGTGCGCGAAGTTTTACGCCGTTTAACCGCGATTAAGCCATCAGCCAAATAATTCACCATGCGCTTAGCTCAAGCTCAACTCGAAACGCACCTCAAGCAAGGTTTGCAACCGCTTTACGTATTAGTAGGTGATGAACCGCTCGCGCAACGCGAATGTTTAGATGCGATTCGTGCGGCCGCGCGCACTCAAGGTTTTGATGAGCGTAACAGTTTAACCGTAGAGCGCAATTTTAACTGGCAGCAAATTCAGAGCTTCGGCCAGTCTATTTCGCTTTTTTCAAGCCGTCGTTTATTAGAAATTAACATTCCCAATGGCAAGCCAGGCATCGAAGGCAGTAAAGCACTGCAAGCGTTAGCGGCAAAAGCAATGCCAGATACCACGGTTGTGATTATCTTGCCAACCTTAGAGCGAGACGCTAAAAACAGCACATGGTTTGCAGCCTTAGACACCAAATCGCAGACAATCCCCCTTAACGAAATTGATGCAGCCAACTTACCCAAATGGATTGCCAACCGGCTCGCCCAGCAAGGCCAGCATACAAGCGTGCAAACACTAGCGTTTTTAGCACATCAGGTAGAGGGCAACCTGCTGGCAGCCAATCAAGAAGTTCAGAAATTAGGGTTACTCTATCCGCAAGGTGAACTAAGCGACACCACCGTGCGCGAGGCCGTGCTTAATGTATCGCGCTACGATGCGTTTCAGTTAGGTGAAGCCGTACTCGCGGGCGATGCCGAGCGCACCGTGCGTATTTTGCAAGGCTTGCAAGATGAAGGCGAAAATGCAGTAGCAGTAATGAACCCGCTGCTGTGGGTATTACGACCTTTACTACGTATTAAGCAAGCAGAAATGCGCGGTGAAAACCTGACTAGCGCCATGACCAGTGCGCGTATTTATGGTGACAAACAGGCTTTAGTTAAACGTGCCTTGGCACGCCTTAGTCTGCGCCAATTAGAAGCCACGCTGCAAAAATTGGCAGATATTGATAAAACTGCCAAAGGCGTCATGTTGGGCGATGCTTGGCTGGAGATTTCACGGCTTTGTTTCGGCTTAGCTAAAGTACGCGGGCGGTAAGCTTATAATCTCTTCTCCCTTTTAGAGAGAAGGCTAGCAGCCTGTCTGACTTAAAGTAAATCGGCTGCAAATTCGCTTCGATTCTTCAAGTAAGACAGGTTGCTAGGATGAGGGTAAAATTTAAGACTAGTCGTAATGTTTCACCCATCACCTTAAAAAGGGAGAGTGCTTAAGCAAGCATCACTCTCACGAAAAAAGTATAATGCGCTATGGACATTAAAAATTACATGCAACAAATGGGTATTGAGGCACGCAAAGCCTCTCGCTTGATGGCGAGCGCTGAAACTAACCAAAAAAATATCGCGCTACATGCGATTGCTGCGGCAATCTTGCGTGAAAAAGCCGCGCTACTTACTGCAAACAAGCTGGATTTAGACGCTGCACGCGCTAACGGTCTAGATGCGGCGATGTTAGACCGGCTCACCTTGACTGAAAAGTCGATTAACGGCATGGCAGAAGGTCTGACACAAATTGCCAGCCTTGCTGACCCAATTGGTGAGATGAGCAATTTCAAATATCGCCCAAGCGGCATTCAAATCGGGCAAATGCGCGTGCCGTTAGGTGTCATTGGTATCATTTATGAAGCGCGCCCAAACGTAACAGTTGACGCTGCCGGCTTGTGCATCAAGTCTGGCAACGCTGCGATTTTGCGCGGTGGAAGTGAAGCGATACATTGCAATCAGGCACTGGCAAAACTGGTACATGAAGGCTTACAAAAAGCAGGCTTACCAACTACAGCCGTTCAAGTG
The DNA here is from genome assembly GCA_030652995.1 of Methylotenera sp. Taxonomy (GTDB): domain Bacteria; phylum Pseudomonadota; class Gammaproteobacteria; order Burkholderiales; family Methylophilaceae; genus Methylotenera. The sequence continues at coordinate 30,467 of JAUSAG010000040.1, forward strand.
GTAGAAACCACAGACCGCGCCGCGGTAGGTGAACTGATTACCATGAAACAATACGTAGATGTGATTGTGCCACGCGGCGGTAAGGGGCTGATTGAGCGTATTTCTAACGACGCACGCATTCCTGTCATTAAGCATCTGGATGGCAATTGCCATGTCTATGTAGATAATGATGCAGATTTTGATAAAGCATTACGTATTGTAGAAAACAGCAAAACGCAGCGGCTCGGCACTTGCAACACGGCGGAATCGCTACTGGTTGCGCGCTCCGTTGTTGCTACCATGCTACCTAAACTTGCCGACATGCTCACCACACACGGCATTGAAATTCGTGGCTGTGCGGAAACTTGTCTCTTGGTGAAACAAGCAAAACCAGCGACTGAAGAAGATTATTACACTGAGTATTTAGCGGCGATAATTTCCTGCAAAGTAGTCAGTGGTTTAGATGAAGCAATTGCACACATCAACCAACACTCATCGCAACATACCGAGGCAATTGTGACGGAAAACTACACTAAGGCGCGCAGATTCTTGCGTGAAGTAGATTCCAGCAGCGTGATGGTGAATGCATCCACACGTTTTGCCGATGGCTTTGAATATGGCTTGGGTGCTGAAATCGGCATTTCGACTGACAAACTGCACGCGCGCGGCCCAGTCGGTTTAGAAGGCTTAACCTCGCTTAAATATGTGGTATTGGGCGATGGGCACGTGCGTGCTTAACTAATCGGACGCAAGTTTGAAAGTTATCGGAAATCCCACCATTCAAACACCTGCAATCGGCATTTTTGGCGGCACGTTTAACCCGATTCATTTCGGGCATTTACGCATGGCGCAAGAGCTTGCCGATGCCTTAAATTTTGATGAAGTCCGTTTTATTCCAGCAGCCAATCCGCCGCACAAAAACTCCCTATCAATCAGCGCAGAACATCGTGCAGCGATGGTGCACTTAAGTATTCAAAATAACACTAACTTTAGCTTTGATGACCGTGAATTGCACAGAGCCGGTGCGTCTTACACCATAGACACATTACTAAGCCTGCGTGAAGAACTTGGCATGAAAGCTAGCATTACGCTATTGATGGGTAGTGACGCTTTCACTAAGTTTGATACATGGCACCGCTGGCAAGAAATCATCCAGCTTTGCCATATTGCACTGGTACAAAGACCTCAAACTGAAGCGAATAAGCTGCCAAATATTTTAGAAACCTTTTTGCATAACCACTACACCGAACATAGTGATGATTTGCATACCACGCCAGCAGGGTTTGTCACCATGCGCCAAGTCACGGCACTGGATATTTCATCTACGGCGATTCGTGAGGCATTTAAGCACGGCCATTCTGCGCGCTACCTAATGCCAGATAGTGTGATTGAATACATTCACGCACATAAACTCTACAAGTAGCAAATATTTAGTCAGCGTTTTACATCAAAAACTATTAGCGCACCCACACTTTTGCGCTATGCTTTTACTTCGTTTTTCAACATCGAACAGTCGAGTGCATCATCATGCAACATAAACTATGCCTAAACATAGGTAAAAAATTATCAGTCATTTTGTTAGTCGCCCTTACGCTGTTACCCAGCGCATGTGGTACCAATCCTGTGACTAAAAAACGTGAATTTCAGCTGGTTTCCGAGGCTCAGGAAATATCAATTGGCCAGAAAAATTACTCGCCGACGCGCCAGTCTCAAGGCGGCGATTACATACTCGACCCTGAGCTTACGGCTTATGTTAAAAGTGTGGGTGACAAGCTAGCAGCAGTGTCAGACCGTAAGCTTCCGTATGAGTTTGCGGTGATCAATGACTCTGTACCCAACGCCTGGGCAATGCCGGGCGGAAAAATCGCCTTTAACCGTGGCCTGCTTTATGAACTCAATAGTGAGGCTGAATTAGCCGCTGTCATGGGGCATGAAATGGTGCATGCTGCCGCTCGCCATGGCGCGCAAGGCATGGAGCGCGGTATATTTTTACAAGGGGCGATGATTGCCGTTGGCATTGGCGCACAAAATACCGACTATGCCAATTTAATTGTCGGTGGTGCGCAAGTGGGGGCGCAACTGGTGAATAGTAAATACGGCCGTGATGCTGAGAGTGAGTCTGATTTATACGGCATGCAATACATGAAAAAAGCGGGTTACGACCCAGCAGCAGCAGTAACATTACAAGAAACCTTTGTGAAATTAAGTGCCGATCGTAAAAGTAACTTCATTGAGGGTTTATTTGCTAGCCACCCGCCTTCTCAAGCGCGTGTTGATGCAAACAAAGTGACACTCGCCCAAGTGGGTGCCGGTGGCGACTGGGGTAAAGAAGTCTATGCGCAGAAAACCGCCAAACTTAGATCGACGCAAGCTGCGTACAAAGCCTATGATGAAGGCGTAAAAGCCTTGGCAGCAAAAGACACCGTTAAGGCAACCGCCTTAGCCAAACAAGCTATCGCCGGTGAACCGCGTGAGGCGCGCTTTCAAGAGCTGCTAGGCGATATCGCTTTAACGCAAAAAAAACCACAGGAGGCATTAGCGTTTTACGATAAAGCCATCAAACTGCAGTCAGACTATTTTAAACCTCATATCCAAAGCGGCATTGCGCTTTTTAACATGGGTAAAAAAACTGAAGCCGAGCCCTACCTAAAACGCGCCAATGAACTGCTCCCAACCGCACCTGGACATGCGTTACTTGGTCAACTGGCTGAAGATCGTGGTCAAACCGATGTGGCACTACAACATTACCAAGTTGCAGCCAGCTCAAATTCAGATATCGGTAAAGATGCAATAGCACGTGCTGTACGTATTGATTTGCCGCGCAACCCAGCCAAATATATTCAAGCGGCGCCACAAGCGGACAGTGCAGGAAACTTATACGCAGTGGTGCAAAATAATACTAGCGTCCCCATAGATCGCGTACAAGTGCATGTGGTGAAATATGACGCCAAAACTGGTCGTGCCATTGGTCAAAGTCAGGCGCTGATGATAAAAGGCAGTATAGCGTCAGGCAAACGCAATCAAGTAGCCGTCGGTGTGCAGATTAAAACGCCGAATGACGTCAATCTTTACAAAGTTGTAATTGATGCAGCTGAACTGGCGCAATAACCCCACTACAGCCTAATCCCCCCAAATACCGACATTATTTAAATGATTAGCCATAACCCAGATTTTCAGTAGCAGACTAGTGTGAAAGATAAAGGCCGTTTAAATTTTCATGCAAGTGGGCACTATACAAAAAAACACGCCTTAAGCGTGTTTTTTATTCAAACCAGCCACATAAGTAGCTTAGCTACATTAATTACTCAGCAGCGGCTTCAACTTCAACTGGCGCTGCAGCAGCTTCAGCTTGCGCAGCTAACGTTGCCGGATCAATAGTGATGCCAGGTACGCGCTCTTCTGCAGTTGGCTCATAGCCACCTGCAACCGGCGCGGCTTCAACTGGTGCGGTTTCAACTGGTGTAGCAACAGGTGCTTCTTCTACAGGTGTAGCAACTTCTTTTTCACCGCAACCAACCATCAACAAACTTGCAACCCCTAACACTAATAAAGAACGTAATAAAGATGACATTGTATTTCCCTTTTCATTAATTAAAAAAAATGATAACCATTATTTTACATTCAATGGCTTATGCAAAAAATTATTATGATATTCTAACTTAACTTTAATTATCCGCAACCATATTCCGTCCATTTGCAAAACTTAACCGCCAATTTTGTCAACAAAACAATTCCAATAATGGCAGATAGTTAACCAGATTCTCTAAAAGCCAGCCCTAAACCAGCAAAAAAAAATGTACGTGCTACGCGTTTTTACTCACCAATCAGGTGAAAGATAACCCTGCGCTTACTATTTACATGGCGATGCTCATACAAAAATACACCCTGCCATTGCCCCAATGTAGCGTTTCCGTTTATAAGTGGTATTGATAAATGCGTTTGGGTCAGTGCTGTGCGCACATGTGCAGGCATATCATCAGGGCCTTCAACCGTGTGAATAAATAGCGGGTCGCCATCTGGGATTAAACGATTAAAAAATGACTCTAAATCTACCAGAACATCATGATCATAATTCTCGTTTATTAGTAAACTGGCTGAAGTATGCTGAATATACAAGGTGATTAGCCCTGTTCGCAATCCGCTACTATTAACCCAAGCAATAAGCTCAGGTGTAATGTCATAAAGTTTTCGACCATGCGTACTCACGCTTATTTGATGTGTTTTTTGTTGCATTTATTTTCCAAAACTGCCGATATTACCTTTATAACATAGGGTATCAGTATTCTGTGACTGATTATGGATTTTGTCACTACTACGCAAAAATAACCTCTATGATTAATTTGAAAAACTTCTCAGAGAGTAGGCTGCCATAGTCACATCCTACCAATACATGTAACCAAAAGTGAAACCAAAATGTTGTAGACGTGGGGCAAATCGGCCGCTTAGTGTTGGCAGTTTCAATCACCGAAATTAAGTTTTAACATGATTTCAGTAGAATTCGCTAATAAGTTATACCTCAGCAATCATATTGGAGCATAATTAACCTCAATTTCAGTTCTTTATAGTTGCAGTGCATATTGCTGTAATGGGAGATATAACGTGTACGACACCCTATCAAAGGGCATTCATGGCCCATTTCATCAGCTACGCGTAGATGCTGAGACTCGCGCTCCAAAAAAGCTGACAACTGCAACAGTTGACACTGAAAAAGACGAGCTTCTGTATGAACTGGAAGTTCACCAACTTGAGCTGGAAATGCAGAATAATGAGCTACAGCTCGCTCATTATGCCCTAGAAGAATCTCGCAACGTCTATCTTAATCTGTTTGAGTTTGCGCCTATTGGTTACCTAACGATCAATGCTAAGGGGCTAATTACTGAGGCTAATTTACCTGCTGCATCATTACTGGACGTTTCACGTAAAAAGTTGTTGTTAAGTCCATTTGTTAACTACATGTCATCGGCAAGGGTTAACCATACTTATTTGACAATGTTTCGTTTGAACAAACCGAATGAGCGGCAAAACTACGACATAGAAATCAAACGTACAAATGGCACATTACTCAATGTGGAAGTGCATGCGGTACAGATGGAGTCAAAAGATGGAAATCTAACATGGCATGTTGCACTGTTAGATTTTACTGAGAAAAAAAAGGCGCAAGATGCACTCCTAGCAGAGAAAGAAAACCGTGAAGCTGAACTAGTCATTGCCAATAAAGAGCTGGTCTTTCAAAACAGTGAGAAAGAAAATCGTGCCGCTGAACTAGTCATTGCAAATAAAGAGCTTAGCATCGCCGCCATAGCCTTTGAATCTCAAGAAGGCATGGCAGTCACCAATGCAAATAACGTCATACTTCGTGTCAATCACGCCTTCACTAAAATTACGGGCTATAGTGCAGAAGAAGCCATCGGGCAGACACCACGATTACTTAGTTCAGGTAGGCAAGACGAAGCCTTCTACATATCCATGTGGCAATGCATCAACAGCACTGGAGCATGGGAAGGTGAAATCTGGAATCGCCATAAGAGTGGTAAAGTTTATCCAGAACACCTCACTATTACGGCAGTTACAGATACTAACGATATCGTTACTAATTACGTAGCAACGCTTACCGACATCACTATGCACAAAGCGGCTTCAGATGAAATTAATAATTTAGCTTTTTACGACACGCTGACTCAGTTACCTAACCGCCGCCTATTGCTAGACAGGCTTAATCAAGGACTAGCAGTTAGCGTACGGAGTGGTCAGCGTGGTGCGCTACTTTTTCTTGACTTAGACCACTTCAAAATCCTGAATGACACCCTCGGGCATGGTGTGGGTGACTTACTATTACAACAAGTGGCGACTCGCTTAACTGCCTGTGTAAGAGAGGGCGACACTGTAGCTCGCTTAGGCGGTGATGAGTTTGTTGTGTTATTAGTAGGCTTAAGCGAACAAGGTATTGAAGCCGCGGCTCAAACCAAAAACGTTGCTGAAAAAATCCTTACCTCACTCACTCAATCCTATCAGCTCAACACGCACACCTATCGTAGCACACCCAGCATCGGCGCCACATTATTCAAAGGACAAGAACAAGCGACAGATGAATTGTTAAAGCAGGCCGATATTGCCATGTATCAATCCAAATCAGAAGGACGCAACACCCTGCGTTTCTTTGACCCAATGATGCAAGAAGTCATTACGGCACGTGCCGACATAGAAAATGAACTACGCACAGCGATTAACCAGCATCAATTCCAGTTGTATTACCAAATACAAGTAGGTAATACGGGGCAAGCATTCGGGGCTGAGGCTTTAATTCGCTGGAAACATCCAGAGCGTGGCATGATTTTGCCATCTAATTTCATTCCTTTAGCCGAAGAAACGGGATTGATTTTACCTATTGGGCAATGGGTTCTAGAGGCTGCCTGCGCTCAAATTAAAACATGGCAACAAAATCCTCTAACCCAAGACCTTGTGCTCGCTGTCAATGTAAGTGCAAAGCAATTTCATCAAGTGGACTTTGTGGAACAAGTCAAAGCCGCTCTGCTACAACATGAGACTAACCCTGCACGACTTAAGCTAGAACTGACCGAAAGTATGCTGGTGAATAACATCAACGACATCATCACTAAAATAAACATGCTAAGCGAAATAGGTATTCTTTTCTCATTAGATGACTTTGGTACGGGTTATTCCTCATTGCAATATTTAAAGAAATTACCGCATAATCAATTAAAGATAGACCAATCATTTGTGCGTGATATCGTGACGGATGCCAGCGACAGAGTAATTGTAAGCACTATCATCACCATGGCGCATAGCTTGGGCATCAACGTGATTGCGGAAGGTGTAGAAACGGCAGAGCAAAGGCAATACCTATTAAATGAAGGCTGTACAAATTATCAAGGGTATTTGTTTAGCAAACCAGTGTCGATTGATGAATTTGAGGCTTTGCTGAGGATTTGAGGCTTTGCTGAGGAGAAGTTGATTCGTAGTCAAAGGTCTACTAATTGGATGTTGTAACCACACAATATTAGCAGGCTAAAAATGACTGGTTATGACTGAGAGCCTGCTTCGTCTTTACAAATTATTTGCAACAAAGTAGCCACTCAAAAATTAAAACTGGGAAATCAACTTAATCTAAAATTGTTTAATTCAGTTATTTTAGATTAAATGTTATTGGTGTCGCTTTACTTTAATGGCATAAAAAAGAGTTGATTTAGACTACCAGCAACCCCACGGTCTTGCATACCCGAAGCCAAAGTGAGGTCCGAATCTTGAACCATAAGCCCCGTATCCATAAGGATAAAAACCATAATAGCTTCGACAAAAAGGGTCATAAAAACGTTGCTGTTGTAATAACTGCTGACGCTTTAGCTTTTCTAGCGCGTCGCGCTTTTCTTTCTCACGGTTATTGATTTCATCTGCAATGCTGTTTCTTAATGCAAGTTCGCGACTTGTATGCATATAATCCAATATCTTTGGATCAACGCCCTGCTGACTTAATGCAATAGTTTGGCTAGGCGTTAAATCATATAAAGAATTACTGGTTTTTATTTTTTCAATGATTTGGTCAGCGCTGTTACCTGCTTGGCTTAATTTAACCACATCGTCCAAACTTAATGTAGCCACCGGTACGGGCATGATTCGCGCCAATTCAGCTTCAGAAATACGATCTATTTGTGGCGGCTTCATATTTTGTTGCTGGCTTGATGTTGCGCACCCGGACAGTACCAATAAAAAACATAATCCTAACAAATAAAGGCTTTCACGCATCATTCAATTCCTTTTAAGATCAACCACAGCAAATGAGTATAAGGCTGCAACCTTGCTAATTCACTAAAGGCTTCAAGCACAAAATCACAGTTTCGTCATTATCTCCACCCTTCGACTAGCTCAGGGGACTGAGGAAATGACGAACAATGTTAGCTCTGATAAACCCAGATTTTCCATTAGGCGATTTTATATCTACTTGAATGTTAACTTGCCAAGTCCTAATGGAAAATCCGAGTTAAAGTTTAAGTCGCGCAAGTATCTTTAACCGCTTTTAAAGCACGCTATAAAATCATGAGGCATTACTTTTTGAAAATACCAACTTACCCGCCTTCACATCCACTTTGATGGTATCTTTAGTTACAAAGTTCCCTGCTAAAATTTCACGCGCTAATGGGTTTTCAATCTCACTCTGTATCGCACGCTTAAGAGGGCGCGCACCATACACTGGGTCAAAGCCGGCATTGGCAATTTCTGTAATGGCAGCCTCTGTCAGCTCTAATTGCATATCCATTGCACTTAAACGTTTAGCCAAAGTCTGCAACTGAATCGCCGCAATCGATTTAATGTTAGCTTCCCCAAGCGCATGAAACACCACCACTTCATCAATACGGTTGACAAATTCAGGTCTGAAATGCGTTTTCACCTCACCCATTACGGCTAACTTCACCACTTGGTAATCTTGGTCAGCCATACTCTGTATCATCTGACTACCTAAATTGGACGTCATGATAATCACGGTGTTTTTAAAATCGACAGTACGGCCTTGACCATCGGTCAGGCGACCATCATCCAGCACTTGTAGCAGCACATTAAACACATCAGGGTGCGCTTTTTCCACTTCATCCAGCAAGATCACGCTGTAAGGCTTGCGGCGCACCGCTTCCGTCAGCGTACCGCCTTCTTCATAACCCACATAGCCAGGAGGCGCGCCTATCATACGTGCTACTGAGTGCTTCTCCATAAATTCACTCATGTCGATACGAATCAAGTGATCTTCAGAATCAAATAAAAAGTTAGCTAATGATTTACATAGTTCGGTTTTACCCACGCCGGTTGGCCCTAGGAATAGAAAGCTACCATAAGGGCGACCAGGATCACCTAAACCTGAGCGCGAACGCCGAATCGCATCCGACACCAAGCGCACAGCTTCATCTTGCCCGACCACGCGCTCATGCAATTTAGCCTCCATGGTTAGCAGTTTTTCACGTTCACCCGTCATCATTTTGCTCACAGGAATGCCCGTGGCACGGCTCACCACTTCAGCAATTTCATCTGCGCCTACTTCAGTACGCAACATCTTATTTTTAGATACTGTAGCGGTTTCTTCAGAGCTGGCCGCTTGCTTCAACTGTGTCTCAAGTTGCGGTAGTTTGCCATATTGCAGCTCCGAGACTTTCTGCCACTCGCCTTTACGCGTGGCTTCTTCCATCTCAAATTTAACTTTCTCTATCGCTTCTTTAATGTGTGCAGAGCCTTGCACTTGCGCTTTTTCAGCTTTCCAAATTTCTTCCAGATCAGCGTATTCTTTTTCAAGCTTGATAATCTCCTCTTCAATCAGCTCAAAACGTTTTCTACTGCCTTCGTCTTTTTCGCGGCGTACCGCTTCACGCTCAATTTTTAGCTGAATTAAACGGCGTTCTAATTTATCCATCACCTCAGGTTTAGAGTCAATTTCCATCTTGATACGGCTTGCCGCTTCATCGATCAAATCAATCGCTTTATCTGGTAAAAAACGGTCAGTAATATAACGATGTGAAAGCTCTGCCGCTGCCACAATGGCAGGGTCGGTAATCTCCACGCCGTGATGCAACTCATATTTTTCTTGCAACCCGCGCAAAATAGCAATAGTCGCCTCCACCGTTGGCTCATCGACCAACACTTTTTGAAAGCGGCGCTCTAATGCTGCATCTTTTTCAATATATTTTCGGTATTCATCTAAAGTGGTTGCACCCACACAATGCAACTCACCACGCGCCAAAGCAGGTTTAAGCATGTTGCCGGCATCCATCGCACCTTCGGCTTTACCTGCGCCCACCATGGTATGAATTTCATCAATAAACACGATAGTTTGACCTTCATCCTGCGCCAATTCTTTTAACACAGATTTTAGCCGCTCTTCAAAATCACCACGATATTTAGCACCTGCAAGCAAAGCCGCCATATCCAAAGACAACACCTTTTTACCTTTGAGTGAATCTGGCACTTCGCCGTTAACAATACGTTGCGCCAATCCTTCTACAATCGCGGTTTTACCCACGCCAGGTTCACCAATCAATACCGGGTTATTTTTAGTACGGCGTCCTAGTATTTGAATAGCGCGGCGAATCTCATCATCACGCCCGATCACCGGGTCTAACTTGCCTAATCTGGCGCGTTCAGTTAAATCAACCGTGTACTTTTTGAGCGCCTCACGATTAGATTCAGCATCAGATTCATTCACCTGCTCACCGCCACGCACGGCATCAACCGCCTGCTCCAAAGCCGTTTTAGATAAACCATGCGTCTTGAGCAATTTACCTGTCGGACCTTTATCGTCGGCCAAGGCCAACAAAAACATCTCGCTGGCAATAAACCCATCACCACGCTTTAACGCTAGCTTATCTGTCACGTTAAGCAGGTTGTTAAGGTCACGCGACAGCGAAACCTCGCCAGAACCAGCCGATGATTTTGGTAACTGTTCAATCGCATGCGTTAGTCCGGTTTTAAGTGGCGCTAAATGCACACCGGCATGCGCCAATAACGAGCTGGTTCCACCATCATCCTGATTGAGCAACGCTGACAATAAATGCAAAGCCTCTATCGTGGGGCAATCGCTCGCCACTGCCAGACTTTGTGCATCATTGAGTGCTTGTTGAAATTTAGTCGTTAATTTATCAAAGCGCATGTTTCACTCCTGTGTAAATAAGGTTAACCTAAAAGTTAGATGGGGCTTAATCCCTGTTTTTCAATATATAATTACACTTCATAAATCGTATTAAAAGCCTCTTTCCTAGATTTGGCCGCCCCCATCATCAACACCTTGCATGGAGAAAGTTTTTGCTAACCAACACCCTCATTGATGAAGATATTTCACCAAACCCAGCCTGGTCCATTTTAGATACTGAAGATCAATGGGAAGCGTTTAGCCAGCCATTTGAGCATGACGCCTCAAAATTACTAGTGCAATCCAACTTATTACTAGATGGCCTGCGTTGCGCTGCTTGTTCCGGCATTATTGAGCAAGGTTTGCAGTCGTCTCCCGGTGTAGTCAGTGCGCGCGTGAGTATGTCTAAAAGACGTGCAGTTGTAGTGTGGTCACCTGCAATCACGTTGCCCTCAAAAATCCTCGCTACAATTCAATCCTTGGGTTATAGCGCCAGCCCGGCATCGATGCTGATAAGCGACCAGGAATCGCTCAAAAAACAACGCGCCGCATTTTGGCGTTGGATGGTCGCAGGTTTCTGCATGATGCAAGTAATGATGTATGCAAGCCCGACGTACTTTACAGAACCAGGTGAAATTTCACCTGATATTCTGTATTTACTTAATTGGGCATCTTGGCTATTGAGCCTGCCTGTGTTGTTATTTTCCAGCAACACTTTTTTTAGCAATGCCTTTCGTGATTTAAAACAACAACAAATTAGCATGGATTTGCCAGTCGCACTGGGCATCATCATCATATTTATTGTGAGCTCAGCCGCAACTTTTGAACCTAACAGTTGGTGGGGGCATACTGTCTATTTTGATTCACTGACCATGTTTGTATTCTTTTTACTGTCGGCCCGTTTAATTGAAGTCAAACTGCATCGCAAAACCTTAGGTGCACTAGAGAATCTGGTCAGCCGCATCCCAGAAAACACTGAGCGTGAAAATGCAGATGGTACTTTTACGCGCGTACTTAATTCGCAGCTTAAAATTGGTGACACAGTTCGCGTCAACATTGGCGAGGCCTTTCCTGCCGATGGCACACTGATTTCCGGTAGCACCAGCGTTGATGAATCGCTACTCACAGGAGAATCAACCCCCATTACAAAAAACCTGCACGACAACGTAATTGCTGGTAGCTATAACCTGCGGCAATCGGTGACGATGACGCTTGAAACTATTGGGGAATCTACTAAATACGGCCAAATTGTCAATCTGATTAACCAAGCTGCCATTGAAAAACCTAGGCTGTCGCAATTGGCAGATCGTGTTGCGCGACCATTTTTACTGTTTGTGATATTGAGCGCAGCGCTGGCTGCTGCATTGTTGTGGGAAGTCGATCGTGGGCGCGCGCTAATGACAGCCGCTGCCGTGCTTATCGTCACCTGCCCATGTGCGCTGGCTTTAGCCACCCCCGCCGCCATGCTGTCTAGTGCCAGCGCCTTTGTTAAGCGCGGCATTTTAATCAAACGATTACAAGCCATTGAAAACATTGCTAATATAGACACTGTCATTTTTGATAAGACCGGCACGCTAACTGACGACCACATTCAAATTAAGGCGATTCAACACAAAGAAGGTCTATCAGAACCAATGGCACTAGCATTGGCCGGTGCAATTGCCAAACACTCTTTACACCCTATTTCACGTGCATTATTCAACGCCAGTAAAAACAATCCGCAACTGGCTATTGAACTGGACAACATTCAAGAAGTGGTCGGGGCTGGGATTCGCGCCTCTATTAAAAACTTAACGACCAATGCCCTACTCAACGACCCCAACCCAGTTAATGGAGAGTTGAAATTAGGCGCGGCACAATTTTGTGGTGCTATTGAAATAAATCAGCATAATCAGCAAGTATTTTTAGCCGATGCCAATGGCTGGTTAGCCACATTCACACTACAAGAAGCTATTAAACAGCAAGCCGCACTCACCATACAATTGCTAAAAAAAGCCAACCTCGATATTGAACTTTTATCAGGGGATAAATCTGACGCTGTTGAAAATACCGCAAAAGAAATTGGCATTTCACACTATCAATCAGCCTGTAGCCCACATGACAAACTGTTACGCTTGCAAACACTCAAAGCGCAACACAAAAAAGTGCTAATGGTGGGAGATGGCCTTAATGATGGTCCAATTTTAGCCAGTGCGCATGTTTCAATCGCCATGGGTAAAGGGGTGCCATTAACGCAGGCCCATGCTGATTATGTTTTTCTAAATGGTGACATTAGTCAGATTCCATACCTGATTCACCACGCACAACACACCATGCAAATCATTAAACAAAATATTGCATGGGCGATTGCTTACAACCTTATCAGCATCCCTCTCGCGTTTTCCGGTGTGTTATCTGCTTGGTTAGCGGGGCTAGGCATGGCGGTCAGCTCACTGATTGTGGTCGCAAACGCCTTGCGCTTAACCAAATTTTCAACCAGTATGACGACAACGCCCAGCGCAACAACTAAAGACCTATCCCCAACGGTCTAAGCGAAAGGATTTATCATGGACATACTATTTATACTCATTCCACTCTCCGTCGTGATGGCACTTATCGTGCTCGGTGGTCTTTGGTGGGCAGTTTATCGCGGTCAATTTGAAGACATTGAAGATGAAGGTAAGCGCATTTTAGAAGACGATTAAATTTATCCTGCACTCTCAATTAAGCACTCAATCCATTTTATGAAATACACCCCGTGTAACCAAGCTTGACGTTACTTATGGAGCGTCATTACAAATCAACTTAAAGCTTGCTAATCCAGTGGGCATGTTAACAGCGACGCACTTGTCAACATCAGCGGTCATCTAAAATGACGGCCACGCCACGTCTGGAGCAGACGGATAGCCTACCCCTAACTCAGCCTTAACCGACCCCACCAACAGGAATGCCTGAAGTCGATGCAAATAAAGGCTATGACTGTTGCTATTCAATATCAAAAATCACAATTTTGCCTTACCAAATGTAACCATAAATTTCAAAATTGTTACAACAATGTAACTTTATGCTTGAATCAATAATTACTTTGTGTTACTTTTTGATCTGCGTCAAAGTGTCACACCAAAAAAAGTAATAGGCAGGTCAACCGTATTAAATTGCGAGTGATATATGGCACTCTATACTTTAGGCTACAAAACGATCGCTAAGCCAAGCAACTCCCTGCCAATTAAAGGATTTGTATGGCTTTTTACCAGCATCGTCTTGATTTTGGCAGTTATTGCCATCGGCATGTCGCAGATTGGTGCTTGGTTTGTATTACCTTTTGCCGGGCTTGAGGTATTGGCGTTTGCAGTTGCGTTTTACCATGTACATGTTCACTACAATGACTACGAAAGTATTTCATTAGAAGGTGACAATGTTGTTATTGAAAAACATTTTAATAAAAGTATAGATAGAGTTACCTTTCAACGCTACTGGGTCAAAGTAACGTTGCGTAACACGCAAGATGGATCAGTCGGCCTGTTTATAGGTTCACATGGCAAGCAAGTGGAATTTGGCAAACGTTTTATGGATGATATGCAACGCATTGAACTCGCAAAACAACTCAAGGTACAGTTAGCTAAGTTTGAATAATTTGGCTAATAATTAACTTGGTTTTAATTATTAATTTGGAGCGTGTATGTTAATGCAAGGACTTAAAAAAATTGGCGCTATCTTGCTTTTATCAATGGTAAGTGTGGCTGCATATGCTGATTACAGCTGGAACTTTCCTGAACCAGTAACGCCGATGGCCTTAGACACGCTACACGTCCATAATAAATTTATGCTGATTACGATGGCGATTTTTGTCGTCGTGCTTGCCATCATGATTTACTCTATTTTTGCACATCGAAAAAGCAAAGGTTTTAAACCTGTAACTGATAAAGCCCCATCTACTGCAATAGAAATTTTCTGGACCTTGATTCCATTTGCCATCCTGCTGTTGATTGACTTCGTAATTATGGGCATTCCTGCCTACCGCAGCATCATTATGATGGAAGACACGCGTAACGGCTCTGAAATGGTGATCAAAGTTACTGGTTCACAATGGCGCTGGCAGTACGAATACATGAGCGGTGATGCAGAAGGCATTAAGTTTGTCAGTAATTTAACAACCAATACTAAGCAAATGTATAACGAAGAAGAAAAAAGCCAAAACTACCTATTAGAGGTAGATAACCCATTGGTATTACCAGTAGATACTAAAGTACGCGTGCTAATGACAGCCACAGATGTATTGCACAACTGGTGGGTACCGCAGTTTGGCGCCTCACGCTTAGCTGTACCAGGCTTTATCCGTGAAACATGGGTACAGGTGACAAAGCCTGGTATTTACCGCGGGCAGTGTAAAGAGCTTTGCGGCAAAGGTCATGGCTACATGCCTGTGGTTGTTCATGCCGTCTCTAAAGAAGAATACAAAACATGGGTGCTTGCAAAAAAAGACGAAGCTGCTCAAGCTGACGCTGGCGCTGACCAAGAATGGACAAAAGAAGACCTGATGGCTAAAGGTAAAGAAGTTTATGAGAAAAACTGTGCAGTTTGTCACCAAGTGACAGGCGCTGGCTTACCTCCGGCATTCCCAGCCTTGACTGGCGGCAAAATTACCACTGCACCAATTTTCGGTGCAGATGGTAAATATTTACCTGATAGCCATTTGGATCGCATTCTCAATGGTAAAAACATAATGCCTGCGTGGAAAGCCTTATTAAATGATACTGAAATCGCCGCTGTTACCAGTTATGAGCGCAATGCACTAGGCAATAGCGTGGGCGATCTGGTACAACCCTCACAAGTAAAAGCTGCACGTCAATAGTTAAAGTTTAGGCACAGGAGATAGTAATGAGTACAACAACGGTAGCACATCACGACGAACATGCTGACCACCCAACAGGTATTATGCGTTGGCTGACAACCACAAACCATAAAGATATTGGTACGATGTACCTGACCTTTTCGCTCATCATGTTTTTGGTGGGTGGCAGTATGATCTTAGGCATTCGCGCCGAGTTATTTCAGCCTGGACTTCAACTGATGAACCCTGATTTTTTTAACCAGCTCATCGGTGTGCACGCTTTAATTATGATTTTTGCAGCACTGATGCCTGCTGCAACTGGCTTTGCCAATTGGATGATTCCATTGCAAATTGGCGCCCCAGACATGGCACTACCGCGCTTGAACAACTGGGGATTCTGGTTGTTACCGCCTTCAGCTATTTTATTAACGTTACCATTTATATTGGCGCTATTTGGCATAGGTGATGGCGCCTTGGCGACTGGCTGGACGTTTTACCCACCACTTTCAATACAAGGTGGCTTTGGCGTTGACTTTGCAATCTTTGCAGTACATTTACTCGGCATCTCCTCTGTACTAGGCTCTATCAACATTATCGTTACCCTGTATAACATGCGCGCACCTGGTATGACTTTAATGAAAATGCCACTATTTGCGTGGGGTTGGCTGATTACTGCATTTTTATTGATTGCAACCATTCCGGTATTAGCCGGCGCGGTCACTATGTTGCTCACAGACCGTCATTTTGGCACGCACTTCTTTGATGCAGCTGGTGGTGGCGACCCAGTCATGTTCCAACATTTATTTTGGTTCTTTGGTCACCCTGAAGTCTATATTTTATTGTTGCCGGTTTGGGGCTTTATCCCACAAATTTTACAGACATTTTCACGTAAGCCGGTTTATGGTTACAAAGCGCAAGTTTATTCATTCTGGGCAATTGGAGCCTTGGCGGTAGTGGTTTGGGCGCATCACTTCTTTACTGCAGGCCTGCCTGTACCTGCACTGCTCTACTTCATGTACAGCACTATGGCAATCTCTTTACCACTTGCTGTTTTATTTTTCTGTTGGATCAAAACCATGTGGAAAGGCTCTATGAGTTTTGAAACACCTATGCTGTTTACAGTAGGCTGGATCATCCTATTCGGCATTGGCGGTTTAACCGGTTTGGTATTAGCTGACGTTGCTGCGGATGCCCAATATCACAACAGTTACTTTGTAGTGGCACACTTCCATTACACATTATTTGCCGGTGGCATCATGGGGATTATGGCGGGCGTTTACTATTGGTTACCAAAAATGACCGGGCACATGTATAACGAGAAGCTAGGTAAAACACACTTCTGGCTGACTGCAATTTCATTTAACATGACCTTTATTCCACAGTTTTTCTTAGGTCTTGCTGGCATGCCACGTCGTATCCCTGACTACGCATTACAGTTTGCTGAGTTCAATATGATTTCATCGATATCAGCGTTTGTTTTAGGCTTATCTCAGCTACTTTTTGTTTACATCATCATTACTTGTGTGCGTGGCGGTAAAAAAGCAACCGATCAGGTATGGGAAGGTGCCGAAGGTTTGGAATGGACATTATCCTCACCGCCTCCTTATCATAGCTTTGCAGAACAACCGGTTATCAAGTAGCTTGAAAAGTTAAATTTGAAATGAAGGCTTGTTCATTTGAATGAGCCTTTGACACAACATGGGAAAAATCCTGTATGCAAAAACCAGGCTCAAAAAGAAATAAAATCGTCGCCTTAATTTTAGGCGTGATTGCTTTGGCATGGTATGTAGCTTCCATGTTTACGCTATGGAAATAAAAGCTGAAGATAACGGCGCTAGCCCAGATCAACAAAGAAAATTAGCCAATAAAAAGCTAGGCTTCAAGTTGCTCTGGATTGTTGCGGGGTCAATTGCCTTTTCGATTGCACTGGTGCCTTTATACGATGTACTTTGCACTTTAACCGGACTCAATGGTAAAACAAAAACGACGGCATCGGTGATTTCAAACACAAAAGTGGATGAGTCGAGATGGGTGACAGTGCAATTCACGTCTAATGTAATGCCTGGTCTAGGATGGAATTTTCATCCGAAACAAAGCAGTATTAGATTGCACCCTGGGAAAATACAAACGGTGTTATTTGAGGCTAAAAATATTACGAGCCAAGTAGTAGCAGGACAAGCAGTTCCAAGTGTTTCACCTGGGGTTGCCTCTATTTACTTTAAAAAAATAGAATGCTTCTGTTTTGTACGTCAAGAGTTACAACCTGGAGAGACTAAACTCATGCCACTCAGGTTTTTTGTAAGTACTGATTTGCCCAGTGATGTCAGTGAAATGACCTTGTCGTATGCGTTTTTTAGTGCAGACAAACAATAAAAAATTAGGTTAATTTTTTAGATGTAATGCAAGTAAAGTGTGGCAAGCAGGCGTCACTCAACCGCAGATGAGTTGAAGTAGATTAGTTAAACATAATGCAATAGGAGCTATGCATGGAAACACATTCAAGTAATCATTATTATGTTCCTCACGGGAGCTTATACCCTGTTGTCATTTCGGCAGGTCTATTAAGCCTTGCCTCAGGTTTTATTTTTAGCGTCGCTACCGACACCAACAAAGATTTGGCTTATCTGCAAACCCCCGGTAAGTGGATGATGTACATTGGAGCGGCCCTTATTCTGCTTATGACTTTTAAGTGGCTAGGTGCGGTGGTGACCGAAAGCGTGACGGGTCAGTACAAAAAGTGGGAGGATCAATCCTTCCGCATCGGCATGATTGTATTTATCTGTTCTGAGCTCGCATTTTTTGCCGCCTTCTTTGGCGCACTATTTTATATGCGCATTATTTCCGTGCCAGATTTAGCTGCATTTGACCCATTATTTACACCTTATAAAGACTTCTTAGGCACTTGGCCCTCCGCTGGCCCTGGTGGCGTTGTACTTGGCAAAGAGTACTCCCCTAGCACACTTAACCCGATGGGTGCGTGGGGCTTGCCAGCCATCAACACGGCATTATTGCTGTCATCAGGCGCCACCATCACTTGGGCGCATTGGGGTTTATTGAAAGACAATCGCAAGCAATTGATTATAGGGCTATTTCTTACTGTCGCATTAGGTACTGCATTTATGGTTTTACAAGCGCTCGAGTATCACGAAGCCTATACAGAGATGGGCTTAACACTGGGAAGTGGTGCTTACGGTGCAACTTTCTTTATGTTAACGGGCTTTCACGGCTTTCACGTCACCTTGGGGACAATCATGCTGATTGTCATTTTGCTACGTTCAATGAAAGGCCATTTCACTGCCAAGAGTCATTTTGGCTTTGAAGGCGTCGCCTGGTACTGGCACTTTGTAGATGTGGTGTGGTTAGGTCTGTTTATATTTGTGTACTGGCTGTAATTGTATTTATAAAAAAGGGCGATGCTCACGCACCGCCTTTTTTTGTTTGAACCGTGTGGCTATGCCATCAAATAAATAATAGCAATGCAGTTTATGGCTTTTAAAAAGTCTTTAGACTTTTGACTGGCCAATTAAACCAAAGTAGTAACCTACTAATAGCAATAAAAACAATGTAATTGAAAGACCAATACGGATAGTCAACGCCTTAACTGTGCGCTCACCGCCGTCTTTATCTTTCGCTAAAAAATATAATGCAGAAAACAAGCTACCTACAATGGCAAACAGCACGATTACAATAGCAATTTTAATTAACATGTCGAGGCCTTATTTTTATAGATACGGCATTATGCGTTGCATATGATACAAAAGCAATTTGGCTTAACTAACTACGTATTTAGACCCTCGTGGCTAGGGGCACTCATATTGATTATTTGTGTGCCATTGTTTATTAAACTTGGGTTTTGGCAATACAACAAAGCCACGTTAAAACAAGAAATTCAATCTAATTATGAAGTTGCAGTAAGCGCTGATGCACTTGACCTGCCGAGTCAGATCGATAACTTCAATGCCTGGCAATATAAAAAAATTAAATTAAATGGCACCTACAACACGCAATATCAAATACTGCTCGACAATCAGGTAGAAAATAACAAAGCTGGGTTTCACGTACTCACGCCATTAAAGTTAGCAGGTAGAAACGACCACATCCTCATCAACAGAGGCTGGGTAGAGGGTGGTGCCGAACATGACAACATACCCGACATTGCTACGCCAAATGAGCCGGTCGAAGTGGTTGGTCAAATTTCCATCCCTAGTAAAAAGATTTTTACTTTGGAAAGCGATGCAGAAAAAACGGTTTGGAATAAAGTGTGGCAGCACATGGATATGCAACGCTACCAAAAAAGTGTCTCTATCACAGTATTGCCGGTGGTGATTAAACTTGATGCAAAAAGTAATGCTGGCGGCTTTGTCCGTAACTGGCAAATACCAGCGAGTAGAATTACTACCAATATAGGCTATGCTTACCAATGGTTTGGCTTTGCATTTGCCAGCATCATGATTTATTTATTCACCAGCATTAAAAAAGTTTCAGGCAATCAATAAAACATAGGCAATTTAAAAACATGCAAAACGAAACAGAAAACTACGAATATCTTGATCGACAACGCAGAGGGCGGTTAGTCTTCCTTAGCATGCTGATATTTTTTGTAACGCCTATCGTGGCCGTTATCGCTATGTATAAGCTGGATTGGAAACCTAAAGGCGAGAGCATTGGTGAACTGGTCACCCCGGCGAAGCTCCTCACCATGGATAAATCCATCCTAACGAGCGAAGGAAATTTTGCGCCAGCAAATCTATGGAAAGAAAAATGGAGCATGGTTTATGTGACGGCAACTTGTGCGGATGCTTGCAAAAGCAAACTGCACACCATGCGTCAATTGCACGTTTCTTTGTACAAAGAAATACCGCGTATGCAGCGCGTACTCATCACTACATCCAGCAATGTTGCTGAGTTCAAACAAATCTATCCAGATATGCTGATATTGAATCAACCTACGGTTGAAATCAGCGCATTTGGCAATCAATTCAACATCAAAAACGAGCAGTCTATTAGTGCTAACAGAATTTATTTAGTTGATCCGCTGGGGCACTTAATGATGAGTTACACGCCAACGACTGACCCAGCACTCATTCGTAAAGATATTACGCGCCTCATGAAGTATTCTTGGGCCGGCTGATCATGAAGCACGTTTTTTTTAAACGCTTGTCTTTATTTGCAACGGCGCTCGCGCTATGCGTCATCGTACTTGGCGCTTATGTTCGCTTATCCGATGCCGGGCTTGGCTGTCCAGATTGGCCGGGCTGTTATGGAACACTAAGCGTCCCTCAAAGTGAAGTGGCGATTCAAAAAGCACAAACTGTATTTCCAGGTAGCACCATTGATTCAGGTAAAGCCTGGAAGGAAATGGCGCATCGCTATTTAGCAGGCACTTTGGGCTTGGTCATCCTCGCAATATTTATATCTGGCTGGCGTCTTAAATCAAACATTAAAGTACACCCCTTGCTACCAACAGCTTTGCTTGTTATCGTTGGCTTTCAGGCCATGCTAGGCATGTGGACAGTCACCCTATTACTAAAGCCTGCCATTGTCAGCGCGCACCTCATTGGTGGCATGACAACGTTAGCATTGCTCACCTGGATTACCCATCGCCATTGGGCAAGAACTATTGTCAACAGTACAATTTCACCCGCACTAAAATTGGCTATACGTGGCGCTTTGCTGATTTTGCTTGGACAAATTTTTCTAGGTGGCTGGACCAGCACTAATTACGCAGCACTTGCCTGCACTGACTTTCCAACATGTCACGGTGCCTGGGTGCCTGAGATGGACTTCAAAGATGCGTTTCATTTGGTACGCGAGCTTGGGCAAAGTGCTAATGGCGGCAATTTAACACTACCCGCATTAGTGGCTATTCAGTGGACACACCGCGTCGGCGCACTTATTACGTTTATCTATTTAGCTGTTTTGGCATTAAAAACAATCAACATCCATCACTTTAGAAGCATAGGATTAATGCTCTTTGCCACTTTATTGGTACAAGTGTGCATCGGCATAGCAAATTTAGTGCTGCAACTACCGTTAACGCTCGCCGTATTACATAACCTAGGTGCAGCTTTGCTGGTAATCATCACCGTAATACTTAACTCAAAAGTAACGAGCACAAAATATGACCACTCAAAAATACACTAATGAGGCACCTATGCGCATCATCATAACCAACCAGATCAAAAACTTGATGCACCAATTCAAGATTTTCTTTCCGCTGTGTAAACCGCGTGTAACTTCCTTAATCGTGTTTACCGCACTCATCGGCATGTTCTTAGCAACACCAAACATGGTGCCTTTGCCACTTTTGCTAGCCACTACCATTGGCATTGCATTTGCGTCCGGCGCTGCAGCTGCATTTAACTGCCTGATTGAGCATAAAATTGATGCCGTGATGGCGCGTACCCGCGCACGTCCGCTGCCTACGGGGCAAGTTTCATCCATGGAAACCATGATATTCGCCACATTACTGGGTTTAACTGGGCTGACAATTTTATACATTTACGTCAACCCGCTTACCATGTGGCTCACGCTCGCTACTTTTGTCGGATATGCCGTGATTTACACCGTGTTTCTTAAACCAGCAACACCGATGAATATCGTTATTGGAGGCGCATCGGGTGCAATGCCGCCTATTTTGGGTTGGGCCGCCATGACTAATACCGTTTCACCAGAGTCGCTCATCATGTTTTTAATCATTTTCGCTTGGACACCACCCCACTTCTGGGCGCTGGCGCTGTATCGCCGAGAAGAGTACGCTAAAGTTGGCATGCCCATGTTGCCCGTCACCCACGGTGAAGCATTTACGTTGCTACATATATTGCTCTACACCATCATCCTCATCGTGGTTTCACTTATGCCTTACGGACTTGGCATGAGCGGTATGATTTATCTAGTATCCGTGATCATACTAGATGCTATTTTTCTGGCTTATGTCATTACACTTTATAAAAAATACTCTGATGATCTGGCGAAGCGTACCTTCAGATACTCAATTATCTATTTAACGCTGTTGTTTGCGGCTTTGCTGGTTGACCATTATTGGTTGATGTGATTGGGGATAATTATCTGCTCAAGGTGCGGCATTAAATTTTTGCCGCACCAATAGGCAACCATCACTCAATCAATCGTTAATATAAGAAAAAGTGATATTCAAATCTACGGCTCAATAATATTGAGAGACTAAACACCTCCCCTACCTGCAACATCCACATCACTAAGTAAAAGTTGCATTGGCTCAATATATTGAGCCAATGCAATATATTACATTGTATAATTGCATAATATTGACGCATCCACTCGATGCGAGGGCAGTATTCAGTACAAAACACGCCAGTTAAGATTTTGTCGGAACAAACAAAAATTACCCCTAATGATCAATTTTCTTTAGTTTTATTTAAGGACCGAAGTGATGAGTAACAATAATGTAGAAACGTTTTACGACGACTACGTCATCAGAAAGTTTACTGTGATGGCAGTGGTTTGGGGTGTGGTTGGCATGCTGGTCGGCGTGTTAATTGCCGCACAGCTTGCTTTTCCAGCACTTAATTTTGATCTAGCATGGTTTAGTTTTGGTCGTTTACGCCCGCTACATACCAATGCCGTAATTTTTGCTTTTGGTGGTAGCGCCTTATTTGCCACGTCTTACTACGTCGTACAACGCACTAGCCAAGTGAGGCTGGCGTTTCCGCTGTTAGCGCGGTACACATTCTGGGGCTATCAAGCTGTCATTCTAGCCGCCGCAATCAGTTTGCCGTTGGGTTACACCCAAGGTAAAGAATACGCTGAACTTGAGTGGCCAATTGACTTGTTGCTATTAGTAGTTTGGGTGATGTACGCTTTTGTGTTTTTTGGCACCATCGCTAACAGAAAAATCAAACATATTTACGTTGCCAACTGGTTTTATGGCGCGTTTATTATCGTGGTAGCGCTACTTCACATTGTAAACAGTGCAGCCATTCCATCTGAGTGGTTTAGGTCATATTCTGCCTATTCTGGCGTGCAAGATGCCATGATCCAATGGTGGTATGGTCATAATGCGGTTGGCTTCTTCTTAACCGCCGCGTTCTTAGGCATGATGTACTACTTTGTGCCAAAACAGGCGCAACGTCCGGTGTACTCATATCGCTTATCTATCGTGCACTTCTGGGGCTTGATCTTCACCTACATGTGGGCAGGCTCACATCATTTACACTACACTGCTTTGCCTGACTGGACACAATCAGTCGGCATGGTGTTATCACTGATCCTGCTAGCGCCAAGCTGGGGCGGCATGATCAACGGCATGATGACCATGTCTGGCGCATGGCACAAACTGCGCGATGATCCAATTTTACGCTTCATGATCGTGTCACTTTCATTCTACGGTATGAGTACGTTTGAAGGTCCAATGATGGCGATTAAAACTGTAAATGCGCTATCGCACTACACAGACTGGACTGTAGGCCATGTTCACTCAGGCGCATTAGGTTGGGTAGGCTTTATCTCAATGGGTTCTTTATACTTTTTAACACCACGCTTGTGGGGCCTGAAGCAAATGTACAGCACAAAAGCTATTGAGTTGCACTTCTGGTTAGCAACCATTGGCGTCGTGTTATATATCACTGCCATGTGGATTTCTGGCGTAACTGCTGGTTTAATGTGGCGTGCTATTAACGAAGATGGCACACTCACCTACACCTTTGTTGAATCTGTTAAAGCGATGCATCCTTTCTACGTCATCCGTATGATAGGTGGCTTAATGTACGTAAGTGGCATGATTATCATGCTGTGGAACGTCATTAAAACCGTACAAATGGGTCAAGCAACACCCGCTAAAATTCCAGCTGTTGTAGCACATGCTTAAGGATCATAAAAATGGCAAATAATGAGAAAAAAGGATTTACGCACGAGAAGATTGAAACCAACAGCTTCTTGATGATCGTGTTGATTTTAGTAGTGGTTTCGTTTGGTGGTTTGGTTGAAATCGTGCCGTTGTTTTTTCAAAAATCAACAACGCAACCTATTGAAGGTTTAAAACCCTACACCGCATTGCAGCAAGCGGGGCGTGATATTTATCTGCGTGAAGGCTGCTACAACTGCCATTCACAAATGATCCGCCCATTTAAAGCTGAAACCTTGCGTTATGGACACTACTCAGTGGCTGGTGAATCAGTGTTTGATCATCCATTTCAATGGGGTAGCAAGCGTACCGGACCCGATTTAGCACGTGTTGGCGAACGCTACAGCGACGAATGGCACCGTATTCACCTAATTAACCCACGTGATTTAGTGCCGGAATCTGTGATGCCTGGTTATCCATGGCTAGAAAAAAATCTGGTAAATGCTGAAAAAATGCCAGCTCACTTACGTGCATTAAAAATCGCAGGTGTGCCATATACAGATGAAGAAATCAAAAATGCGGCCAATGATGTTTATGGCAAAACCGAAATGGAAGCAATGATTGCTTATTTACAAGTGCTGGGTACAGCACTTAAACAGTAATCGCACAATATGGATATTACTGATTTACGTAGCATAGCAACCGTTGCCGCTTTGGTGACCTTTGTCGGCATTTGGGTGTGGGCATGGTCTGGGCGGCATAAAAAAGATTTTGATGAAGCGGCAAGATTGCCACTTGAGGGAGATGAAGAATGAGTGATTTTACAAGCAGTTTTTGGCCGATTTTCATTTCAGCCATTGTCATTGGCGGTATTATTTTCTGTTTGGTCGTATTGTTTGTTACCAGCAAATCACACGATCCTCGCCATACAGGCCAATCAACAGGCCACGTGTATGATGAAGATATTGTGGAAATGAACAACCCAATGCCTAGATGGTGGATGTGGATGTTTATTATCACCTGTATATTTGGCGTAGCTTATCTATTCCTCTACCCAGGTTTAGGGACTTATAAGGGTGCTTTCGGCTGGACTCAAGTTAATCAGTATGAGAAAGAGATCAAAGAGTCTAACGATCGCATAGCACCAATCTACGCCGCTTTTACGGCCATGAAAGCTGAAGATGTTGCCCAGGATGCCAAGGCAATGGCCATTGGCGAACGTTTATTTATGAACAATTGCTCACAATGTCATGGATCAGATGCACATGGCAGTCGCGGCTTTCCTAACTTAACGGATAACGACTGGCTATATGGTGGCGCGCCGGAAGCCATAGTAGAATCCATTACCAACGGTCGCCACGGTATGATGCCGCCAATGGCTGCCGCGGTAGGTGGCCCAGATGATGTTAAAGATGTCGCTCAATATGTATTAAGTTTATCTAATAGTGAACATGATGTTAATCGTGCGGCTCTGGGTAAAGATAAATTTACTTCATGTGCAGCCTGTCATGGTGCTGATGGCAAGGGTAATCAGGCTATTGGTGCACCAAATCTAACTGATGATATTTGGCTACATGGCGCAGGCGAAGCTGCCATTATTGACCGTATTAACAACGGTAAAAGCAATCAAATGCCAGCGCAGGGAACGCGTTTAACACCTGAGCAGATTCATGTATTAGCGGCTTATGTTTGGCGCTTTTCAAATTCAACTGCGGCTCAATAAATAGCCCATTATTTAATTGATTGCTGATGTGAAACTTTAATGCAGATTGAATAATCTCACTGTCACTTGAGGCCCGATATTTTGCACATGTAAAAATATCGGGCATTGTCTATTTGTGCGTCACCATTATGCAAGGTCTTAAAACAAGTGCCTAATCAGAAACAAAAGTCGAAAAAAGTCATTCCTATTATCAGTGACACTTCAACCGTAAAATCGGTATCACTCTACGAAGCGCATCAAAAAATATACCCTCGCAACATCTCTGGTTTTTACAAAAACTGGCGCTGGGCCATGATTTGGATGACACAAATTGTGTTCTATGGTGTGCCATGGCTACAATGGGGCGAGCGCCAAGCTGTATTACTCGACATCAGCACGCATCGATTCTATATTTTCGGCTTGGTGCTTTATCCGCAGGATTTAATTTATCTTGTCATCATTTTAATTATCGCAGCATTAGCTCTTTTCTTGTTCACTGCAGTTGCGGGCAGGCTCTGGTGCGGCTTCACCTGCCCACAATCAGTTTATACAGAAATATTTTTATGGATTGAACGCAAAATTGAGGGCGACCGCGCCGCGCGTATGCGTTTAGATAACATGAAATTTGGGTTAAAAAAGTTCTACAAAAAATGGCTTAAACATTTGGCCTGGATTAGCTTCTCAATGTTGACTGGCTTTACTTTCTTAGGTTACTTCACCCCGATTCGCGACCTCATTCACAATATTTCACTATTAAATTTAAGCCCATGGGAAACTTTCTGGATCTGCTTTTATGGGTTTGCCACCTATGGCAATGCAGGCTTTTTGCGTGAGCAAATCTGCAAACACATGTGTCCGTATGCGCGCTTTCAAAGTGCTATGTTTGATAACGACACCCTCATCGTTACTTATGATGAAGAGCGTGGGGAGCCTCGCAGTGGACGCTCACGTAAAGTCGATGCCAAACAATCAGGGTTAGGTGACTGCATTGATTGTAGCTTTTGTGTACAAGTCTGCCCAACAGGCATTGATATTCGTAACGGTTTGCAGTACGAATGCATTAGTTGCGGGTTATGCGTGGATGCCTGCAACAGCATAATGGATAAAATGGAATACCCGCGTGGATTAATCCGTTTTTCAACGCAAAACGCCCTAACCCAGCACTGGACGCAACATCAAGTGATCAGAAAGATATTACGTCCGCGTGTCCTTATTTATAGTGGGTTATTATTATTCATGAGTGCTGGTCTTGTATACTCACTGGCTACCCAGGTAGCATTCAAGGTTGATGTTATTCGTGATCGCGGCGTGATGTCCCGCTTAATCGCTGGTGGTAAAGTTGAAAACGTATATCGACTGCAAATTACCAATGCCACAGAGAAACAGGAAACCTATCGTATTTCGATAGAAGGCATTAAAGGCTTATCCATAGCATCGGATAAGGAGTTTACCGTGAACCCTGCTGAGTCTAGAATGGTTGCAGTGAGCCTGCAAATTGAAGACGGCTCAATCAAGAGTGGCTCACATCCCATTGAGTTTGAAATTGAGGCTGCCAGCACCAATGCAGAGATCTCTGAGAAATCAATTTTTTATATGTCACGCTAAAGGTTAAATCATGGCAAACAATCAAGCCCCCAATCAAAAACCTAAGTGGTGGAAATCTGGCTACGCATGGCTAGTTTTTACTGGTCCTGCAGTAGTCGTTGTTGCCAGCTTAACCACTGTATACATTGCTGTAAACGGTCAAGACCCAGTACTAGCCCATGAAGAAAATTCAGGCAATTACACCAAGTCATTGACGGTGGATCAAAAAAACTCACTGGAACCTGCCGGGCGCGCACGTAATCATGCGGCCACGGGTGTGAATAAACAATAAACATGCAATCTGCGCTCACCTACAGTGCCCTTATCATGGGCTTGGCTGGCGGCCCTCACTGCGTAGCTATGTGCGGTGCGGCTTGCACAGCATTAACGCAATCACCCCAGCAACCTTACGGCATCTACCTTTATCACCTAGGGCGCCTGTGTGGCTATGCCACGCTGGGAGCAATTGCTACTTTCGCCATACAAAGCATTGCCTGGGTTTCAAGTTACAGTGCAGTGCTACACCCGCTTTGGACATTTTTTCATGTGTTAATCTTTTTCTGGGGTATTTTGCTACTAGTTTTAGCCCGCCAACCGATTTGGGTTGACCGCGCCGGGCGCAACATTTGGGGGCATGTAAAAAAACTCAGCGTAAAGCAAGGTGGCCACTTTTATATCGGCATGTTATGGGCGCTAATGCCATGCGGTTTGTTATATTCCGCGTTGATTATTGCATCATTTAATGGCAACCCACTTGATGGCGCCATCAGCATGGCTGCTTTTGCAGTGGGTTCCAGCGCCTCTTTATTCTTAGCGCCTTGGCTATGGCTTAAACTCAAAACAAAAGCAGTAGAACCCTACGGCATGCGCTTAGCAGGCTTACTACTCAGTGGCGCTAGCGCATGGGCAATTTGGATGGATCTAACGCATAACACTAAAGTGTGGTGCAATTAGTCAGTCTTTTTACCAAATGAATAATGGCACAAATCCCGTTGCATCATCCCAAATTAAATATGGCTTTTGTTCTTTAACAACTAACTGTAAATTACTCAGTTTACTTAGTGCTCTGTTGCCAGAGATCTTTGCAACTAACTTAGCCTCTTGCCAAGTACGACCTTCATCATCAGAGAACACCGCAAATAAGCTCGCATCTTCCTCATCAGGCGCTTGCCAAACAATCCATACATGATGCTCCCAACTAAGAATCACCGGCGGTCCTGCTAACTGAGCATTTTTGCTAAGCTTTTTGGTGGGAGAAGATACCCATGCCTCACCATCCATACGTGCATAGCTCAGAGTAGAGCTACCCGCTACAACCCAAGCCAAATGCCAACCCCAATCGCCACCACGCGCTAATGCCAAAGACTGATAGTGACAGTTAGATGTTGCAGATCCTCCAAAAGTCACTCGCCTGATGTCTAAAGGCGAGCCCTCATGAGGCAAAGCCATGGCTAGATCATACACACCACCATCAAACAATTGTTGCCATAATACTGCGACAACTACATTTCCATCTTGAGCTTGGGCAATCGAGCACAACGAGGTTGGCTGCGAGTAAACTGACTCACCTGCCATGGCATTACTTGTAAATAATAACGCACAGAGCAAAGTGCTATATGCAAATGGTTGGCGTATCGTCATCATAGTAGTTACAGAACCAATAGCGAATATATCGAAATTAAATAATTGCCGAAGTCAATCAACCTACGTACGCCACTAAGTTTAGTTACTCGCTGGCTCCGTCACAAACCCAATACGCACCAATCCAGTTTTTGCAGCCTCCGACATCACCTGCGCCACTTTTTCGTAATGCACTAATCTATCTGCCCGAATATGTAGTTCTGGCTGTGGGTCTTTTTTAGCTTCCAGTGCAAAACGTGTAGCCAAGGCTTCTTTTGGTATAAACTCACCATTCCAATATAGGCTGCCATCTTCACGAACTGCAAACTCAATGTGTTCAGGCTTGGTAATATTGGGGTTACTTGAAGCTTTAGGTAAATCAATTTTGACAGAATGCGTAAGCAATGGCGCGGTAATGATAAATATCACTAACAGCACCAGCATGACATCTACCAATGGCACCACGTTAATTTCTGCCTTCACATGATGTTGCTGTGGATTAAAGCTGCCGAAACTCATGACGCACTTCCAGACGTTTTATTAGATTCATCAGGGGCATTACCCACCGTCAACAGTACAAACAAATCATGCGCAAAGGCATCAAGTTTAGCCAGCCACATACGGTTACGACGATTAAAAGCGTTATATGCAAACACTGCAGGAATCGCCACAGCCAAACCGATTGCAGTCATAATCAGTGCCTCACCTACTGGGCCCGCCACCTTATCTAGCGTGCCTTGACCTGAAATTCCAATATTTACCAACGCATGATAAATTGCCCATACCGTGCCAAACAAGCCAATATAAGGCGAGGCAGATCCTGCTGACGCAAGTACAGTTAAACCATTCTCACAGCGTGCAGATTCTTGATCGATGCCATTGCGAATAGCACGTGTCATAAACTCGGATATACCGCCAACTGCCACTAGTTTTTGCACGTCATATCCACTGGCATGACGGGTTGCCGCCAAACCTTCTGCCGCGAGTATTGCAAAAGCATTATCCGGCTTATTTTTCTTCAAGCCTGTATTTAAGTCATCAATAGAAGGATGTTGCCAAAGTTTATCCAGAAATACCTTAGCGCGCCTTGCTTCTAGCCAATTAGCCAGACCTTTGGTAAAAATCAAATACCAAGTGGCTATTGAAAGAATCAGCAAAAAAACTAATACCACTTTTCCTACCGTATCAATCTGCGCAACAAAATGCGTAACACCTAAATCATGTGACATTTAAACCACCTCTAAAGTTACATCAATTTAAAATAAAATCAAATGGTTGCATCGCAATTGCGCGTACCGCTTTGCCATTGCGCATGGCTGCATCACACTGCCAAGTTTTAACTGCAGCTAACCCTGCCTCATCAAGCCGCTTATGACCAGAACTCTCCTTAATTTTTACGGTAGTAATCTGGCCTGTTTCATCCAATTCTACACGCAACACCACTCGCCCATGTTCACCAGTGCGGCGTGA
Source organism: Methylotenera sp. (assembly GCA_030652995.1). GTDB lineage: Bacteria > Pseudomonadota > Gammaproteobacteria > Burkholderiales > Methylophilaceae > Methylotenera. The sequence goes on from JAUSAG010000040.1 coordinate 61,077, forward strand.
TGCAGCAGGGTAATTTGGCGGCGTGCGTTGCGGGCAAGCCAGTGATAACTCTGAAGATAACATAACGGCACCAGTTGGTTTAACTGGCGCCTCAGTTACAGGTTCTGCCGCAGGCGGAGCCTCAATCACAGGTTCTGACGGAGGTGCTGGCGCCACATGGTCTGTCACCTGCGTGACTGGTGTTTCCGCCACTAACACTGGAACTGTTTCTGGACGCAGAATTGGCTTCTCTTTAACCAACGTTACTTTTTTCGGTGGCGGCGGTTTGGGTGGCTCTGGCGGAGGAGGTTCTTCTTTTTTAAGCGGTGGATTGATTAAGTTAACAAACAAAGTCACCGCCTCTTGCGGCTGCGGAATGAGCTTGTAGCTCATGGCTGCGTATAACAACGCACCGTGAAGTGCAATTACAAGAAACAAACCAGCCAGTTTGTCTAAACCTATTCGATCTAAAATATTACCCATTCAAATTATATTCAGTGAGGTCGTTCACAAATGGTTGGAATAAAAGGTAGAGTGCTTTGTGCAAAAAAAATAGGTTTTAAAACAGCTGTTGATTGTAAACTATTCCAGTCAACTAATGCTGTACGTACGCCATGCGTTGGTGCAACGTCAGTCCAAGCCAACACAAGACCTTTATCAGTTGAAATCATCTGGGGCACGCCAGTATCACGCCCTGGGCTTATATCAATTACACGCTTTATAACACCGAGCGACCCATCTACATCAATTTTACGAAGCGCCAAACTGGATTTTTTTGTGACAGCATCTGCTACAGTCATCCATGAAATAGCTACTGTCTTACCATCTTGCCAGACTAGGCCAATTCTACCAAGCGGAGCAACATCATCAACTTCAATCGGCTTTCCAAAACTTTTTCCACCATCATTAGAAAAAGCAACACGTACACGAGGCCTATCTCCCTCAGCACTGAACCAAGCAGCTACAACTTGCATGCCGCGTGCTGCAATTGCAGGCCCGTTGACTGGGCATCCCTCAATTTTCCAGCCTTCTGCACCTAAAGGCATGGGTGATGACCATTTGCCATTTTGCAAAAGTGAAACACGATTATCACGAATTTCTGCATCTGTACGTCCTCTCCATGCAACTACAGGGCCTGCAGATGTCACCGTCACAGATGTCCAGCAGCAAGTACAAGTGTTATTATCTATAACTTGCTCGTTATCCATACTGCCATCACGGTGTATACGCGTATAACGCAGGTTAAAATTGCCGGATTTTTCAGGGTGCTTTGCAATGTCTGTTTTTTTGACATAATCACGGCCATCTAGCCAAACAATGCCTGCGTCACCTTCTACAGGAAATATTGTTGCAAAACCATGTTCAGCCGCCGTACCATCATTGTGTGGGTGCCCAATCTCTCGCCAAGTTAACCCGGCATCATTTGAAATAGCTAGCGCAATATCGTAATCAAAAGTTTTGCCCCCCTGTTGTTTAACTAACCAGTGAGCCACCCAAAATTGATTATCAATCGCGACTACTGAAGGATAGTCTGCCCAATTTAAAAACCAATTTTCACCTTGCGCAACCTCACCTTGTTTAATCCAGCGTCCCTTATGCAATACAGCAAACTTCAACACATGACCTTCATTTTTAGGCTCGACCCAACTCATTAGCACATCACCATTCGGCAATGTGCGTAAACGTGGCAATCTACTCCCAACGGTTTTGGTGGCTTGGACAGATTGCTGCTTCAATTCAATGCCGCTGTTAGACTCGTTATTTTTAAACCCGTCGCTACAAGACAAGCCTGCGAAACAAATCAATGTAATAAAAAATTGATTTATCATGTGCTTTGGAACGCTCATTTAAACTTGGCGTTCCACGAGATCTCCGCCGTACGTGGCTCACCCAGCATAAACTGATTGGCACTATTGTAAGATCTATCAGCATAAAGCTTATCGGTTAAATTTCGTACAGACAACATTAACTCACCTTTACCAAGTTTATAGCCAAGTAATGCATCAAAAGTAGTATAGCTATCCATAAATTTAGTAGGCGTGTTCGCATTATCACCGCTGCGTTCATCTACAAAATGTGAAGCAAGACTAATTCGCCAATCACTATTTGGACGATAAGTAAGCCAAATATTAGCAGTTTTTTCTGGCACATCTGGTGGCAAATTGCCTGCACGTGAAACCGAAACCGCTGAAAGACCTACACCTACTTGTTCATAAAACTTATCAAACTCAGCTTTCAGTACAGAAACATTGCCCTCAATAGTCCATTTTTCTGTAGGGCGTAACGCACCAGAAAACTCAATACCACGAGAACTTTGTTCACCAATTTGAATGCTTTGCGCAGGATTATTTGGGTCACGTGTCAACACATCAGTACGGTTAATATCAAACAAGGCAACGGTTACCTCTCCCAAACCATTTGGCAGACTGCCTTTTAAGCCAATTTCTTTCTGCTTAGCGCGACCTAACCTAAAGTTCTTTTGTGCAAAAGTCAGCGTTACTAACTGTGAGGCTGGTTCTAGCGCGTTTGCCCATTGACCATACACGCTTAAGCTGGGCAAAATATCGTATACCGCGCCTACGCGATATGAGTTACCTGAGAAACCTTGATTGAACGATGAGGGGTTTGTTGAACTTGCTGTACGTAGATTATCTGAGTCTAAATCAATCTTATCGTGCCTTGCTGAAAGTGATAATTTAAGTTTCTCGGTTAAATTCAAATAATCTTCAAGAAAAAAGGCTTTTTGTACGATTTCAGTTTTTCTGAAGGGCAGATAAGGTGCAGTAGTTTTAAATATACCTGATACTGGATTAACAAAATCCACTATATCTTCAGCTCCTAACGGTGAATTACTGGTACGTTTGTGATTGTTCCGTGCAATATCAAAGCCTGCTAGCACCCTATTTCGCATACTTCCCAATTGATGGTCTAAACTAAACTCGGTTCTGTTTCCATAAAGTTCTTGGTCATGCTTGGTGTGCAAAAATTCCGTTCTTTTCACCTTACCAGCATCTAACCCCGTTAGCTGGTAAGTATAAGCCTCTGCATTTTTCCACAAGCGGTTTTCATTGTTATAGTAAGTTTCGTTACGTACTTTTAGTTTATCTGTTGGTGCCCATTCTAAATTGAATCTTGTCCAGCTAGCTTCTTTATCCATTTGGTCATCTGCTACATTGTAATTATTGTAGCGCGTTCGCCTATCAATCTTGCCGTTGATATGCGGTGTACCGAAATAGCCTTCCCCATCATCTTGATAATACTCTTGAGATAGCGTTGCTTTAATTGTATCCGTTGCTTTTAAAGCCAATTCACCTGTGAAGTGCATATAGTCATAAGAGGAATCATCCACCCAGCCATAAGAGCCTTGATTGGCACCTTTATAGCTAATATCTGCACGATAAGCTAGTGCATCGGTTAATTTACCACCTAGCCCTAAGCCAACCGTCTTTGTATCCCATCTATCATAAGCCAACATCACTTCTTTTTCCTCACGTCCGTCTGCTGCTTTGGTGACAAAATTAACTGCGCCTCCAACAGAGCCAATGCCATGTTGCATGGATGATAAGCCTTTGATCACTTCGATACGATCATAATTGAACGTTCCACGGGGCGTAATGGCTAACCCTGGATAGCGCAAACCATTGTATAGCGGTTGCAATGTACTAGAAAAACCACGCATCGAGACACATGTCACACCAAAACACTGTGAGGCCACAACACCAGCAGCATTTGCCAATGCTTGTTGTGTTGTTGTATTGCCACGTTCACGCATTAATTCTCGGGTAATCACATCAATACTGGCAGGCGTTTCCTGAATCGTTAAACCCAAACGACTACCTGCTGCTACTGGTAAATCGAGTAGAAGTAAGCTAGCATCATTCGATTGTGCACGAATCTGCATTGGCTGCATTTGCGTAGCCGGCGCATCAACATTAACAGACTGCTCCTGTATAGATTCTTCCGCAATTACATAACCGCTACCACATAAAAGCAACGCACTTAGTGTTGTTTTTTTTATCATTACGCCACTCCCTTTTTTATAGTTAAACGTGATAATAGCAACGTTTATCTTTTATCGGAATGTGGCATATTGTCGCAGCTTATTGATTTTTATATAAAATTAGGCTTAATATAAAACAAAAAATGGCATTTAACTCTTATGCGAAATTTAACTATCTCATTAAAAGCCATCTACTTAAGCAATTACCTTCTTACATTCTTTATAGCAAGCCGCACAGCTATCCATACACGCTTTACAGGCATCATGTTTATCTGCGTGTTTTTTACATTCATCTTCACAATCTTTGCAAATATCCATCGCAATTTTTGCCTGGCTTTTTAAATAGGATGACTCTTGACTGGCCAGTTGTTGCAATGCCCCACATACCGCCAACATCTGATTCACGCTTTGGGCACAGGCTGCCATCTCTTTATCACCCTGCCCTAGCAAAGTTAGACAGTGACTCAAGCAAACTTGTCCTTTTTGTATACAATCCGATGCAGCTGCGATTAACCCAGTATTCACGGCACCACCATGATGGTGATGATGTTCGTGTCCATCTGCCGCTTGTACTTTGCCAACAATAGCAGCACCTGCTAATGCTACGCCGCTTAATAATAACTCTCTTCGGTTCATCTCAAACTCCTTTTGTTGGGTTAAATCAATAAGCTGATTGTATGCCTGAAAACACAGCAAATCCATTGGAGTTTCATCCGTAAATAACGTCAATTGAAGTTAATCATTGGTTTATCAACCTGCAGTACTGAGTAATTCATTTGCGCGACGATTTGTCACATTCTGATATTTATAATCCCCTATATAATGTAACGCATGGCAACGCACTCTCAATCAGCACAAATTAACGCACTCAATCGAACTGCGCTAGAAAACCCATCACATCGCAATTTATATCGCTTGTTTTTTCTGCGCTGCGTGATGATTATCGCTATGCTTGCAGCCACAGCGGCGCTATTTTACTTACATATTCCACTACCAAAATTGCCAATAGCTTTTGTTGTGGGGGCCATGCTACTTCTTAACTTAATGACATTACTGCGGTTAAAGAAACTCAGCAACATTAGTGATAAAGAGCTTTTGCTACAGCTCCTCGCCGATTTAGCTGCACTTACTGTGCTATTTTATTTTACAGGCGGCTATAGCAATCCACTGGTATGGATGTATTTATTACCACTTACCGTGGCCGCAGTTGCATTAAAACGTGAATATGCCTGGCTGCTTACAGCCATTGCGGTAGCTTGTTATTCTACTTTGGTGTTTTATTACGTACCGCTATCACATTTACACATGCACGACTTAGCTGGGCAGACACTAGACATTCACTTGGTGGGTATGTGGTTAGGCTTTGTCGTGAGTGCGGGCATCATTGCATTTTTCATCACACGTATTGGGCAAAGTTTGCGTGATTACGACCGCATGTTAGCCTCCATCCGTGAAAAATCACTTGAAAGTGAGCGCATGCTGGCGCTGGGCACGCTTGCCACCAGCGCGGCACACGAGCTAGGTACACCGCTTGCCACTATGGCAGTGATCAGCAAAGAACTTGCGCACGATTTGGCTAGTCAACCTGAACAGTTACAGCAACTAGATATTATGGTTAGGCAAATTACACGTTGCAAAGAAATTTTGTCTTCCATCACGCGTGATGCGGGTAAAGGCCGCGCTGATGCTGGCCATGGCATGGCGTTATCTGAGTATCTACAAGAAGCTATTCAGCGTTGGCGCGATACGCGACCGGTCACTGAACTGGTTATTACACTTAACGAAAATATTTATAATCCATTAATCTTTACAGATAAAACCCTCACGCAGGCACTACAAAATCTACTGGACAATGCAGCGGACGCCTCTCCAGAGCGTATATTGCTTGATGCCGAGTGGGATGAAACGGTGCTAAAAATTAATATCCGTGATTTTGGTTCAGGGATAACAGCAGAAGTTGCGAAGCACTTGGGTAAACCATTTTTTACTTCAAAAAGTGAAAAAGGCATGGGACTGGGCGTGTACCTAACGCACACCACACTAGCCCGCTATCAAGGGGAGCTCAACCTCAGCAACCATGCGGACGGTGGCGTACTGACCACCGTCACATTACCATTAAAAAAATTAAAGGTGAGTCAATGAGTACGATTATTACCGATGAAAAACCAACATTATTACTGGTGGATGATGATGCCGAATTTTTAAGCGTACTTGCACCCGCAATGCGCAGGCGCGGCTTTTTAGTATCCACCGCAAATAGCGCAGAAGCCGCATTTGAGCTTGCTAAAAATGATGCCCCGGAATTTGCAGTGGTTGATCTTAAAATGTCAGGCAACTCTGGCTTGGTGCTCGTTCGGCAACTTGCAAGCTTGGATGCAGGGACCAAAATTGTTGTACTCACTGGGTATGCGAGCATTACCACTGCGGTTGAAGCCATCAAATTAGGGGCGACACATTACCTTGCAAAACCTGTAGATGCAGACGAAATTGTCGCAGCGTTTGAAAAAAATTCCGGGGACGCCAATGTAGAGTTATCTAGCAATCCACTTTCTATTGACCGCTTGGAATGGGAGCATATTCAACGTGTGTTAGCAGAAAATGACGGCAACATTTCAGCCACCGCACGTAGCCTGAATATGCACAGACGCACCTTACAAAGAAAACTGGGAAAAAAACCCAGCCTAAATCCCACCATTAACTAGTTAGGTTTATTGAATCGTCGCTAAACCGCTACTCATACCAAGAACCAGTTTCATCTTTACAAACACGTGTGCCACACCGAGCTCAAACGGTTTTATCTTCTATGCGTTTTTCCGGTTTGGCATTGATGATCACTGACTTTTGCTATCTGTTTGGCTTTTTAAAACTATCCAGCAACAACAAGCCCACACCAATACAAATCGCGCTGTCTGCTACATTAAACGCAGGCCAATATAAGTCGTTAATGTGGAAAAAAAGAAAATCAACCACATAACCCAAGGTTACTCTGTCATACAAATTGCCAATGGCGCCGCCTAATACTAAAGCCAAAGCTAAACTAAACAATTTTTCTTGATGATGCTTTTTAATCAGGTAAGTAATCACAATCACCGCGACACTTGTAATCGCAGTAAAAAACCACTTTTGCCAACCACCTGCATCCGCTAAAAAGCTAAAAGCAGCGCCTTCATTGTGATAGCGAACTAAATCAAAAAAACTCGTCACGGTTAAGTGTTCGCCATACACAAAAGCATTTTGCACTAAATACTTGGTATAGACATCTAGTGCAGCAATGACAATACTAATAAAAAACCACTTACGCATGAGAGCGAACCTCGCCAGAACCAAATAGGTTGCTAACACAGCGCCCACAAATATGCGGATGTTCGACGTCAGAGCCAACATCAGCACGATAATGCCAGCAACGGTCACATTTAACGTGTGCACTTGGCGCTACTTGTATGTCTAGGCTACCTGCACGTTGATGCAAGGTGGCGCGCGACGTGATGAGTACAAAACGTAAATCATTACCTAAACCATTTAACGCCTCAAATACAGTACCTTCGGCATAAATATCCAGCTCAGATTGCAATGATGACCCAATCAAACCTGCTGCACGCTTTTCCTCTATGGCTTTATTCGCCACTGCACGCACGTCTAAAACTGTCTGCCATGATTGAATGTCTGCTTCAGTCAGGCTGTGCTTAGGTAATTCATACCAAACATCTTCAAACACAGTTTTATCTGCATCAAGCGCCAGTGTTTGCCAGATCTCGTTCGCGGTAAAGCTCAAGATTGGCGCCATTAAACGCATCATGGTGTGCGTAATGTGATGCAGCGCACTTTGTGCGGCACGACGTGCATGCGACGTTTCACCTGCGGTGTAGAGGCGGTCTTTGAGAATATCTAAGTAAAAACCACCTAAATCTTCTGAGCAGAAGCTCACGAATTTCTGTACTGCCAAATGAAATTCGTAACGGTCGTAATCTGCCAAAACTTCCGTTTGCAGTTTTTCAGTCAAGTACAAAGCATACTGGTCAATTTCTAACCATTCATCGACTGGGAGCAAATCTTTACTTGCATCAAAATCTGCTATATTAGCCAACAGAAACTTCATGGTATTACGAATACGGCGATAGCTCTCCGCAACGCGCTTTAAAATTTCGTCTGAAATCGTGAGTTCGCCAGAGTAATCAGTTGAGGCTGTCCACAAGCGCAGAATGTCCGCACCATAAGTGTCCATCACCTTTTGTGGCGCAACCACGTTACCCTTGGATTTACTCATTTTATGACCAGAGCCATCCACCACAAAACCGTGCGTGAGCAAGGCTTCATAAGGCGCACGGCCATCAATCGCACAACCAGTAAGCAAACTGGATTGGAACCAACCACGGTGCTGGTCAGAACCTTCAAGATATAGGTCGGCTGGAAAATTAAGCTCTGGGCGACGCTTAAGCACAGCGGCATGCGTAGCGCCTGAGTCGAACCAAACATCCAGCGTGTCCGTCACTTTTTTATATTGCTCAGCGTTCTGTGGCGCGTGCTGCGCTAAGAAAGTAGCTCCATCCAGACTAAACCAAGCTTCTACACCTTTTTGTTCTGTGAGCAATGCAGCCTGCTCTAACAGAGTAACCGTTTGCGGATGTGGCTCACCCGTTTCTTTGTGCACAAACAAAGGCATAGGCACACCCCAGTTACGTTGACGCGATACGCACCAATCGGGACGGTTTTTAATCATTGCTTCCAAACGGGCACGTCCCCAGCTTGGGAAAAACTCAGTGTTATCTACTGCTTTATTCGCATGCTGGCGCAGGCTCACACCTTGCGCGTCAGTCTCGTTCATTCCGATAAACCACTGATGTGTCGCCAATTGCATCAATGGTGTTTTATGGCGCCAGCAATGTGGGAAGCTGTGATTCAACCTTGCACTAGCTAATAAATGACCACTTTCTTGCATAGCGGCCAGAATCACTTTATTAGCGTCTTGCCTTGTTAAACCACGAATGGCTTCAAACTCCACTAATTCACTATTAAAAAATTTACCATCACCGCCCATTAACACGCGTGGTTTTTCATTCGGAAAATTAGCGCGCATGACTAGCCAGTCGTCATTACCATGCGCTGCAGCGGTATGCACCAAACCCGTTCCGGCTTCGGTCGTTACATGTTCGCCACAGATGATAGGCACTTGACGGTTATCGAAAGGATGTTGAAGTTGTAAATCCTTTAATGCAGAGCCCTTACATGAGGCGATGGCTTGGTAGTTGTCTTCACCATAGCGGTTCAGCGTACTTGCAACCAACTCATGAACTAGTACCAGCAAGCCTTTGCTGGTTTGAATTAAATCGTAATCAAACTCAGGGTGTACGCTCACTGCTTGGTTGGCTGGCAACGTCCATGGCGTTGTTGTCCAAATCACAGCATAGGTATCACCTTGAATTGTTTCATGCAAGCCAAACGATTTGCTTAAAGCCGCGTTATCCGCTATTTTAAAACCCACATCAATCGCTGGTGAATTCACATCTTCATATTCCACCTCAGCCTCAGCCAATGCTGATCCGCAATCGACACACCAATGTACAGGTTTGCTACCCTGATATAAATAACCGCTTTTATAAATTTCACCCAAAGCACGCATGATGTCGGCTTCGGTTTTAAAGTCCATCGTCAGATATGGATTATCCCAATCGCCCAGCACCCCTAAACGAATGAAGTCTTTTTTCTGACGCTCAACTTGCTCTTTAGCGTATTCACGGCAAAGTTCGCGGAATTTGGCAGGATCAATATTTTTACCGTGATTTTTTTCTACCACCAACTCAATTGGCAAACCGTGGCAATCCCAGCCCGGCACATAAGGCGCATCAAAACCAGACATGGTTTTCGACTTAACAATAATGTCTTTTAAGATTTTATTCACCGCATGGCCAATGTGAATATCGCCATTGGCATAAGGAGGCCCATCATGCAGTATAAATTTCTTGGCACCTTTTCGTGCTGTGCGAATACGCTGGTAAAGCTGCGTATCGGTCCATTTCTTTAACCATGCAGGCTCACGTTTAGCTAGGTCGCCCCGCATAGGAAACGTAGTTTCAGGCAGGTTTAATTTGTATTTTGAATCTTTATTTGCTTCGGTCATTCAAAAATCTCACTATTCATCTTCGTCTTTTCCACCTAGGCGGGGATGACGGTATTAAAAAAATCCCGCGCAGCGACTACATCAGCCGCAATTTGCGCTTTCAATGCCTCTAAACTTTCAAACTTCATTTCATCACGTATTTTGTGCAAAAACTCAACATGCACGTGTTTGCCATACAAGTCCGCATTAAAATCCAGCACATGTACTTCTAATGACAACTTAGGTACACCCGCAATTGTTGGGCGCACACCTAAATTTGCCACCGCATTCAAACCGTCTAATTTTACTGCATATACGCCAGTGAGTGCAGGCCGCTCATGCCGCATATGTACATTAGCGGTAGGAAAACCAAGTTGCCGTCCGCGCTTTGCGCCGTGCACCACCTTGCCGCTTATGCTATATGGCCTGCCCAAGAGCAACGCTGCCTCTTGCAAGTTTCCAGCGGCCAAGGCTGAACGTACACGCGTACTAGATACGCGCGCATTAGCCAAACTCACTTGTGGCAAACTTATTAAATTAAACTTCTTTTCTACAAAATCAACGACAGAACCCGCACGCATCGCGCCAAAGCGAAAATCCTCACCGACTAAAATCGCTTCTGCATGCAAAGCCTCACGCAAAATTGTCTGCATAAATTCTTCCGCAGTCACTTTGGCAAAACGCCGATTAAAGCGGCACACATACACGCGCTCAACACCTGTTTTTGCAAAATATTCAAGCTTCTCACGCAGGGAACATAACCTAGCCGGCGCACTCTCTGGCGTAAAAAACTCACGAGGGTGCGGCTCAAATGTCATCACAGCGGCAGTTAAATTAAGCGTCTCTGCAGTTTGTATCAATTGATTGATCAAGGCTTGATGCCCTGAATGCATGCCATCAAAATTACCTATCGCTAACGCGCATGGCGGCTGCAAGCTATCTGGGATATGCCTGAACACCTGCATTTAACGATTCACCCGACGTATATAATCGCGTGGTCTGAAGCCCAACAGCATCAACGTGGAGAAATAACTGGCCGCACCCAACGCCACCAAGCCGCTCATATACATTAAACGTTTGATTAAAGTAAATTCCAACCAAGCCCGTGCATCACCCATCGCCACGTAGAGCACGCTGCCCATGATAACAAGCCCTACTAATAATTTAAGTAAAAATAGCATCCAGCCTGATTGCGGCTTAAAAATACCAGCGTGTCGCAAATGATAGTAAAGTAGCCCAGCATTAAGACACGCGCCTAAGCCAATTGATAACGCCAAGCCTACGTGACGTAAATCCAAAACAAACACGAACAGCACGTTCATCACTTGTGTTATCAACAAAGTGAAAATTGCAATTTTAACGGGGGTTTTAATGTTTTGCCGTGCGTAAAAACCTGGTGCCAATATCTTAACCATAATTAACCCTAGCAAACCTATACTATAAGCAATCAAAGCTTGCTGCGTCATAGCAACGTCCAAAGGCGAGAACTTTCCATAGTAGAACAATGATGTCACTAAAGGAGTCGCCAACACTGCTAGCGCCACTGCAGCAGGTGCCGCCAAAATAAACGTTAGACGTAATCCCCAATCCAGTAATTGTGAGTATTCACTATCATCTTTACCTGCATAAGCCTTGGATAAGCTTGGTAGCAAAATAGTCCCTAACGCCACGCCTAGTACCCCAGTAGGAAACTCCATCAAACGGTCTGCATAATACAGCCAACTCACACTACCTGTTATTAAAAATGAGGCGAATATCGTGTTAAGAATCAATGAAATCTGCGCTACCGACACACCGAGCACAGCTGGCCCCATCAGTTTTAATATACGCCAAACGCCTTCATCATCACGCTTAAAGTCAAACTTGGGCAGTAAGCCAATTTGCCTTAAGAACGGCACCTGAAATACCAACTGTAAAAAACCACCGATGAACACCGCCCATGCCAGCACTTTAATCGGCTCATCAAAATAATCTGCAAAAAATAATACAGCGGCGATCATCGAGACATTGAGCCACACCGGCGTAAACGCTGGAATACCGAACTTGTTATAGGTGTTGAGCACCCCACCCGCCATCGAAACCAGCGAGATAAAGAAAATGTAGGGGAACGTAATACGTAGCAATTCAACCGTCAACTGCATTTTTACAGCATCAGCCCTAAAGCCTGGGGCAATTAAAGTCACAATCCAAGGTGCGGCCAACATACCCAACAAAGTGACTATAACTAAGATGATACCCATCCAGGTTGCGACGCGGTTGATCAGGGCATGCGTCTCATCAAAACCACGCTGACTTTTATACTCACCCAGAATAGGTACGAATGCCTGACTAAACGCACCCTCTGCCGAAACTCGGCGTAACAAATTGGGGATTTTAAACGCAACAATAAACGCATCGCTCAACATGCCGGCACCGAACACGCGCGCGATCAAGGTGTCGCGTACAAACCCTAAAATACGCGACACAAAAGTCATACTGCCGACTTTAGCCAGCGCTTTGAGTAAATTCATGCTTTATCGTTATAATGTGTGTGAATAGAAGAAAGCAGATTATTAAAAATATTTTGCATGATTTTAACATGCCACGTGTCATCACGTAGTAATTGCTGATGATATTTGCGTTATTTTAACTTGCAATAATTTTATAAAATAGTTAGTATAGCGGGCTTAGTATTTTGAATAGCTTTTAGGCAACTTTTAGGAAAAAACAGATGGCAAATACCGCACAAGCAAGAAAACGTGCTCGTCAAGCAGTTAAGCAACGTGCTCACAATGCAAGTTTGCGCTCTACTTTGCGTACAGCAATTAAAAAAATTATTAAAGCTGTAGAAGCTGGCGACAAAGCCGCAGCTACTGCTGCTTACAGTGAAAACGTAAGCATCATTGACCGCATTGCAGACAAACAAATCATTCACAAAAACAAAGCATCACGTCATAAAAGCCGTCTAAACGCAGCGATTAAGGCAATGGCTTAATTATTGTTTAGATAGATTTTTTGCTTACACAGCAATAAAAAAGCCGAATTTATATTCGGCTTTTTTATTGCTATCACATTCAAATTCCACACATGCAGACATTCTTCTTAAACCCAGATTTTCTATTAGGTTAAAATGTTGTTAAAAACCGTTCTTAGTGAGATTGTTTGGCAAATCATGAATATAATTCTTGGGCAGACTCAGGGCGAACGAAGTTTTGGCTAATGGGGAGTCTGGGCTAAATTTAAGCGTTGATGCACATTGGATCTTACGCTTGGCATTCTAGAAAATTCTGTTAACTTATTTAGTTACGCACGACCTCAGCGCAACTAATCCCCTATATTCAAGTCCGACCGCACCTGCATTGCCTGCTTGATTGCCTCATCACGACTTGCGTTAACGATAGTGTAATGCCCCATTTTTCTTCCCGCACGCGCCGCTTGCTTACCGTATAAATGCAATTTAAGTTGCGGATTACCCAATGCAAACTGCCATGCTGGTTCAGCCTGCAGTAACGCGCCATCATCGGGCCAAATATCGCCTAACAGATTCACCATCACGGCAGGGCTATGCTGCCGACTACTACCCAACGGCAAGCCAGTCATTACGCGAACTTGCTGTTCAAATTGGTTGGTGATACAAGCATCTATCGTGTAATGACCAGAATTATGCGGGCGTGGTGCAATTTCATTCACCAATAACTCACCATTGCATACAAAAAACTCCACGCCTAATACACCGGTATATTCCAACTTCTCGGCCACACTAATGGCCAGTTTTTGCGCTTGATGATTCACAGCATCGCTACCTCGAGCTGGCACAATAGAAACATCCAAAATACCGTTAAGATGACTGTTTTCAGTTGTTGGAAATGTAGCTACATGGCCATTCACACCTCGCGCCAAAACCACTGAAACCTCATAATCAAGTTTCAGCATTTTTTCCAGCACGCATTCCTCTTGAGAAAACTCTGCAAAAGCCTGTTCAGCCTCAGCCAAATTAGCCACACGCGCCTGACCTTTGCCGTCATAACCAAATCTGGCTACTTTAAGAATGGCAGGGTAAATGTCATGATCATCTGCAGGTAAATCATTCACAGCATTAATCACCACATAAGGCGCCACTGGCAGACCCGCTTCTTTAAGAAAGTTTTTCTCACTTACACGATGCTGAGCAATAGCAACGCTTTGTGCTGAAGGGCGCACTATGATGCTTTTAGCCAAAGTTTCTAATGTTGCTGCTGGAACGTTTTCAAATTCAGTAGTGACTGCTTGACAGCTCTCAGCCATTTGCTTGAGCGCCGCGGCATCATCATATTTTGCACAAATATGTACATCTGCAATTTTACCAGCAGGGCTGTTTTCATCCGGGTCTAATACGGTAACCTTATAGCCCATTTCATGGGCAGCAATCACAAAAAAACGGCCAAGCTGGCCGCCACCTAGCATGCCCAACATTGCTTGTGGCAAGATCACTAATTGTTGCTCTAAATTTTGGTTCATATATTAACTGCTATTAAATTTAAGTTTTTTACTAACGATGATCAACTAATAAAACCTACCAACTTCAAGGTTGATCATTCAACACCATGTTGTGTACTTTTTCAGCTTGCTTTTTACGGAAATCAGCAAGTTTATTAGCTAAATCCGTATCATGATTAGCAAGTATAGCCACTGCAAATAAGCCTGCATTCGCTGCACCAGCATCCCCAATCGCAAAAGTAGCCACTGGGATACCTTTTGGCATTTGCACGATCGATAGCAATGAGTCCTGCCCTTGCAAGTGCTTAGAAGGCACTGGCACACCGAGTACTGGCAGTGTCGTTTTAGCCGCCACCATGCCTGGCAAATGCGCGGCGCCTCCTGCACCTGCAATAATAACTTGAATGCCATTTGCTACCGCAGTCTCGGCAAATTGAAACATTAAATCGGGAGTACGATGTGCCGAAACGACTTTAGCTTCATAAGCCACACCAAAGTCAGCCAACATTTGTGCTGCATTTTCCATTACAGGCCAATCGCTATCTGAACCCATGATAATCGCTACTAACGGTTTGGTGTTTGCCATATTTTTCCCTTTACAGCAATTGTTTTACAATAAAACTAAACTATCACGGTGGATTAATTCCGCCTCATCCATGTAACCTAATATAGACTCTATCTCGTGGCTAGGTTTGCGCATAATTCTGGCCGCCTCACTCGCCGAATAATTCACCAAGCCACGCGCTATTTCCGTACCTTGCACATCTACACAAGCTACAACATCACCACGCTCAAAATAACCCTCTACTGCAGTTACGCCTATCGGCAGTAAGCTTTTACCTTCAGATTTCAACACTTTGACAGCACCAGCATCAAGTACTAATTTACCTGTCATACGTAAATGATCTGCAAGCCATTGTTTACGAGCGACTGTTTTCATTTGTGTCGCTTGTAGATGCGTACCAATGGCCACACCAGCACTTAAACGGACTAATACGTCGACTTCACGACCCGATGCAATAACAGTATGTGCGCCACTGCGTGCGGCACGCTTTGCGGCTAGTATCTTTGTAAGCATGCCGCCGGTACCAACGCTACTGCCTGCGCCACCCGCCATTTGCTCCAAAGCCAAGTCACCAGCTGTCGCGTGTTGAATAAAAGTCGCGTCAGGGTCTTTGCGTGGATCGGCAGAATACAAGCCTTGCTGATCAGTTAAAATCACCAAGGTATCTGCTTCTATCAAATTTGCCACCAGTGAAGCCAAGGTATCATTATCACCAAAACGAATTTCGTCGGTAACCACAGTATCGTTTTCATTGATGATCGGAATCACCTTCATATCCAACAAAGTGCGCAACGTGCTACGTGCATTGAGATAGCGCTTTCTATCGGCCAAATCATCATGCGTCAGCAACACTTGCGCAGTATGCAAGTGATGCTGACTGAAACAGCTTTCGTACATTTGAACCAATCCCATTTGCCCGACAGCTGCTGCGGCCTGCAATTCATTCACTGCGGTTGGGCGTTTTTTCCAGCCTAAACGCTGCATGCCTTCAGCCACGGCCCCGCTTGAAACCAAGACTATTTGCCTGCCCTGCTGCGCCAGCATTGCAACCTGCGCCGCCCACGCGGCAATTGCCGTTTGATCTAACCCGTTGCCATCATTGGTGACCAAACTAGAGCCCACTTTAACCACAATGACTTTTGCATCCAGCACCAAAGATTTAAATTCAGGCGATTTCATACTAAATTTCTTGATTATCCACCGCTGGGGTAGCTGCACGCTCATTGATTAAGCCGCTATCTTTTAGCGCATCTTCTTCTAAATGTTTGTTTTCTTCAATGTGGTGCATAATCGCGTAAGTAAGCTCTTTGCAGCCAATACCACTGATTGCTGAAATCGCAAATACACGACCTTTCCAGCCATAGTCTTTAACAAAGTTCTCTACGACTTGTTGTGAATTTTGCAACATATCAATTTTATTCAACACCAGCCAGCGTGGTTTATTATAAAGTGCCTCATCGTACTTCCTAAGCTCCTCAACAATGGCCTTGGCCTCATGCACTGGATCAACCGCTTCATCAAACGGAGCAATATCCACCAAATGGAGCAACAAAGACGTGCGTTGCAGATGCCGTAAAAA
Organism: Methylotenera sp.; assembly: GCA_030652995.1. Lineage (GTDB taxonomy): Bacteria > Pseudomonadota > Gammaproteobacteria > Burkholderiales > Methylophilaceae > Methylotenera. The sequence goes on from JAUSAG010000040.1 coordinate 77,749, forward strand.
TTGATGCCCAAGCCCAGCACCTTCAGAAGCACCTTCAATAATGCCCGGAATATCGGCAATGACAAAACTACGCTCTGTGTCCACTCGCACCACGCCTAGGTTGGGATGCAACGTGGTGAATGGATAATCAGCCACTTTTGGCTTTGCCGCTGAAACTGATCGGATAAATGTCGATTTACCCGCATTAGGCATACCCAGCAAGCCCACATCGGCCAACACTTTAAGTTCTAAATAAAGCTCAAACTCCTCACCTAAGTCGCCCTTTGTACATTGACGCGGCGCACGGTTTAAGCTTGATTTAAAATGTACATTACCTAAACCACCCTTACCCCCCGCTGCCATTTTTGCACGTTGCCCATGTTCGCTCAAATCCACCAGCATCTGCCCGCTAGCTTTATCTGAAATAACCGTACCAACAGGCACACGTAAAACCATGTCCTCACCTTTAGCACCATAACACTCAGCGCTACGACCATTCTCACCACGTTGCGCCCTAAAACTACGCGTGTAACGGTAATCAACTAAAGTGTTAATGTTGCGATCAGCCTCAATAATGATAGAGCCACCACGACCACCATCACCACCACTAGGACCACCTAAAGGCTCATATTTTTCGCGACGAAACGTAGCAACGCCGTTACCGCCATCGCCTGCGAAAATTTTAATCGTTGCTTCGTCTATAAATTTCATTGTTGCCTGAATGTTTTGTCAATTAGCGTAATTATCGCGCAGGATTTTGTTTTGTAGGGAAATTTTATGAAGGAGTGGCGTAGTTATTCATATTAGCAATACTTGCCAGCTTGCTGGTTTAGTATTGGTTATCAGTTTAACTCTGACGCCCGACTGAATAAAATTTTTATACAGAACACCAAAGACTAGCGAGAATGCGCGAATTGATGAAACATTCAGGCTAGGTGTACCAAATAAAAAAGCCTCATCAAACGATGAGGCTTTGATTATTGTTAATTTAACTTAAGCTGTAACAATAATACTAACAGTATGGCGCTTTAATGCACCTTTAATTGCAAAAGCTACTTTACCATCAGCTTTAGCATATAAAGTGTGATCTTTACCCATACCTACATTTTCACCAGCGTGCATTTTTGTACCGCGCTGACGCACGATAATGCTACCTGCTGTTACTACAGTTTCACCAAAGGCTTTGACACCTAAACGTTGTGAGTGCGAATCGCGACCGTTACGTGAACTACCACCTGCTTTTTTGTGTGCCATGATTTAATCCTTTAGCTCTAAAACTACTTAATTACAGTTGCTTACACTGCTTATTTAGCAGCGATTGCTTCAATTTTAATTTCAGTAAAACTTTGGCGATGGCCTTGTGTTTTACGGTAATGTTTACGACGACGGAACTTGAAAATCATAACCTTGTCGCCACGACCGTGCGAAAGCACAGTTGCTTTAACTGTTGCGCCTTTAATGATAGGTGAACCTATTGTTACATTGTCGCCATCTGAAACCATTAAAATTTGATCCAGCGTTACAGTACCGCCGACTTCAACTTCCAATTTTTCAACTTTCAATCTTTCGCCTTGAATTACGCGATATTGTTTGCCACCAGTTTTGATTACTGCATACATGATTATGCCTTTAACTCATACTTCAAAAGAATCGCGCATTATACGCAAAATATCCTGCAAAGCAAACCATAATCTCAAGCTTAATCAAAAAAATATGGTAATTGCTCTGGGGCGCTAATTCTCTCACATTTTCACACCAAATTACACAAGCAAATTTAGGAAGCTAAATAGGCTGTGCTAAAATAATCGCTCAATTTTCAGGCTCGTACAACGTGACACTAAGCATTATTCAATCTGGCATCACTGACGACATGCGCAAAGTGGATGACGTCATCCGCCAATCGCTACATTCTGAGGTCGCCCTCGTTAACCAGGTTGCAGATTATATCGTCAACAGCGGGGGTAAGCGTTTGCGCCCCATGTTGGTATTATTATCTGCTGGACTATTTGGCGATATTCAAGCGCAACACCACCAACTTGCCGCCGTAGTTGAGTTCATTCATACCGCGACCCTATTACACGACGATGTCGTGGATGAATCAGCAAAACGACGCGGGCAAAGCACAGCTAACGCGCTGTTTGGCAATGCGGCCAGTGTATTGGTAGGCGATTTTGTGTATTCCCGCGCATTTCAAATGATGGTTTCAGTGCAGAACATGCGCGTAATGGAAGTATTAAGTAGCGCCACTAACGTGATTGCAGAGGGTGAAGTATTGCAATTACTGAATGTGAATAATGCGGATATTACTGATGACGCCTATTTACGCGTGATCCACTACAAAACGGCTAAGTTATTTGAAGCCGCAACTCGCTTAGGTGCAATTATTAGCCAAGCCAGCGCGCATGATGAAGCGGCATTAACCGTATATGGCATGCACTTAGGTACAGCATTCCAATTGATTGATGACATTCTTGATTTAAGCGGTGACAGCGATGCTATTGGCAAAAACCTGGGTGACGACTTAGCCGAAGGCAAACCTACACTGCCGCTACTATACGCCATGCGCAACAGCGACAGCGCGCAAAGTCAAATGATTCGAAATGCCATTGAGCAAGGTGGGTTGGAACATTTACCACAGGTGATAGAAGCTGTAAAAAACTCAGGCGCGCTCGAGCACGTTAAAAAGCTTGCTGAAGCCGAAGCCGCTATTTGCTGTGTAGCTATTGCGCACTTTCCTGAGTCACAATTCAAGCGGGCGTTGATTGCGTTAGCTGATTTTGCAGTGAAACGTAGCTTTTAATTCAACTGCGACTTGTATTTATATCTTGAACTTTAGATATGGAAATTAGGTTAACATTACTTAAAGCCATTAAATATAAGCCATAAAATTATATTCAATGGTTAATTCAAGGTGATTTTCTCACCGCTATCTGCATGATAATAAGTTAAATGTGCGCAACTGCTACTACCAGCGGTAAGCGAGCCGTCAAACAGCGACTGCCCTTCAACATCAACTACGGCATAGCCATTGTGATACAAAGTCACTTCTGCCAGTTTAGGCGTTTTAGCTTTATTTTGACGCATAGCAAAACTAACGCAATTATCTTCTTCCGCTTCAGAATAAACCTCCCAATCTTGCCCACCAGCCAATTGAGACAACCAACTCGGCAAGTCAACTTCGACACGGCAAATAATAGGCTCATCCCACTCTGGATGATGCACCTCGGCCTGAGCCAGCTCAATTGCGTTACGTTGATTAGTAGTTTCTGTCATATTATTGTCCTATTGCTAAGTACACTTATTATAATATTGATTACAATGCTTATATTTGTGACGAGTTGAATTAATTTCAAGTAGCTTGACTTGAAAATTTCACTAAATCTTAGCTGAAGTCACTATTAGTTTAGTTACCGTATGGCTTTAGTGGCTAAACGATTAAACGATGCCTTACGTTTACAGTTGTTTAACGGCACTTTATAAGTAAATAGTTAATTAAAAATAAAAATTAAGGATTGTTATGCCTAACGGATTGATAGAACTATCTAACATACTGCAACAAAACAGCGCCATTTTCATCACTATTTCCACCATTATCGGCTTAATGGTCGGTAGTTTTTTAAATGTTGTCATTTATCGATTACCTAAAATGATGGAACGCGAATGGCACAACAACTGCCTAGAACTTCAAGGTAAAGAGATTCCATCGCAAACTAGCTATACCTTATCCAAACCCCGCTCCGCTTGCCCCAAATGTGGCCATAAAATTACCGCCTTAGAAAACATTCCTGTCATTAGCTATTTAATATTGAGAGGTCGCTGCCGCGGCTGCAAAACGCCTATCAGCTTGCGTTACCCGCTCATTGAAACGCTCACAGGCACGCTAATTGGCTTAATTAGCTGGAAATTTGGCTACAGTAGCACGGCGCTATTTGCTTCAATTCTCACTTTTGCGCTGATAGCACTTACGTTTATTGATTTTGATACACAACTGCTACCAGATGACATCACCTTGCCGCTACTTTGGCTAGGCTTACTCTTTAACTTGAATTTTGGCTTTACTGATTTAAAATCGGCTGTCATTGGTGCCGCTGCTGGTTATTTAATCTTATGGTCGGTTTATTGGTTATTTAAGCTCATCCGGGGCAAAGAGGGCATGGGCTACGGAGACTTTAAACTGCTAGCCGCAATTGGCGCATGGTTTGGCTGGAAGCTGTTGCCAGCCGTTATTTTACTGTCCTCGACCTTGGGTGCTGTCATTGGCATCGCTTTAATCGTACTCACAAAACGCGGCAAAGAAGTGCCAATGCCATTTGGCCCATTCTTAGCCATTGGCGGTATTGCCGCGCTGTTTTTTGGGCAACAACTTGCTGCCATTTACCTGCCATAATTAAGCAATGATCGTCATTGCACTCACTGGCGGCATCGGCTCAGGTAAAAGTGAGGCTGCCAAACAGTTTAAAAAACTTGGTGTGCCGGTAGTGGATACTGACGCTATCGCGCATGCATTAACTGTGGCTGGCGAACCTCTTCTTACCGAAATCGGACGTATTTTTGGCATGGAGTTTCTTAATGCAGATGGCACACTCAACCGCGCCAAATTACGCGCTCATATACTTAGTGACGCCAAAGAGCGGCTTAAGCTTGAAGCCTTACTTCATCCCGCAATCCACGCCCGCGCGGTAAAGCAACTAACCGCCAATCAAAACCAGTTGCACCCACTCTATCAAGTGTTAGTCGTGCCTTTGTTTTTTGAAAACAATCGCTACCAAGCTATTACGCACAAAATTTTAGCCATTGATTGTGATGAAGCCTTACAAATCGAACGTGCCATGGCGCGTAGCGGATTATCCGAACCTGAAGTTAAAGCCATGATGGCCGCGCAGGTCTGTAGGGAAACTCGACGAAAACTTAGTGATGAAGTGATTGAAAATAACGGTTCGGTTGAAGACTTAGCGAAAAAAATTAATGAATTGCATAAAAAGCTTATTAATACTTGCATAGTTAACAAATAAATTTGATAATTCAGCTCAACTTTTAATGTGCATTTAGCAATGTACATTTAGTTTTTTCACTTTCAAGTTTATATTAAGCAAAGTGCCGTTTGGGCTAAACCATGATGAAACATGCCTAGTTACGATTATCCTTTCAATGAACGCATACGCACGTTACTTCGCGTTGAGGATCTGTTCGCCAAAGTTTTGTATAATTCAGAAGCTGGTCACGAATTTCATCATCACTGCGCATTACTTACGTTACTACAAATTTTAGATGTGGTTGATCGCGCCGATCTTAAGTCAGATCTATTACAAGAGCTTGAGCGTCAAAAAACCGCCATGCGATTACTCGTTGGCAACCCAGCCATTGTGGCAGACGCATTAGCGTCAACCCTTTCCGACATTGAAATCGCCGTCAAGGAATTACGTACAGAAACATCTAAATTTGGGCAAACTTTAAGAGCCAATGAGTGGTTAATGAGCATCAAGCAACGCGCTGGCATCCTTGGTGGCGTGTGTGAATTTGATGTACCTTCATATCATTACTGGCTCGGCCTTGGCGAGGATAGACGCAAAAGCGATTTAGATGCCTGGCTCAGACCCCTCATCCCCATGCAGCAAGCAATCATCATTATTTTGCGCATATTGCGTGGTAGCGGCGCCACCAGCAAGTTAATGGCTACGAGTGGTGCTTACCAGCAAATGCTTGGTGGCGCGAAACCTGCACAAATGCTAAAAATAGAACTTGCTGATAGTCTGACCTGCTTCCCTGAAGTAAGCGCCAATAAGTACGCAATTAACATACGATTCAACACGCTGGATTGCACCCAAAAACCACAAAAATATGAAGATGACGTGCCATTTTTGTTAACGCTATGTAATTTATAACTTGATTACAGACATAAAACTAAAACTTACAAAAAACTCGCTTTAAACACTACCATGGTCAATACTAAAAAAAAATTAGTCGCATGCCCCACCTGTAAGCAATTGGCAGAATTTTCTCCCGACAATGCGTTTCGCCCCTTTTGTAGCAATCGTTGCAAGCTCATTGACTTAGGCTTATGGGCAAGCGAAGGTTACGCAATCCCGGTTGAAGCTAAAGCCGATCAATTACCCGATGACTATACGTCGCAATAAGCTTTAAAAATGCACGCTTTAATCATGCGATTAAGGCTGTTAGCATAACCAATTGAATTTAAAGGGATCACCATGAGCCACTCATTATTTAAATATTGTTTCCATGCTTTAATACTAACATTAACAATAGGCGCTACCTTTGCGCAAACTAAAGATGCCTCGACACAGAATTCGATTGCAGAAAAGAATAGTGTATCTGTAGAAAATGCCTGGGTTCGTCCAACCAATGCGGGACAGGAAGTTGGTGCCGCTTACATGACGTTTATCAGCAAAAAAAATGTCAATCTAGTACACGTTGAGAGTGACGTGACTAAAAGCGTTGAGATTCATAGTATGGTTATGCAAAATGGCGTGATGAAAATGCGCATGCTTGAGAAATTACCACTGACCGCAGGCAAGCCATACCAGCTAGCACCAGGTGGCTTTCATTTAATGTTGTTTGATTTGAAAAAACCACTAACTGAGGGCGAGCAAGTGAATTTTACGCTCACCTTTAAACTTCAAAATAATATTGAATTTAAGCAGCAAGTTAAAGCGGTAGTAAAAGTAGCCGATGGGGAAACTGGTAACAATCACGGTACACATGAACACCATCACCATTAGTAGCACAAAAATATAAGCTAAGCTCTAAATCTATTGATCAACCCAAGCTCCTCGCTGCATGGCAATGCCATGCGCGCCATGCAGTCTAGCTGTATTTAAATCATTGATCTGCAAGCCACCCAAGGCAAACACCGGCAATGTATAGCCGGTAATTAAATCCGTAAAAACATCCCAACCAAGAGGTTTTGCACCTTCATGGCTAAGCGTAGCCTGCACTGGGGATAACATCACGTAATCCAAACCCAATTTAACCGCCTGCGCCAGCTCTTGAGGGTTATGGCATGATGCTCCGCATAACAAGTCTTTTGGTTTTGTTTGCAACTGCTGCAGTTGTTGTGCGTTTAAATGCACGCCAGTGGCATTTAATGTTCGCGCCAGATTTAAATCCGTATTGATAAATACTTTGGCTTCATAGGGTGCCGCCATCTCAATTACACAGGCCGCGAACAGCATTAACGCTTCTGTAGAGAGCTGTTTTTCGCGCACTTGTATCAGCATCAAGCCGTTATTAAGTGCTAGTTTCAAGCGCACAAAGAATAAGTCTTCGCCCAACTCGCTTAAATTGGTAATCGCATAAATTGGTGATAATGTAAGCGCCGTTAATATCGGCGCATTAGCTGGCAACATAGGTCCTACGCTAATTGTTGCAGGGTTTTGCCAGCTCAGCGCTTGATTTTCCAAGCCTGATGGCTCACCTTCCCACGCCACCACGATAAAAAAATGTAATTTGACGGTTTTAGCTGGGCTCTCCAGCACACCAAAAGCATCATATTTCGCTTCATAATCATAACTACGGGTAAGCCAGGGGTAATAAGACGTAACCGTAATACCTAACTCTTCCTGCAACTCTCTTTTTAATGCTTGTGCAGGTGTTTCATTCGGCTCTACCTTGCCCCCAGGAAACTCCCAATAGCCTGCCCACGGTTTGCCAACAGGGCGCTCACCTAGCAATACCAAGCCATTGTCACGTTGAATAATGCCAACAGACGCCTCTGTAATCACACTATCCACTAAGCGTGGTACCGAATTGACAGCATTAAATTAAAATAACCCGCTTGAAAATATAAATAATCAATGATAACCATGTATCAAGAACGGTAATCTGCATTTATTTTTACGTAATCGTAAGAAAAATCACAGGTCCAAATCGTGATATTTTCTGCACCGCGATTCAATACCACGCGCACTAAAATGTCAGATTCTTTCATGATAGCAGCGCCTTGTTCCTCAAGGTATGAGACTGCCCTGCCGCCTTTTTCTGCCACGAGCACATCACCCAAGTATAATTGCAAAGTATTCACATCTAAATCATCAATGCCTGCATAGCCAATGGCTGCCAATATGCGGCCCAAATTAGGGTCTGAGGCAAAAAATGCTGTTTTTATCAACGGCGAATGTGCAATGGCGTACGCAACTTTTCGACATTCTTCTTCATTTTTTCCACCTTCAATAGTGACTGTTATAAACTTGGTTGCGCCTTCACCATCTCGCACAATGGCTTGCGCCAGCTCAATCGCTACGTCAGTCACGGCATTGCGCAGGGTCATAAAGTCTGCACTATTTTCCGCCAACTCTACATTACCAGCAAGGTTAGTTGCCACCAAAATCAAACTATCATTGGTCGACGTATCGCCATCGACCGTAATGCAGTTAAATGATTTATTCACTGCATACTGGATAATACTCGTCAGTGCAGACTGGCTAACGGCGGCATCGGTTGTAATATAGCCCAACATGGTCGCCATATTAGGATGAATCATGCCCGAGCCTTTACTCATGCCTGTAATAGTGACCGTTTTGCCACTCAACTGAATCTGCCTTGAAGTGCCTTTGGCAACGATGTCAGTTGTCATAATTGCTTCTGCCGCATTGAGCCAATTATCTTCTTTTAAATTGGCAATGGCGGCTGGCAAACCGGCAATTACTTTATCAACAGGTAACGGTTCTAAAATTACACCGGTAGAAAATGGCAGCACTTGACTTGCTTGCAAGTTAAGTAAATTAGCCAGCGCCTCACAACTTTTCTGCGCACGTTTTAAACCGTCTTCACCCGTCCCAGCATTGGCGCAGCCAGTGTTTACCAACAAGGCACGAATGCCCTGTTGTTGATTATCGTGGCTTTGTGCCAAAAAATCTTTACACAAAATCACTGGGGCCGCGCAAAAACGGTTTTTAGTGAACACGCCCGCGACACGACTACCTTCAGCCAAAGTCATCACCAACACATCTTTACGGTTAGGTTTTTTAATATAGGCTTCTGCAAAGCCTAATTGCACACCCTTAACAGGCAATAAAGATGCTGCTTGTGGGGCGATAAGTTTAACGGGCATATCAATTCCTTACTTGTTTATCATTTAATTTTCAAATTTGACTAGAAAACCGGCTAAGCACGGCGCCAAGTTGTACCTTGGGGAGTGTCTTCTAACACAATCCCCGCTTCTGCTAATTGCTTTCTAATGGCATCTGCTTCAGCAAAGTTTTTAGATTGCTTAGCGGTCAGGCGCGCCTGGATTAAGCCGTCAACATCGAGCGTTTCGGTCACTTCGCCTTGTAAGAAATCATCTGAGTTACGCTGTAGCAACCCCAACACACTAGCTAAGCTTTTAAGCAGTCGCGCAGTTTCTGCCAACTTTGTTTTATTCACTTCATTCGCCAAATCAAACAATACAGCCAAAGCTTCTGGCGTGTTGAAGTCATCATTCATTGCATCTTTAAAACGCGCCGCCTGCGGATGTTGCCAATCAATTGTTGGCTCACCAACATCATGACCACGCAAAGCGGTATAAAGGCGAGTAAGGGCCACTTTTGCATCATCTAAATGCTGATCACTATAATTAAGCGGGCTACGGTAATGCGCACGTAGAATAAAAAAGCGCACCACTTCGGCGTCATATTTTTCCAATACGGTACGAATAGTAAAAAAGTTGCCCAAAGATTTAGACATTTTTTCATCGTCCACGCGCACAAAACCATTGTGCATCCAGTAGTTCACCATCTGGCAAGGTTTACCATCATGACTATGCGAAGCTTTACTGTGCACAGCTGCGCCATTAAAAGCCTCGCTCTGCGCAATTTCATTTTCATGATGTGGAAACTGCAAATCCTGGCCTCCGCCATGAATATCAAAATGTGCGCCAAAATAATGAGCGCTCATCGCCGAGCATTCAATGTGCCAACCTGGGCGACCCTTGCCCCAAGGCGATTCCCAGCTAGGCTCATCGGGTTTGGCTGCTTTCCATAACACAAAATCCATGGGGTCTTTTTTGAAAGTATCAACCTCAACGCGCTCACCTGCACGTAAATCTTCTAGCGATTTACCCGATAACTTGCCATAACCCTCAAAGTTATTCACCGAATAATAAACATCGCCATTAGCCGCCGCATAGGCAAAGCCTTTTTCAATCAGTACTGCAATCATATTTAACATACCGCCCACAAACGACGTCGCACGCGGCTCAATATCAGGGCGCAGCACGCCCAGCTTCGCGGAATCCTCATCCATCGCATCAATAAAGCGCTGAGTTAATTGCGCGATTGTTTCGTTATTTTCATTAGCGCGCTTGATAATTTTGTCATCAATGTCCGTAATATTGCGGACATAAGTCACTTCTAAACCTGATGCGCGCAGCCAACGACTCACCATGTCGAACACGACCATTACGCGTGCATGCCCTAAATGACAGTAGTCGTAAACGGTCATGCCACACACATACATGCTGGCTTTTCCCGCCACAATCGGGGTAAAGGTTTGCTTTTCGCGAGCTAGGGTATTGTAAATTTTGAGCATAATCTGGAATGTAAATTTGATTGGGGTGTTAGTTTTGGCAAAGTTTGGTTGAAAACAAGCTAATTAGCAAAATATATTGCCTTAAACCTAAATGAGCTATTGGAGGTTAGTTAGGCTATTGATAGAATTACGTTTTATTTATTCACCCAAAAAAGTATATCACAATGAATAATTTTATTGCGGCGCTCACTCCCACTATCACAAGGTTTGTATTGGTTGTATCTGCGAGCTTCACACTCTCTATTGCACACGCAGATGAACTTAAAGACATTTCACAGCTTGCAGACCAAGGGCAAACTGCCATCGCCATTGATAAAGTAAACGCTTACATTGTAGCCAACCCTAAAAATGCACAAGCACTATTCATGAAAGGGGTTTTACTAGCGGAGCAAGGTCGTCGTGATGATGCAATTAAAACCTTTACCGAAGTCACTGAAAAATTTCCGAACTTACCTGAGCCTTACAATAATTTAGCCGTACTTTACGCTGATCAAGGCCAATTTGATAAAGCACGCAAGGCGCTAGAAACCGCAATTAAAACCCACCCAAGCTATGCTACCGCACATGAAAACTTAGGTGACATCTACGCACGTATGGCAAGTGAGGCTTATGATAAAGCGTTGCAACTTGACACCAGCAACTCACGTGCACAAGGCAAACTTTCTTTAATTAAAGACCTATTCGGTACCGGCAATAAAACGACGATTGCCGCGTCTAAAGATACCGCTAAAAACTCAGCGACAAATGCCACCGACGTGAAAGTTGTTGCTAAAAAAACAGATGCTAGTCAAGCCGGCAGTGCAGATGAAGCCATTATTGGTGCGGTTAATGGCTGGTCTCAAGCATGGTCTGCTAAAAACGTAAATCAATACTTAGCCAGTTACAGCGACAGCTTCAAACCAGCTAAAGGTCAAAGCCGCCAAGCATGGGAGCAACAACGCCGCCAACGCGTTAGCAAGCCATCTTCTATCAGTGTTGAACTTTCCAACCTGAAAATTGCATCCAACTCTGGAGATGTGGCTAAAGTTCAATTCAAACAATCTTACCGCGCTGATGGTAAGCCAATCCGCACCAATAAAACCCTGCTCATGAAAAAGGTGGGCGACACCTGGTTAATCGATCAGGAAATTGCGGACAATTAATAACTAAACCATGGTAGTCAATAAAGCCTTTACCTATACGCTATTAGCAGCCATAACATTGGTGCCATGGAACGCCACGGCAGTCAATCGCTTTAGCTTTAGCAATTTACTACCTAAAAACACATTAAGTGATGCCGTCAAAGTTGCTTCAAATCTAACAGAAAGTTTGTTGGTCAAAAGCTTGCTCGAAATTTCTGAAGGTAAAAACCAGCAGGCGCTCAGCACCATCGACCAACTGATTGATAGCACGCCTAACTTTAAGCTGGCGCATCTAGTGCGTGGCGATCTCCTGATGGCACAAGGTAAATATTTGCAATCATTTGGCAGTGCAAATGGTAACCAGTCGGAAGAAATAAAAAACCTTAAAGAAGAAGCGCGCGTAAGAATCGAGCATTACCTAGCCAAGCAGGATACTACCAAACAGCCCGACCTATTGTTGGCGCCCAACGCACAACAAAATCATTTAATGGTAGTGGATACGGATAAATCAAGATTGTATTTGTACAAAAATGAGCAAGGTCAGTTGAAATACGTTGCTGATTACTACATCACCGTTGGTAAAAATGGCATCATCAAACAAATAGAAGGCGACAAACGCACGCCTATTGGCGTATATTTTGCCAGTACAAAACTAACCCAACCATTGCCTGACCTTTACGGCGATGGCGCCTACCCGCTTAACTACCCCAATGAATGGGATAGAGAAAATAATCGTAAAGGCTCTGGTATCTGGTTGCACGGAACCCCAAGCCACACATACAGCAGGGCACCGCGTGCAAGTGACGGTTGCGTGGTGCTAACTAATCAAGACCTGAATACACTTGCCCCTATTTTACAAGCAGGCAAAACACCGGTTATTATTGCTAATAACCTACAATGGCTAAATAACCCTGCAAATAACGAAGTACGCAAACAGACCCTGACTACAGCCGTTGATAATTGGCTAAATGACTGGAAAACACAAGATACTTCTAAATATTTAGCGCATTACTCTAAAGATTTTTCTAGCAACGGTATTAACTTTCAGCAATGGTCGGAACACAAGTATCGCGTACAAGCAAGCAAGCCTAAAATTGATATTGCACTATCAAATATCAGTATGTTTAGCTATCCAGATGACAATAAAAAATTGGTGGTCGTCGATTTTGTGCAGGACTTTAACAGCCCTACTCTCAAAAATAAAATGCAAAAACGGCAATATTGGATTCAAGAAGATAATACTTGGAAAATTATTTACGAAGGTGCCGCTTAACTGCGACTATCACCAATAACTTTTAATCTGTAGTGCTTATTACCAACTAGAATCAAAAACGTAATTTTTAAGGATATCTATGCGCCAAATTTATGCTTTTTTAATACTTGCATTACTTAGTAGCTCGGCAGTTGCTGCTAATCCGCAAGTGATTGTTGAAACAAACCGCGGTAACTTCGTAGTTGAGCTATACCCAGAAAAAGCCCCCAAAACCGTAGCTAATTTTTTGCACTATGTAAACTCTGGCTTTTATAAAGAAACTATTTTTCATCGCGTTATTAGTAACTTCATGATTCAAGGCGGCGGCTTTACAGCTAGTATGGCCGAGAAAGAAACGCTGCCACCGATTGTTAACGAGGCTAACAATGGATTAAAGAATGAAATTGGCACGCTGGCAATGGCTAGAACATCAGACCCAAACTCAGCAACGGCACAATTTTTTATCAATTTAGCCAATAATCAGTTTTTGAATTTCAGAGGTCCAGAACCTGAGTTGATTGGTTACTGTGTATTTGGGCGTGTACTTAAAGGTATGGATGTTGTACGTGAAATTGGCGCAGCGCCAACCACATACGTTGGACCTTATGGCGACGTGCCTAAATCAAGTATTACCATTCACCAAATTAAGTTAAATGAAGCAAATTGATAAAACTGTATTTAATTAAAATAAGCTAGACATTGATTTTTTGTAACTATTTATAATAAGGAAACCTTGTGGTTAAACTGCACACAAACTTTGGCGAAATTACTTTAGAACTAGATGCTGAAAAGGCACCAATTACCGTCGCAAACTTTTTACAATATGTAGATAACGGTTTCTATGATGACACTATTTTTCACCGCGTTATCAACGGCTTTATGCTTCAAGGTGGTGGTTTTGACACAACAATGAACCAAAAAAAGACTGAAGCTGAAATTAAAAATGAAGCAGACAATGGCTTAAGTAACAACACATATACGATTGCGATGGCACGCACCTCTGCACCGCACTCTGCAAGTAGCCAGTTTTTCATTAACGTTGCTAACAATGAGTTTCTTAATCATACGGCGCCTACCAGTAGCGGTTGGGGTTATTGTGTTTTTGGCAAAGTTACTGATGGATTTGATGTGGTTGATAAAATTAAGCAAGTGGCTACAACCAGCCTTAAAGGTCACCAAGATGTGCCAGCCAGCAACGTGATTATTGAGCGTGCAACTCGCGCATAATCTGACATGGTGCAACCTCGAGATAAATCAGAAGCAGATTCATTAAAGCCTGATTTATCTCACCTTGGGCTATCTCATGCCGAGCCTTCCCAGCCCAAGTTACAGCTTACCGACTTCTCTAGCCCGTCTTTACCAAAAACAGCTAGCTCAGATACTTATTTATTTATCTCGGATTTGCATTTATGTGCAAGTCGGCCACATATCACTATCGCATTTTTAGATTTTTTAGAAACAACTGCATTAAAAGCCAAAGCGCTTTATATTTTAGGTGATTTATTTGAGTATTGGGCTGGCGATGATGATATTGATGATGCATTTCATCAGCAAATAATCTTGGCATTTAAAACGCTTGCCAATACTGGTGTGCAATTATTTCTAATGCACGGCAACCGTGACTTTCTTATCAGCCAGCGCTTTTGTACTGCCGCCAAAATCACGCTACTCAATGATCCAACTTTAGTGGTTTTGCACGGCAAGAAAGCGCTTTTATGTCACGGCGATGATTTATGTACCGACGATACTGCTTATCAAAACTTCCGACTTCAGGTTAGAGATAAAAACTGGCAAAAAGAATTTCTGAGTCAGTCATTAGAAACGCGCAAAAAACAAATCGTATCCATTCGAACACATAGCGAACAAGAGAAATCACAAAAATCAGCACAAATCATGGATGTGAATTCAGATGCCGTGAACGCATTATTGCAAGCCTATCATTACCCAGAGCTATTAATTCACGGCCACACCCATAGACCAAATCAACATCAAATTCAACTTGATGGGCACGACATGACGCGGTGGGTTTTAGGCGATTGGTATGAACAAGGTAGCTATCTCAGTTGCGACCAATATGGCTGCCAGGACATACGGTTATAAAACTCAATCATTAGAAATCAGGTTAAGCGGGGATGCTATAAAAAGCAGTTTATCCACGATATGATATGGGAGTTAGGTAGCAATTTTACCTTAAAGTAAAACGCTCATTCACCATAAGATAAAATGCCTGCTTACAAAATTTCTTAGATGAAAATCCGTTTTTAGGGTTAACAAACTTGAAATGCCAAGCTTCATTTCCACGTAGATACATACGCAGGAGGTCACTTAAGGTTGATAACCGGGTATTTGCATATGGTCAACCTCGTCGATTTGTTCCTGCTCTAAAAATTGCTGAGCATATTTTAAATAAATTTTCTCGCGTATAAAAATATCAAAAAGATCAGGATCTATATGATGATCAACTTTCATCTTGCCTAAAATGGCCAAGGACTCCGAAAGTGTTTTAGCTTTCTTATAAGGTCTGTCTTTTGAAGTCAGTGCTTCAAAAATATCAGCAATACCCATCACGCGGGCTGGAATCGACATCTGCTCACGCGTCAATCCTTTAGGGTAACCTTTACCATCCATACGCTCATGGTGCCCGCACGCGTATTCAGGGACACGTAGCAAGCTTTTGGGATAAGGTAGGGATTCGAGCATGTTAATTGTGACTACAATATGGTTGTTGATCACCTGACGCTCTTCTGCGGTTAACGTGCCACGTGCAATACTAAGGTTATACAACTCGTTCTCACTTAAAAACGGCGTTAACTTACCCTCACCATCAATGATGGTCAACATACTGATGTCACGCACCCGTTGCTGATCCTCTTGCGTCATTAACTCACTACCAATATTAGCGCGCCTTAAAAAGACTCGGTCTTGGTCGCACTTTGATTTAAATACATTTAAAGCTAAGGCTAATTCTGCAAACCTATCTTGCAAGTCTACGTTGTTAGTATTACTGCGTAGCAATTGCAGCTGCTGTTTGAGCATCTCACACTCAGCCTGCTGTTTTAGTAGCTCAAAACGCTCATCAATCAACTGAATACGATCAAAAATTGAAGATAGTTTGGTTGGCTTATCCATCACAGCCTCAGGCGTGGTCACTTTGCCGCAATCATGTAGCCAGCTAGCGACTTTGAGCTCATAGAACTCATTCTCATTCAGGTTGAAATCTTTAAGTGGTCCTGATTGGGTGTTAATTGCGGCCTGAGTGAGCATCATCGTAAGCTCAGGTACGCGCCGACAATGGCCACCGGTATAGGGTGACTTTTGGTCAATCGCATCCGCAATCAGCTCAATAAAAGCCTCAAATAAATTCTTTAATCCTTCAATTAAATTATGGTTGGTCATAGCCACTGCAGCTTGAGATGCCAGCGATTCAACTAAGCTCTGATTAGCCACTGAAAAAGGAATAATTTCACCGGTATCAACGTCAATTGCATTGATCAGTTGCAATACACCAATCACTTCAGATTCGTGATTTTTCATAGGAATGGTCAAAAATGACTGCGAACGATAGCTTGTCTTTGCATCAAACTTACGTGTGCCAGAAAAGTCAAAATCCTCAACTTCATAGGCATCAGCAATATTAACGGTTTTATTATTTAGCGTGGCGTATGCAGCCACAGTTGTGAGATTAGGGCTACCATCTTCTAAATATAAAGGTAGTGGCAAAAATGGAATGGGTTTATCTGTCGTGCCACCAAGCGATATATTGAGCGTTTTATTGCTCATAATCTCAAACTTAAGATGCTTATCGTCAGTAATGGTATAGAGCGTACCACCATCCGCATTGGTAATCTCTTGCGCACCAAGCAAAATCATTTCCAACAAACGTGAGTTATCCCGTTCTGCAGAAAGTGCTACGCCAATAGCGTTGAGCCTCTCAAGGCGCCTTAATAGATAGGGGTGTTGCGAATCATTAATCATTGGGATGACACTTGCACCTTGTTAACAAGTTTAAAATAAAAATGGGTTACATTTCATATAGCGAGGCTACACAGCCCACTTGAAGTCTGATTAAGACTTTATAAGATAAAATTCCATCTTAACGCCAGCTAACTCAATCACATCATGGTCGCTCAATGCTAGCGCTTGTAGACCAACGGATGTGCCATTGACGATAGGCAGAGTAAGCCCTTCAACATGCGTAATAAAATAGCCGTGAGGTCGCTTTGTAATTACAGCCACTTGAACCCCTACTTTACCAAGCGTCGTTAACGTTTTATTCAACACCAATTCTCGCCCACTGCCAGATCCATTTAGCACCTGTATTTTACCTACTAGGTTGCTTAAGCTGTTGGTTGGCGATGCTGTTGATGTTAATGCAGGGCTACTTGTATTGGTTTTTTCACCTGGATGCGTTTCAGAACCTGTCCTCGACTGTACTATTAAAACGGGAGCAACTTCAGGTTTAGCTTTGCTGGACTTCATCGCTGACGGGTGAATCATCATTGTTTTTTCAAAAGCTGGACGGGCTTGCTCAGCCTCGACGCCTGATGCGGCATCGTCAATGTACTTTAATTGATACTTGCCAAACTCAATCACATCGCCATTTTTTAAAATCTGCTTTTTAATAAACTCATCATTCACTAACGTGCCATTAGTACTAGCTAAGTCTTCAATATAAAAACCGCTGCCCGATTTTACGATCATGGCATGGTCGCCGCTCACGGCCAAATTATCAAGATGAATATCATTAGCAGACTTACGTCCAATATGAACACTCGCCTTGTTAAGCGGATATTCGCTAATAAATACATTTTCGAGCGAAAGAATAAGCGTTGCCATCATCAATCCTGCTACTTTAACCAACCGAGAAAATTATCATACCAAGAATAATTACATTCAAATGTTTTTTTTACTTTAACCAGTATGACCGAAATATTATCTTTGCCGCCTTTATCGTTAGCTAACTGCACCAGCACCTCAACTGCCTTTGTCAGGCTAAATGAATGCTCATTAAGTGCCGCTTGTATAATACTGTCATCCACCATGTCACTCAAGCCGTCTGAGCAAAGAAGATAAACGTCCTCAAGTGCCACGTCGTATTCATTCAACTCCAGCTCAACCTCAGGGTCGGTACCCAAAGCACGTGTCACGAGATTTCTATTAGCCGAAAATTTTGCCTGCTCTGGGGTAATCAAGCCCAGTTTAATTTGCTCTTGAAGTAACGAGTGGTCTTCAGTAATTTGCGTTAACACCTGACCACGTAAACGGTACATCCGAGAGTCTCCAATATGCCCCACCAGTAACTTATTATTGGTAAAGAGCCCCACAACCAATGTTGTACCCATGCCTGCACATTGCGACTGCGTTTGCGACACGTGATAAATCACCTCATTCACCTGCTTCACTGCATCTATGATTAACTGTGACTCAGGCTGTTTTTTAAACCCTGCCGCTTCTAGATTGGATTGATCATTTATCATCGCTTCTTTTAAATCAGCAGTAATGCTTAGCACCGCCATTTCACTGGCGACCTCCCCTGCTTTATAGCCGCCCATGCCGTCTGCCAATATGACAAACCCCATCGTCACATCACTGGCGATTGCGTCTTCATTATGATCTCGCAACAAACCTACATCTGTCAGACGTACAACTTCTAAGGCATCACTTAAGTCCATATCCATTGATCGTGAACTACCCCGCCGTAAACGACGGAGTTTCTAACTTCAACGGCACGAGCACAATACTAGACTTACGTCCAGCACCACGACTGACAGTGCCTCCATTAGCAGTAACGACTATTCCAGCCGTTATCATGCGTTGTGCTTCATTGCGAAGGTTGATGGCGGCATTGATGTCTCTATCATGCTTGGTGCCACATTGATCACAAGTCCACATTCTTATCTCTAAAGGCATTTTAGTCTGGGCATGCATACAGCATGAGCAGGTTTTAGAACTGGCAAAGAAGCGATTCACTTCAATATAACCTTTACCTGCTCTCTCAGTTTTATACTTCAGCATATTGGTGAAGCTACCCCAACCAGCATCGCCGATGGCGCG
>JAUSAG010000041.1 GCA_030652995.1 Methylotenera sp.
GATGCAATTGCGTGGCGTCTTAATACGAGACCACGCAAATCGTTAGGGTTCAAATGCCCTGCTGAGTTGTTCACACCAGACGCATTTGATTTTAGGCAGCATCATGCTGCTCTTTTTGCACTTCAACCTTGAAACCGCCCAGCTATAAAAAGGTACCAAGAAACAAAATGACGCCTAAGCAATATTGCCAACAAAAAACTAAAGAAAGCGGCTCAAGCTTTTATTACAGCTTTATGTTTTTATCAAAACCAAAACGCGAGGCGATTACCGCACTGTATGCGTTTTGTCGTGAAGTTGACGATATTGTAGATGAGTGCACCGAGCTAAAAGTCGCGCAAGTGAAGCTTGCTTGGTGGAAAGAGGAAATCAGCAAATTATATCAAGGCAAACCCATACACCCGGTGACGCGCGCATTACAAAATGTGATTCATACCTATCATTTAAGTGAAGAGCATTTTCATGAGATTATTGACGGCATGGAAATGGATTTAAATTTCAACCGCTATCAAGATTTTAAACAATTACAGCTTTATTGTTACCGTGTTGCCAGCGTAGTTGGCATATTATCTGCGCAAATATTTGGTTTTAACAATCGTAAAACAGTCAAATACGCGCACGATTTAGGCATGGCTTTTCAACTCACCAATATCATCCGTGATGTAGGCGAAGATGCAAGACGCAATCGCATTTATATTCCGCTGGATGATTTAGCCACATTCAAAGTCACAGAAGATGATATTTTGAAAAGTCGAGAATCTGATGCCGTGAAAAAACTACTGGAATTTCAAATTGAGCGTGCGGAAAGCCATTATGACCGCGCTCTGCATGAATTACCGGTTGAAGATCGTAAAAGTCAGCGCGTTGGTTTGATGATGGCAGCCATTTACCGCACATTATTGCGTGAAATTAAAGCCGATGGCGCCGAAAAAGTATTGAGCTCACGCACCACACTTGGGGCGTTACGCAAGCTTGGTTTGGCTACGCACGTTTGGCTTAAAAACTTGTAAAGGCGTATTGAGTGAATATACGGACTCCCCTTAATTGACAAACGGCATTCAGGTTGCAGTGATTGGTGGTGGTTGCGCGGGGCTTAGTGCTGCGGCTAACCTAGCAGAGCGTGGCTATGCAGTGACTGTATTTGAGGCCAGCTCACAACTAGGTGGGCGCGCACGTACCATCGTGGTTGAAAATAAAGATTTAATGCAATTACTGGACAACGGCCAACATATTTTATTAGGCGCATACACTGAGACTTTAGCTTTATTAAAAAAAGTTGGCGTCGATGAAAATCAAGTATTTTTGCGCCAACCGTTACAGATCAACATGCAGTCTGCTGCAGAAAAGTCTGTATTCTCACTCAAATCAGCCAGTTTTCTACCTGCACCACTCAATATGCTTTGGGGGTTTTTATGTTGCAGAGGCCTCAGTTTATCAGAGCGTATCGCTGCATTAAAACTGATGCGCTACCTTAAGAATACCCAGTATGAAATGATCGGTGACCGCCCGCTAGAGCAATTCTTAATTAGTCACCAACAAACGGTTCGGCTCATTGAACTGTTATGGGAGCCGCTATGCCTAGCAGCACTAAATACGCCTATTGATAAGGCAAGTACGCGTATATTTTTAAACGTGCTTAGAGATTCTTTTACTGGCAGTAAAACTAATAGTGACTTTTTATTACCTCGGTTAGATTTATCACAAATAATCTCTCAACCACTGGCTCGTTTTATACAAAAAAAAGGCGGCGTGATTAAGCTCAATCAGCGTATTCGCCACCTGCAGGTTGAAGACAATAGCTTTAGTTTAGAAACGCGAGATGGGAAATCAACGTTTAGCCATGTCATTGTTGCCATATCACCGGCACGCATTGACCAGCTTTTAGCATCACTGCCCAAACTTGAGCGCACACTTGAAGCTATTCAAACCTATCAATATCAGCCCATCTACACCATCTATTTACAATATCCTGCTGAAATACAATTGCCAACCGTGATGTCAGGTTTAAGCAATACTATTGGGCAATGGGCGTTTGATAGAGGTCAGCTTTGTGGTCAAAAAGGTCTAATTGCTGTCATTGTGAGCGCTGAAGGTAAACATCAAAAAATGAAGCACGATGCGCTTGCGCTTAACGTGGCAAAAGAACTTAATCGTGCTTTTCCACATTTACCAAAACCATTGTGGCATAAAGTCATTGCAGAAAAACGTGCAACTTTTGCATGCACCCCCAACCTAGCCAGACCGAGTAATAAAACAGCACAGCCACAGCTATTTCTGGCCGGTGATTATACGCATGCAGATTATCCGGCCACAATTGAAGGCGCAATTAGAAGTGGCATTGCTTGTGCAGATTTAATCGCTAAAGTTAAGCAATAGCCTATTATTGATTTCTCAGCTGATTCAAAGCCTGCTCCAACCGCTCGACCCCGATCACTTCTATGCCTTCAATACGCTGTTTGGGAGCGTTGGCTTTGGGTACAACAGCTTTAGTAAATCCAAGTTTAGCAGCTTCTTTCAGGCGTACCAGCCCGCCTTGTACAGGGCGCACTTCACCGGCTAAACCAACCTCACCAAATACAATAAGTTTACTCTCTAATGGTTTGTTTTTTAAAGAAGAAACAATGGACAATAACACTGCTAAATCCACCGCCGGCTCACTGATTTTTACACCGCCCACTGCGTTAATGAACACGTCCTGATCAAAACACGGAATGCCAGCATGGCGGTGCAAAACGGCTAATAACATGGCTAAACGGTTTTGTTCCAAACCTACGCATAAACGCTTAGCATTAGGCGCATGGCTTTCATCTACCAGTGCTTGAATTTCAATCAATAAAGGGCGCGTGCCTTCCATTGTTACTGTAATACAGCTGCCAGACACTTGGCTTTCATGGTGTGACAGGAATAAAGCCGATGGGTTAGAAACTTCGCGCAGGCCGTGCTCGGTCATGGCAAATACGCCAAGCTCATTTACAGCACCGAAGCGGTTTTTAAATGCGCGGATCAGTCTAAAACTGGAGTTTTGGT
This sequence comes from Methylotenera sp., assembly GCA_030652995.1. Classification (GTDB taxonomy): domain Bacteria; phylum Pseudomonadota; class Gammaproteobacteria; order Burkholderiales; family Methylophilaceae; genus Methylotenera. Next base: position 3,025 of record JAUSAG010000041.1, read on the forward strand.
CGCCCTCAAAATACAACACGGTATCGACAATATGCTCCAGCACACGCGGCCCTGCGAGCGTGCCATCTTTGGTAACATGCCCGACTAAAATCACCGTAATGCCCAACTGCTTGGCCATTCGCGTAAGCTGTGCCGAGCATTCTCGCACTTGTGCCACAGAACCTGGGGCAGATTGCAGCGCCTCTGAATACACCGTTTGGATAGAATCTATCACCGCAATATTGGGTTTATGTGTTTGTAGCGTGGCTAAAATTTTCTCAAGGTTGATTTCAGCTAACAATTCAACTTCACTGGCATCCAAGCCTAAGCGCTTGGCGCGCATAGCGATTTGCTGTGGCGACTCTTCACCGCTCACGTAAATAGCCTGGCAGGTTTTACCGTTTTTACGACTACCTAAATGGCAAAGCACCTGCAGCAACAAAGTTGATTTACCAATGCCAGGGTCGCCACCGATAAGCACTACGCCACCTTCTACTAAACCGCCACCCAGCACGCGGTCAAACTCACTGATACCCGTCGGCTGACGTGCAATATCGGCGGCTTTGATGCTGCTTAATTTTTGTAGTGTGCTACTTTGCGCCAAACCCTCAAACTTATTAGCATAGCGGTTAGTAGTGGCGGTTTCTTCAATACTCTCAACCAAAGTATTCCATGCCATGCAGCTTGGACATTGGCCTTGCCATTTTGGCTCGCTGGCACCACATTCTGTACAGGTATAAACAGTTTTTGCTTTAGCCATCAATCAACCATTTTTACCTTGACGCGCGCTGCTACTGCGCATAATAATTCATAACCGACAGTACCCGCAGCTTCAGCCACCGCATCTACAGACACGTTATTGCCCCATAGCTCCACGGGTGCGCCAATATCCGCTTGCGGAATATTAGTTAAATCACAAAACAGCATATCCATAGAAACACGTCCAATCACCTTTGTGGGTTTACCGGCTACAGCAATCGGCGCTTCACCTTGGTTGCCACTAGCCGCATATTGACCTGCATGGCGTGGATAACCATCCGCATAGCCACAAGCCACGATGCCAACCCGTGTGGGTTTTCTGGCAGTATACCGGTTGCCATAACCCACGCTATCACCCGCTTGTAGCATTTGTACACTAATGATTTCACTGGAAAATTGCATCACCGGCTTTAAGCCAAACGTTATAGCTGACGTACCGCCCACAGGGCTAGCGCCATACAGCATAATACCTGGACGCACCCAATCAGCATGGGCTTGCGGGTGGCGTAAGATAGTGGCTGAGTTTGCCAAAGACATTGCTAGCGGCTTGGTTTGATTAACATCTTTAATGGTGTGATGAAACAATGTAAGTGGCGCGTCTATACCAAGTGCCTCATCTGCCGTTGCAAAGTGGGTCATCAGCGTGATCTCTGCGACATTTTGACAGGATTTTAAACGATTAAATGCTAAGGCAAACTCAGTAGGCGCAAAACCAAGACGGTTCATCCCCGTATTTATTTTAAGATGAATACCGATAGGTTTAGCTAGTTTTGTCTGTTCTAGCATTTCTATTTGCACAACAGAATGTACTACTAAATCAATGTCGAAAATTGCTGCAACACTGAGCTCTTGCGCCTGGAATACGCCCTCTAATAGCAAAATAGTTTGCTCAAAACCAGCTTCACGCAAATCAACAGCCTCGTTCAGACCAAGCACTGCGAAACCATCAACTGCATTTAGACCACATGCTACATTGATTAAACCATGTCCATAGCCATTAGCCTTAACTACCGCCATAATTTTTGAATGAGGCGCGTGCTTTTTGACAACAGATAAATTATGCTGCAAAGCACTTTGCGAAATAGTTGCTAAAATTGGACGCATGACTAAAATTCAGGATATCTCGAAAAATTCATTTTATGGGATGTAGTGCTAGGCGTTTGGGCCACATAAGCCGAGATAGTACGTGTGTACAGCGAGGTTGCGAGTACCGTGCAACAACGCTAACACCCGTAAGTGGGGTTTGCGAGGCTTCCCGCTAATAATCATCGCCCATATGCCCACTACCCGCAAAATTTTCAAAACGCGTATGTTGCCCTAGGAATGTTAATCTAACCCGACCAATAGGGCCGTTACGTTGCTTGGCAATGATAATCTCTGCTGTGCCTTTATCGGCACTATCAGGGTTATAGACTTCATCACGATAGATAAATAAAATCACGTCCGCATCTTGCTCGATCGCGCCAGATTCGCGTAAATCACTCATGACAGGACGTTTGTCTGGGCGTTGTTCTACACTACGATTAAGTTGGGAGAGTGCAACGACGGGGCAATCCAGTTCTTTGGCAAGCGCCTTAAGAGAACGTGAAATTTCAGAAATTTCAGTCGCACGGTTTTCACCTTGCCGCCCTGCAGGTGCGGCCATTAACTGTAAGTAATCGACCACGATCAAGCCTAGCTTACCTGTCTGGCGATGCAATCGTCGAGCTCTTGCACGCACATCAAAACTACTTAAACCTGCACCTTCATCAATAAAAATAGGCGCTTCGTTGAGCTTGCCTAGCGCGGTCGTTAGCTTCTCCCAATCTTCATCTTCCAGCTTACCAGTACGCATACGGTGCTGATCCAAGCGCCCTACTGAACCGATCATCCGCATCGCAAGCTGTGTTGACGCCATTTCCATCGAGAACACAGCCACAGGTAGCCCAGTATCGAGCGCAACATTTTCGGCCATGTTGAGAGAAAACGCCGTTTTACCCATAGAAGGCCGCCCTGCGACGATGATTAAATCACCGCCTTGCATGCCAGAGGTCATTGAATCCAAATCAGCAAACCCTGTTGGCACGCCTGTGACGTCAGAAGGATTATCGCGTGAAAACAATTGATCAATACGGTCAGCCACCTGCGGCAACAACACTTTAATATCCACAAAACCCTGAGAGCTACGTTTACCGCCTTCTGCAATCTGAAATATTTTAGCTTCGGCTTCATCTAACAACTGTTGTGCATCACGGCCGTTCGGTGCATAAGCACTCTCAGCAATGCCAGAACCCACCACCACTAATTGACGCATCACGTAACGCTCATGCACAATTTCTGCATAGCGCCGTATATTAGCCGCCGTGGGGGTGTTTTGTGCCAATGTGCCTAAATAGGCAATGCCGCCTACGCCTGAGAGCTCCGCAGAATTTTCTAACGATTCTGCCACCGTCACAATGTCAGCAGGTTTATTATGCTCAATCAGCTTAGCAATATGCTGAAAAATAAGCTTATGGTCATATCGATAAAAATCTTGTGCGCTTAGAATATCCGCCACTTTATCTAGCGCCTCATTTTCAAGTAGCAAACCACCGATGACAGATTGCTCTGCCTCTACCGAGTGGGGAGGGATTTTAAGTGCATCTAATTGTTCATCAGCCATGAATGTAATTATACCTATGATAAAGTTAAGGACACCTCTATTAATTCAACTTTCGTCGTCATACTGCGTTACTCACAAAAAATCATTCCTTACATATCAATATATGCAGCGTCATAATTTTTCATTCGCGCCTTGTATGACTTATCGCACCACTGTTCTGGCTTTAGCCAGTTTACAGTGGTGGTGGTGCCAAGAACTGGTAAAAATTTAAATTAATAGAGGTGCCTCAAGCCCAATAAAAAAGGCTACCGAAGCAGCCTTTTTTATTTTTTGTTACGCTAATTAAAGGTATCGAAGCAACAACTTATAGTAACGATACTTTATTTTTTTTACGCTTCAGCAGAAACTGAAACTGTAACATCTACAACAACATCATGGTGCAATGCCACTGAAACCACGTGATCACCAATTGTTTTTAATGGACCATTTGGCAAGCGAACCAATGCTTTAGGCACATCATGACCAAGCGCTACTAATGCATCAGCAATGTCACCGTTAGTCACAGAGCCAAATAAACGACCATCAACACCAGCTTTTTGTGCAACAGCAACAACAAAACCAGCTAATTTTTCACCACGTGCTTGTGCAGCAGCCAAAATAGCGGCCTGTTGTTTTTCTAACTCTACACGACGTGCAGCAAACTCAGCTTTGTTAGCCTCAGTTGCACGTTTAGCTTTACCTTGTGGGATCAGAAAGTTACGGCCGAAACCATCTTTAACTTTAACCACATCACCCAAAGCACCAAGATTACCAACTTTTTCTAATAAAATAATTTGCATAGTATTCTCCTTAGCCTGAATGTTTGTCAGTGTATGGTAACAAAGCCAAGAAACGTGCGCGTTTAACCGCAGATGTTAATTGACGTTGATAACGTGCTTTTGTGCCCGTCATACGTGCTGGGATAATTTTTGCATTTTCTGAAATGAAATCTTTCAGTAAATCTACATCTTTATAATCTACTTCTTTAATGCCTTCTGCTGAAAAACGGCAGTAACGGCGGCGTTTATACATATCTCTTGCCATCTTGAACTCCTAAAATTTTTTAATTTATATTAAGCTTGCGCTTATATAAACTCTATATGGTTAATGTGCATCACCAACTGTGTGCTTTTAAGGCTACGTTTAGCTAAAAAACCAGTCGCTAGAATGTGTGCGCCTACTTTCAGGCCTTTCAATGCGGGGGTTCCTAATATCTGGTCACCTAACGCAACCGCATTTACTTCACATTCCACCCTACGCTTCATGCCGGCTTCTATTTGATCTGAAGCATGACGCAAAACAACACTTAACAACGGTATGCCTGCCGGCGTGTAGCGAAGTGGCTCAATCAGCACAACTTCAGCTTGCAACTCCAGCTTATTCACTTGGTTTTAATTTAAAACTTAAGTTAATTTAAAACTAAGCTGCTGAAGCCTCTGCGGGGGCAGCAACTGGTGTCGCTACTGGCGCAGGTGCTACATCTCTGCTCAACACTGATTTAGATTTTTCTTCTTTCATCATTGGTGATGGTGCAGTCACAGCAGTTTTTGTAGCCATAGTTAAGTGTCGCAATACTGCATCATTAAACTTAAAGCCGTGCTCTAACTCTTCTAACACAGCTTGGCTACATTCAATGTTCATTAACACATAATGTGCTTTGTGGATTTTTTGGATTGGATAAGCCAGTTGGCGACGACCCCAGTCTTCTAAACGATGCATTGCACCGCCGTCACTAGTTACAAGCGCGCGGTAACGCTCAATCATCGCAGGCACTTGCTCGCTTTGGTCCGGATGGACGATAAATACTACTTCATAATGGCGCATGTACGCTCCTTTTGGATTAAAGCCACCCACTCTTTAGTAAAAATACATACTTATATAGGTTGTGGTGTGACAAGGTAAAAAAACTCACTTGATAACGCTACCAAGCAAGCGCGCGATTATAGACAAAAGCATGTTTTTAATCAACTAAAATCTAAGATCTAACAACAGCCTCACATTTGGTGTATTTAAAAGTAACCTCATGCGCTACCTAGTTTGGCTATCACAGTCGGCACATAAAGCTAAATCTGACACACCAGACGTTTATTAGAGGCCCTATTGACTACTTGGTAGCATCTTCCATCTTATGCATTTTATGGCCTTGCATTTTACAATGTGTACCCATCATCCCTTTACGCGCCTTTTGCTCAGCTTGGTCGATGTTGCCATCATTATTGCTATCTAGCTTTGTAAACATTTCATCAGCCATTTTTTTGTGCGCCTCTGTAAACTCATCACGGCTAATTGTGCCGTCTTTGTCCGCATCCATTGCTTGCAAGCCCGGCTTATGCGTACAACGCTTTCCATCTGCACCATGATGGTCAGCAAAAGCCACTTGAGAAAAGCCTAACACTAACGCTACCATTGCTACAATTTTAGTGATTTTCATTGAAAACTCCTATCCTTAAAAATAATAAAAAAAATTACTGCTTTGCATAAAACTATAGACACACGCTTTGTGTTGGCGTTCGTTTTAAAAAGCATGCATCGTTTGCATTTGGCACATGAAATGTCCCGTCAATCTCAAACAAGGTCTGGCATTTCTGCCCCGTAAAACCTGATTCTAAGCTTTTTAAGTTGATCTCTGAAGTCGGCAGCTTTTTCAAACTCCAAGTTTTTAGCGGCATCGTGCATGGCTTTTTCTATGCGCTTCATTTCTTTGGCGATTTGTTTTTCACTTAAAGATTCAAAATTGGCTTGTTCTTTTAGCGCTTTATGCTCACGCTGCAATTCATCTTTATCATAAACGCCATCAATCATATCTTTAATGCGTTTAGTGATGCCTTTGGGCGTAATGCCATTCGCAGTGTTGAACGCTATTTGCACACCGCGCCTGCGCTCGGTTTCATCCATGGCGGCCTTCATGCTACGCGTGATTTTATTAGCGTAAAAAATCACCTTGCCATTTAAGTTGCGTGCGGCGCGGCCAGAGGTTTGAATCAAACTGCGTTCAGAACGTAAAAAACCTTCTTTGTCGGCATCTAATATCGCCACCAGTGACACTTCCGGAATATCCAACCCTTCGCGCAATAAGTTGATACCGACTAAAACGTTGAACTCACCTAGTCGTAAATCCCGGATAATTTCCACACGCTCGACAGTATCGATATCACTATGTAAATAACGCGCTTTAACGCCATGCTCGGTTAAGTAGTCGGTGAGGTCTTCAGCCATGCGTTTGGTTAACGTGGTGGCCAATACGCGCTCACCAACGTCAACGCGTTTTTTAATCTCTCCTAATAAATCATCCACTTGCGTATCCGCAGGTTTTACAATAATTTCAGGGTCAATCAAGCCCGTAGGCCGCGCAATCATTTCAACCACTTGTTGCTGATGTGTTTTTTCGTACTCCGCAGGCGTCGCCGACACAAATACGCATTGACGCATAATATGTTCAAACTCTTCAAACTTAAGCGGTCGATTATCCAAGGCTGAAGGCAAGCGCCAGCCGTAATCAACCAAGTTTTCTTTACGTGATCGGTCACCTTTATACATGCCACCTACTTGCGGCACGGTGACATGACTTTCATCAATAATCATCAGTGCGTTATCGGGCAAGTAATCAATCAGCGTGGGCGGTGGATCCCCTGGGTTGCGCCCTGATAAATGACGCGAGTAATTTTCGATGCCTTTGCAAAAGCCAATTTCATTGAGCATTTCAAGATCAAAACGTGTGCGCTGCTCAATGCGCGCGGCTTCAACCAACTTGCCAGTTTTAATGTAAAAATCCACCCGGTCTTTCAACTCATGTTTGATTTTTTCCATGGCTTTAATAGTGGTTTCACGTGGCGTGACATAGTGGCTTGACGGATACACCGTGTAGCGTGGGATTTTATTAAAAATCTGTCCAGTGAGTGGGTCAAATAAGGTAATAGATTCAATTTCATCATCAAACATCGAGATGCGGACTGCGGTTTCATTATTTTCAGCGGGAAACACATCAATCACATCGCCGCGCACTCTAAACGCCCCGCGTGAAAAATCAAAATCGTTGCGGTCGTATTGCATCCCCACCAAGCGCGTAATCATGTCGCGCTGTTCAATTTTATCGCCCTGCTGCACATGTAACACCATGCCATGATAATCACTCGGATCACCAATACCGTAAATAGCAGAAACGGTAGCGACAATAATGCTATCTTCGCGCTCTAGAAGTGCCTTGGTAGCCGAAAGCCGCATTTGTTCGATATGCTCATTGATGCTTGAGTCTTTTTCAATAAACAAATCACGCGAGGGCACATAAGCTTCAGGCTGATAGTAATCATAATAACTCACGAAATACTCTACCGAGTTGTTAGGGAAAAACTCCCTAAACTCACTGTACAACTGCGCGGCCAATGTTTTATTAGGTGCCATCACAATAGCAGGGCGACCCGTGCGCGCAATAACATTAGCCATGGTGTAAGTTTTACCAGAGCCGGTCACGCCCAGCAACGTTTGAAACTTCAAACCATCGTTAATCCCCTGCGTCAGTTTGTCAATCGCTTGCGGTTGGTCGCCCGCCGGTGGAAAAGGCTGATGCAATTGATATTTACTATTTGGAAAAGTGACGAACACGTTGTGCTTTTTTATAAATTAACGTTAAATTTTAACAGCTTATTGGCGTTATATCGCTAACTAATCTTAATGTTAAAAATAAGAAATATTTAATCACTAGAACTTTGCCGCCGGCTCGCAGTCATTGAGTGAACATCTCGTTAACTATTAAATATAGCCTTGTATGGCGCTGTTTTTAAAAGCGATACTTGATAAAAAAATAATTACTAACATTGGAGATCGCGATGCGTGAATTCATTTTACTCACAGTATTATTAAGCTACATTCAGCCGGCCCTAGCCTTGGACCAGGCAAAAATACTAAAGTCCTTACAGTCAGTAGTGATGATAAGGGGGTATAACGCTGATGGCGGCCTAGCTTACGGCTCAGGTGTGGTAGTAGCTGAAAATAAAGTCATTACCAACTGCCATATATTCCGTAGCACCAAAGAGCCATGGGTTTCTCGTGGCGAAGATTCTTATGAAATAACCTCGGTGCAAGCGGATAGATGGCATGACTTATGTTTGGTTTCTACTTATAACCTACCGTTTAAACCGGCACCTATCGGCAAAGGGAACAATATCAAACGTGGTCAAGAAGTCCTCGCCATCGGTCACTCTAACGGTGTGCCCGCCCCACTAACCTCAGCTGGCATGGTGAAGTCCACATACGAATTTGAAGGCGGAAAGGTCATTAGAAGTAGTGCTAAGTTTTTAATGGGCGCTAGCGGTAGTGGCATTTTTGATCTCGAAGGTAATTTACTTGGCATCAACACCTTTAAAACGCCAGGTCGCCCAGCCTATTTTTATTCACTGCCCATCGAATGGCTGGCAGACTTAGAAAAACTACCAGTTGAAACAAAGTTTCCTATTATTGGCAAAGCATTCTGGGAAGAAGAAGACAATAACAAACCATTTTTTATGCAGGTGGCGATTCCAGAACTGAGTAAAGACTGGCCGAAACTCGCTCAAGTAGCACAGAACTGGATCAGAATAGACCCGAAAAATACAGAGGCGTGGTATGAGCTAGGGGTTGCTAATGAAAATCTACATCAACTAGATGAAGCCAAAAAGGCTTACGAGAAATCTATCACATTTGATGCGAATAATACGGATTCACTATTCAGGCTAGGTGCAATTGCACAGTCGCAAGGTGACAAAGTAGGCTTAGATAACGCCAACATAGCAATCACAAAGATTGATCAAGCACTGGCAGTAGAATTTAATAAAATGCTGAGTTGCAACTTTGAATGTTAGATTAGAGCCAAGGCATTAGAGTGTGTGCAAGCTAACTGCTTTTTAAAGAATGGATACAAATAGAGCGTGCACCCCGGAGATAACTTAAGAATAGGTGCTACCAGCACTTGGTTTAATGGCTACTGGCGTGTTAAAAACCAACCAGTCAGGCTCGCTCTTGCTTTATTGGTGAGTAATACTTCATGGTAAAAAGTATCGGATAGGAATAAGACCAATCGACCTCCTAATGGTGCTACATCAAGGTATGGTGCATCTGTAGTGTTGCTAGGTTGATTGTGATAAAGCCGCAAATAGCCACCATTCGCTTCAATCCAATTTTGGTTTAAATATAAAATGCAGCTAATTTTACGCACGGCTTGGTCGCTAGACCGAGTGTTGTTTTTGTGAAATTGATCAAGGTGCTTTCCGTAACCCGTACCAGCCTGATATAGCGCCAAGTGGCTTTCCAGCGCAAATAAACCTAAATATAAGTGCTGATTTAACGCTATTCTTAGCAACTCCATTTGAGCTAAGTAAATTTTCTGCGTTGCGCTTGAATTAGCTTCGTTGAGCCAATAAATAGAATCCCCGCGCAACTGTTTGTTAATCGTGATATGCGTTTGCCCTGTGCCTGCCTCATGCATTTGAGAGGCACTATCCAGTGAGTTGATTTCGTTAGCTAAGGCTAAAACCGCAGCTTGGGTGATAAAGTTATCCATCACACAAAAACCATGTTCTGTAATTTTAGCTAACTGATGTTCAAGATCATGTGCAATGTATTGAGATAACATCTTGACATTATAGCGTTACTAGCCTACGAACAATGCATGAACCCAGCTTATTATTACCTACTTTGTGGCATCCCACTACGCTTTGCCATCTACATCTATAGATGCATTATTGGTGAAAAGTTAGGTAGAGAGCACAATTGGACAACAGTTACGAAATTGAGTTAGATCATCATGGCACTTAGTTAAAGTCCAGACATTGGTCATGTAATAAATCCCCATTCAGCGCGACACTTCAGGCATAATTTCTCAAAACTATATATAGGGAATGCATGGGTATGGATATACGTACAATTATGGTGATGTTTTCCATGTTGGCTTTTATGTTTTTCATGCTTTTCATGTTTCTTGAGTTAGCGGGGTTGCATGTCGGGAGTATCCGTGGAGTGCGGCAATGGGCTGTTGCGAATTTGTGTATTAGCCTCGGACTCAGCTTGTCGTATTTCTATGCCTACCCGATGCCAGGGAGTAACTGGGCTATCGTCCTTGGTGCAATGTTAATTGTGTCTGGAATAAGCCTGCAATTTACCGGCATCCAAGCGTTTAAAGAGGAGCGCAGTGATTGGCGTATAGTATTGCTGATTATTTGCGTGGCTTTATTCCAGAACGTCTGGTTCGGTGTTCTCTATCCTGATATTAGTGCCCGTGCCATAGCAAACTCCTTCTTATTTTCTTTTATCTACGCTGCCTGTGCTCGTGCACTTCTCATCAGAATTGAGCCTCCGTTGAGAACTGCATATTGGTTTACAGGATTATCCTTTGCCGTACTTGTCCTAGTAATGTTAGTGAGAGGCGTAGTTATTTGGCGGTCGTTACCAGAGAGTTATGGTATCTATGTAAACACACCACTTAATCCTGTGTCATTTTTCACGGCTTGCATGATTCAGCTTTGTGTGACTTTTGGTTTCTTACTGATGCTGAACTATCGGCTCATTACTGATTTACAGAAAATCGCTTCACGTGATGCATTAACTGGTGCGCTAAATAGACGCCGTCTTGAAGAAGAAGCAACCCGACTGAAGGCACATTGTCTACGTACAGGAGATACGCTGGCCGTCATGATGATTGATATTGACCATTTCAAATCAATCAATGACCGCTATGGGCATCCAGTGGGAGATGAAGTGCTACGTCGTTTGGCAGATATTGGTCAAGCTTCCATACGTCCTGATGATTATATTGCCCGATATGGAGGAGAAGAATTCTGCATTCTTCTATGTTCCACAACGGAGAATGAGGCATGGGAATTGGCTGAACGTTTGCGTCAAGATTATGCTCAATTTACTTTGATCGTTGGAGAAAAATCCGTAAATATCACCGTCAGTATTGGTGTGGTAGATTCAACTTTTATTGGTTTGGAATTCGCATCTTTGGTTTCTGCCGCAGATCAAGCACTTTATCGAGCTAAACAGGCGGGCCGTAATCAAGTAGTCTCTTATTCAAGTTTGAGCTAACCATAACTGGTTTTTTTGGGGATGAGACGAAGGCCGCTGTCAAAACAAGCAATCTGATGACTACAATGGATAACATTAATAAAAAATACTCAAAAGGTACTATTAAGCTTGCTTCTGAAGGCAATAAGAAAGCATAGGCAAAGCTATAAAGGTTTTAAGAGCACAAACTATACAGGTTGAACGCCATACCCCCCACTGGACAAAAGTAGGTTACTCGGTTAGGCTACGCAGTGGCTCACACACTTACCACACGCATCCTGTCAATTTTCTCGATAACCGCTTGATAGAGATCATGGTCAGAATCGGGGTTGTTACGGTCTGGATGGTGAGCACTACGAATCTTTTTCAGTTTAGTCAAATCGTCTGGCAGGTCATGCACCTTAGTCACTCGGTCACCATTTTTGGCCATCAGGTGCTGAAGCTCAGCCTCGGCGCTTTCACGTGTGTCATATAACTTCTTATTGCCAACACGCCAACTATCCTGGTTTTTGCGTGGGGATAGCTTTTCCTTACCATCAAACCAGATCCACTTGCCAGTATCGGGATCCTTTTCAAAATGAATAGTGGCGATGGCATAGGTGTGAACGGGAGGCTCCATTTCCATGGTTAATCGCTGGATAATCTTGCTGACGGTCCCCACCGTTACAAGGTAATACGCACCAGCCTCATGCGGACAGAATGCGTTACTGGTTGGTTCAAGCTTACTCTCGTTACTTGGTGAATTCATTTCAGCCATGCGATTGAGTGCTCTGCGTTGTGCGTTGGTCACGGGTATTGCTCCTTACATTAGTTGAAACCTACCGAGATCACGTCTCGCTGAAGGTATTGCGTACAAGTCCCTGTCTATTTTGAACGCGCAGAAGAACTCTCGTTAATTCAACAGTACAAAAGAAAAAGCCCCACATTTCTGCAGGGCTTTCTGTATCTGGCTCCTCGACCTGGGCTCGAACCAGGGACACACGGATTAACAGTAGCACGCAGCGCCGGATTATAGCTCTAAAAGTGTAAGATTTCTAAGTAAATTTCTGTATGTCTCTGTCTTGCGAACCTAAAAAAGAACCTATGTAGAACCTCGTGATTCATTTTCTAGATATTGGGTTTGTGTAAATTAAATTGAATCAATGAGTTGCGTTGTTATGGTTGCGAACCTAAATCGACCTTGGCAAAATTTTTCCCCTAAAAGATCGCGCCCGTCATGAGTCGTAAGAGAATTGCGTTTTTAAATACAATAAAGTCGCCGGCGGCCTCGAGGGGCCAAAAAAATCCTGCGGGATGGCCAGAGTATCGCCGCCACAAAAAAATCACGCCTGCGCACGCCGACGGGCCGAGTCGAGTAGGCCTCGCGTTCGGCACCCCCGAAAAAATTCTGCCGTCCGCATTTGCAAAAAATAATAAGCAAAATAGTCAAAACAATATGTAAAATTTCTTACACACATGCACAATAAATTGGCGGGGTGAGCACCTTCACTCTACACACCCGCCGATCTATCTTAAGTTACTTATTTACCCATTGCTGCATTAATCTTGATTGAGGCGCTGTTTGCTGCTTCTTGCAATGTAGCAGTACTAAGATGACTATAGCGTTCCGAAACCTTAACACTAGAATGCCCAAGAATACGACTTATTTCCAATATAGAGCGACCACTGTTTGCCAGCAAGCTAGCATAGGTATGCCTTAAATCATGAATACGAAGCGTTTTCAAATCTGCTTTTAATCTTAATTTACTCCAGTATTTGTGAATATTTTGATAGCGTGTGCCTGTAATTCGGTTTACAAATAAGTATCCTTCCTTTGTGGATAGCTGGTTATAAATATCAATAAAACTGTCGCCCAATGGCAAAGAGCGAGCCTTTTTAGATTTTGAGTTGAGTGCAGGAATTTTCCAAGTACGTGTCTCAATATTTATCTGACTATGAGTGCTAGACAGAACTTCGTTTAACCGGGCTCCAGAACTGATCAGCATCATAATAATCATACAAACAGGTCGATTAGGATCTGTTTTTAATACTGATAAAAGCCTTTCCAACTGTTCTGCATCAAGATAATTTTCCATCTTGTTGTCTAAGTTGAAAAGTTTAACCCCTGATGCTGGGTTTTCTTTCAGTAGGTCCCACTCGATGGCAAGATTGAAAGCATGCCTCAGAAACTTCACGTAATGGTCACAAGTTGCCCCTGCCAAGCCAGACTCACGCAATTCATTATGAAAACCGATTATCATAGTCTTAGTGAATTGATTAAGTCTAAGATGGCCAAAGCGTGATTCCAGCCTGCAAGTGTAGAGCTGATGATCACTTGAGGCTGAACGCTTGTGCACAGCAGCGTAAGGCTTGTAATGCTCTTCGTAAAATACAGCCAATGTAGGCACTGCTTTCTGTACACGCTTTTCATTGCTTGGGTCAGCGCCATTACTAATTTCTAGTTTAAGCAATTTTGCCTTTTTACGTCCGTCGACCAAGGTTAGCTCATTTGTGCGCGCTATTTTGATGTAAGCAGTTTTACCCGATGATTTATATCGCAAAAAGTAAGTTCCACCTTGTGATATGGGTGAAACGATAATAATTAAGCCTGGGAGCTCTTTGTCACAGTATTCAATACGCTTTTTTCCTACAGGGCAGATCAAGTTATTGTTAACAAAATCTTGAGTTAGTTTAACGATAGGCATTGTTTTTACTCCTTAATATTATTGATGCATGTAGTTAAGCGGCGCTGAAGTAGCGCCGCATCTTGTTGATTAGTTATATGTGGACATCTTTGCAATTCTGACTAACGTACCCATCCCAACTTGCTTTCTGGGATTAGGTTTAAAACCACGCCAATACATCCTGACATCTTTCTCACCTTTGTATTTGTCACCTTTACAACTCCACAAGTCAGCTAATTCGAAGCCAGATTCACTGCCATTTGTTTCGTTCTTGATAACCATTAAGACGCTTATCCATTCGCTGTAATCCGTATCTGGGTCTATACGCTCTAGTAATGCAGCCATCTTGATTAATTTTGAAGCTGTAGTATTGTTAAAAGTCATTTTATTTCTCCTAAGAGTAAGTAATTTATTTAGTAAGTAATTCTGGATAGCTAGCGATCTCGGGCCGCCGCCTTCACCGGGATCACCACCTTTTTTCGGCCCGTCGCCGCTGTAAAATTTCGTAGTCTCGGAATTCAGACTCGCATTTTTTTACGAAAATCCGTGCGGAGTTCGGCTAAAAAAGGTGGTAAAGGTGGTGAAGCCGGTGTTACATTTTGATCACCATCCAGGCCACGCGGCCATCTGCTGTAGATTGTTGAAATGAGAAGTTGCCAATAATACGATTGACATTCTTTTTAAGTATCCAGCCAAACTTTGAGGCGTTAATGCTGCCCCGTTCCTCAACTGGGAATTCACAAATAGCGTCATGTAAGGCTTCCTCAGTACCAAAGCCGAACGTTGTAGCAATAACCTTGCGTACCGTCGTTGGCTTAGAGCCAAATACTCGGTGCCATTCGGTCATTAAAGACAGTAGCGCGTCTGAATCAGGGTCATGTTTAACTTGCTCAAGCAATGCTGTAGCGGGGTCAGCAAGGCCTAACCATATCAAAGGGTGTCTGCAAAAATCAGACCAAGCACCACCGTAAGTAACGATATTCTCAACTTCAGCACGTGGCGAACCAGCAGCCTTCCATGCAAGAATGATAGTAAGAACTGCAGCAACATAGCGCCCTCGGTCCTTACGTACGTCTTCAACAGGCGTTCCGCTATAAGACTTGGTAGCAGGTGTTGCACATCGATGGTCAATATTGATTGTGAGTACTCTTCGTAATAAATCTCGGACAGGCCCAACATTATTGCCAGAAGCTAAAAACAAAGTGCGAGTACTGACAGTAGCGGTCTTGCTTACGCCTAAAATTCGGTCAGTAATGAATTCAGACGTAAATAGGCGATTAATAATGCCGTGCGGTATCCAATCGATTGTCATGTCATCAAATTCAATAACAGCTGGGGATGATAAAAGTAGAGATAGCATGGTCTTAGTAGCTTCTTCACTAGTTACTGGGTAACTAACCTTTTTGGTTTCACCCGGTTTAGAAAAAGCACTAATAAGATCGCAAAGATAGGATTTACCACTACCACTGGTAGAAGCTTTTACGTGGAATCCTGGCGCATAAGCAAATGAAGGACGTACAACTGCAGTAAAGATTGCAGCAAGTGCTGCGGCCTTGTCGGTTGGAGCGTTAAAGCCAAATTCAGAAAGCAATCCTATCAAAAGCTGCAATGCCGAACTTGCAGCTGCAACGCTTGGCTCAGATATCAAGAATTTACGTGAATCAAATATTCCGAATAGTTGTGAATCTTTGTCATAGCCTGCCTCAGTAACCAATTTACCATCAGATTCACGAAAGTAAGGCTGGCGTGCGACACCTGTTGGTACGCAATTAAAACTACCCGAAATACGTCACTAGTGCGCGCCTAAAATTACCCAGAGTGATTAACCTACCTGCTCTTTTAATGAGCAGGATTAACAGGAGATGATCACCATGAAAGATTTGGGAATAATTCGACGTATGTATTACCGCGATGGGCTATCGTTATCAGAGATAGAGCGACGCACTGGCCTGACGCGTAAAACTGTCAGGGGTTGGCTGAAAGCGGTTGAAGGAACTGAGCCTAAATATCGGCGACGTACTTCTGTGAACACCAAGATTGCCCCTTATGCGGCTCAACTCACCAAAGCACTGGAAATGGATGCAAGACGCCTAAAACGGGATCGGCGTACAGCACTAAAACTCTTTGGCGAATTACAACTGGCCGGCTTTGATGGCGACTACAGCCGCGTCACCGAGTTTATCCGACACTGGCGACTGGACGGCGGATATGCAATCGTTAAAGCCTTTGTGCCACTCCATTTTGAATTGGGTGAAGCCTTTCAATTTGACTGGAGTGAAGAACACCTACTCATTGGCGGTGTCTGGCGCAAGATCATGGCTTCACATTTAAAACTATGTGCCAGTCGCGCCTTTGTAGTACAAGCCTATCCCACGCAAAGCCATGAAATGTTATTTGATGCCCACACCTGCTCATTTACTGCATTAGGCGGCATTACACGTCGTGGCATTTACGATAACATGAAGACCGCTGTCGACAAGGTCAGACAAGGTAAGTTACGCACCGTCAATAGGCGGTTCAGTGCCATGGCTTCACATTACCTGTTTGATCCAGATTTCTGCAATGTTGCCAGCGGTTGGGAGAAAGGGGTTGTTGAGAAGAACGTACAAGACAGTCGAAGGCGTATCTGGCAGGAAGCCTCTAAAGAGCAATTTGGCTCTTTTGCTGAACTCAATGTTTGGCTGTTAGCACGCTGTAAAATACTCTGGCAGGAATTGCGCCACCCGGAATTTAATGATCTCACCATTGCTGAAATGCTTGAACATGAGCAACCCAGCATGATGCCGATGGTCACGCCTTTTGATGGCTATGTTGAAACCTTGGGTAAGGTTTCCAGCACCTGCTTAGTCATTGAAGATCGCAACCGTTACTCGGTACCGTGTGAATTGGTCGGGCAAATGGTCAGCATACGCACCTACCCAGACCGTTTAAACTTCGTTGCTCACGATGCGATGGTCGCCAGTCACCCTCGTAGCTTTGAGCGCAACAAAACCCACTACGACTGGCAACATTACATTCCGCTGATTGAAAGAAAGCCTGGCGCATTGCGGAACGGTGCGCCGTTCGCAGATCTACCAGCGCCGCTACAGCGACTACGCAGCCTGCTGCTTAAACGTGATGGTGGCGATCGCATCATGGCTAAGGTGCTATCTGTTGTTCCCAAGTCTGGATTAGAAGCGGTATTGGTGGCCGTGGAGCTTGTGTTGGAATCAGGCAATCCAAGTGCAGAGCATATCGAGAATGTGATCAGCCGTCTCAAATCGACAGCATTACCTGATCAAGTTGAAACCACCTTGCAGGTGGCAGAGCCACCCATTGCCGATACTGGGCGATATGACAGCCTACGTGAGGAGGCGATCCATGCGTAGTGTCGGCGATGAACTGAAAGCCCTTCGTTTGTACGGGATGGTGGATGCATGGAACGACATCATAGCGCAGGGAACACTGGCCACGGTTGAATCGTCCAGATGGCTGATTGAACATTTACTGGATGCCGAACATACAGACCGGGCAATGCGTTCTATGCGTTATCAAATACAGGCGGCGAAGTTTCCGGTACACCGTGACCTAGCTGGCTTCGACTTTGATCATGCAAAAGTGGATCGCAGTTTGATCATGGAATTGGCCGATCTCTCATTTACCGATGCAGCGCATAACGTTGTACTCATTGGAGGCACCGGCACGGGTAAGTCGCATCTGGCAACGGCGCTTGGCATATCTGGTATTACCAAGCACAGTAAGCGCGTGCGATTCTATTCAACCGTTGATTTGGTTAATTTACTGGAACAGGAAAAGGCTGCAGGCAAGGCTGGCAAATTAGCCTTTGCACTGATGCGAATGGATATGATCATTCTTGATGAGCTGGGTTATTTGCCATTTAGCCAGACAGGCGGAGCATTGCTGTTTCACTTGTTATCCAAGCTTTATGAACATACCAGCGTGATGATCACCACGAATCTTACATTCAGCGAGTGGGGAAACGTCTTTGGTGATGCCAAGATGACAACAGCATTATTAGATCGATTGACGCATCACTGCCATATCGTGGAAACGGGAAACGAGTCCTATCGCTTCCGTCACAGTAGTGATACTGCCAAATCTCGCATTAAGGCGCGAGAACAAAAGAAACGTGAAAAGAGTGATCCTTTTTAACAACTAACTGCGTGTTGAAGTGCTTACAGGGGACTTCAACACGCAACGTATTCTGCATAAATGAGATACACTTATCAACAGGCTCGTCATTTTTAGACGGCCTTCACTCTGGGTAATTCTACAACGCGCACACCTGGGTAATTTTAAACGCGCGCCAACAGCTAGCGGCTCTGTTGGTAGATCTAGTGCTAATTGCAAGTCTCTATGAGCGATTCGTCTGTTTCGCCAATCTCGTGCAAATGCTGTAGCTTTAACGGCTGTATCTACAAAAGCTTCTAGCTCGGCTTTTTGTTTTACATCATTCACCAATTCAGATATCCGTCTAATAGTTAGATTATGCTTTTTACCTGTACTCGAAGAGTCTGTAATGCGAGCAAGATGAAGTAGCGAGTCATCCCAAAGACAGTCTTGGACTGTCCTGAAGAAACTAGCCCCTGTTTTATTTAATAGCACTATTCTTTCTGGGTTTGTTCCAAATAGAGCCACATAGTCCCCCCACTTGTTATATAGTAGGGTGAGATGTTGCCATAAAGCCGAGTACAGCTCTCCAAGTGGCTCGCCCATTGCAACTATATTCTGCTTTTTAGATTGCTCTGCTGAGTGGTAGTTTGTATTGGACATTAGGGGTGATCGGTAATATGCGTTGAGTTGATTCTAATTGAAAAACACGGCACTGGTTTAGTTTAATGTGTACTATATGCCCCTAAATCCGCACTAAAAAAAGGATAATTTTTCTGATTGCTGAATTGAATTTTCTAAGTAGGTTTATTCAAGATAGCATTAGTGAGACTTAAATCTGCGTTATTTTTTACCTACCTGCATTTTTAGCTTCAGCTTCAGCCTCTGCTTTGCCTTGTTCCCTAGCTTCTCTAACCAAGCGATCTCGGTATTCTAATGATTTAACATGCTCCTCTTGCCTACTTTTTCGCTCAGATTCCTTTGAATCTAAATACAAATTACCCATTATTACAGCTGAAACTATTAAAAAAGCTGTAGCTGCAAAATCACGGATAAATATTGTAGCTACAAACGAGCATATTATTATGAATATTCCAAGGCGTTTTCTGTCCATTATTATTTCTCTTTTCTATTGAAACCTATAACTGCATCATGAGGTTAAATGACTACGCATTATGTAACTTGCATTGCAAACATTCTAGCGACTGCTACTTTTAATTGATACCATTGCAAGTATTTTTTCAATATGGCTTAGACGAGAGTAGGTATTGCGAACTGAAATAGAAAAAGGCCAACATCTCTGCTGGCCTTTCCGTATCTGGCTCCTCGACCTGGGCTCGAACCAGGGACACACGGATTAACAGTCCGTTGCTCTACCAACTGAGCTATCGAGGAATTGGTGAAGGCGCTATAATACTGACTAAGCGGCATTCGGTCAATCACTACCCAGCGTTTTTTAGGATTATTTTGATGAAAAATATCAAAAAAATATCAATTTGGTCATCTGCTGTAATTAGCTTATTGATTTTCTTACCTTTTTTTATTCCCACACAATCTTATCTAAATGAAATTGAAGGCATTGCAAGTGACAAACTAGGGGTGCCGGTAACGATTGCTTCTGGGCATTGGTTATTGCTGCCTAGCCCACGAATAGTGGTAAATGACATGACCATTGGCAAGCTTCAAGAAATAAAGGTAGCGCAGATTGTGGTGGTTCCAAGCTTAAGCACATTGTTTTCTGCGACCAAAGTGATTGATTTAAAAGTGAGCAAGCCTATTATCAAACAGGCAGCTGTAACGTTTATATCTGCTTTATCTAGTAAGCCATTGGATAATGGCGATGTAGCCACCATCAATATTCGCGATGTTAAGGTTGATGCGCTTCAGTTCGATTGGCCCGACATGAAGCTACCCCATGTTAACTTGGATGCCAACTTCACAAAAGGCAATGTATTGGCATCAGCAAAATTAGAATCGGCCGATGGCGCACTAAAAGCTGTTGTAACGCCTAAAGATGGTGATTATTTGATATTAGTGCAGGCAGATAAATTGGTTTTGCCAATGGGATTGCCTTTATTGATTGATAAAGCTCAAATTGAAATGCAGATAAAAGGTGATCGATTAGAGATTCCCAATATCAATATTGACCTTTACAAGGGTAAGTTGACAGGTGATGCAATGGTGTCTTGGGATAAAAATTGGCACACAAGCGGCAAATTTAAAGTACATCACTTATCAGTGAAAGAGCCCAGCCGCATGGTGAGTAAGGCTGTTTATTTAAATGGCAGTCTACTTAGTCACGGTGACTTTTCTAGCAGTGCAAAAGCGGCTACCGCACTGATAGATAACATGCAGGCAGATTTTAGATTTAGTGTAAATGACGGTGTATTGCATGGCTTGGATTTAGTAAAGGTAGCGAGCTTGTTAGTAAAGCAAGATACAGGAAATGCTGAAACCGAATTTAATGAGTTTTCAGGTTTGTTTAGCATAAGGGGTAAGCAGCATAATCTGCGTGATCTTAAAATAAGCTCTGGCTTATTAACTGCAACTGGGCAGGTTAAAATAAAACCAAATAAAGAGCTAGATGGGATTGCACAGGTTGAGCTAAAGCATAGCGTGAGCTTGGTGGCGATTCCTCTGGAAGTTTCGGGCACTTTAAGTAACCCAGTGATATTGCCTTCTAAAGCGGCAATGGCCGGGGCTATTGCAGGAACCGCCATTTTAGGGCCAGGGGTTGGCACTAGCTTGGGCATTAAAGCGGGCGGCGCGGTGGATAAATTAAAAGACTTTTTTCAAAGTAAATAAACATTGAAAAAACGCAGCGTTATACAGGCGCAGTTAATGATGAGTTTTATCGTTGGGTAGCGGATATTAGTGGGTTGGCTTCAACCATAAACCATCAACCACGGGTCATCAATATTCAATTTAAATATTTCTGATTAATCAATCCAAATCAACCATGCAATACTATTAGGCGTAATGCTTGGTCATATGCCGTTATACTTACGCCATCAGTCATCACAATGGGTTTAACGTCAACCACCACGCCCTAAAGGGCGGAGCTTGAAACCGCAAGGTCTAAAGCTAGATTGACCAGACTCAGTCCAGAACATCGGACTACGTTAGTAAGAAGTAAAAGACGTACCTTGGAATGCTTCCTTAGTTCCAAGCTCCACAAGGATTTGACGA
>JAUSAG010000047.1 GCA_030652995.1 Methylotenera sp.
GGATGCAATTGCGTGGCGTCTTAATACGAGACCACGCAAATCGTTAGGGTTCAAATGCCCTGCTGAGTTGTTCACACCAGACGCATTTGATTTTAGGCAGCATCATGCTGCTCTTTTTGCACTTCAACCTTGAAACCGCCAAGTTAAGAAATTGCTGATAATTATTATTTTTAAAACATGAATTTCAGCAAGACACAGAGGACAACTACGATTAAAATAAATTGTCAATAATTCTAGTGTAGATTTTTGCGTAACTAAAGACATATTTATTTCAGTTTGATTGACTCAACAATAAGATTTATGGCGTTTAATTTTTATTCAAAGTTTGTAATAAACTTCTCAATTTCATCATTTAATTCAACATGCGAAGTTAATCCATTAATCCAGCGCTTTGGAATTGCCTCAAACCCCAAACTTGCTCCAAGTATGGCTCCTAACACGGCACCACGGTGACAGTTATCACCGCCAACATTAGTATTAGCGATTAGTGCAGCTTCAAAATCATTGGGATAACGTGCGGCTAGATAGAGCACAGAGGGAAAAGACTGGTCAATATAGCAAGCGGGACTTAGCAAACCACCTATTACCTCAAGATCTGAGCTTTGGTTTCGCCGAACACTTTCAATAACCTCAGCAGCTGGAAAGCTAAGACGACTAGCGGCCGCGCAGGCAAGCTGTTCTGAATTTGGATTAACATCATGGAAAATGTGAAACAGTAATATACTTAGTTGAAGTGAGTGGCGCTCAAGCAAGGATGAACGATGGGTTAGGCGTTGTTGCCTTAATGCGGCTTCGTTGGTGGTAGCCAAGTCACCATCACGTAAAGCGGCTAAAATAACCAAAGGTAGGCTGACCAAACCTCCCATGGAGGCAGTGTCATGACCTTCAGTGCCTGCACAGTTATCAGGTGTGACACCTTTTGCATAGTTTGCAAAAAAGTCTCGATGATAAGATTCTGCATAGGTATCGTTATGACGGTCTGGCTCTGTCATAAAACCAATGTACTCACGTAAAAAATCAGCAGAGTCGTAATGACCCACTGTATTGAGCGAACCTAACAACACTCGCGCACACAATAAATTTAAGGTATTGTCACCCGCATGCATTCCTTGATGATAATGCCGATTGGCTTGACCCCAATGTTGCTTTTTTCCTTTCAGAATAACATTTCCAACAATGTCACCTTCTTGCGTTCCTCTCCCTGCTTTGCTGGTGTTAGCTAAAGCCATAATCGAGTTCGGATGATGCGCCTTAGGGGCTTGGTAATCGCGTATCTGACCAAAGTCTTGCCATAGCGCGGCAATATTGTAGTACCAATGCACAGGCATAGCCAACGCGTCACCCACAAACATGCCCCACAGCGCTCCTCGCATGCGGTCTGCCTTATTGAGCTGATTGGCATTCATGTTGTCATCCTTGATTGAATAATATTAATGATTAAATCAAACTTTAAGGCCACGATTTATGGGTGAAGTTCCAAATATAAGATAATCGAAAAGCACAATTTATAAGTCAATATAAAGATTTCTTGCTATAGAACAAATCTCTAAACCAACAGTCGTATGACTATTACAAAGTTGTTATTAAAAGGGTACTCAATGCATTCAGATAAAAATCACCCGCTAAACCAGGAAAATAAAAATAAAGAATTGGCTACTAGACATCTAGCTAACCTAGAAGAAATGGTAGCAACCACCTGCTTTTGTAAGTTAAAAAAATTCTGTCCAGATAAGACCAGTAGCGACTGTATGCAGCATCGCAATATTTATCATGAATTTATGTGCAATAGGTAGTGAGCTTAGATGAGAAATGGCTTGGAAGCCACATAAATACTAGATGTATTTGAGTATTGAAGTTATATGAAGTTTAACCGCTAGTGCTAGCCCGGTGCTAGCCGGAGCTACAAAAGAAAAAGGCTCCCATCGCTGGAAGCCTTTTAGATATTGGTAGGGCGTGCGGGGATCGAACCCACGACAAACGGATTAAAAGTCCGCTGCTCTACCAGCTGAGCTAACGCCCCATTGTACTAATGGGTAATACTAAATATCTGGTTTTTCGCGTTTGATTTACATCACTCACGAAAGGGCGCAATTATGCTAGAAACTCTCGGCTTGGTCAACCCGAAACTAGCAATAAATTAAATTAAACCTAAATTAAATGATGTTTAATGCTAAAGGTAATCATATTGCCAGCTTTTGGCAGCTGTCACGTTACAAAATGGCGGCTAGCGCATGCCCGGGATTTTACCGCCCATTAAGCTCCCCATGCCGCGCATCATTTTGGCCATGCCGCCTTTTGCGAACATTTTCATCATCTTTTGCGTTTCTTCAAACTGTTTTAGCAGGCGATTCACCTCTTGCACCTGCACGCCTGAGCCATCTGCAATACGTTTTTTACGCGTCGCTTTAATAATTTCCGGCTTACGGCGTTCTAGTGCTGTCATGCTATTAATAATGCCTTCAATACGACGAATGCTTTTATCTGCATCATCAGGATTCATTTTTGCAGCCATGCCTGCCATTTGAGCCGGCATTTTATCCATCAGCGCACCCATGCCGCCCATTTTTCGCATTTGTGACATTTGCGCTTTAAAGTCGTCTAAATCAAAGCTTTTACCTGACTTAACTTTATCGGCCAGTTTTTGCGCCTCTGCCATATCGACATTTTTATGCGCCTGCTCGATTAAGCCGAGCACATCACCCATGCCCAGTATGCGCGACGCCATACGATCTGGATAAAATGGCTCCAAGCCATCTACTTTTTCACTCACACCAATAAATTTAATCGGCTGACCGGTCACGTGCCGCACAGATAACGCCGCGCCACCACGCGAATCACCATCCAGCTTGGTGAGGATGATACCTGTGAGTGGCAGCGTTTCACCAAAAGCTTTTGCGGTATTGATGGCATCTTGGCCTTGCATGGCATCGACCACAAACAAGGTTTCAATTGGGTTTAACTGCGTGTGCAAGGCCTTAATTTCAGCCATCATGGCTTCATCAATGCCCAGGCGACCTGCGGTGTCAAAAATCACCACGTCGTAATAACCACGCTTTGCGAAATCTAAAGTGGCTGCGGCAATGTCTGCTGGTTTTTGGTCAGCGTTGCTGTCAAAACAGTCTACCTCTAACTGCTTGGCGAGCGTTTTTAGCTGTGCAATCGCCGCCGGACGATATACATCTGCACTGGCTAATAGCACTTTCTTTTTTTGCTCTTTTAATAGTTTAGCTAGCTTGGCTGAAGTAGTGGTTTTACCTGAACCCTGTAAACCTGCCATTAAAATAATTGCTGGCGGCACCGCGGCTAAATTTAAACCTACATTGGCTTTACCCATTAAGTTCGTTAACTCAGCATTCACCACCTCAATCACAGCTTGTCCAGGCGTGAGACTTTGCAACACTTCTTTACCCTGCGCACGCAGTTTAACCGCCGCGATAAAGTCCTTTACCACAGGCAAGGCAACGTCGGCCTCCAACAGCGCCATACGCACTTCACGCATTGCGTCTGCGATGTTTTCCTCAGTAAGCCGGGCTTGCCCACGTAAATTTTTAATGACGCCCTGCAGGCGCCCAGTTAAGTTTTCTAGCATTATTTACTCTTAACAAATGATTTAGGCCTCAATTTTACATGAAGCTATTATATTTACCGCACATTTGCGCCATAATTGCGTTATGACCTATACCGCACAAAAATTAATTCCCTATTTAGTCGTTGTGTTTATCTATCTGGCGGTCGCTATTGATTATTGGCGCATCGCAAAAACACCTGAAAATACACAGCTCAAACTACATTCAGCCATGATTGCCTTAGGATTATTTATCCATGGCGGACTGCTACATCAAAGTATTTTTTCTGCCGGATTTAATTTAGGCTTTTATCAATCAATTTCGGCCATATTTTGGTTAACTGTTTTGGTGTATTGGATCACTGATCGCAACTACCAGTTGCATAGTTTACAAGCTTTTGTATTGCCGCCTGCAGCACTCTTTGCCCTGTTACCTGCATTTAGCGTGAGTCATCACTATCTACCTGAAGCACAAAATAGCCTATTTGTTGCTCACGTTTGGATTGCGATGATTGCATACAGTCTATTTACGTTTGCAGCATTGCATGCACTATTGATGGCCATTGCCGAACGTAGCCTGCATCACAAAACCACTTGGGTTAAATTACCTAGTTTTCCACCTTTAATGATGATGGAGTCACTGCTATTTAAAATCATTGGCTTTGGATTTATTTTGCTTACTATCACCCTCATCAGTGGCATGTGGTTTTCTGAGCATATTTTCAATAAAGCCTTGCAATTTAATCACAAAACTATTTTTTCAATTGCCGGCTGGTTTATATATGCAGGCTTACTGTTTGGCAGAGTCCGATATGGCTGGCGCGGCATCAAAGCCATTCGTTTGACGCTCGCCGGCTTTGTATTACTTTTACTGGCTTATGTTGGCAGTATGTTTGTTTCACAAATTATTTTGGGTCGATAAGTTTAAGATTCACCAACATGAACGTTGAACTGATTTTTCAGCATTAGCGCTCGCTTGAGTTATCTCAAACTAATGAGGGGCCAGTGCTGCTGTTTTGCATAAGCAGTTAAAGGTTCATCGGCATCTACCGCCACTGGGTTGGTCACCAATTTCATTAGCGGTAAATCATTATGTGAATCACTATAAAAATAGCTTGTTTCAAAATCACTTAATTTTTGATTGCGCTCAGCCAGCCATTGATTGATACGCGTGACTTTTCCCGCTTGAAAGCTAGGCACACCACTTACGCCACCCGTATATTTACCATTCACCATTTCAGGGTCGGTGCCAATTAAATGTTCAATCCCATAGGCTGTGGCAATGGGCTTGGTGACAAAGCTATTGGTCGCGGTAATAATTAAGCATAAATCACCTTGCGCTTTGTGTTTATTGACTAAATCTTGCGCTTTTTGCGTCATCATCGGACGAATCACTTTGTCCATAAACTTCAAGTGCAGTTCATCCAAAAACTTTACCGGGTGTTGCGAAAGCGGCTTTAATTGAAACGCTAAAAACTTAATAATATCCAAGTTGCCGTTTTTATAATCCTGATAAAACTGCTCGTTACGCGCTTGATGCGTGGTTGCATCCAACAGCCCTTCACCAATTAAAAATAGGCTCCAGTTGTAATCGCTATCACCTGCAAGCAATGTATTGTCTAAATCAAACAGTGCCAGATTCTGTTTCAATGCTGAGTTTTGTTTCATATTAAATATCTTTATAATGAGTTGCAGAAAGTACTAAATACACGCCAACTAAAATCACGCCGAGCGCTATCAATTCTATGCGGGTAACATGCTCATTCGCCAACCATATACCTAAAGCAAACGCCACTGCCGGATTTACAAAAGTATTGCTACTTGCAACCAACGGGCGCACAGTTTTAAGCAAATATTGGTATGCGCTGTAAGCGACTAACGAGCCTAGCACCACTAAAAATAACAAAGCGCCCCATGATTTCAGGCTAATGGTTTGCGGCCACGCTTCACCCTGGGTAGCACTCATCATAAGTAGCGCCACGCCACCGGCTAGCATCTGTGCTGCACTCGCCATTAAGCCCTGCGGCATGGCTAAACGCTTGCCCCACACCGATCCAAATGACCAGCTCGCTGCTGCAAATATCAGCAACAATGCGCTGGCAAAATCGCCATGCAAACTACCTCCCAGATTAAGCAAGACAATACCCACCAAACCGACTGCGATACCTAGCCACTCTTTGGTGCAGGTTTTGTGCCCCCAAATAGAAGAGAAAATCGCCATCCAGATAGGTGCAGTTGCAATAGATAATGCTGCCACACCTGATGACACCGTTTGCTGCACATAACACACCGTGCCATTGCCTAAAGCCGGCAACAACAAACCTACAGCGCTAGCACCTAACCATTGCTGTTTAGTTGGATTAGGCGCGCCTAAAAAACGCATCACTATATACAGAATGACACCCGCGATAGTAAAGCGAATGCCTGCCATCAGAAATGGTGGGAAACTTTCGATACCAAAGCGAATTGCTAAGTAGGTTGAACCCCAGATAAAGTAGGTGCAAAACAGAGCCGCTAGTATAAGTAGGGTTTGGTTTTTATTGGTCATTACCCGACTATTTTATTAATTAAATTGCGTAAAGATTAAGCGAATTTGATGGCTTTAAAGACTGCAAAACAATCAGCCAATTCTTTGTTAAATCGAGCCAAAACAAGGCGCACGAGCGCAGACAGTACATTTAAGTACGGCTAGTGAGTGCAACGCCGTATTGGCTCGATTTTACAAAGAATTAAACCTGCGGGTGCGCACGCTCTAGCTTGCTATGCAACTTATTCAAGCCGTTCAAGTAGGCTTTGGCTGAGGCAATCACAATATCAGTATCAGCACCCTGTCCGTTCACAATGCGCCCGCCTTTGGCCAAACGCACCGTTACTTCACCTTGCGCATCTGTACCGCTGGTGATGTTGTTCACTGAATACAATTGCAACTCCGCACCGCTGTTTACAATACGTTCAATGGCTTTAAATGCCGCGTCGACTGGGCCACCACCGTCCGCTTCAGATTTTTTTTCAGTACCATTATCGGATACTGTAATTAATGCATGCGGTATTTCACCTGTTTGTGACGCCACTTGCAAATACACTAATTTGTAGTTTTCAGTCGCCTCTTGTACAAACTCGTCACTCACCAAAGCGTGTAAGTCTTCATCAAAAATTTCAGATTTTTTATCGGCTAAATCTTTAAAACGTGCAAATGCGGCGTTCAACAAGTCTTCACTAGGCAACTCAATACCTAACTCCTTCAAGCGCGTTCTAAATGCATTGCGGCCGGACAATTTACCTAATGTTAACTTGTTCGCATTCCAGCCCACGTCCTCTGCGCGCATAATTTCGTAAGTCTCACGGTGCTTCAATACGCCATCTTGATGAATGCCAGACTCATGTGCAAACGCATTAGCGCCTACAATGGCCTTGTTGGGTTGCACTGGGTAACCAGTAATGGATGACACCAATTTGCTGGTAGCAACAATTTGTGTTGTATCAATGCGCGTAGTCAAATTAAAAACGTCGCTACGGGTTTTGATCGCCATCACGACTTCTTCCAAACTGGCATTACCTGCGCGCTCACCCAAGCCATTAATCGTACATTCCACCTGACGTGCACCGCCCATAACGGCTGCCAACGAGTTTGCTACGGCCATGCCAAGGTCATTATGACAATGCGTTGACCATACCACTTTATCGCTATTGGGTACGCGCGCAATCAACTCACGCATACGCTCACCCCATGGTGCGGGGATAGAATAGCCAACGGTATCTGGTACGTTAATCGTTTTTGCACCGGCTTTAATGACTGCATCAAACACGCGTACCAAAAAATCCATGTCAGAGCGCACTGCATCTTCAGCTGAGAACTCTACGTCATCGGTATATTCCAACGCCCATTTCACGGCTTGCACCGCACGCTCCACCACTTGATCTTCGGTCATGCGGAGTTTGTTTTCCATGTGGATTTTGCTGGTGGCAATAAACGTATGAATACGACCACTAACCGCATGCTTAATCGCCTCACCGGCACGGCGCACATCGTTTTCACTCGCGCGTGCCAATGAACATACGGTTGAATTTTTAATGATTTTGGCAATTTCTGAAATTGAATCAAAATCACCTGGGCTGGCTGCAGCAAAGCCGGCTTCAATGACGTTAACGCCTAATTTTTCGAGCTGGCGTGCGATGCGAATTTTCTCTTCTTTAGTCATCGCCGCACCTGGGCTCTGCTCACCATCGCGTAAGGTGGTGTCAAAAATAATAATTTGATCTTGTTTGGTTGCTTGATTCATGGTCGTTACCTTACTTTTTTATTCAGTTTAATTTTAGCTTAATTTGAGACCGAGTAAATTTACCTTAAAGCAAATCGAGTTCAAATAGTAGCATCTCGCTGCAGTTAATACGCAACGTCATTTAACACATGGAGGGGTGGGGGATAGTTTGCGCGCTAGCGCAGGTTTTCAATACGGAGCGCCGTAGCGCGTAATGCAAACATTTTGCGCAAGAGTATTGCGCTTGCAATTAAGCAAACCGCAAAAAGTGTACTAAAAATGTGTAAGTTCGACATAGTGTTAGAAATATAATGTTTTTTAGCCAACTCTGCAAGCATTTAACTTCTGCAATTTAAACCTTCGTATTCAACCACGCTGATTTTTAACTATTTAGTCACTTAGCTTTTTCGCACGAAGCCTGCCACGTAACCACATGACATACCCTGATAGCGCATAAACAGCCATCACAAAAAATAGCACTTCAGGCGGGCTATATGAAATAAGGACGAAAGCCAGCACAATGCCCAACATGACAATAAATGGCACACTGTGTTTTAAGTTGATGTCTTTGCCACTGTAATAACGTAAATCACTCACCATAGATGCGCCCGCAAACACAGTAAGCCCCCAAGCCATCCATTTCATCTTAAGCACACCAAAAAACACATCGCGACCACTCACGCCATATTCATAAGACACCCACACAAATCCGGCTAACAGCGCGGCGGCGGCAGGGCTAGGCAAGCCCTGAAAATAACGTTTATCTTGATGCTCATCATCTAACTTGGTATTAAACCGCGCCAAGCGCAATGCCGCACAGGCACAGTAAATAAAGGCGGCAATCCAACCTAACTTACCTAAAGGCTTAAGTGCCCAAACATAAAGTATGAGCGCAGGCGCAACACCAAACGACACCATATCAGATAAGCTGTCATACTCCGCGCCAAAGGCACTTTGCGTATTGGTCATGCGCGCCACGCGGCCATCCAAGCCATCCATCACCATCGCTATAAAAATGGCAATTGCAGCATACTCAAAATTACCGTTCATCGCCTGTACGATGGCGTAAAACCCCGCAAACAAGGCCGCTGAAGTAAATAGATTTGGCAACAAATAAATACCACGCGCTCTTAATGACGGGCTATCTGTTTTGCTATTTGGAGGTTGTTTAGTATCGGTCATATTCGTATCATACCTGCGAATGGGGTAAATATAAATCAAGTGCTTAAAATTATGGCTTAACGTAGCCAGATTAACTCAGTTCTAATTAACAGACTTAACTGCAGACATAGGTTAAGGATAACAAAGGCGTGTGATAATATCATCGGTTGATTACTAAAGTTAAAGTTATGCAATTTACATTACACAAACAAGATGGCCTTGCCCGTCGCGGCACACTCTCACTGGCCCATGGAGAGGTACAAACCCCGGCTTTTATGCCTGTTGGCACTTATGGCACGGTCAAAGCTATGTCGCCATTAGAGTTAAAAGAAATCAACGCCCACATCGTGCTAGGCAATACGTTTCATCTATGGCTACGCCCTGGGTTAGACGTGATTGCTGCACACGGTGGATTACACAAATTTATGGGCTGGGATGGTCCGATACTTACGGATTCTGGTGGCTTTCAGGTGTGGAGTTTAGGCGC
Organism: Methylotenera sp.; assembly: GCA_030652995.1. Lineage (GTDB taxonomy): Bacteria > Pseudomonadota > Gammaproteobacteria > Burkholderiales > Methylophilaceae > Methylotenera. Next base: position 9,473 of record JAUSAG010000047.1, read on the forward strand.
GTTGCGTAAAATTACTGAAGAAGGCGTAAAATTTCGCTCACCCATCAACGGCGACAGCTGCTTTTTAACGCCTGAAGAATCCATGCGTATTCAAAAAGTATTGAATTCTGACATCGTGATGATTTTTGACGAATGTACGCCCTACCCTGCCACCTTGAAGGAAGCCAACGATTCCATGCAGCTTTCATTGCGTTGGGCGCGCCGTAGTAAAGATGCGCACCAAGGTAATAACAACGCATTATTCGGCATTATTCAGGGCGGCATGTATGAAGATTTACGTGATATTTCTTTGGCTGGATTAACTGAGATCGACTTTGATGGCTATGCAATCGGCGGCCTATCTGTTGGCGAGCCTAAAGAAGATATGTTGCGAATTTTGGCGCATACCGCGCCAAAAATGCCGCAAAACAAACCACGCTACTTAATGGGCGTAGGAACGCCGGAAGACTTGGTCGATGCGGTTACTCAAGGCATTGATATGTTCGACTGCGTGATGCCTACGCGCAATGCGCGCAATGGCTGGCTGTTTACGCAATATGGTGACATTAAAATTAAAAATGCCACTTATAAGAACGACATCGCGCCGCTGGATACTGATTGTAGCTGCTACACCTGCCGTAATTTCAGCCGCGCCTATTTGCACCATTTACACAAGGTTGGCGAAATCTTAGGCTCACGCCTCAATACCATTCACAACCTACATTACTATCAGGTGCTGATGCAAGGCATGCGTGATGCGATTGAGGCAGGAACTTTCGAGGCATTCAAACAAGACTTTTCTGCAAAGCGCGGGCGTTTGTCCTGACTTTATCGCTTAAAAGTTGAGAGTACTGCAACGCAAGTCAGTCTGTGCTAAAATTCAGAGCTAATTTTTTAGACCATTTCCACTTAATATTTTAAGAGAGTTATATCGTGTTTATTTCAAATGCCTACGCCGCCGCTACACCTGCTACCGATTTCACCAGCTTTTTGCCACTAATCGTGATTTTTGTGCTGTTTTTCTTCATGATTATTCGCCCACAAATGAAACAAGCTAAAGCGCAACGCAATATGATTGCGGCTCTGCAAAAAGGCGATGAAGTAGTCACAGGCGGCGGTATCGTTGGTAAAGTAACGAAAGTGACTGACAGTTTTGTAAGCGTTGAAATTGCGCCAAACACTGAAATTACGGTGCAAAAACATGCCATCCAAAGTGCCTTGCCAAAAGGTACCATTAAAAGTCTTTAATTTACTGCATTTACTGCTGACGACATTCGCACACCTCAAATCAACACCGCTATTCACTAGAGTCTAACTATGAACCGCTATCCATTGTGGAAAAACATCCTTGTTGTTGCTGTCATTTTAATTGGGTTCATTTACACCGTTCCCAATTTTTTTGGCGAATCACCTGCGGTACAAATAACGCCCGCCAAAAGCACAACAAAACTTGATCCGGCACTACTTAGCCAAGTTGAGGAAGTTTTTAAGCAAGACAATATTCAATATGACGGTATTTATTTAGATGCGCGTGGTGTTAAAGCACGCTTTGCCAATACTGATACGCAAATCAAAGCGAAAGACATATTGCAGGCAAGCCTAGGCAAAGATTATACCGTTGCCCTTAATTTGCTTTCGCGCTCGCCAGACTGGCTACGTAGCTTAGGTGCCAAACCGATGTACTTAGGCCTTGATTTGCGCGGTGGGGTACATTTCTTACTGCAAGTTGATATGAAAGCCGCCTTAGATAAAGCTGCTGAGCGTTTTGTAGGTGATTTTAGAACCGCGCTACGTAAAGAACGTGTTTCATACATTGGCGTAACGCGCGAAGGTCAAACCGTTCAAATCCGCTTTAGTAACGTTGACGAGTTGGCAAAAGGCAAAAAAATCATTAGTAAAGAATATCCAGATTTAACATTAAATGAATCTACAGAGGGTGAAAGTCAATTACTCACTGCGTCATTAAATGCAGTGGAACAAAAACGTATTCAAGACTTTGCTTTAAAACAAAATATTCAAACTTTACACAACCGAATCAACGAACTTGGGGTTGCTGAACCTATTATTCAACAGCAAGGCATAGACCGTGTAGTGGTACAACTGCCTGGCGTGCAAGATACCGCCAAAGCAAAAGAGATTTTAGGGCGTACCGCCACGCTGGAAATCAGGCTGGTGGATGAAGATAAATCTGATGCGGCCACACTAGAGAAAGCTGCTAAGGGTCAAGCGCCATTGGGTGACGAAGTGTATAAAGATCGCGAAGGCCGCCCAATTCTTGTGAAAAAGAATGTCGTGCTGACTGGCGACTATATCACTGACGCTGGCCCTGGGGTAAACAGCCAAAATGGGCAATCGGTGGTTAACGTATCACTTGATGCACGTGGTGCACGCATATTTCAACAAGTCACGCGTGAGAACGTAGGTAAACGCATGGCTATCTTGCTGATTGAAAAAGGCAATACGGAAGTCATCACAGCACCTGTGATTAACGAAGAAATTGGCGGCGGTCGCGTACAAATTTCTGGCATGGCCAACACACAAGAAGCTACCGATATTTCATTGCTATTGCGTGCTGGCGCACTCGCCGCGCCAATGGACATCATTGAAGAGCGCACCGTTGGCCCGAGCATGGGTGAAGCCAACATCAAGCGCGGCATGCATTCTACTTTATGGGGGTTTGCCGCCATTGCACTCTTTATGATTGTTTACTATGTCATGTTTGGCGCAATTTCTGTAGTTGCACTTAGCATTAACTTACTGCTGTTGGTCGCGGTGTTGTCTATGCTACAAGCTACGCTCACTTTACCTGGCCTTGCTGCGGTAGCACTTACGCTAGGGATGGCGATTGATGCCAACGTGCTTATCAACGAGCGTATTAGAGAAGAGCTACGTAACGGCAATACCCCGCAAGCCTCGATCCACGCGGGCTACGATCGAGCATGGGACACTATTTTAGACTCAAATGTCACAACCATGATTGCCGGTCTCGCACTCTTTATGTTTGGCTCAGGGCCAGTCAAGGGCTTTGCTGTTGTGCACGTCATTGGCATTTTGACTTCTATGTTTAGTGCGGTTGTTGTTTCTCGCGCCATTGTTAATGCACTTCACGGCTATCGTCGGAAAGTCAGCAAACTCTCTATTGGGTAATGTTGAATACACAAGCATTACAAGCTAACACCTTTAAAATTTAAAGAGTAACTAAATTATGGAATTATTCAGTTTAAAAAAAGACATCCCCTTCATGAGTTATGGTCGGCTTACAACCGCCATCTCTCTGATTACCTTCATTCTTGCTATATTCTTTTTAGCTGTGCGCGGGCTCAACTTTGGTGTGGACTTTACTGGCGGCACCATGATGGAAGTCAGCTACCCGCAGGCTGCAGATCTAGCGAAAATTCGTCACACTGTTGACAGCATTGGGCTTAAAGATGCTACTGTGCAAACCTTTGGTAGCAGCCGAGACGTGCTGATTCGCCTACCTGTACGCGCAGGGTTTACAGGCTCACAACTCTCAGAACAAATGCTGGCAAGTTTGAAAGAAATGGACAGCTCGGTACAAATGAGCCGCGTTGAGTTTGTGGGGCCGCAGGTTGGAGAAGAGCTTTACGAAAATGGCGCCCTTGCCCTGCTGTTAGTAATCTCAGGCATCATGCTCTATCTTGCCATGCGCTTTGAATGGCGTTTTGCGGTCGCAGCCATTATTGCCAACATGCATGATGTGATCATCATTTTAGGATTTTTTGCTTTTTTCCAATGGGAGTTCAACCTCACCGTACTCGCCGCAGTTTTAGCAGTATTAGGATACTCGGTCAATGAATCTGTGGTGGTATTTGACCGCGTGCGTGAAAACTTCCGCAAGATGCGTAAAGCCAGCGTTGTGACCGTGATTGATAACGCCATTACCCGCACCATGTCACGCACCATTATTACCCACTTCTCCACACAACTGATGGTGCTATCAATGTTGTTATTTGGCGGTGAAGTACTGCATAATTTTTCTTTAGCGCTCACGATTGGTATTTTATTCGGTATTTACTCTTCAGTATTAGTTGCCTGTCCAATCGCGATGTGGTTAGGCGTTAATCGCGCCAACTTGATTGGTGATGTAGAGAAAAAAGAAGGCGCAAAAGATGAAAAAGTTACCGAGCCTGACCCATCAGAATTTGCATAAATACTAATCAGCTGACTGTGCTTAATCATTAAGCACAGTCAGCTTGATAACAACCGCACTCACGTATAAACTCCATACATCTTCAACAGCGTAAACTCACCCATTGGATAACATTCCTATTTCTTGGCAACTAGGTGCACTTGCCTTATTGCTACTTATTTCCGGTTTTTTCTCAATTGCCGAAACCAGTCTAATGTCGCTTAACCGTTATCGGTTGCGGCATTTGGTTAAAGAAGGCCATCGAGGCGCTCGGCTTGCCAGCGCCTTATTGGCTAAAACAGACAAGCTGCTAGGCGTTATTCTGCTTTGCAATAACTTTGCCAATGCCGCTTCTGCCACTTTGGTGACCATTATTGTTGTAGAGCTATTTGGTGAAGGCGACTGGGCGCTGATGTTAGGCACACTGACAGTCACTTTTGCTATTTTAGTATTCAGCGAAATTTCACCTAAAGTCATTGCCGCAGCCTACCCTGAAAAAATTGCGATGTTTTGTAGCTACATCCTTTACCCGTTACTTAAATTACTATATCCGGCAGTTTGGTTTGTTAACTTATTCGTCGTTGCTTTACTACGCATACTTCGTGTTCGCGTCAATTTTGAACAACCTTCGCAATCTCTCACCATGGACGAATTGCGTAGCATTGTCACCGACGCAGGGCATTTTTTACCCAAAAAACACCGCACAATTTTGTTGAACTTATTTGATTTAGAAAAGATTAGCGTCGATGATGTGATGACCGCTCACACACAAGTTGAAACTATTGACTTTGACTCGCCCCTAGATGATATTCTGCAACATATTTCAAGTAGCCACCACACGCGCCTGCCGGTGCGGCAAGGCGAGCATGAGGAAATTATTGGCATACTGCATGTCAGAAAAGTTATTAGCCAGCTACGGACAATGCATCAAGGTAGCAGTTTAGACAAAGAAGCTTTGCGCGAAGTCATGAGTGATCCCTACTTTATTCCTTCTGGCACGCCACTTTTTACACAGATTCAACAATTTCAAGAGAACCAACAACGTATCGCCCTAGTGGTTGATGAATATGGTGAATTTAAAGGTCTGGTAACTTTAGAAGATATTTTAGAAGAAGTGATAGGTGACTTTACAACACAATCGCCCTCACGCCTTGGTAGTTACCGCCAGGAGGCTGATGGAAGCTGGTTGGTAGATGGTAGTAGCACCTTGCGTGACCTCAATAAAAAATTAAAGCTCAACTTTCCCATTGATGGCCCTCGCACGCTCAACGGCCTAATACTCGAACACTTTGAAGACATCCCAGAATCCAGCACCAGCTTTAAAGTGGGTGCACACGTGCTGGAAATTGTACAAACACAAGATAGAATCGTGAAAAGCGTTAAGATATTCCCTTAGTCTCTGCAATTGCGTGCCGTATTTGCACGGTATTATTTCAACTCAACTGGTAAAATTAAGCTTGAATTTTTCCCAGTTTGGCTCAAAATGAATTTAATTATGGCTAAACCCTCACACGAAACTAACTTAGCACTTAAACCTGAAGTTGCAAAACCGAAATTGCCCCCCATGTTTAAAGTGTTGCTATTAAATGACGATTACACGCCAATGGAGTTTGTCGTTGAAACAATAGAACGTTTTTTTAACAAAAGCCGTGAACAAGCGACAAAAATTATGCTCCAAGTACACACTGAGGGCGCTGGCGTATGTGGTGTTTATCCACAAGATATTGCAGAAACAAAGATGAATCAGGTAGTTAGCCACGCAAGGCAATTGCAACACCCTTTGCAGTGCGTCATTGAGATGGCTTGAATACAACTAGATTAAGGTACAAAAAATGATTGCTCAAGAGTTGGAAGTTAGTCTACACATGGCCTTTATGGACGCAAGACAAAAGCGCCACGAACTCATTACGGTTGAGCATTTACTACTCGCCATGATTGATAACCCAACGGCAGCAGAGGTATTGCGTGCATGCGGGGCAAAACTCGAAATATTGCGTACTGAACTCAATCAATACATTGAAGAACATACACCAACTGTGATTGGCTTGGATGACGTCGATACGCAACCCACACTAGGCTTTCAGCGCGTGATCCAGCGCGCCATGTTGCACGTGCAATCTTCAGGTAAAAAAGAAGTCACTGGTGCAAATGTGCTGGTTGCAATATTTGGCGAAAAAGACTCACATGCAGTGTTTTTCTTGCATCAACAAGGCATTACCCGTTTAGATATTGTTAACTTTATTTCCCATGGTGTTTCTAAAGTAGGTGAAACCGCCAAACCTGAAGGTCCAGAACAAGAAGCTGACGCAGAATCAGCACCTGCTGGTGCACTTGAGAATTTCACACTCAATCTAAATACACAGGTTGCCGCAGGAAAAATCGATCCGCTGATTGGCCGTAGCGCTGAGTTAGAGCGCGTGGTACAAACATTATGCCGTCGTCGTAAAAACAACCCGCTATTAGTAGGTGAAGCTGGTGTAGGTAAAACTGCGATAGCCGAAGGGTTAGCACGCCGTATTGTAGAAAAAAATATCCCGGATGTACTGGCAAATGCTGTGGTTTACTCACTCGACATGGGCGCATTGCTCGCAGGGACTAAATACCGCGGTGACTTTGAGCAACGCTTAAAAGCCGTGATGAAGCAACTGGCAGAAAAACCAGACGCTATTTTATTTATTGATGAAATTCATACGTTAATTGGCGCAGGATCAGCCAGTGGCGGCACTTTAGATGCCAGCAATTTGTTGAAACCAGCGCTTTCTAACGGCTCTCTCAAATGCATAGGCGCGACTACTTATCAAGAATATCGCGGTGTGTTTGAAAAAGACCATGCCTTATCTCGCCGCTTTCAAAAAGTTGACGTAGTAGAGCCGAGTGTTGCTGAAACCATCGAAATACTTAAAGGTTTAAAATCACGTTTTGAAGAACACCACGGCGTAAAATATACCACTAGCGCACTCACTACCGCCGCAGAACTGTCGGCTAAATACATCAATGACCGACACTTGCCTGACAAAGCCATTGATGTGATTGATGAAGCTGGAGCTGCACAACGTATATTGCCAAAATCTAAACAGAAGAAAACGATCGGCAATAAAGAAATTGAAGACATTATTGCTAAAATTGCACGGATTCCGCCAAAAAATATTTCTAACGATGATAGAAGCGCACTTAAAACGCTTGAGCGTGATTTAAAAGCCGTTGTATTTGGCCAAGATAAGGCGATTGAAGCGCTTACCTCTGCGGTTAAAATGGCGCGTAGCGGCTTGGGTCAAGGTAACAAACCTATCGGCAACTTCTTATTTAGCGGCCCCACTGGTGTGGGTAAAACGGAAGTAGCCAAACAACTCGCCTACATTATGGGCATAGAGTTGATTCGCTTCGATATGAGTGAATACATGGAACGTCATGCCGTGTCGCGCTTGATTGGGGCGCCACCAGGCTACGTAGGGTTTGAACAAGGCGGTTTAATGACCGAGGCCATTACCAAGCACCCGTATTGCGTACTGCTACTCGATGAAATTGAAAAAGCGCACCCTGACATCTTTAACATACTGCTGCAAGTGATGGATCACGGCACGCTTACCGACAATAATGGTCGCAAAGCTGACTTTAGAAACGTCACTATTATTATGACTACCAACGCAGGCGCTGAAAGCCTTTCTAAATCAAGCATGGGCTTTACCACCACCAAACAAACTGGAGATGAACAGGCTGACATCAAACGCTTATTCTCACCTGAGTTCCGTAATCGCCTGGATGCGACTGTTTCATTTACTGCGCTTTCACAAGACATTATTATTCGTGTGGTTGATAAATTTTTAATCCAGCTTGAAGATCAATTGCATGAGAAAAAAGTCGAAGCCACTTTCAGCGATGCTCTTAAAGCTTATTTAGGCAAAAAAGGCTTTGACCCGCTGATGGGTGCACGCCCTATGGCAAGGCTGATTCAAGATACTATTCGCAAAGCCCTTGCTGATGAATTGTTATTTGGCAGATTAACCAATGGCGGTAGCGTACATGTGGATATTGATGATAAAGATGAGGTGAAGCTTACTTTTACTGAAGATAAGCAATCTTCAGAATCATCTCTAGCCACTGCCGAATAGAACACCGCATGCTCCTTGAGCTTGGTCGAAGGGTTAGTTGAGTCACACACCCTTCGACTAGGCTCAGGGAACGGCAGTTTAGGTAACGCTTGCATTCAGCAAACTAAAACAACGTTAATGTTTTCCCATCACGCTGATAAACAGCGCCGACCTGATCAAAGCTTTCAACCAAACCTTTAATTTTGGGTAGGCAGCAGATTCAAACCAAGCACTATCTACAGTTGCAAACTGCCGAATAAACGGAAATATTGCAATATCAACCAAGCAAACTTGGTCTTTCAACAAAAATTGATTTTGACATAGCAGCAGCTCAAGCTTCTGCACAAAAACTTCCGCTTGCGCTCTATAAGCCTCGGCTGGCTGCTCCGGGAAACGAGCCGCGTATTTAAACTTATCCAAAGCCTGCTTAAAACTACCATCGTTTTCGCTAATCAATTGCTGCGCCATGGCACCGTCTGCCGCCAACCAAGACGAAGGATCACGTTGCTGCAAGGCCCAATGCATAATATCCAAGCTTTGCTCAAGCACCGTACCATCATCTAGCACCAGCACAGGCACAGTCCCCTTAGGTGAAGCTTTTAACATCTCCGTCGGTTTGTTTTTTAAAGAAATCTCACAAACTTCTACCGTAATATCTGCATATTTGAGCGCCATACGTGCGCGCATGGCGTAGGGACAGCGACGATAAGAATATAAAACCGGCATTACCATTTAGACTAAAGCAACATTGACTAACACAGCGTTTATTAGCCCAGCGTTTTGCAAACATCACGAATCAGCTTAGGCCCTTTATAGATTAAACCACTATATAACTGCACTAAACTGGCTCCTGCGGCAATTTTTTCTACAGCATCGGCTCCACTCAAAATACCACCCACGCCAATAATGGGCACTGCACCTTGTAAGCGACGGGACAATTGCCCAATCACTAAAGTAGACATCTCTCGTACTGGTGCACCAGATAATCCACCAGTCTCATCAGCATTTTTCATACCTTTAACTGCATCTCGGGAAAGCGTAGTATTAGTTGCAATGACAGCATCAATCTTATGTATCATCAGCAAATCTGCAATTTCATTCACTTGTGCTAATTCTAAATCTGGTGCGATTTTTAAAGCAACAGGCACGTAACGACCATATTGTTCAGCCAGTTTTAACTGTTCGGCCTTTAATGTAGCAAGCAAATCGGACAACGCCTCTTTTTCTTGCAAGGCACGCAAGTTTTTAGTGTTGGGTGAAGATATATTTACCGTAATATAACTGGCATACGCATAAACTTTACGCATGCAAATCAAATAATCATCCACTGCTTTTTCATTTGGCGTGTCAAAGTTTTTACCGATGTTAATGCCAAGCACACCTTTATATTGAGCAGCTTTAACATTTTCTATCAGGTTATCTACACCTAAATTATTAAACCCAAAGCGGTTCACAATCCCTTGTGCTTTTTCTACGCGGAATAAACGTGGCCTAGGGTTACCTGGTTGAGGTCTTGGCGTAACAGTCCCGATCTCAATAAAACCAAAACCTAATGTAGCCATACCATCAATTACGGCACCATTTTTATCTAGGCCTGCCGCCAAACCAACCGCATTAGGAAACGTTATCCCCATCACCGTGCGAGGCTGACAGATAGGCGGAGATGCATACAATTTTAAAGCTCCTAACCGCTCAGCGGTTTTTAAGCTTTTTAAAGTAAAGTCGTGAACAGATTCAGCATCAAACTGAAATAATAAAGGACGTAAAAGCGAGTAAATATTCATAACGTGATTTTACTGCATTACCAGCTATCTCCAAAGTTCATAAAAACCAATCGATTCCCGCCTTTCACGCTTTGCCTACCAGTTTACTGGCTTAGCAAATTGGGGAAGCCTAGCACTGGCTCACGGTCTCGCAAGAATGACGGGGCTGAGAGAGTTATAGTTAGGATAAACGACTATGAAACATCACCTGGTTTTGACTTACACTCCCCTGCGACCGCGCCTGTGTTGCGCAGCTTTATGGGAGCTTTCGGCAATCGGTTGTTTGAACGAAGTGAGTTTCCGATTGCCGCCCATAAAACTGCACAACACAGGAAACAAGTGGAAAGGGGTAGCTTTTTCTTTGGTTTCTTTCTTTTGGCTAAGCAAAATAAAGAAACTCGTGTGTCGCGCGAAAGCGACAATTCATTTACACCATGAAATATGGCTTATTATTTAACTATTAAAATTTTGGATAACTATTATGGATTTAGCTCAAGATAAGTACTTGAATGTACTAATTGAAATAAAAAGAAAAGTTACCCATTTGGAGGAACAAGGTTGTTCGCTTGCTGAATGCCCATACAATCACACTCTTTAATGATGCGAACCTCTACCTATTCAAAATGGGCGATAAAAATGCTAAACCAAGTTAAAACATATTCAGCTTAATAGAAACCAAAAATGTGAAATAGTAGACTCACCCCAATGCCACTTCCACCAAATTATCACTAAACGTCGTCGAATGCCCCATATCCCCAAACTCCGCTGAACTAATACAATTCACCGTTCCATTATTCAACTGGCGCCAATAACCAAGCGTCGCTACAACAATCCCCGCATTCACATCATCTGAGATTTTTGCTACTCCTTCAAACGCACCTCGATCATTAAATACTTTCACCATGTCGCCAGCTTTAATGCCACGAGCTAAGGCATCTAGCTGGTTAATCATCACAAACTGCTCGCCCTGCCCTTTGATTTTATCTTCCACATTGGCATAACAGGAGTTTAAAAAGCCGTGGCTCTTGGGCGAAATAATATTCAGCGGATATTTTGCGGCTAACTCTGGATTGGTATCTGGCGTTTCGCGTGATTTCACATAATCTGGCAAGCTATCTAAATCTTCACCTGGTTGAAAGCCTTCATACATTTGGCGGAAAGGTCCCGCTACAAAGTTCTTTGCGCCTTCTACTAAAAAGTGACATTTGCCCGTAGGCGTAGGAAACTCACCTTTGGCATGGCGTGCTCGCTGGTCTTTATCACCAAACGCTTTTAAACGGGCAAAGCCATGCTCACGCAGATAGGCCAAGTCTATGCCATCACAGGTTGGTGAAGCCCAATCAACGTAGTTTTCTAGGCATTCTGTATCATTCCATTTAAAGTTTTCTTCTTCATAGCCCATTAATTTGGCTAAACGTCTAAAGATTTCATTATTAGGAATCGCTTCACCTGGTGGGTCTATGCATTTTTCGTTATACGTCAGGTATAAATGCCCCCATGACAACACCATATCTTCCATCTCTGCGCCCATGGCGGCTGGCAAAATAATGTCAGCATAGGCGGCCGTATCGCTCATAAAATGTTCAGCGACCACTAAAAATAAATTTTCTCGCAATAAGCCTCGAGCAATTTTGTCAGTTTCTGGTGCTTGCGTAAGCGGGTTTGTGTTCCACACCATTGCAGATTTAATCGGGGTTTTTAAATCAAGCTCACCCAATAGCGCACGGCCAAACTGTAAGTTATTCACTACTGGTGTGCCTTCTGGTATTAAGTCAGGGCGTGAAATAACATCAAATTTGTAAGGGTGTTCCCAAACAGGAAATTGCAACGCTCCACCGCCTACATATCGCCATGCGCCTATGAGCGCAGGCAAGCTACTCACTGCGCGTATCGCTTGGCTACCACCATAACTTCTTTCAAGCGCAACACCCAGGCGAATCGCCGCTGGCGGTGTAGTGGCATATTCACGCGCAAATTTTCGAATATCATCTGCGGAGATACCCGTAATTTCTTCTGCCCATTCTGGCGTTCTGGTTTTAGCACGTTCGGCTAACTCTTTGTAGCCCACGGTGTAGTTATCTACATAGTCTTGATCCACCAGACCCTCGTTGATAATGACATGCATCATTGCCATTGCCAGTGCGCCATCTGTGCCGGGTTTTGGCGCAATATGCCAATCTGCCTCTTTTGCTGTTCTTGAAGCGTATGAGTCAATGACGACTACCTTCGCGCCTTTTTTTTGCGCCTCTTTCACGATGTGCCAATGGTGCAGATTAGTGCTGACAGAATTACATGCCCAAATGACAATATATTTAGAGTGAATAAAGCTTTCCGGATCTACTCCCGCGGTAGGGCCAACAGTAAGCAACCAAGCGGTACATGAGCCCTCGCCGCAAAATGTGCGCTCACAAACCGTAGCGCCCATACGATTAAAAAATGCATCTCCACCATTTAAGCCATGCACCAAACCTTGATTACCCAAATAACTATTAGGCATAATCGCATGTGGACCATCTTCGGCGATAATAGCCTTCCATTTACTGGTAATTTCATCCAGCGCTTCATGCCAAGTAATGCGTTTAAACTGTTTACTGCCTTTAGGTCCAGTGCGTTTGAGTGGGTAAAGCAGGCGATCTGGGTGATAGTGGCGCTTTTCGTAATCTTTTAATTTGACGCACAAGCCGCCACGCGTCATAGGATGATCTTTATTACCAGTGACGCTAATCAGCTTTTCATCTTTAACCGTATATACCATACTGCAGGTATCTGGGCAATCATGTGGGCAGCCGCCATGAAAGGTTTTAACAGAAGTATTAGCTGGCACGTTCATAAAACTCTCCTCAAAAGATTACCTCGGGCAACCTACAGAATGATTACAATAGACTTTTATTGCTATTTTCAGCTCAATATATACCAACCTGTATAGTAATGCAACAGCATAATTATCAACTAGGTCACTTACAAAATTTTTACATCATGAACTCACAAAAAGAATCATTACCATTACTCGGCGGCTTAACGCCAACTCAATTTCTAGCTGAATACTGGCAGAAAAAACCGCTGCTGATTAAAAATGCAATTTCGAATTTTGCGGGCCTGCTAAGTCCAGATGAGCTTGCAGGTCTAGCTTGCGAGGAGTACGTGCAATCACGGATTGTCGAATATAAAAAGGGAAAGTGGCATGCTAGCCATGGCCCTTTTTCTGACGTAGATTTTTCAAAACTGCCGGAGCAACCCACTAAAGATCATAACTGGACTTTGCTAGTACAAAGCGTGAATCATTATTTGCCAAAAGCGGCAGCGCTGTTGCAGCAATTTGATTTTATTCCACATGCGCGACTTGATGACTTAATGGTCAGTTACGCACCTGACGGCGGGGGCGTGGGCCCGCATTTTGATAGTTATGATGTATTTTTATTGCAGGGGCAGGGTAAACGCTTGTGGCGGATTAGTGAACAATCAGACTTAAGTTTGATTGAGGGTGCGCCTTTACGCATTTTGCAAGACTTTGATACGTCGCAAGAGTGGCTACTAGAAGCTGGCGATATGCTATATTTACCGCCGCATCTTGCGCATTGGGGTATTGCGGTATCTGATGGTGCGACTGACTGCATGACCTATTCAATCGGATTTCGAGCGCCGAAAAACCAGGAGCTTGCCACTGAGTTTTTAGGCTTTATGCAGGATAAATTGAATCAGGATCAATTAGTTTTAGATGGCATCTACAAAGATGCTGATTTAACTTTACAAAATCATCCTGCTGAAATTAGCAGTGCAATGATCAGCAAAGTGAGTGCTATCTTACAAAAAATACAATGGTCAAAATACGATGTGGCAGAGTTTTTAGGTACTTATCTTTCGGACCCTAAAGCAGACGTAGTATTTGAACCTAATAAAAAAATTTCTATGCGCGCCTTTACTGACAAACTGGCAAAGCTAGGCATTGCCTTGGACTTAAAAAGCCAAATGCTATTTGAGTCCAACTGTTTTTATTTGAATGGTGAAGCGGCTACATTTACGGGAGATTCTGCGGAATTGCTCAAGAAACTCGCGGATAATAGACACCTTAAGCCAGCCAATATAGGCTCTAACGAAAATCTACGCCAAGAAGTTGATGCGGAATTACTACAACAGCTTCACGATTGGTATATTGCAGGTTATTTACATTTCGAGGGGTAAATCTAACGTTACCGTCAACCACCACGTCCTAAAGGGCGGAGCTTGAAACCGCAAGGTCTAAAGCTAGATTGACCAGACTCAGTCCAGAACATCGGACTACGTTAGTAAGAAGTAAAAGACGTACCTTGGAATGCTTCCTTAGTTCCAAGCTCCACAAGGATTTGACGA
>JAUSAG010000018.1 GCA_030652995.1 Methylotenera sp.
TTGCACAGTTCTATTACAAGCCGTTGTTTTGGCATCGGGCGTACTTTGTTGGTAGTGTAGGCGGTGCGACACTGGAAACGGTGCGGGCTTACGTGGATGCACAAGGTACGATGGAGCATGGAAGAAAATCAGAAACTAAAATCAAAACCGCCCGCTTGACCCACCTCTTGCCTCAAAGCTGGTTCGGAATTCGGCTATGAGGGGGAATGCGCGGGCAAATTTTCATGAGGCTAAGTAAAAATTTGTCTTCTAGTTAAACAATCTCCAATGCACCATCTGCCCCGCCCTCAACGGCACCAACACATCCCCGTCATAAGGCAAACTTCCCGGCACTTTCCAACTTTCTTTAACCAGAGTGATTCGTTCTTTATTACGCGGCAACCCATAAAAGTCTGCCCCATAAAAACTGGCAAAACCTTCTAATCTATCCAGCGCATTCGCTGCTTCAAACACCTCCGCATACAACTCCATCGCTGTACGCGCGGTGTACATGCCAGCACATCCACAAGCCGCCTCTTTAGTATGTTTAGCATGTGGCGCACTATCTGTGCCTAAGAAGAATTTAGGGTTACCTGAGGTTGCAGCCTTAACCAAAGCCACGCGATGCTCTTCACGCTTCAATATTGGCAAACAATAGTGATGCGGTTGAATGCCCCCTTTGAACATATCATTACGGTTCATCAACAAGTGATGCGCGGTAATGGTGGCCGCTACATTACTCGGTGCTTCCAATACAAAATCGGCAGCATCTTTGGTAGTGATATGCTCAAACACGATTTTTAAAGCTGGGAATTTTTTCAACAGCGGAATCATATTGCGCTCAATAAACACACGCTCACGATCAAACACATCCACATCACTATCAGTCACTTCAGCATGAACCAGCAATCGCACACCAAGCTTCTCCATTGCTTCCAGCGCCTTAACGCAATGTCCTAAGTTAGTTACGCCAGAATCACTGTTCGTCGTTGCACCCGCAGGGTAAAACTTAACTCCGTGGATAAGACCGCTCGCTTTCGCTTTTGCAACTTCCTCGGCACTTGTATTATCAGTAAGATACAAGGTCATGAGTGGCTCAAACTGCATACCCGCTGGCAGCGCCTCAATAATACGCTCACGGTAGGCAATTGCCAATTCTGTTGTCGTGACAGGTGGGCGCAAATTAGGCATGACAATGGCACGTGCAAACTGCCTAGCGGTATCTGGCAGCACGGCTTTAAGCGCAGCGCCATCTCTTAAATGTAAGTGCCAATCGTCTGGGCGCGTCATGGTAAGTGAGTCTATTTTATTCATGGTCGAATCGCTTATGATTATTCAGGTTGTTGTTTTAACTGTAGTGCAAACTCATACAAAACATTTTTCTTTTCATGGGTGATTTCAGTCGCTAGCTTCACCGCCTGCTTTAGCGGCAAGTCGGCGAGCAACAATTTCAAAACCCTTACGGCATCTTCAGAAATCTCTTCAGCCTCTTTAATGGCGGCCGCTTCTACCAACAACACAAACTCGCCACGCTGCTGGTTGGCATCTGCTTGCAGCCATGCCTCAGCCTCGCCCAAGCTACAGCTATAAATCGTTTCAAAGGTTTTAGTGAGCTCACGTGCAAAGGTAATGCGGCGCTCTGCACCCAAGACAGCCGACATATCCACGATACTCTCAATAATGCGATGCGGTGCTTCATAAAAAACTAACGTCACCGTTTGCGACTTTAGCGCCTCAAGTGCTTTCCGCCGTGCTGCGCCACTCGCGGGTAAAAAACCATGAAATAAAAAGCCGTTTTGCGAAATACCAGAGGCTGACAATGCTGCAATCACAGCACTCGCGCCTGGAATTGGCACTACTTTAACGCCAGCCTTGC
Source organism: Methylotenera sp. (assembly GCA_030652995.1). Taxonomy (GTDB): domain Bacteria; phylum Pseudomonadota; class Gammaproteobacteria; order Burkholderiales; family Methylophilaceae; genus Methylotenera. The sequence goes on from JAUSAG010000018.1 coordinate 1,856, forward strand.
GTACTAAGTCAACCACCACCGCTCCCGGGTCGCTAATACCTGGAGTGCCTGCATCGGTGACCAGCGCTATGCTTTGTCCCGCACTTAATTGCGACAATAATTTTTCAGCAGACTGGTGTTCATTATGCTCATGTACTGCAATGAGTTTTTTAGCGATGCCAAAGTGCGACAACAAGCCAGAGGTATGGCGCGTATCTTCCGCCGCAATCGCATCTACGGTTTTTAAAATATCCAACGCGCGCAAGGTAATGTCTTGTAGATTTCCAATTGGCGTGGCAACAACATATAATGTGCCTATAGGATGCAAAATTTGATGACCCAAAAATTAGTTAACGCCATTTTAGCAACATGCCTGCTTTTTGGCAGTTTATATTTACCCACATTTGCTGCCGAGGCAAATAAAGCTGAGCCCGCAACAGTAAAATCACCCATTAAAAAATCTGCTGAAACTTATTTTTTAGAGGGTAGCTCATGCCTGCAGCAAGAAAAAATAGCGTGTGCGACATTGGCTTTGGCCAACATTTCAAGCTTATCGCCTTATGCAAAACTGCTTAAAGGTAGCATCGCTTGGGGCGAGAACCGCGTTGATGATTCATTACTTTTATTACTGCCACTGCAATCTGAAAAGCACCTCATTATCGAGGCTAAAATCAGCTTACATCAGCATCTGGCTAAAGCCTTTGCAAGCCTGGGCGATACACAACAGGCACTTTGGCATTTAATGCAAGCAGAAGCCGCTGTAATTAGTGCGGAACAGGAAGCTAAAGTAAGCCACACTAAAAAAATACATCAGGAAATTTGGGCTTTATTAAGCAATCAATCACAAAACCAGCTCATCACCATGCGCGGAGACAATACCGATAACGAGTTTCAAGGCTGGATAGACTTAAGCCTAGCCGCCAAAAATCAAGATGTAGCGACCAGCATTGCAAACTGGCTGACTTATTACCCGGACCACAGCGCCAGAGCCTTGGCAAAAAACCTCGCACTTCAATCAAACGCAAGCGCCTCCAAAATAAGTGCTATTACACAAGGCGGTATTGCCTTAATTTTACCCATGTCAGATGAAGCTAACATCACGCAAGCCGAAGCTTTTCAGCAAGGGTTACAAGCCGCATTAACTAAACATGGTCTAAACAATGAAATTAAAACCTACATCGGTACCAACAGCTTAAAAGCCATCATCGAACAGCATGCTCAGGCAAAAAGCGAAGGGTCCACTTACTTTATTGCCCCCCAACTAACCGATGATGACACCCTCGCTGACATGGCAAGCTATTTAGATTCTCATCACATTCTAAGCATTGGCTTGCCGCTTAAAGATGAAGCCATGCGAATGACAAAATTTGCGACTAGCCATGCCATGCAGCACCTTTTGATTATCAACACTGATAGCGAAGTGGCGCAAGCAATGACCAGTAGTTTTCGCACTGCCTGGCAAGCTGAGTTAGGCGCTAGCGATCAAAATGATAAAATAAGCGCCATTACATTACCTAATGGCGTAACCGCAGAAGAACTCGGCCTATTCGACCTCAAAGCGCAAGTGGCGGCAATAGGCCACGACATGGTAGTGCTGGCAATGTCGGCCTCTGACGTGCGCACAATAAGACCGCACCTCAACATCAGCACACCTACGTTGACATTTTCTGCTGTCAATGACGCACCGCCATCGGACACGTCTTTTAACGCGCTACGTTTTGTCGATATTCCATTTTTACTACCGGCAAACAATGATGCATTTACAGCCTATCATCACGCCAGCGCCAATCTGAATTTAAATGCATTATTACGTTGGTTTGCATTAGGCGTCGATACTTTACAATTGCTCGCTGCCAGCACTCATACTAACCGCAGTGAATTGATCATCAATGGCTTAACTGGTGAACTGACGCTTGATCAATCAGGCCTTGTCAGACGTAAGCTATCAATTGCCAGATTTATTTTTAATGGCGTCGAACTAGAGCAATGACATTCAAACAGCAAGCGAAACACCTTGTAGAAGGCAATGCCGCCGAGCAATTGGCTGCAACTTTTTTGCAACAAAAGGGACTCAAGCTTATAGAAAAAATTTTCGTTGCCTGCATGGTGAAATTGATTTGATTATGCGGGATGGAAAAACATTGGTTTTTATAGAAGTGCGTTTGCGTAGCAGCGCCAATTTTGGCGGCGCGGCGATGAGCATAACTCCGTCCAAACAACAAAAATTTACGCGCACCGCAGAGCGCTATTTACAAATTCATGGCAATACATACTGCCGCTTTGATGTTGTTTTAATGCAATCAACACAAATAAACGCAGTAGAATGGATACAAAATGCTTTTTAGAAATTTCTTTTAGCTTGCAAAAAAAGCGATCCTATTAACACTCACATACAAAGGATATTAAATATGAAGTTACATTTTCAACTATTAGCAGCACTCGCACTTGCCTCACAAATTACCGCTTGCGTGCCAGTCATTGTTGGTGGCGCGGCAGCGGGCGGCGTGATGGCTGCGGATAGACGCACTTCCGGCATTTATGTGGAAGATGAAAACATTGAGCTTAAATCCACAAAAAGCATACATGACTCGCTGGGAGAAAATGCACACGTCAACATTACCAGCTTTAAAGGCAATGTATTGTTAACCGGTGAAGTCCCTGACGAAAAAGCTAAAGCCAAAGCAGGAGATATCGTGATTGCCACGGAAAGCGTGCGTAGCGTCATCAATGAAATTACTATTGGGCCTAAAACTTCTGTCAGCTCGCGTGCTAATGATGCTTATTTAACCTCAAAAGTGAAAGCACAATTCGTCACAGAAAATCGTTTTCAAGCCAATTACGTTAAAGTTGTCACTGAAAACAGCGTGGTTTACCTCATGGGTTCTGTCACACAAAAAGAAGCCGAAGACGCTGTTGAAATTGCGCGTAATACTAGCGGCGTGACTAAAGTAGTTAAGGTCTTTGAATATTTACCATAACCATCACCCGCGTAAATAGGTATTCCGCCTCCAGCAAGTGCAAGTGGGCGGAATAATCCACTCGGTAATGAATCTGGAATTACCTTAACAATGCTATAATCAATGCTAATTTTAAAAGCTGCAAGCAGCGTAATTACTGGTGAAAATAAATGAGTGCAGATCCAACATCAACGCAAACCAATAACGAAATTATAATTGAAGGCAACACGCGCGCGGGCAAGCCTTTTCGTCCTAGTGACTGGGTTGACCGCATGTGCAGTACCTATGCCACTTTTGGTGAAGATCGCAAGCTTAAATACTCACCTTACCTTAAGCCTAGAGTCGTGAACGGCGTTCGCTGCTTAGCAGTAGATTTAAAACTAAAAACAGTAAACCCAGAAGGCTATGCACAACTGATGCACTTTGCTGAAGAAAATCAGCTTAACGTCCTAGATGGGGCTGGCAATAGCATTCCAGTACCCCATTAAGCTTCAAATCAAGATTTGGGCGCGCTGTAAATTGGCTCATGCTTATCAGTATGGGCCATTTAATTTTTAACAACACCAATCATATTTTCTATGTATTGTTTAGTGATCAAGCCGCGCTTGATTTTAACCAGCGCACCTTGAGGGTTGTAGATAAAAGTCGTAGGTAGCACCTCAGCTAAGCCTAATTGCGCAACAACCGCATCATCACCCAAAACTATCGGATAAGAAATATACATATCATCCACATACTCGGCAACCTCTTTTACATCTTGATAATCAAATACCACACCTAAGACCATTAAATCCGTTTTTCTGCGTTTATCGTATAAACTCACAAGGTCCGGCACCTCCTCCAAGCACGGCGGGCACCAAGTAGCCCAGTAATTAACCAGCACCCACTTACCTTTATACTGAGATAATTGATGCTTATTACCTACCATATCTTTTATCAAAAAATCAGCGGTAGTTTTAGCCTCGGCCATTGATACCTGACTAAAAGTTAATAACAGCAGTCCCAACATGAAGTTTTTCATCGATGTTTTTCTAAAATGAGCATTTTGGCATATTAAACCAAGGTGAGTGGTTCATAAAAATTCCAAATCATGGCCTTTTTACTAGTGAAATTTAGCGCTATATCATACAATCACGCTAATGCTTTGATTGATTTGGTAAAAAGTTAAAAAAATGGCACTAAACCTCAACATTCCAAATTTACAAGACGACCCCATTTTTATTGCCGAGACGCGCCCACAAAATATCAACGAGGCGCTAGCAGTCCTAAAAACTGAAAACGCCATGGATATGGCAACATATTTACAAGCGGAGCTAGAAACCTTAAATCGACAAAAAGTCTCCGCAAGTAGCAGACTACAAGCGTTGGATTGCTATCGCCCACACCTGATGCGAACCGTTCTGGCGCTAGCTGAGAGTTACAGAAAATCGGCCCTGCCCTTACATGATGAAGCCAATCTGGCCGCAACCACCGCAGGCGCATTATGGCTTGAATTAGGCTACGGCTACAAACTTGCCTTGGTGGATTTGCAAAATCAACTCATCAAATTAGGCACGGATAAAAACTCAGCACACGCCATACAATATGCCATGCACGCCATTGCAGAGCACACCTTGGTCTATTATCAAACCTACGTCATACCCCCTGCACATATTTGGAGTGATTTTCATCAACTCTACTATTGCGCAGTACTACTCGACATACAAAATATAAGTGTTCAACATGCTTATATGCCGACTGAAAAAAATATTGACCCAAACTTAGCATCTGCAAACCTAGTAACTTCAATCGAAAACACCTATAAACATGCATTACTCATGTCCCTGGCGGAACCTCAGCACCTTATACAACAAGACATCAGACTGATTGCCGAGTATTTAGCGCACTACATTCATCACACGCAAATCAGCGCAGTCACGGCACTGGATAACATTTCTGGTGCATTTGTCATTGACCTGAGTTCAAACAAACCACCAACGCCTTATAGCAAACAAAATAATCAGCCAAACCCGCTCACTGACATTTTATTTCAAACGATTGACTTAGTACGCACGATGCATCAGGATTTAAGCCAGCTTCAACGCCATCAATTACCTAAAAATGGTAGCATTCCAGCGGATGCCAATCGTGATGATTACGCAGAGCTACTCACCTACCTTATTAAGCATTGGGGAATCACTCCGCAACGCATTTTTAATCGTTCACTTAAAAATGGTGATGTTGACTTGGTTGTCGGCATTAGCGACATTTGGCAGGCTTCTGAGCAAGGTATCATAAACAATAATGCAAATAACCATCCAATTTCAGACATCAGCTCGACACTAAGCTTCCCAGCCAGGCCTTCACGCTGGAAAACCCTAAACATCAGCGCTACAGGCATACTCCTGAGGCGCCATCATACAGCTGAAAAAAACATCAGAATTGGAGATTTAATCGGCATTAAAGGGAAAGGTGAACCCCACTGGTCAATTGGCATCATCCGCTGGGCTAACTGCGGAGATAGAGATCGATTGGATATAGGCGTACAATTTATCGCGCCACAAGCACACAGTGCCGTAGCAACCATGAGTGGGCGCCGCCAAGATGAACGCGTGTTATTATTATCTGAAATCGCAGCTATTAAACAAGCTGCGACCATTATTGCCCCAAGAGGCACGTATGAACCTGCACGCCAATTAACTTTGACGTACAATAGCAAAATCAGACAAATTATGCTGACTAGGCTAGTAGAGCGATCCCACTTCGCTGAACGCATTCAATACAGCATTGTTGGTTAATACAATTTTTCTAACCAGCTTGAATAAAAATTAATTTATAACGGCTCTTCTAGCATTTGATGCTTCACGAAACTGTTTTTTTTCGTTACGATACACATTTATTCACAAAATAATATTCAATTGAGGTTTTTTCTATGAATGAACACATCACACACCTTAGCGATGCAAGTTTTGAACAAGACGTTTTGCAGTCACAACTTCCAGTCTTGGTGGACTACTGGGCAGAATGGTGTGGTCCATGCAAGATGATTGCGCCAATTTTAGATGAAATTTCAAAAGAGTACGCGGGCCGCCTCAAAGTAGGTAAGCTAAATATTGATGATAATCAACAAACACCACCTAAATATGGCATTCGTGGCATTCCTACTCTTATGCTTTTTAAGAATGGTAATGTAGAAGCAACCAAAGTAGGCGCATTATCTAAATCTCAATTAACAGCGTTTATTGACAGCAACATCTAAACACATTACGCTTAGCGTTATATTTAAATGCTTGGTTTTTATGAAGTAGAATTATTCAAAACCAAGCATTTTCTCACCAGCCAATTAAATAACTCCTAGCAACTAAACTCTTGGCATTATCCATCCTCACACAAATCTTGTTTTAGCGAGACCTCATGCATTTATCAGACCTTAAGCACCTTCCAGTTACCGAGTTAGTTGAAATGGCAATAGCCAATGAAATTGACAACGCCAGCCGCATGCGCAAACAAGACTTAATTTTTGCTATTTTGAAAAATAAAGCTAAAAAAGGTGAAAGCATTTTCGGTGATGGTACGCTTGAAGTGTTACAAGATGGCTTTGGTTTTCTTCGCTCTCCTGATACATCGTACCTTGCCGGGCCCGATGATATTTACGTATCACCTTCCCAAATCAGACGTTTTAACCTGCATACAGGCGACAGCGTTCAAGGTGAAATTCGAATTCCAAAAGACGGTGAGCGCTACTTTGCTTTAGTTAAAGTAGATATGGTGAATGATGAAGCGCCTGAAAATACCAAACATAAAATATTGTTTGAAAATCTAACACCATTGTTCCCAACAATTCCACTCACCTTAGAGCGCGACATTAAAGGTGCAGAAAACATCACTAGCCGCGTCATTGACATGATTGCGCCTATTGGTCGCGGTCAGCGTGGCCTATTGGTAGCTAGCCCTAAAAGCGGCAAAACGGTCATGATGCAAAACATAGCACATGCTATTACCGCTAACCATCCTGATGTAATTCTGATTGTACTGCTCATTGACGAGCGCCCTGAAGAAGTGACCGAAATGACCCGCTCAGTCAAAGGTGAAGTAGTCGCCTCTACCTTTGATGAGCCTGCTACACGCCATGTGCAAGTGGCTGAAATGGTCCTTGAAAAGGCAAAACGCCTAGTTGAGCACAAAAAGGATGTAGTGATTCTACTTGACTCTATCACTCGTCTGGCGCGCGCTTACAATACGGTGATTCCGTCATCTGGTAAGGTGCTCACGGGTGGTGTAGATGCAAATGCGTTACAACGTCCTAAGCGCTTTTTTGGTGCGGCACGTAATATTGAAGAAGGTGGCTCCCTGACAATTATTGCTACAGCACTTGTTGATACGGGCTCACGCATGGATGATGTGATCTATGAAGAGTTCAAAGGTACTGGTAATATGGAGATTCATCTTGATCGCAAGATGGCTGAAAAACGCCAATACCCTGCTATCAATGTTAATAAATCTGGAACCCGCCGTGAAGAGCTCCTGATTGAGAAAGATGTATTACAGAAAATTTGGGTATTACGTAAACTGCTTTACCCGATGGATGACATGGAAGCAATGGAGTTCTTGCTAGACAAAATCAAGGCTACAAAAAATAATGCGGACTTTTTTGACAGTATGCGCAGAGGCTAACAATTCACCCACGCATTTTAAACTTGCGCCACCCGTTAATAGTAAATATAATGGCGGGCTACCGCGAAAATGCGTAATCTAATTTTTGCCGTATCATTCGGCAATCAATATTGAGGCTATATATTATGAAAGATGGAATTCATCCAGAATACCGCGACGTCGTATTTCAAGACGTCGGCGCTGACTTTAGTTTTATCACACGCTCTACTATCGCGGCTCGCGCCACCATTAAATGGACAGATGGTAAAGAATACCCGCTAGTGAAAATTGAGGTGTCATCAAAATCTCACCCGTTTTATACTGGCAAACAAATGATTTTAGACACGGCAGGTCGTGTTGATAAATTCCGTAAAAAATACGGTATGTAAGGTTAAATTGCGAGCAAACTCGCAATTTATTATCTACAAAAGGCAGCTTAGGCTGCCTTTTTATTTTGATGTTGATTAGACTCGTATAAAATAGTCCTTAAATTAAATAAGTATCACTCACCCAAAAAATGCGATTTCAACTTGATCACGATTGGCAAGGTAATATGGCAAGCCCACGTGCACGCGTGGGTGAGAGTGCAAAAACACAGCTACTGCTTATTTTATGCGCAATTTGGATAATTTTAGGCTTAACTGGCCACTCCCCTTGGAAGCCACTAGAAATCCCTAGCATCAACATTGTTAAAAGTATTGCTCAAGGTGGCAGCTTAATTGCACCATTAGTTGCTGGCGAGCCAACGGTCACGTCACCGCCACTTTATTATTTAACTGCAGCTACAAGCGCTAAACTACTCAGCCCATTATTTGATATGCACGACGGTGCCAGGCTGTTCAATGTCATCTGGATGACCATTGTGTTGCTGATGGTCGGCATGACAGGGCGAGAGCTATGGGCGCGAGGTGTAGGACGCCATGCAACGTTCATTATGATAGGCACAATCGGCCTCGTAATGAGCGCTCACAGCTTAAATGCGGAGGTCGCCAGCCTAGCAAGTACTGCCACGGGCTTTTATGCGTTAGCACTATCTAAACGGCGGCCTTGGCGCGCCAGCGGCCTACTTGGGCTTGCCATAGGTACTGGCTTTTTATCTACAGGCTTAATGTCTCCGCTAATTTTATTAGCAACAGCACTATTGCTACCGGCACTCTTTAAAGCATGGCGCACTAAAAGTTTTGCCACCACTGTTAGCGCTGCCATTGCTTTTGCCAGCCCTTTAGCTGCGAGCTGGCTAATCCTACTTTATATGCAACAGCCAATATTATTTGAACAGTGGCTACAAACCAATTTGCATGGATTTGATCAAAATAATCATTTATATTTTTTACGTATTTTAATTTGGTACGCTTGGCCCGCGTTGCCATTGGCACTTTGGGGCCTTTGGCGCCACCGCCATCAACTCGCAACGAAACCAAAATTTCAACTCATCCTTACGTTCTTTATTTGCAGCCTATTATTGCTAGGTTTTGGTGCAAGCTCTAAAGATATCAGCGCATTGCCATTACTGCTACCTCTAGTCGCGCTAGGTGCCGGCAGTGTAGAGCACCTTAAAAGAGGTGCAGCTGCAGCATTGAACTGGTTTGGGATTACCTTATTTGGTTTAATTGGCTTTTTAGTCTGGCTAGGCTGGCTCGCGATGCTCACTGGCTACCCCGCTAAAATCAAAGAACGGATGCAATTTCTATCGGGGTCAGATGCAACGCATTTCAGCTGGGTTGCATTTGTAATCGCATGCATCATCACCATAATTTGGGGCTTTACTTGCTTACGTGCAAAACAAAGTAACAAATCAACGGTAACTAACTGGGCTGTTGGCTTGACGTTTAGCTGGGGTTTACTAATGACGCTTTGGCTGCCTTGGATTGATGCGGTTAAAAGCTACCAACCAGTTTTTATGGGAATGCAAAAATCGCTACCTGCCGACTTTGACTGCATCAGTAGTTTAAACGTTGGGCAATCTCAACGTTTATTGTTGCACTATTACACTGATATCAATTTGCATCCCATTCAGCCCACGCATCAAGTCAGTTGCAATATATATCTGATACAAGACGAAAAAGGCGTAGGCAAGATGCTACCGAGTGACGAGTGGACGCTTATCTGGCGAGGAAAAAGAATAGCTGATAGAAAAGAGAGTTTCAGGTTATTTCAGCGCCGGCAATAAAGTTATGTATTCCGCGCCCTGAAATTCCCTCGCTATTAAAGCAACCTCGCTTGCTACACGCTTAAGTGGTCTTTAATAGCACTTTGCACTTTTGCATGTAGCCCAACACCAGCTTGCTCGGCCACATATTGCGCAATTTGCTTACGCATCGGCAACGCCCAAAACTTATTAAGATGATCAGCAATATCTTTTTGAGCATGGCTTTGGTCTGGGTATGACTCGTAAAAATCACCAATCTGATTGGCCATTGAAATTAAACGTTGAATATCCATTTGTTTCCTAGTTTTTCTGTCACTTTATAGTTTACATCAATCTTGGTTTACATCAATTTATTGATACAGAATTCTCTCACTGTTGCTATATACCACATGCCGATTATCTCTAGCAAAGCCCACCAAGGTTAGCCCACTCTGCTCCGCCACCCGCACTGCCAAACCCGTAGGGGCTGAAACCGCCACCAACAAGCTAATACCTGCGCTAGCCGTTTTTTGCACCATTTCAAAGCTGGCGCGACTGGTGGTTACAACAAAGCCAGCTTCACGCTTGATTTTAGCCAATGCGCCAACCAACTTATCTAACGCGTTATGTCGCCCAACGTCTTCACGCACGATGCTTACCGTTCCATCTGCAAGCACATAAGCACAGGCATGGGTCGCGCCAGTTTTTTGTTGTAAACTCTGCCAAGATTGTATTGCGCATAACCCTTTGATGATACTACGTACCTCAACCTTATTTTGCATGACTAACGGTTCTGGATAACGCATCGCTTGCGCTAAATTTTCTGCGCCACATAAACCGCAGCCTGTTTTACCTGCCAACGTACGGCGGCGTTGTTTTAGCTGTGCAAAACGTTCACTAGCGATATTACAGTGCAACTCAATACCGTTACTTTGTACCTGCACCTCAATACCATAAAGCTCGCTAGCGTTATGCACAATGCCTTCACTGAGTGAAAACCCCAGCGCAAAGTCTTCTAAGTCTTGCGCCGTGGCGAGCATTACCGCATGCGAAACACCGTTGTAAATCAAGGCAACAGGCGTTTCTTCCGCCAAACAATCCTGCGTTTGCTTTAACTCACCGTCACACCATTGCAATACGGTAACCGTACTTAATGGAAAATCTAAAACCTGTGCATTAGCCAACTTTAACGGCTTCGGCTTTTACTTTATCTGTTTTTTGTGCAAAAGCAATTTGTGCTTCGCTAAAGGTTTTGTAATGTTTTTGCCAATCCGATAACTGGCTCACTCGCGCCACCTGCACTGCCGTTACTTTAAACTCAGGACAATTAGTCGCCCAATCAGAGTTATCTGTCGTAATAACATTAGCACCTGACTCCGGGTGATGGAATGTGGTGTAAACCACACCCACCTGAACGCGCTCTGTAATTTTAGCCCGTAATACAGTTTCACCGGCACGGCTGGCAATGCCAACCCAATCACCATCTTTAACACCACGCTCTTCAGCATCATGCGGATGAATCTCTAATATATCCTCTGGATGCCAAGCAGTGTTTTGCGTTCTGCGTGTTTGCGCACCAACGTTGTATTGCGACAAAATACGACCTGTTGTGAGTATCAACGGGAATTTTGCGTTTACTTTTTCAGTCGTGGGCACATATTGGGTAATAAAGAACTTGCCTTTACCGCGCACAAATTCATCGATGTGCATCACTGGCGTTCCCTCTGGATGCTCATCGTTACATGGCCATTGCACACTACCCAGCTCATCTAACTTTTTAAAGCTAACCCCTTTAAAGGTCGGTGTTAAACGTGCTATTTCATCCATAATTTCTGAGGCGTGGCTGTAATTCATGGGGTAGCCCAACGCCGCAGACAACTTGGCAGTTACCTGCCAATCTTCCATGCCGGCTTCTTGTTTACCATTGCTGTCAAGACCGCCATTTTTAGGCGCCATCACGCGACGTACTGGTGAAATACGACGTTCTGCATTGGTGAATGTACCGCTTTTCTCAAGGAAAGAAGCCCCTGGGAAGAACACATGTGCGAACATGGCAGTTTCATTCAAAAATAAATCTTGCACAATCACACATTCCATATTTTCCAGCGCATGCGTTACATGCTGGGTATTGGGGTCTGATTGCACAATATCTTCACCTACACAGTACAAGGCCTTGAAACTGCCCTCGCTGGCTTGATCTAACATGTTGGGGATACGCAAACCAGGCTCTTTACTTAGTGGCCGACCCCAAGCTGATTCAAACAGCGCACGCGTAGCATCATCTGCCACGTGACGGTAACCTGGAAATTCGTGTGGCATAGAGCCCATGTCACATGAACCTTGCACATTATTTTGACCGCGTAATGGATTAACACCCACCCCTTCACGACCTATATTGGCGGTTGCCATGGCAAGGTTTGCAATACCCATCACCGTGGTAGAGCCTTGACTATGCTCGGTCACGCCCAAGCCATAATAAATCGCAGCATTGCCGCCTGTAGCATACAACCTTGCCGCGGCACGTATATCTTCTGCATTAATGCCTAGCTCGCTTGATAAAGCTTCCGGTGAGTTCTCTGGCGTTGCCACAAAATCACGCCATGCCACAAAAGAATCCCACTCACAACGCGCTTTAACAAAATCCTCCTGCACTAAACCCTCTGTCACAATCACGTGGGCCAAGGCTGAAACTAACGCTACATTGGTGCCTGGGCGTAGCTTTAAATGGTAGTCAGCACGGATATGCGGAGAGTTAGCAACCAAATCAATTTCACGCGGGTCAGCTATAATCAATTTCGCACCTTCACGCAGGCGACGCTTCATTTGTGATGCAAATACCGGATGACCATCTGTTGGGTTTGCGCCGATAATCAAAATCACGTCTGACTGCATCACAGAATCAAAGGTTTGTGTACCTGCAGACTCACCCAAAGTTTGTTTTAAGCCATACCCAGTTGGGCTGTGGCAAACGCGTGCGCAGGTATCTACATTGTTCACACCGAATACGGCACGAATCAGTTTCTGTGTGACATAGACCTCTTCATTGGTACAACGCGATGAGGTAATACCGCCGATTGCATCTTTACCATAGGTGGTATTGATACGATTAAGCTCACTCGCTGCGTAGTTAATAGCCTCATCCCAGCTCACTTGTTGCCATGGGTCTTGAATACTCTTACGTATCATGGGTGTGGTGATACGGTCTTTATGCGTTGCATAACCCCAGGCGAACCGCCCTTTTACACATGAATGACCATGATTGGCGCCACCATGCTTACTTGGCGTCATGCGCACCACTTCTTCGCCTTTCATTTCAGCGTCAAAACTACAACCCACGCCACAATAGGCACAGGTAGTTGTCACACTATGCTCAGGTGTGCCTGCTGCAATGACGGTTTTTTCAATCAGTGTTGCTGTTGGGCAGGCTTGAACGCAAGCGCCACAAGATACGCATTCAGAATCCATGAAATCTTTATTACCAGCGGATACTTTTGAGTCAAAGCCGCGCCCGGAAATTGTTAAAGCAAACGTGCCTTGCGTTTCTTCACATGCACGCACACAGCGCGAGCAAACAATACATTTGCTCGGGTCAAACGTGAAATACGGATTGGTTTCGTCTTTTTCCGCTTTTAGATGATTTTCTCCATCATAGCTGTAGCGTACTTCACGCAGACCTACCGCGCCAGCCATATCTTGCAATTCGCAATCACCATTAGTGGCGCAAGTCAGGCAGTCCAACGGATGATCAGAGATATAAAGCTCCATGGTGCCACGACGAATATCGGCCAATTTTGGTGTTTGCGTATGAACGACTAAACCTTCAGCTGCAGGCGTCGTGCAAGATGCTGGATACCCACGACGGCCTTCAATTTCTACCAAACATAGACGACATGATCCAAACGGCTCCAAGCTATCGGTTGCACATAATTTTGGCACCATTACACCTGCCAACGCAGCCGCGTGCATAATAGATACACCATCAGCCACCGTCACTTGTCTATCATCAACCGTCAGCGTGATTTGTTTTGTTGATTGACTAACGGGCGTGCCGTAATCTACTTTTGGGTTGTATTTAATTTCATCCATGATGTTATCCTTAATCTGCAACTAACCCGCTTTAGATTCTTGAGAAAGACCGAAGTCTTCAGGGAAGTGATTGAGTGCGCTTAATACTGGGTAAGGCGTCATACCGCCCAACGCACAAAGCGAGCCATTGAGCATGGTGTCGCTTAAATCGCGCACGAGTGCAATGTTCTTCGCATGATCTTTACCGCTAGTGATTTTATCAATCACTTCCACCCCGCGTGTAGAACCTATGCGGCAAGGCGTACATTTACCACAGGATTCAATTGCACAAAACTCAAATGCATAACGCGCCATTTTTGCCATATCTACAGTATCGTCAAACGCCACGATGCCGCCATGCCCTAACACTGCCCAAATTTTAGTAAATTCCTCATAATCCAGCGGGGTATCAAATTGGCTTTCTGGCAAATAAGCACCCAGCGGACCGCCAACTTGGACGGCACGAATCGGTTTACCAGTAAAAGAGCCGCCGCCAAAGTCATACAACAATTCACGTAAAGTGGCACCAAACGCCAACTCCACCAAGCCACCGTGTTTGAGGTTACCTGCAAGCTGTATTGGCAATGTGCCGCGTGAGCGCCCCATGCCGTAGTCTGCATAAAATTGAGCGCCTTTATCTAAAATAATTGGCACTGTAGCGAGAGAAATCACATTATTCACTACCGTTGGCTTACCGAACAAACCTTCAATGGCGGGTAGTGGTGGTTTAAAACGGACCAAACCACGCTTACCTTCTAAGCTCTCTAACAATGAGGTTTCTTCACCACAGACATAGGCGCCCGCAGCGCGACGCACTTCCAGATAGAACGCTTTACCGCTACCTAAAACATTATCGCCTAGGTAACCCGCTTTTTCAGCGTTAGCGATAGCTTCATTAAGCGCTATCAGCGCGTGTGGATACTCACTACGCAAATAGATATAGCCACGTGTAGCGCCAACAGCCACACCCGCAATCGTCATGCCTTCTATCAGTACAAATGGGTCACCCTCCATAATCATGCGATCTGAATAAGTGCCAGAATCGCCTTCATCGGCATTACATACAATGTATTTTTGCTCAGCCTCACAGCCAAGCACGGTGTTCCATTTAATTCCGGTAGGGAAAGCCGCACCGCCACGACCACGTAAACCTGAGTCAGTAACAATTTTTACAATAGCCGCACCCGATAATTTAAGTGCATTTTTCAGGCCGTTGTAACCGTCGTGCGCAATATAATCATCTAAAGAAATGGGGTCTGTAATACCAACTCGCGCAAAAGTTAAGCGTTGCTGCTTTTTAAGCCAATCAATCTCTTCAGTTAAACCCAAACTCAAGGCATGGGGCTTACCATTGATAAAATCTGCATCAAACAATTTAGGCACATCTTTTACTTTGACTGGGCCATAAGCAGTACGACCACTTGATGTAGCAACTTCCACCATCGTTTCCAGCCAATAAAGACCACGAGAACCATTGCGAATAACTTCAACTTCTAAACCACGGTTTTTTGCCTCAGCCGCCACCGCAATAGCTACTTTATCAGCGCCCATCGCTAAAGCGCTTGAATCGCGGGGGATATATATTTTAGTCACCATTACGCTTTAGCCTCCGCATGTCGTACTTCTAAAATCAGCGCATCTAAATCTGCCGCCGTCACACGTCCGTATATTTCGTCACCCACCATCACTGAGGGCGACAGCGCACAGTTACCTAAACAGTAAACAGGCTCTAACGTAATCGCACCGTCTGCGGTAGTTTGGTGATAATCAACATTCAAACATTTTTTTGCGTGCGCTTCCAAGGCTTCTGAACCCATGGCTTGGCAAGATTCTGCACGGCAAATCTGCATCACATGCTGACCGGCCTTATGGGTACGAAAATGATGATAAAACGTCACCACACCATGCACCTCTGCCACAGATAACGCCAAGGCTTTAGAAATTGGCGTATAAGCAGACTCAGGAATAAAGCCTACGCGATCCTGAATAGCATGTAGCAATGGCAACAAAGCACCGGGTCTATGCTGATGCAGGGCGATTAACGCATGAATAGTTGCGTCCATCTCTTCTGTTGAATGTGAATCTAGCAAGCTATTCTCTCCAAAACGACTATTATTACGATTTTATAATGCTACTATAATACAGTTGCTAATTGCTATTTAATCCGACAAGTAATGATTGAAAAAGTGCCTAATTCTACAGAAGTTAATCCCCATAAGCTTATCGACCAATTTGGTCGGCAAGTTGATTACATTCGCCTGTCTATTACCGACCGTTGCGACTTTCGTTGCATTTACTGCATGTCTGAGGACATGACCTTTTTGCCTCGCGACGAAGTATTAAGCCTAGAAGAATGCGCACGACTAGTAAAAGTATTTGTTGGATTAGGCGTCAGTAAAGTACGCATCACTGGCGGCGAGCCTTTAGTACGTAAAAATGCATTATGGCTATTTAAAGAAATTGGCAAACTTAAAAACTTAAATGAGTTAGTGCTTACTACCAACGGAAGCCAACTAGAAAAAAAAGCTCATGATTTAAAAAACGCAGGCGTAAAACGCATCAACATCAGCTTAGACAGCCTAGATGCAACCCGCTTCAAAAACATCACCCGCACTGGCGAGTTAGATAAAGTATTGCGCGGCATACAAGCCGCTAAACTTGCGGGCTTTAACAGCATAAAACTCAACACGGTATTGATGCGTGGTTTTAATGATGATGAAATCCTGCCATTAGTTAACTTTGCTATTCAACAAGCCATTGATATTTCATTCATTGAAGAAATGCCATTGGGCGATGTAAATCATACGCGTGAATCTACTTTTGTAAGCAATGCAGACACCTTGAAACTTCTACAAAGTAAGCACTCACTTATCAGTAGCGCCGAAACAACTGGTGGGCCTGCACGTTACTGGCGTGTAGCCAATACTCAAACAAAAATTGGCTTTATCTCACCGCACAGCCACAACTTTTGTGAAAGCTGCAACCGCGTACGCATCACCTGTAAAGGCGAACTTTATTTGTGTTTAGGGCAAGAAGATAAAATCGAACTAATGCCACTTTTACGCGCACACCCCAATGACGACCAACCTTTGATTACCGCCATTTTAAATAGCATGGCCGTTAAGCCCAAAGGGCACGACTTTGACCTACGCCGTGCAGAACCCTCAATCATTAGATTTATGTCGCACACAGGCGGCTAAACATGTCCATTTCAGCCATCATACTTGCAGGCGGACGCGCCACCCGCATGGGCGGCTTAGATAAAGGTTTAGTGCAGTTACAACAAAAACCACTGATCCAACACGTGATCAAACGCTTAAAACCGCAAGTGGATGAAATTATCATCAATGCCAACCGTGAAATTAAGCAATATCAATCCTTGGGCTACCCTGTGCTCTGTGATGAACAGGCTGACTTTATTGGCCCGTTGGCAGGCTTTAGCTTAGTTTTAAAACATGCCAAACACGACCACCTACTCACTGTGCCATGTGATTCACCGTTATTACCACCAGATTTAGCAAAACGTTTAATGCAGGGTTTAGTTGAAAATAATGCAGATATCGCGGTGGCCAAAAGTGACGGTAATGTGCACCCTGTATTTAGTTTATGTAAAAAAAATGTACTACCTAGCCTAACGGCGTATATAGCAAACGGCGAGCGCCGCGTAAGTGCCTGGCAAAAAAGCCAAAAATATATTGAAGTTGATTTTACTGATGCTGCTGATGCTTTTATCAACCTCAATACGTTTGAAGATTTATCATCACTTGAATTGAAATTACCTAACTAGTCTAATATAGATCGCAGATTAGACTTAAAATGACAATAGAATTGACACAACATTATTTTGAAAACAAACTTCCTCGAATGACTAAACCAACCACGATTTCGCAATTAATCTCAAACCCTAGCTGCCTAGATGACTACGACCCAAACTCGATGCCAGTCGCCAAAGCACGGTTGTTTATTCAACAGTTTTTAAGCCCTGTCCGCGAAACTGAATGTTTACCTTTGCGTGAGTGCCTAGGGCGCGTGTTGGCTAAGGATATTTTATCGCCGGCTAATGTTCCTAATTACGACAATTCGGCGATGGATGGTTATGCGTTTAATGTGGCCGATATTGGTGCGGCGCTCCCCACACGTTTAAAAGTGATTGGGGCAGCTTTTGCGGGCAGGGCGTTTAATGGCGTTTTGGCACGCGGTGATTGTGTGCGCATTATGACAGGGGCGGCTATGCCACTTGGGGCTGACACAGTTGTGGTTCAAGAGAGAGTTTCGCTAGAGGCTGATACCATTACGCTTATTGATGCACCCAAGCCTCACGCCAATGTGCGCTTCGCAGGTGAGGATTTGCATATTGGCCAAACCGTACTGGCTGCAGGGCATTTAATGCGCCCGGCGGATTTAGGTTTAATTGCTTCACTAGGCATTGCTGATGTAGAAGTGTACCGCAAGCTAAAGGTGGCATTTTTTTCAACTGGTGACGAGTTAGTGGGCCTTGGCAAGCCGCTTGAAACTGGTCAGGTTTATGATAGCAACCGTTACACACTTTATGGCATGTTAAGTCGTTTAGGTGTAGAAATCATTGACCTTGGCGCGATTACAGATGACCCTGCGTTGCTTGAAGCCGCCTTGTTAAATGCGGCAAAACAGGCAGATGTTGTGATTACCAGTGGCGGCGTTTCCGTAGGTGAGGCTGATTATATGAAGCTTTTGCTCGCCAAGCATGGCCAAGTGATGTTTTGGAAAGTCGCCATGAAGCCAGGCAGACCGCTCGCTTATGGCAAAGTGGCGAATGCGCATTACTTTGGCTTACCAGGCAACCCAGTAGCGGTGATGGTGACGTTTTACCAGTTTGTACGTGAGGCAATGTTGCGGTTAATGGGGCAACCCAACTCAGCGCCACTACCAGTGTTTAAAGTAGAATGCACACAAGCCATTAAGAAGCTTGCGGGGCGTACTGAGTTTCAGCGCGGTATTTTGTTTGCTGATACTGATGGCAACTGGCGCGTAAAGCCTACAGGGGCGCAAGGTTCTGCGCTATTAAGCTCAATGTCATTAGCTAATTGTTTTATTGTGCTGGATGAAAGCGTTGGCAACCTTGAGACTGGGGCGTTGGTGCAGGTGCAGGTGTTAGATGGCATTATTTAATGTTCATATTTAACGCTTAATGTATTTGGTTTAATACTACTAAATGCATTAAGGTTTCAAATAGTGATTAAGCTTGTTGTATAATTTTTCGTTTGGTTTATTACTACTCATCTTTTAACTTTAATCACACAGGCATTTCTCTCTTTTGAATATCGCAGTTCACCAACCCATCACACATAAAAACACACTGCTCTGGGCCATTATCGGTTCATTGTTGTTGCATGGATTGCTGGTATTGGTGATACCGGACATGAGGCTGGATGAAGTAAAAATGCCGGACATCTTAGAAGTTGAGTTGGTTAAAAAACCAGAGCCACCTCCTCCTCCGCCTGTCGTGCCGCCAGAGCCTGTTCAGCCGCAACCAAAAATCATACAGCCAAAACCTTTACCTAAACCCGTTATAAAACCGCTACCTACGCCTGTAGTAGAAAAAATTGAACCAATGGTTGAGCAACCAACGCCACCGCCTGATGTTATTGCTGTGGCGCCCAAAGCCGAAGCTACTCCGCCTGTGCATACCGTGCCAACACCTGTGCCAGTCAAGCAAGAGCCGCCGCCACTTGTTAAGCAAACCGACATAGATGATGCACGTGGAAGATATGGCAACGCGTTATGGAGCGCGATTAGTAAACATAAAAAATACCCTAAAATTGCACAGATGCGCGGCTGGCAAGGCGAGGCGACGGTAGAACTGCTACTTGACGGTGACGGTAAGATAAAATCTAAAAAAATCACCCAATCCAGTGGTTACGAGGCGCTTGATAAACAGGCGTTAGAAATGGTTGAAAAAGCACAACCTTTTCCCACGCCACCGGAAGCCTTGCGTGGCAGTAATTTTACCATTACTGTGCCTGTGCCATTTAAGCTTGAATAATACTTTTATCGCCAGTTTATCTACACTCAGTGACTAAAAAAAAACATTCCCTAAAAGACCTGCTACTTATTCACGAGCTTGCTTTTATTCTGCTCATCTTTTTAGTCGCCGTCGTTGGTGCCATTGGCATTCACTTACAACAGCAATCAAGTCAAGAATCCAACCGCATCAATTTAGTGGTGCAAGAAGTTCAACAAACGCGTGGCGATTTATACCGCCAAATGAAAGAGCTATTTGATGCTTATTTTTTAGATGACATTGAAGCGCGTACTGAATATAACAATTTCACCCGCTCAGTTGAAAGCCACTTTAGTCAATTAGAAAAAATATCCGTCGGCCATGCCGAAAAAACCGCTATCAATGAGCTGCATGCCGGCTATCAAGCTTTTGTCAGTGAAACATCGGCCATGTTTGACCAGCACTCAACGCTCACTAGTGATGATCTTAAAAAAATTCTCAACACCGAAATTGAGGCTGGGCTTTTTAATCGCTATGAAACATTACTCGCCCGTACTGAGCAATTACTCAATCAAAAACAAGTTGAGCTTGATGTCCAGCTCGAAGAAAGCAAACGCAAATCTACTTTTTTATTATTTACACCGTTAATTTTGGCGATTTTATTACTGATATTCTCTCGCATATTTTTAAAGCGCTCGATTGTAAAGCCGATTGAGGGCGTGCTTAAAGCCACTGCTGAAATCAGTGCCGGCAACCTTAACCATAAAGCCCCTGATGAAGGTATTGAAGAGCTCGCCTCGCTATCAAAAGCGATTAACGAGATGGCCGACAAGTTACTCAACAGCCAAGAGAATTTAGTACGTACCGAAAAGCAAGCCGCGCAAGGTTTGCTGGTGCCCATGCTGGCACATAACATTCGCAACCCTTTAGCGAGCATTCGTGCCACAGCGCAAGTCATGGATGACCCCGAACATGATGCTGAAACACGTGAGTCATTACAAGGCATTATCAACACCGTAGATCGGCTTGAACGCTGGACCGGCGCTTTGCTCGCTTATTTGCACCCGCTAAAACCTCAGCCTAGCAATACCAGAATCAAAGATATTGTAGAAGGCGCGTTGGAGCCGCTTCATCAAAAAATTGCCAAAAAATCCATCCAGCTCACGCTACCAATCTGGCCAAAAACAAATGCAATTAAAACTGATTATATTTTTACGGATCAGCATCTATTAGAACAGGTGATTTACAACCTGCTATTAAATGCAGTAGATGCCTCTAGCAATCAAGGCGCAATCGCTATCCAACTAAAAATCACTACTGACACATTTATTCTGGAACTTTCAGATCATGGCAGTGGCATGCCATTTACTCCAGACCCAAGCGCCATGAGCGCACCCACAACAAAACGATTTGGTACCGGGCTTGGTATTCCATTCGCCTTCAAAGTATGCGATGCATTAGGTGGGCAGCTACAATTTGCGGCAAGGCCTGATGGTGGCACCAGCGTGGTCATCTCTCTACCTAAAAACTTACATCTAATCGAATAATAACCGTCTATGATTTTAGAAGTAGCACTAACACCCGCCTCTCATCTAAAAAAATGTTGTTTTCATGAAATATCCTCTTGCCTTAATAACGCTTTTTATCAACAATGATGGTAGGCTCTAAACATAGAAGATTGATACTGCAATGCTAAACCAACCTGTACCAGACTTTCAATTACCGGCAACCAGCGGCAACACTTTTCGGCTTTCAAATTATTTGGGTAAAACCGTTGTCATTTATTTTTACCCCAAAGATTCAACACCAGGCTGCACCACGCAGGGTGTTCAGTTCAGAGATACCTATGCACAATTTCAGCAACACAACACAGAAATTTTTGGCGTATCGCGTGATAGCTTAAAATCACATGAAAACTTTAAGGCAAAATTCACCTTTCCATTTGAATTGCTAGCAGATACTGAAGAGCTTGCCTGCTCGCTATTTAATGTGATTAAAATGAAAAATATGTACGGCAAACAAGTACGCGGTATTGAACGTAGCACTTTTGTTATTGATAAAAATGGAACGCTAATAAAAGAATGGCGTGGCGTTAAAGTAGATGGTCACGCTGCAGAAGTTTTAAACTTTACTCAAACGCTTTCAGTCTGACTAAAAACGTCTCAATTCAAATACTTTAATTTTTTTTAATCATCTTCATAGAAAGTAACGTATGGCTAACAGAAAAACCATCAGTAGTGCCAAACTGTTCGTCCTTGATACCAATGTGTTAATGCATGACCCTTCTTCACTGTTTCGCTTTGAAGAACATGACATTTACCTGCCAATGGTCACATTGGAGGAGCTTGATAACAATAAAAAAGGCCTCACTGAAGTTGCGCGCAATGCACGCCAAGTCAGCCGTAGTTTAGAAGAAATCGTCGGCACTGATTTAACTAATTTAGAGCTTGGTAGCCCTTTATCACTTAACGGCAACAAGCAAGCAACGGGTCGCTTATTTTTACAAACCAAAGAACTTAACATAGACCTACCAGGGTTAGCAGGCAGCAAGGCCGATAACGAAATTATTAGCGTAGTCATTTGCTTACAAAAGCAACACACCGACCGCCAAGTGGTGTTAGTGAGCAAAGACATCAATGTGCGCATTAAAGCCCGTGCCATGGGCGTGCTGGCAGAAGACTACTTTAATGATAAAGTTTTAGAAGATACCGATATTTTATACAGCGGCATGACAGAACTGCCGGCTGACTTTTGGGATAAGCACAGTAAGGCAATGGAATCCTGGCAAGAATCTGGTCGCATGTTTTATCGGCTCACAGGGCCTTTATGTAAAAATTTTCTCATCAATGAGTTTGTTTATTACGAGTTTGAAAAACCTTTTCATGCGATTGTGCGTAATATCGATGGCGATACCGCAGTACTTGAAGTTGTAAAAGATCACCTGCTGCCCAAACATAATGTGTGGGGCATTACAGCACGTAACCGTGAACAGAACTTTGCTCTCAATTTATTGTTAGACCCAGAAATAGACTTTGTGAGTTTATTAGGGCAAGCCGGTACTGGTAAAACATTGCTCACCCTCGCTGCGGCGCTGACTCAAGTGCTTGATAAAAAAATCTACACTGAAATTATCATGACGCGCGTTACAGTGCCGGTAGGCGAAGATATTGGCTTTTTACCTGGCACTGAAGAAGAAAAAATGACGCCATGGATGGGTGCACTTGAAGATAACCTAGATGTGCTGAATAAAAGTGATGATGATGCAGGTGACTGGGGACGTGCCGCAACGCAAGATTTAATTCGTACCCGCATTAAAATAAAATCACTTAACTTTATGCGCGGTCGCACTTTTTTAAATAAATTTTTAATTATTGATGAAGCACAAAACTTAACCCCCAAGCAGATGAAAACGCTCATTACCCGCGCGGGCCCTGGCACCAAAGTAGTGTGTTTAGGTAATATCGCACAAATAGATACGCCCTATTTAACTGAGGGCAGTTCTGGACTAACTTACGTAGTTGATCGCTTTAAAGGCTGGAATCATAATGGACACATCACATTGCAGCGTGGTGAGCGTTCACGTCTTGCAGATTTTGCTGCAGAAGCCTTATAGATGATGTTAAATAGCGTCATTCAAGGCAACGCACTAGAGACACAATACTGCGCAATGCAAAAAAAACCATGTAATCACAAAGCGTTTATCTAATGAAAATGTGTAAGGGATTTTACACATTACTACTCGCGCAATTTACATCTGCGCTGGCTGACAATGCATTATTGTTTGCCGCCATTGCATTACTTGCACAAATGAACTCCCCTGACTGGCATACCCCTTTACTGCAACAGTTTTTCGTTATCGCCTATATTATACTTGCGCCTTTTGTAGGATCATTTGCCGATGCGCTACCTAAAGGGCGCGTAATGTTTATTGCCAACGCTATTAAATTTACAGGTAGCCTTGCTATGATTTTAGGCATGCCACCTTTATATGCTTACGGTATCGTTGGTATTGGTGCTGCAGCCTACTCCCCTGCAAAATATGGCATTTTAACCGAGCTATTACCCCCAGAAAAACTTGTTAGCGCCAACGGCTGGATGGAAGGCTCCACTGTAATCGCCATTATTTTAGGGGCAATTATAGGTGGAATATTGGCGAGCAATGATCCTTACTTGGCAATGATATTGATCACTGCCCTGTATATGGTCGCGGCCATATTTAACATGTATATTCCAAAATTACCGATTGATCATAAACCACCTAAGAAAAACCCTGTATTTATGTTGGTCGATTTCTGGCATTCATTTAAAGCATTATGGACGGATCCACGTGGACAAGTTTCACTGGCAGTAACAACTTTATTCTGGGGTGCTGGTGCTACATTGCGCCTGGTTGTTATAGCTTGGGCAGCGAGTGCACTTAACTTTGGTCTTGAACAAGCCACACAGCTCATGGCACTACTTGCCGTTGGCATTGCGATTGGCTCAGTTGTTGCGGCGCGTTATATCAAGTTAGAACAATCCACTAAAGTGCTACCTGCAGGCATCGTCATGGGCTTACTTGTAGTGGCAATGGCGTTTGTACAGCACTGGCAAGTGGCAGCAGCGCTACTATTTATCATTGGCGCGCTTGCCGGGTTCTTTGTGGTGCCTTTAAATGCGCTATTACAACACAGAGGACACGAACTAGTCGGCGCGGGTCACTCAATAGCGGTACAGAACTTTAACGAGCATATTGGGATACTGTTGCTACTTGGCGCCTATCTACTCATGGTAAAAGCTGAAATCCCAAATAATACGATCGTGATTGCATTTGGACTTTTTGTTAGCTTATGCATGACGGTTATCCATAGACGCTACCGTTACATGAACAAATAAAACCATCGCATCATTCAATCGCTCGCAACTTCAACCTGTATCAATGTAACTTTACCTGAGCCTCTGTACGCCTTGAAATAATGCGAGACAATGTAAATAGCGCCATGCTCCAAAAGCCATGTAACGCCATCAAATGTAGCTTATATAGCGATTGATACATCGTGCGTGCAATCAACCCTTCTACCACCAAGCTACCGCCCGAAAGCGCGCCCATCAAATTACCCACAGTGGTATAACTGCCTAAATTTACCAATGATCCATAATCGCGATAGGTAAATTCAGGCAAGTTACTTTTACCAGCTACCCGATACTTTACTGTTTTCAGTAACATTGATGCTTGCTGATGTGCCGCTTGCGCGCGAGGCGGCACGTTTTCACCACCATGACCTATCCAGAGACACGCAGCACAATCTCCAAAAGCAAATATATTTTCATCTAATGACGTCTGCAAATTACGATTGACCACGAGCTGATTGATGCGATTCGTTTCCAAACCATCTATTTCATGTAGAAAGTCTGGCGCTTTAATACCGGCAGCCCAAACCACTAATGCAGATGGAATAAAGCGCCCACTATGCGTTTGCACACCCTTACTAGTGACCTCTGTCACGCGCTCACCCGTATAAAGGTGTACACGTAACTTTCTTAACTCCAAATCTACTGAGCTAGAAAGCTTAGATGGTAATGCCGGCAGTACGCGGTCACTTGCCTCTATCAATGAAATTCGTATATCTCGGTCTGGATCAATTTTATCTAACCCATAAGCGGCTAATTCGCGCGTAGTATTGTGTAACTCCGCAGCTAATTCAACCCCCGTTGCACCTGCACCCACAATAACCACCTCTAACTGACCCGCTTGCACGGGAGTAGCTTGCGTTTGTGCTCGCAACAAAGCGTTGTGTAACCGTCGATGAAACTTCTCGGCCTGATCTTGCGTATCGAGTGCAATCGAGTACGCTTGCGCACCCTTAACACCAAAATCATTAGTGGTACTACCAACTGCAATAATTAATGTGTCATATTTAAATGTACGGCGTGGTATCACCTCCACCCCATCTTCATCGTAATTAGGCGCAATAGATATTTCACGTTTAGCACGGTTCAAACTATCCATGCTACCTAGACGAAATTTAAAATGATGCCAGTGCGCTTGCGCAAGATAAACCAACTCATGCTTTTCCGGATTCATGCTTCCAGCTGCAATTTCATGCAACAGCGGCTTCCATACATGGGTTTTAGACTTATCAATGAGCGTAATGATGGCTTTACCCTGCCGACCTAAAGAATCACCAAGCTTTGTTGCCAACTCAAGACCGCCAGCCCCTCCACCGACAATGACCACGTGGTGCAAATCATGCTGTTCATTGATACTCACAAAAGTCCTTAACTATTCTAATTTATCTGCAATCTTGTTTGTGATTATAAATCAATAATGACTCAAAAAATGAGTCTAAAAACTATGCCTCACTTTTACCAGTCAGACCACGCACATAAAGTTTTGATATTGCAATCCTTAAAAATAAAAACGCGCTTACTGCATGCACAGTGAGCGCGCTATTTTTCTAGACTTACAACTACTCGTTACCGGTAATGCCAGTACCCTGACTGCGAATCCAGGCAATTATTTTTAATGTTTCATCTGGGGTAATGCCATTTTTAGGATCGGTCGGGTCCATCAAACCAATTCCTTTTGCACCCATACCACCATTAGTGCCATGCCAAATCGTTTCAAACATACCTTTATTGGTGGCATTTTTAGCATACTTAAAGTTAGGCCCAATCAAACCAGTTGCTACCGCACCCTCAGCATGCCCACCATGACAAGCAACGCATGAATACATCTGGAATATTTTTTTACCTTTGGCAACTGCCTCCTCATTACCAATATACGGATTTTTACCTGTCGCTAAAAATTCTTTAGCTTTAGGTGTATCAAACAGCGCCAGATCAATTTTTAATGGTCCACCATCTTGCGTTGTTACAAAATCTATTGCCTTAACTGCAGAGGCTTCTGGCGCAGAGCCATTAGACGGTGCATCAGAACCGGATTTACCACATGCGCCTAATGTTGCCAACAGAGCAGCTAAAAGTAAATATTTATTCATAATCAATTATTCCATTCATTGTAATAAAATGTAACTCATTAACATTTTACAACAAAATAATAAAAAAACGGCCACATAAGTGGCCGTTTTTTTCTGTGTTTCTGTAGTCTAATTACTTAATCAAATAATTAAATTACTCGTTACCTGTAATCTTAGAATTACTACGAATAAATGCTATTACTTTTAACACATCGTCAGCTTTCAGACCTTCTGTCGGATCCTCTGGCACCATTAAACCTAAACCTTTAGCACCCATACCACCATTTGTACCATGCCAAATTGTTTCAAACATACCTTTGTTAGTCAGGTTTTTTGCATACTTCAACGTAGAACCAGTCAAGCCTGGGGCAATGGCACCCTCACCGTGACCGCCGTGACAGGCATTGCAAGAATATAAATTATATTTCTTTTTACCCGCTTTAATTGCATCTTCATTACCAACGTATTTATTTTTACCAGTAGCTAAAAATTCTTTAGCCACTGGGGTATCAAATGACTCTGGCTTAATGTTAAGCGGTGAACCGTCCTGAGTTGCAACCAGTAAAATATCTGCCGCATTCACATTTACAGAAACCAAACCCGCCAACGCGAACAAACTAACAAACAATGCTGACTTTAATGTTTTATTGCCTAACATGCTTTCTCCTAATCTTTATCACAAAATGAGCTGCGTTTTCCTCATGCTGGCGCATTACTGAACGCGTAGCTACTTAACGTATATATAATTTATTTGGTTGACGATTGCACTCAAATTAACGGCGTAATCTTACTCTAATTTTGAGCTAGCGTCACTATGCTCATCTTTGGCTTTAGTCGCACCCTTGCGATAAACCTTCATCACGCTATCCCCTTCAACTACTGCAACATGAGGAATACCAAAATCATCTAGAATTTTGTTGATTTTATCTTGATTTCTGTCTAATGCACCTTGAATCAACGCCATGCGCTCTTTATCTTTTTTACGCACACCTACTGATATATTCCAAAACTCCTTGCCCTTTACGTTTTCATTTTCATACTCAGGTATCATCACTACTTCTAGCGGCACTTTAGATTGCTTGGCAAAATAACCGCCAATTGGACCCCAGACTACTGCAACATCAATTTCACCTTTTAATAAATCATCTACAAGATAACTTGGTGGGAAATTTAAATCACGTTGCATCCGATAAGGTCTGGCATTTGCAATCAAACCATGCGCATCCATAGGGATGGTCGCAGGGCTTTGACCCACCACACCAATAATTGCTCTTTTAAGGTCAGGGCTATCCCAATTTGTGATGTTATAACCACTATCTTTTTTGTAAATAAACACGTGACCAGAACGATAATATGGTTTTGTGGCGCGTAGCGCATCATTGTCTGGCGTTGTACTCATAATGACATCACAGCGCATGGCATTGATAGTATTTCTATAAAAACCTTGTCTATTGTATGCGTAGGTATAACTG
Source organism: Methylotenera sp. (assembly GCA_030652995.1). GTDB lineage: Bacteria > Pseudomonadota > Gammaproteobacteria > Burkholderiales > Methylophilaceae > Methylotenera. The sequence goes on from JAUSAG010000018.1 coordinate 30,028, forward strand.
AGCTTTTTACCCAAGTCTTTAGCGAGCACTTCGGCGATTTTATCTTCAAAACCCTCTTGTTTTAAATTGGAGTATGGCATGTTGTCCGGGTCCGCACAGACTTTAAATTCAGACTCATCAACCACTCGTCTAACCTCACCAATACGCCCCTCATCTGCGTTGAGTGAAGGAAGTTCTAGGTCTGTTGCATAACTGACGCTAGGTAAGACTGCCATCAAGACAATTAAACCCAACACTTTATTCACACGTTTCAACATTGTTATTTCCTTATTTAAATACGACAGGATTTCTGCCAACTTACTTGTGAGTATTCCTAACTTTAAAAGTTCTTTTAACTTAACGATATCGCCCTACATTGTAACTAAATTTTGCAGCTAAGGTTAGCGCTAAACTGTGGCTTTATCGCAACTATTTACTTTAACCCTAAAAAAAACGCCCCGACGAATCGGGGCGTTTTTATTTACAGCATTTGAACTAACTTGAATAAGCTAGCTAACAATTAAATTGTTTTTCAACAGTTAATTATAGGCTAAATACGTTCAATGCACCGCCGCCAGGAGCCGCGTTGTATTTTACTAGTTCAGCATAACCACCAGCAGCACCTAAAGCATCTGTTGGGTTAGTCATACCAAGGTTCATCGCCACACCAGCCCAGCCACCGATACCTGATAGCACGCCAACGTGTTGTTTACCTTTGTGACCGTAGGTGAATGCATTACCAATCACGCCAGAACCTACTTGGAATTTCCAAAGCTCTTTACCTGATTTTGCATCAACAGCCTTGAACCAACGATCTAAAGTACCGTAGAACACTAAGTCAGTAGCAGTAGTTAAAGCACCACCCCATGCTGAGAACTTCTCTTTGTTGTACCATACTTTTTTGTTGGTCATTGGGTCATAAGCAGCAAAACCACCCATTACACCGTCAGGACCTGGGAACATAGTCAATGTAGCACCAACCCAAGGTTGACCAGCAACATATTTAGACTCAACTGGCTCGTATGTCATACATACGTGGTTCATTGGTGAATACATTAAACCAGTTTTTGGTGAGTACGCAGCTGGCTGTTGATCTTTAGTACCCAATGCAGCTGGGCAGATGCCTTTAGCATTGTAATCTTGGTGAGTTGAAGCTGAAGCTAATTTGTTAGGCACGCCTGTTTTCAAATCAACACCAGTTGCCCAGTTAACAAATGGGTGAACTTTTTCAGCAGCTACTAATTTACCTGTACCAGCGTGCCATGTGTATGCAAAGCCGTTACGGTCATGATGCCAAGCGTATGTTTTGCCACCTTTGTCGAACAAGATTACTTCGTTAATACCATCGTAATCCCACTCATCATGTGGCGTCATTTGCATACCCCAACGTGCCATACCAGTATCTAAATCACGAGCAAAAATAGTCATTGACCATTTGTTATCGCCTGGACGGACATCTGGGTTCCAAACTGAAGGGTTACCTGTTCCGTAGTAAACCAAGTTTGTACGTGCATCATACGGCCACCAGCCCCATGTAGAACCACCACCATGTTGCCAACCATCTTTAACAGCTTGTGGTTTTAACCATGTACGTGTACCAAGATCTTTTTCGCCAATTTTCAATTGGTCATGTGGAAGTGGCTTGAAAGAGCCGCCCATTTTGTTACCGCCGTTTACGTCTTGGTAAACTGACAATGCACTGTACTCAGGAGTATCTTTGTTGAAGCCTTCACCAATTAATGCTTCAGCATCTGGGCCTGTTGAGTAAGCTTTCCATGCCAATGAACCATCTTTGATGTTGTAAGCTGCCAAGAAGCAACGTACACCAAACTCAGCACCTGAACAACCTGTAAGCACTTTGTCTTTAATTACGTGTGGAGCATTAGTGTTTGTAGCACCAACTTTTGGATCATTTACTAATACTGACCATACTTTAGCACCAGTTTTAGCGTCTAAAGCAACCATGTTACCGTCATTTTGTTGCAAGTAAATTTTACCGTCGCCGTAGCCTAAACCACGTGAAACGTTATCGCAACATAATACAGCTTGTACTGATGGATCTTGTTTTGGGAAATAAGACCAAACGATTTTTTGGTTGTCGTTTAAATCAAGTGCATATACGTTGTTTGGGAATGCTGTATGTACATACATCATGTTACCAACAACAACAGGTGAACCTTCGTGACCACGGTTTACACCAGTAGCGAATGTCCAAGCTGCTTTAAGGTTTTTAACGTTACCTTTGTTAACTTGTGCTAAAGCACTGTAACCTTGGTTGTTGTGCTGACCACGTGGGTGAGCCCAGTTGTTTGAATCTTTCATTGCTGCTTCTTGGTCTGCTGCAGCTGATGCCACTAATGGCAATGCCATACCAGCAACTAAGCCAAGAGCCAATTTGATTTTGTTGATTTGCATATTTAATCTCCAAAGTTAAACTACTAAGGTTGTTAATAATTCCACCGTAACGAGTTGGTGTTTTTTGATGTAATCTCAAATTCTCAACTCATTAGTAAAACTATTTTTTAGCACAGTTTGTGTGCGTATTTGGGACTATATCCCAGTCAATCACGAATTGCAATACATTAGTTACAATTTACTTACATTTCAGTGAAAATAAAAATTTTGTTATGCTCTATCATAGCCGAGTGCAACCAATCAATATAAAATGTTGTTTATAATCATATAGAAAGCTTACAGTCAACCATGCAAAATACCATTTACAACTTGTATCCTGAATTGGAAATTCATGCTCAGCATACACTTAAAGCCGATAATTTACATGAAGTTTATTACGAGGTTTGTGGTAAACCGAATGGCGTGCCAATCGTTTTTTTGCACGGTGGACCTGGCAGTGGTTGCAACCCAACTCAGCGCCGCTTTTTTGATCCAGCCCACTATAAAATCATCCTCATTGATCAACGCGGATGTGGGCGTAGCAAGCCTTTAGGTGCTGTTAACAAAAACACCACCAGCGATTTAGTCAATGATATCGATTTAATTCGTCAGAAGTTAGGCATTCGACAGTGGCTTGTATTCGGCGGCTCTTGGGGCAGTACGCTTGCGTTGGCTTATGCCTTGCAGCACACATCGCATGTTTCTGGTTTGATTTTGCGTGGTGTATTTTTAAGTCGCCCTAGTGAGTTATCCTGGTTTTTAGGGGCGGTTAAAACATTCTTCCCAGCACCTTGGGAGCGTTTATGTGAATTTTTACCAGCCAATGTGAGAGATAATCCTTTAAACGCATACGAACAACTTATTTATAGTGTCGATACTAATATTAGTGTTCCTGCTGCTATTCAGTGGAATGCTTTTGAAAGTAGCATCATGACCTTATTACCAAGACCGGCTAGCGCTACTGACATTGACGGTAAAGTTGAACTCGCGCGCGCTAGGGTGCAGATTCATTACATTAAACATCATTGTTTTGTGGGTGACCGCGATTTACTAGCTGAAGCCTCATTAAAGCTTGCGCATGTTCCTACTGTGATTGTGCAGGGACGTTACGACATGGTGTGCCCTCCGATTACGGCATGGGAGCTTAGCCGCGCGATGCCTCATGCCGAGCTTCATATTATTGAAGACTCGGGGCATTCTGCAATGGAAGCAGGCACTACTTCGGCCTTGGTAGGCGCGACTGAGAAATTTAAATACTTAATTGCTTAGAGCCATCATTACAATAGTGCAATCTAACCGATTGCTAAATTAAACATCATCAATAAAGCCTATAAAACATGCTATGAAAAAACGCACATTTTCTGCTAAAAAAAGCGAGTTACGTAAAGCGATTAATATGCCGCGCGAGGCGTACGCCAAGCAACGCTACAACACGCCTTTATTTGTGATGCATGAAATGTTAAATGCATTTCAGCGGCACAATGTGCTGGGGTTATCAGCCTCACTCTCTTTTTATGCCATGTTTGCGCTTATTCCGTTGGTATTGCTGATGTTTTTTTTACTAAGCCAATTGGTGTTCAGTTCTGATTATGCAATCGTGAAATTGGCTATTGTTACTGGTAACTTAGTCCCCCAATTAAGTAACACCATTATGCTTGAGGTGTATAACGCGTCTAAGCAGCAGGCTGCGTGGGGGGCGCTGGGTTTGTTTATATTGCTTTGGGCAGTTACACCTTTGGCTGGCGCCATGCGCTCTACTTTTTATCACATCGCCGCGCTGGTAGAGGCGCCTTCGTTTGTGCGTCGAAAAATTAAAGATATGCTGGCTATTATCGGCATGTTATTTCTGTTTTTTTTGTTTACCTTTGCGGGGCTATTGCTAGAAAAAATCATTGCATTTATTGGTGCCAATAGCTGGCTGATGCAATTTGGCATATTAGCAACACTTATTTCGCTTAGCCTGACCACGCTATTGATTGCTGCTTTTTACTTTGCATTTTTCCCGGTGCGCTTATCTATTAAGCATATCTTCATTGGGGCTTTATTTACCGCAATTCTTTGGCTAATCATGCGGCCAGCCTTTACGCTGTTTTTATCGGTCAATACTTCTTATGGTGCTGTATTTGGTAGCATGAAAAATTTATTCATCTCAATCACCTGGCTTTACTTTAACTTTGCCGTGTTTTTACTAGGTACTGAGTTGATCGCTACTTTAAGAAAAAAAGATGTTTTGCTACTTAAAGGCTTATTTGACGACAAAGCATCGGCCACGTTGCGCAACGAAACCAATTACGTACAAAAGCTGATGCAACGCTATGGCAAAACTTACGCGCGTGGCGATTACATTTTTAAGCACGGTGATACTAGCTATTGCATGTATTATCTGGTGGAAGGGCAAGTACAGCTTTTACAACACGGCCAGCTACTACGCACCATTGAGGCAGGTAACTATTTTGGTGAAATGGCTATGCTATCAAACACACCCACCATTGCCGACGCGGCTGTGTCATCAGAACAAGCTGACGTAATATTGATGCAGCCTGACAATATCGAAACGCTATTATTAGATGAACCACAAGTTGCCATGAAATTTCTGCGGCAATTGGCGGTGCGATTACAAAAGCGTATTGAATAGTTTTGTTTTAAAATAAGCATATCAAGCAAAACTAAATTCGAAAATTAAATTCGAAAATTAAATTTAAGTGAAGTTAAAAACCTAAGCAGGATTAAACATGGCAAAACAACCTCAATCTTTTGACCAACAACCAAGCCAATTGGAAATGCAACCAGTCTTGCAGTGGTTTAATTCTGGAAAACTGGCCGAGGCTGAACATGCCGCCCAAAAGTTAGTGTCACGTTACCCAAACACGTTTATTCTTTATCAGATTTTAGGCATTACTCAAGATGGCTTATCTAAATTCCACGACGCCGTGACAAGCTATACCAAAGCGTTAGCCTTACAACCAAAGACGCCTGACTTACATTTTAATTTAGGCATTGCGCTTACTAATATCGGGCAATTAGCACAAGCAGCCGATAGCTACCATAAAGCCATCGCGCTTAACCCAAAATTTTTTGAGGCTTATGCTAACTTAGGCACCCTTTTACAAAAACAAGGCATGCTTGAAGAGGCCATTAAAAACTACCGTACTGCGCTTAGTATTCATGCTGACCCGAGAGGGCATTTTAACTTAGGCACCGCCCTACGCGACGAAGGTAAGCTCGATGCAGCGATTACGCATTTCAAGTCCGCCATCACCATGTTTCCCAACTACGCAGATGCCCATAATTATCTCGGTGAGTGCCTACGCGACCAAGGCAATATGGAGGAAGCTATTAAAAGCTACCTAGACACGCTCAAGCTAAACCCAAACCACGCTGGCGCCAATTACAACATGGGTGAATTTTTATACCTTGCAGGACGCTTTGATGAAGCAGTGACGCATTTTGAGCGCTCAAAACTAGATGACTGGGAAGAACGTGCACTATATTGCACCTACAAAGCCGAGCATTTTGATACATTTAAAACCAAGCTGGATGACATTGTACGCACACACACAAAACATGATGCACCATTCTTGGCAACACTATCTACTCACTATGCCACCAATTTTGGGGTAGAAGATACCTATAACTTCTGCAAAAATGGCTTTGACTTTGTTTATCAGAACAGCATCAAAGAATTAGCCGAGCCAAACAGCCAGTTTCTTAAAGATTTATTAAACGACATTGACAACACTGCGATTGAAGTACGTGCGCAAGGCATGATTATCAATGGCAAACAATCCGCAGGTAATCTGTTTAAACGCCCGGAAGCATCATTTAGAAAATTAGGCGAACTGGTTAAGCAAGAGTTTATTCATTACAAAAATCGCTTTGCAGGGGCTGATTGCGAGCTCATGAAATCGTTTCCACAAGAACTTGAATTTACCAGCTCATGGTATGTTCGGTTGCGTCGTGGCGGTTTTGTCGATAGACATATTCACGAAGTAGGCTGGATTAGCGGTGCTGTTTATCTCGTTTTACCTAAAGATAAACAAGACCCGCTAGAGGGTTGTTTTGAATATGGTCTACATGGCGACAATTACCCGCAAAAACATAATAATTTTCCTGTTGGTATTGCCACGCCAAGTATAGGAGACATTGTGCTTTTTCCATCCTCATTATTTCATCGCACCATCCCTTTTAACTCAAATGAAGAGCGCATTTGCATTGCTTTTGACTTAAAACCGGAAGGTGATATTTTCAGACATTCCAATTATTAGCGTCGCCATTGAGTCTTAAGCGGGCTTAATGGTGTTATTCCTTTGCAAATCATGCAATTAATTCTCTTCCACAGGCTTGCGTGCATCGTCTATCATAAATTCAAGCCTAGCTTCAGTGATGTCAACTTGTGTATCGAGAATTGGATCAATACATTTATTACCAAAAATAATTTTACCTTCTAAATTAGCTAAACTACCCACCCGCGTATAGTCTTCTACGATACAATTTTTAATAACAGCACCACTTTCTACCACACAATTGGCACCTATCACTGCCGGCCCTACAATAGTGGCACCCGCTTCAATCTTAGTACTGCCGCCAATATAAACAGGTGGCGTAATATGCACCTGGTCTAAATCAACATTTAGATTAATCCCCACATGAACACCTGACCTCACTTCCTTGCCTGGCATTTTAAAACCTATCACTTCACCATTCAGTATTTTGCTAGTGACCGTCCACACATCGTGGACATTACCAATATCTAACCACTGAAATGGCAAGTCAATGCCAATAAAAACCAACTTCTCTTGTACTAACTTTGGCAACAACTCGCCACCAATGTCATACGCGACGTCAGATGGAATGTAATTAAAAATTTCCGGCTCAAAAATGTAAATCCCCGTGCTAGCCAAATTAGAGACAGCATCATCAGGGTTGGGTTTCTCCTGAAACTGAACAATACGATCACTTTCATCTAACGCAACGATGCCATACTTAAATACCTCATCATGAGGTACTTGCTTAAGAATAACACTTGCAATTGCCTGTTTTTGACGGTGTATCTCCAATGCCTTGGTAATATCTAAATCTATCCAGGCATCTCCACACAACACGATAAATGTTTCATCAAAAAAACCTGAAAAATCCTGGATTTTCTTCATGCCACCAGCAGAGCCAATGGGCAAGCTCGTCACAACGCCATCTGCTGAGATTTTCCCCTCATAAGAATAGGCGATACTGACACCAAACTGCTCACCGTCTCTAAAGTAGTTTTCAATCACGGGCGCTAAATGGCTGGTATTTACCATGATTTCATTGACGCCATGTTTTTTAAGAAGATCTATCAGGTATTCCATGACAGGCTTTCTTATTAATGGAATCATAGGCTTAGGTATTTCGTGCGTAATAGGCTGAACCCTAGTCCCCTTGCCCGCGCCTAGTATCATTGCTTTCATATGGATAGTTTTATTTTCGTGTGATTTATGGGTAGCTTAATTCAATTTTAATTTTACAAGTCAATCCAACATCCCTGAAATAGATTACCCGTGCTTATTCAGAGCGCTTACGCTAAGACTTATGAACAATGACTCACTCTAGAATATCGGCTTTTTTATGCCACAATGTAGCAGCACCAAACATCATGTAATTAAAAGCAGCAACGGCTAGGTAACAAAGTGCTGCCTCTGAAATAAAATCACCTACAGGCCGATTGTTAACAAATACATAACCTAGACCGATAGTCAAAAATAAAGTAGCGCTTATTGTGAGTATATTTGCGAAGCGTTTTAGCCAAATTTTCATATTTATCTTTGTGTGTTGATGGTTATACTAGTCGAAGTAATCATTATATTGGAGAACACGAACAATGAAAAAACTATACTACATTGATTTTCCACAAGAACACTTGGAAAATCAAATGCACAGTTATCGTTGCGCATACTGCAAAGTTGAAACAACGACCATCAATGGCAATTTAGAAGGTCATCTTCCAACTTGTGAATATAGACTAAAGTTAGAGAATGCTGGATATGATGCCATCCCTAAAGACTCATCAACAATACTGGCATTGCACGACGCGGATGATTTTGACTGATCATTGACTCGGGCACTTTTTAGCGATCAACTTAGTCTATGCTTTTATGTATAGTGATTCTTTATAGATAACACGTTAAAACATGGACAAGCACACAACGCCTAAAAACTCGCATCTCGACAGCATTGTCGCTGATGCGCGCCGTCATAGCGCTGAACGTGACGCAAGTTATCGCGAGCAAGCGCTCAAACTCTATCCGTGGGTTTGTGGCCGATGCGCGCGTCAATTCTCTGGCATACGCTTACGTGAACTTACTGTTCACCACAAAGACCACAATCACGACAATAACCCGCCTGACGGTAGCAACTGGGAGTTACTATGTTTGTACTGCCATGAAAACGAGCATGCGCGCATTTTGGACGAGTCGTTACGAAACAGAACTAACGGAGAGCCAACCAACGTAGCAAAACCCAACCCATTTGCAAACTTAGCTACGATGTTAAAGCAGAAGAAATAACAGCTCATAAAGGTATGAGTGAAAGCTAATGCGGGCTTTAACACACTGCCCATTTATAACTTAGCACAAAGCCTCTCTGCCCTTAAAATGTTACAACACATCATACTCACGTGACTCATAAGCCTCGCGGAATCTAGCATTTATCGCATCCATATCATCATCATGATCGTCAACTGCAGCTGTGCGAGGTGCAGTTGCTTTAGTTGCGCTTTTTATTGGTGCGTCTGTATTTAATAACCACTTTTCAAACGGTGCCGAATCGAGTCCTTCTGGGACGTACCATAGCTTTAATTCTGCATTCCATCGAGCACCCAATGCTTTGGCTTGGTCTTTTTCATTGAACGGCACTTTAAGGTTAACGTTACTGGTATTCATAATCACCCCGATATTTTGTACTAACTGTATGGTTGCATATTAATCATTGAGAGATTTAACCCAGATTTTCTATTAGGACTTGGAATGATAACGCCGCCCATTTTGATGGATTTTTGTACAAATTTTATGAGCAAGTTGACATTCAAGTAGAGAAAATCGACTAATGGAAAATCTGGGTTTAACCAGCTAAACTCACTTTAATAAGCCTATACACCCTGAATAGTCTAGGTGATAGTCAATCGGCCGCAACCTTATCCTGACCAACATCACGTAACATAACGCCATAAAGCGCCTCTACCTTATCTCTCGCCCACGGTGTCTTTCGTAGAAACTTCAAACTTGAGGCAACGCTTGGGTCATGGGTGAAGCAACGTATCACAATACGCTCAGACAAACCTACCCAGCCATAGTGAGCTACAAGCTCCTTAACCAAGGTCTCAAGCGTAATGCCATGCAATGGGTTGTTAGGTTGCTTTGGAGGGGCAGACGACGGCATAGGCGTTTATCTTCCTAAGATTGAAGTGCCGTAAATTAAGCTGTAATTACAATACATTGATTGCCATGCTGCAAACAATGTACGCGCTAGCAAATTTACTGCAATGGTTTTACAGCGGCTTTTCTACCTGGCGCAGCAGGTGGAATCGTCCCGGCAATCCGGCACAATAAACCTTCAACAGGCTGTCCATTGATAAACTTAGTCACACTGCAACTAGAAATCTCACCACGCTCAGAAAGGCTAATTAAAGTTGAACGTACAGTAGAAATTTCCAAGCCCATGCCTGCGGCTATCTCCCAGTCAGCTTGCTGCCCGTGTTTCTTCAAATATTGTAAAACTTGGGTCGAATACATCACGATTTTAATGCATCAATCTGAGCTTCTGCTTCAGCCCAGAATGCATGCGGGTCACCTACAAACCCATTATGCTCAGCAATATAGTAAGCCGTTTTCTGTATTATTTCGTAACGTTCCTGATTACTTAAAATAGGCGTCACTTTCTTTGCACGCGGTTTAGGCGCAGCCTTCTCAACGCTAGTATCTGAGGCCGCAGCCTTTTTCACTACAGGTTTTTTAGTTTGAGTCATGATGAATCCTTGTCATTATTAGTTACTAATGAAAGCGACTTGCATGTACAAAGCCATGCAATTCGCCTCTGTATTGGCGGCCCCTCTGCGAGTCGAACACTGTACCAACGGATTATAAGTGATAGTGAGCGCTCACTATCGACACTGTAAGTTCAAGAAAAAACGGTGTTTTTTAGTAACCGAGCATTATACTCCAAAAACTGCACCTATACCGAAACTTGATTCACAAATTATGTGAAATCTTCCTCTAAAAAGCAAAATGAATCAATTAGTTGGAAAATTTAAATCCGACTGAACCCAGAAACTAGTTTGGAAATTTGCATTAAAAAAATCACATATTTTGAGATATATGACGCGCTACACACGGATATTGAACTAAAAAATACCAATTAATTGTCTTTTTTGAGTATCATTCACCTACATTGCGTATTCCACGCAAAGTGGACTGAGCTAGTCATGTAACAAGTGATAGATACATGGTCATTGGGTTGTCGCGGCAGGAAGCTAAGCCGTAATGCTTATAGAATGACTGAGCGTCATCTCCTTTTGCGTCGACTACCAACGCATAGGCGGCCACATGTTTTTTTGCTTCTAAACATCGCTCAACTGCGCACCCCAAGAGAAGCTTCCCTAGTCCTAGACCACGATGAGATGAATGCACAGCCAATCGCCCTAGACGAAAGCACGGCACCGGATAACGCGGCAATTTTTGTTGAGTACGCTCATCCATTTGGACAACATCGATTTGCGCAGCACTCAAACTGTAGTAACCCAGTATTGTTTTTGGCATTTCCGTGTCAATCAAAACCCTTACTACGGAAATACCCTTCTTGCTTTGTTGGACAGCGAATCGGTGAAGATACTCATCCAACTCAGCTACACCAGATTTAAAGGATTGGCGATCATGGCGGGCTGAATCGAGGAATTGCTCCTCAAGCACGTTTAACCTCACGCGCAGCATGAATTGCATTTTGCAAAGCTGCATTTGGCGTGAATGCGCTATTGAGCGCCGTTGTGAACGCCTGAAAATCCTGCGCTGTCATCGTAATGCGAGATTCCCGATCTAACAGTTCGCGCGCTTTTTCTTTTGCTGCCGTACGCACGAATGCAGCCATCGTGGTACCAACCAAGGCCGCAGCGCGAGAAACAACATCCTTTTCCTCTACATCCATTTTTAAATCAAATCGAGCAACAGCAGACATGTTAGCCTCCTTTTAGATACGGTAAAATTACGTATACGGTAATATACCGTATAAATTTTAAGTTGGCAAGTTAACGATCGATAGCACTAAATCCGATACAAAGTAGACCTAGAAACACCCATCGTTTTAGCAATGTCACCCACTGACAATGACTTGTCGGCCATCATAGCTTTAGCTTGGGCGCGTTGCTTATCATCCAGCACAGCTTTGCGCCCGCCTACCCTGCCCCGCGCTCTGGCAGCCGTTAAACCTGCTTGTGTACGTTCTTGTATTAGGTTGCGTTCGAACTCGGCCAATGCACCAAAGACATGAAACATCAATATTTTCAGTAACGGAAACAAACGCCACGCCTAACGCTTCCAAGTTTTTAACGATGGTAATTAAATCCTGTAGACTACGCCCAAGACGATCAAGACGCCAGACGGAATTCGGCTAAGAGGGGGAATGCGCGGGCAAATGTTCAATATTTCTATCATTTAAATATCTCTCAATATGTAAATTCTTGTAAAGAATTAATTTTTACATTCAAAACAATATTATAGCAATATCATTCATCCCCATAAGAGGAGCAATCTTAATTCATTTAAAAGTAACCTCCTTAAAAATAAAAAACCCGCAGCTACGCGGGTTATGAGGTGTTTTGCAACACACTGCTTAATGTAATTTGCGGCTCAGTGAGTCGAATAGAGCACCAACTAAAACTATGGCTTCGCGCTCTTTAGAATGAGATAGAGTATCCAAGATAAACGAATGGCTGCATGCGTGTTTCAACAATTGGGCTATTGGCTTGTTCATCACTTAATCTTGTAACCGATGTGCCAAATAGCACGAAGCTATCGTTGTCTACAGCATATGACCCATTCACACCCACTTTAAATTCAGTACCAGATCCTGCGGAATAAGCAGGGCGAGATGGTGAAGTTTCGTTTGCGCCTACGCCAAAGTAATAGTCATTAAATTTACGATTGTTCCACGTCACTCCTATACTGCCGTTTAATTTGAAGGTGTTACCGCGAATCAGATTTTTGATATATTGCAACTCAACAGTTTGCCCATGACTTGCACCGCCAACGTCAAATCCCCACTGTGCATTGAACGTGCCGTAATCAGTTTGCCACCGAACTGTTGGTCCTAAATCAAGGGTAAAGTCACGGTCATTCATGCCGCGTGTTAACTTGCCGTCATCCGCATCCCATCCAAAACGAGCTTGCGTAGCGACACCAAACCTTAGACGTTTATCATCTGAATCTAGTAACCAAACTCCGGCTTGCAATGCGTTGATGTAAAAGCGGTCACCATAATTAGCATTAATGATGGGTAGTACTAATACTCTAAACTCATCTGAACCAGATGTTTTAGGTAACACCCCAATACCAATTCCATACAGATTCTTACTACGAGGAATTGGTGTTTCAGTATCCCTATCAATTTTATCGTTAGCGTAAACTGGCGATACAAGAGTAAAGATTGTGAATAAGCTCACTACACTAAAAATTACAGTATTTTTCATAAATTACTTTTTAATTTACTCTGATGATCTGGTTGGGTTATGAACTGAGACTTTTAAAGCCAAAGATAGCTCTCAGTATTTAAAGTCTTAGTAAAAATTGATGATTATTTTATTGAAGCCTGATAGCGCACAAGCTATTACGGTATAAAAAGAAACACAGTTCTAGCAATTGATATTCAACGTAAGAAATACTAACACGCAAAAATTAAACATAGTAAATAAAGATTTGATGCGTGTTAGTGGTTAGGCTAAGTAATGCTTATTGGGTAAGACGAAAGTTGAAATTAAGATTCCCAATAGCAGTCACTCATGAACCGTCACTTTCGACCAATGCGAAAATTCACCAATTTTCAACAGGTGGCAGAAAAATCCCCTAAGCTGTCTGTCAGCTAAATATCAATTTTTATTCAGCAAAACCTCAAACTCATCGATCGGCACTGGTTTGCTAAACAAATAGCCTTGATAATGCGTACATCCGTTATCTAACAGGTATTGTCTTTGTTCTGCTGTTTCAACCCCCTCAGCAATCACGTTAAAACCTAAACTGTTCGCCATGTTAATAATAGTCTGTACAATTGCTTTGTCACCATCGTCATCCACCAAATCACGCACAAACGACTGGTCAATCTTCAGTTGGTCTAGCGGTAGCTTTTTAAGGTACTGTAGTGATGAATAGCCTGTACCAAAATCATCAAGAGAGCACTTAATACCAAGTATTTTTAATGCAATCATGGTGATAATGATGTGATTGATATTCTCTACGATGATACTTTCTGTCAGCTCAAGCTTGAGTAAGCATGGATTGATAACATGGTTTTGAATAGTCGCCCGCACTTGCCTTACAAAATCTGGCTGATTGAATTGCTTGGCACTGACGTTGACCGAAAGGGTGATCTCACGAGTCATGGGGTTTTGCTCCCAAGCTTTAAGCTGCGCACAAGCGGCTTCTAGTACCCATTGCCCAATATACGGCATTTTATCAAGAAGCTTTAATTCGCGATTGACTTCTATGTGCTGCAAGTACTCATCGGCGTTGCAAAACTGACCGGCTGGTCCCCCCCCCCCCTTTGCAGAAGGTCACCCCTAATTGACGAAGGTCACAAAAGGGCCAAACTTTTCCCCACGACATCTTGATTGGCTTACCCTAAAGCCGACCGTCAAAATGCAAAAAAAGACTCAGATTTCTCCGAGTCTTTTTATTTTGGTGGCCCCTCTGTGAGTCGAACACAGTACCAACGGATTATGAGTACAGGTGAGCGCTTACTATCGCCTCTCAAAACCGAAGAATTGTAAGGGTTTTTGTTCGTGACATTGTACCACTCTCTCGAAACTGAACCTATACCGAAACTTGATTCCAAAATAAGTGAAAAATTCTTTTAAAAAGCAAAACGAATCAATTAGTTGGATGACCTAAATCCGATCGAAACCCGAGCCTTGGTTGAGAAGTAACATTTTCAAAAATCACATATGTTGAGATATGTGATGGCTAGGAATTAAAACTGAGTTCCACCTTCCTTTGCCTACCCGACTGCTTACGTACAGTTTGTATGAAATTGGGTCTTTTGGTTTTTTACACTTATGGCGCTTCTGATTACAAAAATGACATGCAGCGACAATGTTACTTTCAAGATCTTTGCCACCATCTTGCTTGGCTAATAGGTGCTCAGCTGTACATTTGAATAGCGCTGCGCCTTTGGTAGTAATTTTAAATTTCTTTGCAAATGCCTCAGGGTTATCTAGCCACATAGGCAATTCACAATAGATGCATCGACCTTGTTGAAGATTGAAAGCTTTGAGACGGGATTTGATTAAGGTTGTCGACATAGCGAGCTCCAATAAATTTAGGGAACCCCACTAGCCATTCAATGGTCTAACTGGGAACCAGTCGAGTCACTCTAACTGGCACAACAGTACGCCAACAATAGGTCGCACTGGGTAAGATAATATTGAAGCAAGCTAAATATTGCAAGCTCTTTTGGGATTATGAAATCACTTAGTAGCTAAGTTGCTATTCAGAAACCATTCCGAATAGTTAAAATAATAAAAAGGGCACGCTTTCACGCACCCTCCCGAACCCACCATAAAAGGTCAATAAAATGGCAGTTCTAAAACTTTTTAATTGCTGTACCACCTCAACAAAGCTCTTAAAGCTGTTCCATCGGCGACAAAAAATGAGGTTTGATCGCCAGGACAAATTTTCGAGTCTCACTGTTGAAATCTTGCACCTTTTACTTGGTCCAGAGATAACTCTACACCTGGAATATTAGGTGAATCACATTTTTCAAGAACAATTTTAGTTTGTTGTGCCGTGAAATGTTTAGTCAATTTGTCAGTTTCACCGAGAACAATTCCAAATTGACGACCATGCCTACCACCAATTCCAAACAAATGTGCTTTAGTGCGTGTCGGTTCATTAAATCGAAATAACTTTAGTTCATCAGACAGATTATTATGTATAACATTTAATGCATCATTTGCTGCGTATTTAAGTTTTGTGGCCATAATTTTCTCCGCTTTATTGTTAATTTTATTACTTAGTTTATTGGATTATTGATACTTCTTTTTTTCATGGTTTGGATGAAGTCATCCAGCTTGTTACGTTGATTCATATTTAGGGCTGAAATATAAGGCACCCCTATAGCATTGCGAATTGAGAGAACGATACTCAACTCATCCGCCGTTACTATCTCATCCATGTATGGGCGGATTGCATCCCAAGTTTCAGGCTGATATTCTTCAATGCAAAGCTTTAGCAAATACGTTGGATCCAGCTCAAGAGCTTTTGCCATCAATCCAACCTTGCCTAAAGGAAGTTTTGTCCTGCCTTGTTTTATCATGGTTATTACGTTTGCATTATCGAATCCAGCTGCCTCAGCAATTTCCAATTGTTTCTTACCGGTAAAGCGAATTTGTTCTGTAACCAATGTAGCAACTAAAGATGTTTTTTTCATATTCTTCTTTTTATTCCTTAATAATTAACGTTATGCAATTTCACGTAACCTTGATTAGATTTTTTTAGCTTACCTTTGCAAACGATTCTCTGAAAACTATCGGCCAGTCATTGCAACATTCCATGATAGAAAGTCAGTGGATTTGCCATTACAAAACCATCTTTCTATACCAGCAACGATACTCTCGCCATCATCTCTAAATGCCTCAACAAGTGATGATATTTTTGGGCTTAACTGATTATGCATGGCTGATATCTGTTGAGAAGAAATACATCTAATTTCAAAAGTAATATTTGGATTTGTAAGCGACTCACGCTCTATGTTCTTCCAGCATTGGCTATGAAAAATTTGGTTATCTGGAAGCTTTTGCATTGTTACAGCATCATATGCAGGTGATGTTCTCCAGCGGTGTTTCAAACCATTTCTTGAAATACCAACATAGCGAATATTTGAATCACTCCCTGCTACAAGGTATAAGCATGCGCCTTTTTCTCTCCATACTTTCTCATCCAAAATATCGTATTTGCCCTGTAACCAGGGTCCGATTCTTGCATCATTTGGATTCTTTGCAATGTTACGTTTCCATTGCTTGCCGCCAACCCCATGAATTTTTATAACAGGGGTTGCTGATTGAAATATTTTAACTGCTTGTTCTTTTGCGCTAATGTTGGCCATCTTTTTTCTACCTTTAATTTATGAATTATTAATTCGTTTGAAACGTGCGCCAACTGTAACTAACTTACCTGATGCAATAACTGCATATGCATCCATGTGCTCATTTAACTTTCCAAAAAGTCCTCCAGCATAAGTTTCAATCTTTTTCTTTGATTTTCTATCAAAGTACACAATTTCACTACCTTGTGTATGTTGTTCACGTGCACCGAATTGAATTAACAAATCAACTATCATTGGTGGTACGCCACGTTGTTGTCCACGAATACCTGAATGTAGAGTGTTGTGCATCATTTTCTCCTTAGATAACTGTCTTTATGAATTCAGCAACTGAGAGTCCTGCCTGCTCTGCCTTTATACTTAATTGCTCAGCAATGTCGCTAGGTAGATCAATAGTTTTTGTTGCAACCTGTTTTTTTATATCGCGACCTAATTGAGTTGGAGTAAATCCTTTTCTACCTGCCAACCAACGCTTTGCTTCTTGAGGAGTTACAAGCGAACGTTTTCCAACAGTTTCAGTTATCAAAGGGTCATTAACTTTAGGGTTAGCTGCATTTCTTACACTACGTTCATCCATGTCCGCAAGAAGTGCTATTTCACTTAGAGTTAAATATCCCCAATCCCCATTACCCAATCCATACTCACCAGCGCCATAATCCGTATAACGTTCTCCACCCTCAAGCACCACGCGTGCAACAGCCATTCTTGCGGTTTTAATTGATAGATTTGGATAGCCAACGTTATCCTCATAGAGATAAGGCTCCATTGCGTTAGTGGCAATGCAATTTAGAAACACCTCGGCATCGGCATACATTCCATCAATAAGCGGGTCATCACCTAAGCCTATAACCGGAATACCAAGAACTCCATAGTCGTACATGTTGCCTAGTGCATTCCATAAGGTTGAATTTGAGATTAGTAAAGGATTTGAAAGGATAGCAGCTTCATGCACACCATATAAACGCTCAACACCAGCTGCAAAACCTTTCATGAATTCTAAAAGCTCCGACTGCATATCTTCTTTTGAGAAAGCCATATAAACCCCTATGTGATTGATGTGATATAACTGATAACATATAATCTCACAATATTTTTAATATGTCAACTAGTTCATCATAAATATCATATTAATGATATTTAATATAAATTCGGAAGCTATTAGATGAGCATTAAACTATTTTTAAGCAATTGACTGACGGTATTGGGCAGGAGGTTGAAGCTAAGTTGCAGAACCTAAAGGGCAGCTTTGCCTCGATTAGCAGTCAACCCAGCAAATGGATTACTTTTAGAAGTGGACAACATCTACCAATGCCTTCTAAACAAGATTACCAAAAAATACATTCCGATTTGGGCTAAATCTCATCCCAAAAAATCGGCCTCCGTCTATCGCCGACATCAAAAGTCCGTTTTAAATAAAATAGAGTCCCCGTGACTTTTCCGGGGGGAGTGGGGGGCGGGACCTATCCGACTCGACCCGACGGCGTGCGCAGGCGGAGTTTTTTCGCGGCGGTGATACTCTGCCCATCCCCTGAAATTTTTTTGGGACATAGGGCACGGCGCGGCGAAAATTTTTGCCGACAATATTAGCATTACGCAAAAATAAAATAAGAAGGCGAGCAGGACAATTCGCCCTAACTCGCCTAAATACTCACTTACACTGCAACAGGTATTTCTTGTTTCATTGCTCCTTTAATAATGTCTGATGCCGTACTTGATGCTGACTGTAATACTTTTGACGAGATTGCCGAATAGCGCATTGTCGTTTTAGGGTCTGAATGCCCAGCCAGCACCTGGATCTCATATAGTGTCCTTCCACTCGAGGCCAAAGCGCCACAGAAGAAGTGCCTCGCGTCGTGGATGCGCATCTCAGGTAGTTGTGCTTTTGTTCTGAGCTTGTCCCAAACCTTATGAATACTTACATAGGGCTTTTTACTTTTAAAGTTAATAAAGAGGTGATCAAATTTATGCTCCGTTTCTAGTTGGTTAATTACGTCAAAGGCACTTTCGTTGAGGGGTACTACTCTTAAGCGCTTCGATTTCGAATTTAGTGCAGGAATTCGCCAAACTTTTCTTTCTCTATCTACTTGATCCCAAGTGGCTGACAAGACCTCATTCAAACGAGCTCCAGTTGATAAAAGAAAGAACATGATTAAAGATACAGAACGGCAAGAATCAGTTTTTAGCACCTTCACCAACCTTACTAATTCCTCCTCACTTAAATAACGCTCTTTTTGATTCATTTCAGCCAGCATAGAAATACGACTAACGGGATTCTTTTCAATCATTTCCCATTCAACTGCTAAGTTCAACATTCTACGTATGAGCTTTGTATGGTGATTAACTGTTGCAGGTGCAAGACCTTCAGCCAACAGTTCTGACTGAAAACTTTGCACTTGTTGTCTAGTTAATTCATTCAGTTTTTTAAAACCTAGCTTTTTAGAAATGCGTAGTCTATACAACTCCTCATCCCTGCCCCAACTGCGCTTACGTGGTATGACGTAGGGTAAATAATGCTCCTTAAAGAATGTGTCAAAAGTAACAACCAATTTTCTGGCCTTTTCTGCTGCGCGAGGATTTTGACCTAAGTCAACTTGTGCACGTAATTCCTTGGCGTGACTTCTCGCTTCCGCTAAAGTTATGTCAGTGGTGCGACCTAACTTTTTTGTCTGCGTATGACCGTTTACATCTTTATAGCGAAAGTAATAAGTTCCTTGACCTGAGCTAGAAGCCCTTATTTCTACGAAAAATCCTGGCATTAGGGCGTCAATTACTTCCTCTCTGCGTTTACCTGCTGAACATTGCAAGCCATTTGATATAAAGCTTTCTGTTAGTTTTACAATCATGTTGAACCTCCATATAAAAATTTAAGTGTTGAAGTCTGCGGCCTGTATAAGCGCCACATCCTTTTGTAGCTTGCGTATTACTTAAGTAGATATCTCTTAGTCGGGCTCTTTTTGTATCTAATAAACTCGAATGGGAAGAGGCCAACATGCACCATGTGTGCAAATGCACGTCCTGCCTTTCTTTGCTGCCAACTATTCATGCCATTCCAGAACTCTTTGCCACACATCTTTTTCAACGTGTAAAGTTTATTAGGCAGAACATTCCTCAATTGCGTATTCATGTGGCGTTGGATCTCCACATACAATTTGGTTGGTACGCTGTGAAAATTGAGTACTTCAATCACGTCTAATTTGGAACCTGTTACTTTTTTATTGCTCATTTTTGTTGCTCCTTAAATTTGTCAATTTCAACTATTTGCTGCCCCTGCCTCCTCAACTAATTCTAAGAACGTAAGCATTTCTGCGAAAGGGGTAGTGGGTGGCAGCAGTTTTCAGAAAACTCAAACCGGATCTGCGGGGGACCGTTTCCTATTTCTATTTATTGCATTTGTAAATTTCATAAATCTGCTACCCCTCCCCCACCCCTGACGCAAACCCGAAGATTCGTATCGGAATTTTTAAAATTTCAGGGTGGAGGCAGGGGTAGCGATTAGGGGTCAAAACACATCGCCATCATCAGATACCAAAGGTGCATTAGATGATGCCCACTCTTCCTTTTTGAATGGAATACGCCATTTATTTGAGCCATTGATACGTTTATGCTCACCTAATAATTCCCTTAAAATGCTGGCACATTCTTTACTTTGCGCATTGGTTGGGGACTTGATGTCTATGGTTTGCAGCAATTGCGTTGCGGTCATTGCAGACAGCCCACTTTCATTAATACGATCCAAGTCTAGGGTGTCTAAGATGCGCTCGCGGATTACACTGACTGCACGATGCTTTTTGTTGTGAAGTTCAAGTAGCTCCTCCTCTTCGGGCGTTAACCACCATTTCATTCCATCTTCTAAATGCGTTGCAAGTTGAGCATATACTTGTTGCATATCAATGCCGTGGTTGTAATTAACGGCGGTAACAGGGATCGTCCACCAGCGACTGTTGCCAGTTGAGTCCACCAGAAAGTTATCGTCATTAACCGTTGCACAAAATACGGTTCGGCGTGGATATTCCGAGTCACTTCGGCCATATGGACGCCGGACTTTATCGCGGTCTGAAGTAAGAAAGCCTTTAAGACGTGCAATGTCTTTTCTGAAGCTCGAGTCTAATTCTCCCACCTCTACAATCCAGTGTGTGATGGCACTGATTAGAGAGTCTTTATTTCCAGCATCTAAGTGGTGGTCGAGCTTTAAAACGCCTTCACGTAGTATGGGGTCAGGTATCAATGAACTGATCCAAGAAGTTTTACCAATTGACTGTGGGCCTTGTAAAGTGAGGACACCTCTTGCTTTAAATCCACTAGGTAATAGTGCTGCTGCCACTGCACTTGATTGCCAACGATAAATAAGCTTATTTTTAAGCTCTTCAGGGAAGTCTGAACGTTGAGTTAAAGTAGCAAACAAATCGTTAAGTCGGTTTGTGTTATCCCAAGGCTTGCTTTTTATCCATTCGGCAACAGGGTTGTATTGATTTCTGTCGCCAATGACTTCTAGAAAGCTTGGAAGTTGGCCGATGGGTAAACCATTGAGATTAGCTAGGCTAATAATTCTAGCCATTGCTACGTTATCTGCGTTATCAGGCGTACCTGTATTGCTAGGAATAATGATGTATAACTTTTTCCTGATAACATCATATTGAACCTTGATGTTATATCCACTTGTTAGATGTAGTGTATTTGCAATTGTTGCAGGTAGTTGACTAAAACCATTACGTGGTTGATCTGGAAATGATGCAGGATCCAGTGGCTTCGGATTATCTAGATTAGCTTTGCTACTTGGCGGTGATTCATTACTTTTTGTGTATGTACTAACTGTTGTTGCTAACGCGATTGATGATGAGCTCTCACTGACTTGGGATGAACCTAATTCTTTCTTAAGCACAGAGTCAATGTGATTCTCGGTGGGGATGTTTACTGGTGTTATTTCAGAGATAGGGGCATGATTAATTAACTCCTCCAGCTCTGCTGAATCTACTTCTTTTGTTTCAGATACGTTCATATTTTTCTCCATATTTAGCGCTGTATTAGCCGCATATATGGAGTAAAACATGTGTACTTTTATTTTATTTCTTAACCTGCTTAACCTAGCTTTAAACTGCTTAATCTAGCCTTAATCTGCTTAATCAGGCTAATGGAAGCTTTTGCCACTCCTTTATTCGTCCTGCTAGAGCCTTGTGAGTCAGCGTCTTAGTAATACCCTTACCATTCTCCCATTGGACACCATCCTCTGCACTACAAGTGATGCAAGAATCTGGATTTATAATCAATTTACGCAGTTCTGCCATCACTTTTCCAGGTGTAGGGTTTGGCATTATTTCGAGAATTGAGTCAATCGCTGATGAAAGTTCAGTATGCCGCTGCCTAATTCTGTGAACTCTAACAGGAGCTTCAGTAGATTCAATCTTAACTTCTATATTTGCTGCTTGCGCTATTTGTTCTTGCGGCTTTTGGCTGGAAACTACCAAGCCTTCAGGCAGGTCAATTATGTCAACCCCGAACTGCTTAGCCCAATCATTGAGGCTATTCAGTTTAATATGCACAAGGCCTGGTTCATCGGTGATGGACTGATCTTTTTCTAACTCGGACGAATCATTCTTGTCGAGTTCTTCTTTGATCATGAATTTATAGTTGAGTGCTTTTTCAGTCAGTTTATTCCAATGGGATATCTGATCATATTTCTCATTAACGATTGCATCAGCAGCAATCAGTACTGAAGCCGCATCTATGGCTGATTCATCTTCCGCATAGAGTTTTGCTATCACATTTTCATTTAGCGCTTCGTTATACTCATGCTTAGCTCTATCTAACAACAATTGAAGATGAGTTTCTAATGAATGGAGCAAGGAGTATAAGTGTGGCAAGTGCTCTGGGATAGGCCCGTACTGATCCTGAGTAACAGCTTGTAAACAGATGGGGCCGTGCATCCAGCCTAACATTTTTGCAACTGATTCATCAATAGAGTAACTTTCTCTGAGATCAATTTTAGTTACTTCATCGTGATATATCATGAAATTCTTATTTTAAGAATATAAGTAGGTAGAAAGTCTTACTAAATTATAAAGGTAATACGACAATATGATGAAGCTTTGAATTTGAATGTTTACAAAAGCTCAACCCCTCATGGAGACTCAGAAAACCTTGCAACATAAGGTATTGAGGCAGAGACAGCTAGTGCTAGTAAATTTTGAATTCTAAGGGGATGTAGATGCAAAGTGAAAAGCTTCTCCAGCTAAAATCATTCACTGTAAGCAAAAAGGTCAGAAGATTATTAATCTACCGACCTTTAAGTTATAAAATCTAAACTATTAGATTAGAAGTTTATTGAATATTTTTTCTAACGAAGATAGCTTGCTGAACTTTAGCAAAAATATCTTGATACATTTCAGGCGCCTCTTCCGGAACCTCATGCCCACCCTTCATGCCATAACCATTGGATGTTTCAGAGCTATTTACTAGACTAATTCGCACTTTAGTTCGATTAGGAACAATTTCTTCTACAAAAGCAGTGGCTTTAACATCTTTCATACGTTGACCAACAAATAAAACGAAATCTTGTTTTGTCGGACTTTTTGCGGTAATTAAACCTGTTTCTAAACTAGCTGAGTTAATAGTATATCCAACGTCCTGAAAAACAGATAGCGTTGCCGCAAAAGCAACCTTTCTACTTGTTTCAAACTCTTTAGACTGAATGGATTGAAGTTCAAGGGCTGTTTTGGTTGAGTGAGGTACTGTTTCGCAACCAGTAAGTGCAAGCGACACTAGCAATACTAGCAGTAGATTTTTTTTCATTATTATTCCCTAATTAAAAAGATGTTGCATTGTATGTAAATTCTTTTACGACTGAATCATTGAATTTTATTATGATAGTTAAGGTGCGCTGAGTGCGGCTTGATGCTCCGCTTGACCGACTAGAACTTCCACCTACACCACCTGCTACATTTCCACCAATCGCAAATATCAGACTTGAAATACCACCAGTACTACTTGAATATGCATAGTCAGTACTTACTTTGTCATAAATCCAAGTTTCAACGCCATCTTTGTCTTTAGTTACCATATTCGGAGAACCCAAGGCCTTTGCTACGTCAGCCTGAGACATCCCTGCTTTAATTTCTTTTTGAGCAACTCCTAATGTCAGCTTTTGCTCACTTGAATCATCAAGTGCTTTTCGATGGTCGGCAACAGAAGCACAACCATTCAGCATCAATAGCAATACCGGCAATAAATATAAAGCCTTCATATAAACCCTTTAATTATTATTTTTAATTACTAATACTTTGTACATATTTGATGCTATCACTAAATCATTTGTGAAATTGTGACATTGCGAATATCTGAGGACTAGTCCAACCTGGCTCATTACTGCATTAGCTTTATTCTAGTTGGTTAAGTTGGAGTAGGCAACCAATTAGTTACCGTTAAATGACCTGAATCGTAGAGTTACATTCCATAGCTAAAACTTCACACTGATAAATGCAACATTCATATGATAAGCAGCAACTAACAAACCTTAATAGCTTGTAAAAATTGCTTGGGTAGCGGGGGGGGTAGCAGAAAATGGATTTAGCATTTTGCCGAAAATTAAACGTTAAGAGATGCTCAAATTTAGGGGAAGTGCCTCCACCTGCCACCCCGCTAACATTTAGGTTGCCTGCGATTTTTTGCAAACCGCTACCCCTCCCCACCCTAGATCTTGCTCAGAGGTGTACATACAAAAGTGATCTCGTCGCATGAGTATTTCACGAAACGGCTATCTAAGCGGAGTCAAAGTAGCAATCAGTTTAGTAATGCCCCATGATGATATTTCCATTTACTAGACCGTCAAGACTATAGACCATAATTAGCCTGACTTAATACCAGATTATTATGTATTTAATAATAGGCTAGCGATATATTTAGAGAGAAAAATAATGAATAAAAATGTACTCAACATCGCATTAGTAATTGCTTTATCTGGGTTGGCACTGTCAGCCAATGCTGCTGCATATTCTTACAAGGACCTAGGTACACTAGGTGGAACATCGAGTTATGCATATGCCATTAATAATGTGGGACAAGTTGTTGGTTCTGCATCTACTACAAATAACGCTGCTTTCTATGCAACCATTTGGAACGAAACAGTAGCTACAAGCCTTGGCACATTAGGTGGTGATAGTAGTGAGGCTTTGGCTATCAATGACGTTGGTGAAGTGGCTGGAATAGCACTGACCGCAGATAACCGTGCGTTTCATGCGACCTTGTGGAGTGGATCTTCAGCAATCGACCTAGGCACACCAGGCGGGAATAGTAGCTATGCTTACGCCATTAATAATTTAGGCCAAGTCGCAGGCTATGTTTACAATCAGACTATTGATCAATCTGACGCCACTGTATGGAGTACTAACACAGTTACAACGCTGAGCACACTAGATGGTAAATATAATTTTGCTCATGCAATCAATGATTCTGGCCAAGTAGCGGGAGCTGTATTTCTTCCAAATAGTTTTGAACATCATGCAACATTATGGAGTGGCGAAACAATTACTGACCTTGGTACACTAGGTGGGACATACAGTATAGCTAATGCAATCAATAACTATGGAGTAGTAGTTGGAGCTGCGAGCACCTTTAATGATGAAGCTTCAGTTGCCACACTTTGGGATGGTAGTACAACCATTAACCTAGGTACTTTAGGTGGGGATTATAGTATCGCCAATGACATCAATAACGCTGGCCAAATTGTTGGCAATTCAGAGCACGCTGATTATATAGGACCAAGAGCCACGATATGGAACGGAACGGTAGCTACTGACCTAAATAGTTACTTAGATGCCAGCACCGTGGCTGCAGGCTGGGTATTAACACAGGCTAATGGGATTAATGACAACGGCTGGATTGTTGGAAATGCAACCAACAGTCTTTTAGGTATTTATAGCCATGCGTTTTTGATGTCAGTAACTCCTGTGCCAGAGCCTGACACCTACGGCATGATGTTGATGGGGCTTGGCCTGATGGGTTTTGTTGTACGCCGCCGTAAGAATCAAAAAATCTAATCAAATTTGTTGTTTTTAGAAATACTGCCGAGTGAGTATTCACCTGGTTAACAAGTGATCCTCAAGCAAATTTGTCGCATAGTTGTTTAAATAACTTTACGCATAATCACTTTCCTTCCGACCGTCTCAAACAGGGGTCCTATCGGACTATATTGGGAGCGTTTTCTTTCACTCTCAATTCACATTCAAAGAGTAATGTTGCTGTGTAAGATAATTTATCTATCTACAATGACATAGTCAACATAGATGGTCAGTCACGACGTGCGGCAAATGGCCAACGAATGTAGATTAATGCTTAAGACGTGTAGGTGAATCAAAGTCTGAGATGATTTCACCTTAATTTCAACCAAACAGTTGCACAAGATTGCAAACATAATTAATTGTTAATAAAGGAAAAAACATGATCAAATCATCGCTTCAACTAAAAGTACTCGCCAGTCTTATGCTAGCTTTCGCTGGCAATGCATTTGCTGATACGTATACCAACGTGCCGAGTGGCGCAAACACAGGTTCACCTTTTGCTTACTTTGGTAACGCAGCAAATCCAAGCGGTGACTCGCCTAGGGTAGGTGAGGTGTTCTCCTTATTGTCAAACTCTACTCTGTCATCTTTCAGTTTCTATGCACTCGGAAATATTACGTCATCGCTTCAACTGAATGTGGCACAGTGGAATCCTGACACGAACGCTAAGAACCAAGCAACCAATTCTGTTGGATCTTCCCTGCTGACAACAACTGGTTCTGCTGTTGAGACTTTTAACTCAACTGGTGGTTTTACCACTATTAGCTTCAACAACCTTGGTTTGAACCTTAATTCTAATACCAAGTATATTGCATACCTAACCAGCAATGATTCAACTGTAACTGGCATTCAGCTTTCTCGTACACAGACAACGGCAGATACTTCTGGCTTCGGTATCGGCAGCGCTTACCTAAGCACCGTTCCAGGAACAGGCTGGCAGTTGCCGTTCAACGGTAATGGCTTTCTGAGCCTACAATACACAGCCATCACTGCTGCGGTGCCTGAAGCTGATAGCTCTGCCATGATGTTGATGGGCATTGGCCTGATGGGCTTTGTGGCTCGTCGCCGTAAGAATCAACAAATCTAATTAATTAGATTGTTTTATAAAAATACTGATGGGGGCTTAGGCCCCCGTTTTCGTTCACAATATCTAAAATAAATTTGAGAATACCTACCCCCGAAGGAGTAGGTGTTACACACTATATTGTTATTAACGCTCCACTAAGCTTTTACGTCACTCTGTAATGAGAGCAAGCCTAGCCATGTTAATAAGCTGAGGACAGGATGGCAAATCACCAGTCCCATAAAAATAACCATCCCCCAAATGCCGAACGTACCTGCTGATTGATTCAAATTAATTTCTCCTGATTAGTTAAGGTTGTTATTACAATCACTACTAACAACGAGTAGCTGTGACAGTGGCAAAGTTTCACCATTGCCCAATGCAACGACGGTTTCTTTTGTCACTGAACTGCCATTGGTATCGCTAAAGTTAGCAGCATGAATAGATACGCCGTTAAGTAACAAATTACCTCCAGTCTGCTGTATGAGGTGAAATGCAGTGCCGATAAAATCTTGCCATGAAGTTGCATAACAATATTCATGACCTTCTTCACCATCACCAAAGGCATGCCACATTTCTGATGATTCAGTCACAGCATCATTTTCATATTCCAAGGTATTGCCTTGTAGTTCTAAGCTAATCTTCAAAATGATAGCCTCCAGGTCAGTCTATTGCAGACAGAATGGCGCTAGCCTCAACATGCTCCAGCATATACTCACGCAACCAGTGGTAATGATTAGCGCACATCTCAGCAAAGACCGCATTGCTACTAAATGACAAATGGCTATAGGCATACAAGCAAGCTGTAATTCCAATGACATCTGCTGTGAGTTTACCTTCAAAGCCATTATCACAATTCACCAGATAATGCTTATCTGAGCTTGGAGCCATATAGAAGCCGCCATTACTTAGGCTGTAGAACTCCCAGTAAGCACCATTATATTTAGGTGCCATATTGCCAGTGAATTGATAAATAGCAGGCTCAATGTTGACGGGGAAGTGAACGCCAAAAATATTGAGCGACAATTATCTTGTCTGGTCTAGCGACAATTAACTTGTCTAGTTGATCTGATAGAGTTCTGCACAGCAAACCACAAGGAGGCGCTGTGTCAGGTAAACACATTTCAGATAAACAGGTTAATTTATATATGACACAAAGAGCCAAGCATAGTCAGGTGATTGCTGCAGCTAAGAGCGGCATCTCATCACGCACTGCCGGTCGCATCGACAACCAGATTCACCAACCCAAACAAGCCAATCGTAATTGGCGTACTAGAGAAGATCCGCTATCTGTCATATGGGAGCCTATTGTGCTGCCGCTATTACAGCAATCAGATGGTCTTACACCCATTGGGATATTTGATTTCCTGTGTGAACAGCACAGTGATCAGTTTGATCCCAGAACACGCAGAACCCTGGAACGGCGCATCAACCGCTGGCGACAATTACACGGCAGTGCTAAAGAAGTGATGTTCACGCAAACCCATGCAACTGGCGCACTTGGTATTGCTGACTTTACGGTGGTCAAAGAGTCAGTGACCATTGCCGGCGTGTCATTGAAGCACAGGCTGTTTCATTATCGTTTGGTCGCCAGTCGCTGGGGTTATGCCCAAGTGGTTTATGGCGGCGAAAGCTTTACTGCGTTATCCGATGGATTACAACGCGCTTTTAGTGCCAGTGGCGGCGTGCCGCATGAGTTACGCACCGATAGTTTAAGCGCAGCCTATAAGAACCGTCGGGAGCAAAATGATTTTACCGAACGTTATGCGGATCTATGCCAGCATTATGGGGTAAAACCTACGCGTAATAACCGTGGCATCGCCCATGAGAATGGCGCCATTGAATCGCCGAACAATCATCTTAAAAAGCAGCTGCATCAAGCGCTGTTAGTGCGCGGCAGTCATGACTTTAATAGCCGTGAAGACTATGAGGCCTTTGTGCAAAACCTGCTCAAGCAACGTAATCGTCGCATCCACAGCGCCTTTTTGGAAGAGCAGCGACAATTACAACCATTACCCGCGACACAGCGCGTCAATTACACCGAACATATTCTCAGCGTCAGCCGTAACAGCACGATCACCATTAAGCACGTCCTTTACAGCGTACCTTCAAGACTGGTGAGCAGTTGCGTACGGGTGCGCTTATTTGATGCTAAGCTCGAACTGTGGTGTGCAGGCGAGCATACCTTGACCCTGACTCGCTTGTTCTCGTCATCAGGCATTCGTCAACGCAACATCGATTACCAACATGTGATTGAATCATTAGTGAAGAAGCCACGTGCATTTCGCTTTGCTAAATGGCGTGATGACCTGTTACCCAACGAGGACTATCGCCATATCTGGCAGCATGCAAATACGCAACTGCCATCTGACGACGCCTGTAAGTATATTGTTGGGCTATTACACCTGGCTAAAAAAGCGAACTGTGAAGATGCCTTGGGGCGTTACGCCCTGGCGCAGATAGAGCAGGCCAGTCGTTTCAGCTTGATTGACTGCCAGCAACGGTTCTTAAACGTCATCCCGATCATTCCCAGTCTGCGCATACAGCAACATGCGTTAAGTGATTACCAAGCCTTATTGGCAAGGGTGCCAGCCTAATGAATAGTCCAACACTTAACATGCATAACGCCTCATTACCGCTCATGCTTAAACAGTTGCATTTAGCCTCTATTAAAACGCATTGGCAGGCGATGGCACAAAAAGCCATCACTGAACATTGGGCGCCTGATCAATATCTGGCAGAGTTGTGCCACATCGAATTACTGGCACGTGAAGACAAGCGCCTCCAGCAATACCTCAAGGAGGCCACGCTCCCCGTAGGCAAACAATTGGGCGGCTTTGACTTCAGTGTATTGCAGGGGGTGACGCAGGTGCAGGTCAATCAACTGATCCAGCAGAATGGCTGGGTAAAGACGGGTGGCAATCTATTGGTGTTTGGCGCCAGTGGCGTTGGTAAAACCCATTTAGTGAGCAGTATCGGCTATGGTTTGGCTGAGGCTGGCATCAGAGTCAAATTCATGGCGGCGACGGCGTTGGTGCAACTGCTGCAACGGGCCAAAGCTGAACTCAAACTCACTGAGGCGCTCAATAGGCTCGATAAATACGCAGTATTGATTGTGGATGATATTGGTTATGTCAGAAAAACGGAACAAGAAAGCAGTGTACTGTTTGAACTGATTGCACATCGTTATGAGCGTCACAGCTTAATCATCACGTCCAACCAATCGTTTGAGGACTGGGATAAATTATTTGATGATACGGTCATGACGGTCGCTGCTATTGACCGCTTGATTCATCATGCCACTATCATTCAGTGTGAAGGAGGAAGCTACCGAAGAAAATCATCTATGCAAAAACAGTAGTAAAAATCTCAGCGTCAACTAGACAAGATAATTGTCGCTGAACTAGACAAGATAGTTGACGCGCTACAAAAAAGATCAGAGGTATGTTTGATGCGTTGATTGATGCTAATTTTGCTACGTGTAATGGTAGTTTGTTTCATTAGAGAGATCCTAAAGTTTATGTTTAATGGCTACCCTCCCTCCACTTACAACAGACGTGCAAAATCCTCCGCATAGTGCCGGATCATTTTTCAGACTATTGAGTTAAGGATGGGTGGGGGTAGGTATATCGAAATAATAAAACTGAGCGTTGCACTCAGATATTTGATGTTGGATTTGTGGCTTCTATATGCTCGGTAACTCTTGCTTGAACCCATAGGTTTTTTGGTACGAAATAAACGTTACCGCCAGCATTGTTCCAGCACAGCATAAAGATGACCCATTGCGGATGACCTGAAGTTTCATCTAGATAGTTGCAGGCATCCCAAGACATTACTATATCTGTGACATTAGGCCATTTACCATTATGTGCTTCAGCCCATTCAAAGTCGCAGCCATGAATTTGCAGGAGGTCTTGCTCTACTTCACATATGTAAATGTAACCACCTAAATAATCACTATAGTCTTGGGTGGCTTCTGCTTGATGCATTAACCAATCAATATCTGCTTGGGTAATGTCTAGTGGGTTACTGACTGATGAATTTGGGTTTTGGCAAAGACCTATCATGATGACTGCCTGATCCTGCAACAATCTGAAAGGAATCTTATGTTGCTTGTATTGCTGATAGGCTTCATTGAAGTGATGTATCTTGATCATTGACGTCTCCTGTTCTATTTGTGATGAATGCGAATTGTTGATTGATGGCATCAGCAATAGCTTCTTCTGGTAGATCCCAAGCTAATACTGTTTCAATCGTTTCTAGGTAATGTTGGCGGTTCATATAATTTCCTTTGTTTAGATTTGTTAATAAAGTGAATGACTAGCGCAATGGCTGATATTGAAATGCAAGTAAATGGATAGGCTAAAAACAGTAGTACTAACAAAACGTATGCAAACGTTCTGGTTTTCTTAGAAAGCAGGCATAGCAAAGCAATCACGACTAAGGTGATGAGTTCCATTGAGTAACTCCGTGGTGATTTAAATCGAGGTGAAATGTGGGATGAAATTGCTTAGTCAGACCGGTATAAGCCCGGTATAACTGATTTACGGTATTTAGAGATTTGAAGAGCCTTGTCTGGCTTGGAGTTATGGCTATTTAATTTTTGAGAGCGCCGGACTAGCACTACATCGGAGTGGATTTTGGCGGTAATGCCTGTTTGGACTTTTTAGGCGGGACTGTTGTTGCAGATTTCTTGATGCGTGTAACTGGTTCAGGTTTTAGGTCTGTGTCTGAGGATACAAGCTTATTCACTTCGTGCATAAAAGGTTCTGAATCAAGCTTTTCATAGCCACGCACTTTACCTTCCAGCAATTTGACAAGACCTTCATGCTTAAGAACAGCCAATAAGAATCCAGGTGTGTTGACTGATTTTCCTATGAACAAATTGATGAATGGAATTGCTGTTACGGGATGAGATGCCTTATCTAATGCTGCCAATGTTGCTTTAAGTGGCACCCATTCTTCACTAAAGAATCCGCCGCCTGAATTGAATACGATGCGGATGTGTACTTGATTGTCTTTGGTACAACCGAAATGATAAGTTAGATTGGCTTTACCAGAGCATGTGAGACAGGATGCGATTTTAATAATGCGCATTGAAAGTATTGAAGTGCTAGGTGAGGTATTGCTAGGTGCGACATTGCTAGGTGTAGTTTTTTTCATGGTAAGTCTCCTTGGTTGATGTGTTGATAGGTATGTTGGTCTTTCATATAAGATGGATAAAAAGGCGCAGTTTGCAGACGTAAAAAAGCCCGCAAACTTTTTAGGTTTGCAGGCTAGTATTTGGTGCGTTTTAATGGTTAAGCTAAGTAATGCTAATTGGGTAAGGTGAGTGTTTAAATTGGACTTCTCCATAGCGGACCCAGAAAATCGTCACTCCCGACCCGATCCAGTTGAACGTAAATCAAGGCTGGTCGGCTGAAATATCCCCTTTGCGGCCTGTCAGCATCAATATGCCACCGACAACCATGACCCACTTCTGTCCCACATATTTTTCTGCTGTCAGACAGGTAAGTAGGACAAAGCACTCACTCATATTTATTGAATAGTGGTTATAGTGGAGAATCTACTTACTGCCAACCTATGTTTGTAATCACCCATGACTTACATATATGTTAGAGTCTAGTAATGATTGCAGTGTGTTAAACATCATACATAAATATGTAGTTCCAACTTGATAAAAAGGTCATTTCAAATGAATAATTCATTTCGAGAGGCGCTTATAGAATCTTATAAGCACCGACTTGTTGATAAAGCTTCGTGTATTGTATGTGGTCAGAAAGAAGCTCCGCTTGCTTTACATATAATTCAGTTTCATCACTCTGATAGTATAGTAACACCTGATCCCTTAGTCGCTATGTCGAGTAGCCGTGGGGGAACTCGTGGCAGCGTTCCTTTATGTCGCACATGTTGCCCGCCATGCGTGCAGTGCGAGCTTCCAATTTTGACTCTTGGGACTAAAAAACTGATTGCTTTACTCACTACAAGGTATCAAGGCATAACCTTTGTTTTTGGTAATGGGGTTTGTAGGCATGTTCATATTCTTCACGACTTTAAATCGTTATTTCGTCAAGTTAGTCTGGCTGAAATCTAATTTAAATGTCTACTATCAGACTCAAAGCTGAGAACGTTATGACCCCACCCCCAACCTTAAAAATTGAGTACCTACCAAATAGCAAGTACGTTTTGGCTAAAGAGCTTCATGGAGGTATGGGGACGGTCTACAAATTATTCCCGATATCCAGCGGGGGGGGAACTATTGCACTGAAGATAATCAAGGGGAAAAGTAGTATCAAGGCTTTTGATACCGAGTGTGAGGCTTGGTTCTCCGTTGCATACCATCCAAACATCGCGCGACCCATTGCATTTGGAAGTTGGAAAAGCTTACCAAGCATTGCTATAGAGTGGTATCCCCTGACACTAGACACGCTGAACCCTAAGAGTCTTTCTGGATATCAGTTGCAGAGCATTATATCTGGCGTAATAAGTGCTCTGAGCTTTTCTTATAAAGCTAAGGGGCTTATCCATCAAGACATTAAGCCTGCAAATATTTTGATTGATAAGTCTGGTAAACCCCGTCTAAGTGACTTTGGATTGGCTCGCTGTGTTGCTGCTACTATCAAGGATCGCATTGCTTTGGGTGCTGGAAATATACCAAAATCAACATCTAGGGAGTTGTCCGGCACGCCTTTTTATATGGCTCCTGAACTATGGGATGGCGCTGTGCCATCAATAAAAACTGACATATTTTCTCTAGGTGTGACTTTCTACCAATTTCTCACTAAACAACACCCTTATGTTGAAAATTCATCCTCTCATGTTCTACAAGGTGAAATGCTTATGGAACCACTAACATCAAGTGTTTTTATGCTTGGTGATCTAGGGGCTCAAGTTGTACACTTTCTAAGTAAATGCTTGTCATTAGACCCCCAAAAACGTTACCAATCGTACGATGAAATGATTATTGATGCACCTTGGATTAAGCTCTCGAACCCTTCCACTGAATGGACTGTTGCTCAGTCTGAAATTATTGCAGGTTCCGCTCAATTCTTTCGTAACAAAGGTGATATAAAAAAGGCACTTTCTGTTTTGGAAGGTGCTCTCGATCTTAGGCCTAAGGATGTCATTCTCATTGAAGAATTGGCAAACTTGCATGCCGCCACAGGCAACAATAGCGAGGCTGAACTGCATTACAGCATCGCTTACAATAATCTGAAAAACACTAAAGGGGTATACGAGGGTACGTTCATGCCTCGTCCAGCCTTTGCATGGGCACGATCATTATTAAATTCGGGTAGATTTAGTGCTGCTGCTGCAATAGTAAAGGATGTTCTTGATTGGGATAGGCAACTCCCCTCGGGCATTATGGATGCCAAGCTCATTGGGGCTGGACTATATGCTGAGTTGGGGTGGTATCTGCTTTACCAAGGTGATTTTGATAAGGCTGTTATCGAACTCGAAACTTACTCCTCTAGAAAATCAATTGATAAGTTTGAGACTATTTGGCTCGTTGAAGCTTCTTGGTTGTCTGGATCTATTAAGAAGAACGCTGATGAAATTGCTATTAAAGTAATAGAAAACGTGCCTGATGTTATCAAAAATCCAGGGGATCTAGAGCACGTCTGGTCAAGAGTCATTCTTCACGAATATGTGAATCCACTCATTAAACCAACGCTTTGGAAAAACAATCCGAGTTATATATTTGTAGAAACAAGAAATCTTGAGGATGCGACTAAATTCGCCCCTGGAGCTTTGCTTATCCCTAATGGGGTAGATAAGCAAAAGCCCTATATTGCTGTTATGGACACCTACACGACTGGCGGAATGCATCATGCGACTATTCAATCTGTTCAGAAAATCTGAATGGAGTAAGCTCAAGGCTTATCCAACTGCTGTTCAGCAAGATATTGCCCTCCTTACTGCTTTTGATTCGCTCATAAAAACGGCGGTTTCCAATGCTGTAAAGTTATCCATCACTGCTGAACGAGGTGAGGCATTAAAACCTTGGGTTAGACTGTGCGATGCACTTGGAGAGCAGTTATTCATAAATGAACTTCTTTTGAGTATGCTAACTACTGGAGTTGGCAAGGAATTCTCTAACATCAAATGGACCTATCTTGCCCCTCAAAAGGCTGTAACTGTTCTTGGTATTTTGGCTATGTGCGAGATTCGCAATGCTGAGCAACTTATCGTTGAAAACGATCTTAAATACTCAGGGTTCTCTTCTGATCCGGATGATGCCCGGTCGCAGTACCTTGTCATGCTGGCAGGTGCTGCAGATGTCGAAGATCTTGATGATGTTAAAGCTTTTGACGACATCTTTTTCAGAGAATTTTGGTGTAGCCTTCGAAAGACTATTTTTCAAGATATTCAGATCAATGTTAATTCTGAATCTTCTGGACTTACTGCCGTTACAAAAGAGAGATTTGAAAAACTTTCAAAACCTAGGCAGGAAATATTACTCATGTTTGCTGATTCTTTTTCAAAAAAAGTTTTATCCAAAGAATCTATACCTGAAACTCCAAAACCGGTGGCAAAACCCTTTGATTTGGAACAAAGCAAGCTTGACCATCCTTTTTTGTTTGTTCCGTTTCCTAAGCTTGTTAATCTAATGGATAAGCTTTCACCACAAATTTTTCACTTTATCGTAAGTCTTTCAGTTGATGAATACGATATACGAAGAATGGTACAAGCTAAAGATGTTGTTCCGATTAATTTTTTATATGACATGCTTAAATTTGATGCTGCAATTCTATCTTACGGCATCATTGGTGCTGTCATTGCTCGTCAAGAGTCAAGATTTGTCGGGTCAGGTATTTGGAAAAAGTTTACAGAGGTGTTTGAAAAACGTCACTTGCCAGATCGAGTGAGTGCAGCCCAAGTTTTATTGGCGGGGTTGCTAGGTGATGCTAATCCAAACATGAAAATTGATGCATCGTCTCTAACGTCTCTGGGTCTTAATCTATTGATGGAAATACGCAGAGCTCCTTCCAACTACAACAAAGTGGGGGAAAATGGTAACGCGAACATTGCCCCACTCTTGGGTGGTACTATTATCTTAAAACATTTATTTAATCATCCTAGGTACGGTAAGTTGATAGGCTCTTATGTGGTTGAGGTGATTGCAGATATTGGTCTTGATTTGGAGGAGCTTACTCATGGTGAATTGCTTGCTTGGGATCAGCAAAAGGACCTACAGGTGTGAGTGTAAAATTTAATTCCTTTTGTAATGCAACTTTTTTAAACAATGTAAGTTAAATAACTCAGAAAGTCTCACTGATTTCCCTGTCAGCATTAATTATGCGACTGCCTCAAATGTGCTGAAAGTACTCATTGACGTTGCAAATCTGTGCGGCTGCTTTGTCCCCCATTGCTGCCGACCAGCCTTAATTTACGTATAACTGATTAGGGCCAAACTTTGCCACACGACATCATAATTAGTCCACCCTGAATAACTATTAACCAATTGATTTAATTGGTTAATATCAATATTTTTATGGTATAAATTTGCCAGAAATGCGATAATAACACTTTGATTTCTTGCAAATTTCAGAGTGTTTTATGGGCCCTAAACATCC
>JAUSAG010000019.1 GCA_030652995.1 Methylotenera sp.
GGATGTTTAGGGCCCATAAAACACTCTGAAATTTGCAAGAAATCAAAGTGTTATTATCGCATTTCTGGCAAATTTATACCATAAAAATATTGATATTAACCAATTAAATCAATTGGTTAATAGTTATTCAGGGTGGACTAAATAGGTCACTCATGTGGCGTATTTATTTTGTGTTTGCCATCTTGTATGTCATTTAAATCTCGCTTGAATTCTCACGCTAGCAAAAGCTAGACTGTTTATGGTATTGAGCGTCCGGCGAGAAGATAGCTATGCGTTTACGCAAAGACTTTCAGTTAACCGATAACTTAAGAGCAACCACCGTAGCTGGGAGGCCCATAGCGGCAAGTATGAGAGTGATGCTTATATTATGAATATATAACAAAATTTTGACCCTAATAACTGATCTTTATCACCAGTCAAATTTTTATTGGTAATATGGTTATGATACAGGTTACTTATTTAATTTCAGGAAAACACTATGATTGAAGCATCAAAAACTTTGCGTGAAATTGTTGGTTTGGGTTTAGCACCTGCACCATTGAAAGAGTCTGCATTGATTATGATCGATTGCCAGAATACCTATAGAAAAGGACTGATGCAATTAACTGGCGTAGAAGTCGCAATCTTAGAGGCTAAGCATTTGCTAGCTAAAGCCAGAGAATTTAAAATTCCTATTATTCATATTCAGCACGATGCTGGTGTTGGTTCACCTTATGATGTTTCTGCGGAAATTGGCGCTATTTGTGATGAGGTGGCGCCTATTAACGGAGAATCTGTGATTACCAAAAATTATCCAAACTCGTTCATTGGTACTGATCTTGATCAGCAGTTGAAAGTATTGGGCATCAAGAATATTGTGCTGGCCGGTTTTATGACGCATATGTGCATTAATTCCACTGCACATGGCGGTTTTAATCTTGGTTATTTTGTGACTGTGGTTGCTAGTGCTACTGCGACGCGTCCGTTACAGGCAGCCAACGGTAACATATTGTCAGCTCAGGAAGTCCAAGATGGTGCGATTGCATCTACCCGTGACTTGTATGCAGCAATTGTGGATAGCGTTAATGAATTAAACTAGGTCTTAAAAGTGGGTTTTTAAATGGGGTTTTTGAGAGTGAATAAATCCGCCTTAGTTTGCGGCATCTCTCTTAAATCAATTATACGATGTATTATGCAAAGAAATCACTATTTGATTAATCCAGATAGCCAAGTTTAACTGAGCGGAAGTAGCACTAACTGATGCATTTGGTGGCGTTGATCAAATTAAAAGTTTGTTTTTTTTAGCTTCCAGAAATAGTCGTATGAATTGCTTCTGATACAGTATGAGGTTCAGGTTAAAGTCTTACACTCGCTAATTCAAGCTACTCCAAGTTAATGGGTCAAAGGGTCGGCTTTGTAACCGCAACTCATAATAAACACCGTTAGCTTCGTTGCCACCGCTGTTGCCAACCGATGCAATCGCATCGCCACTACGTACTACTTCACCGGCTTGTTTTAATATGGCCTGATTATATCCATATAAGCTCATATAGCCATCGCCGTGATCCACAATCACCAAATTGCCAAAGCCGCGTAGCCAGTCAGCAAAAACCACACGACCGCTGGCAACAGATTTCACCTCTGCACCTTCATTGGCCTTGATGAATAGACCTTTCCATGAAACGCCGCTATCTTCGCGGCTGGCACCAAAACGGTTGGTGACGTCACCGCGCACTGGTAGCCGCAGTTTACCTTTGAGTGTCGCAAAGTTAGCGCCCGCAAACTCATCACGAGGTAATGCATTGTTGTTAGCGATAATTTGATTGGTTTTTTTATTATTCGCAACATTAATAGAGGTAGTATTTTTTGTGGTTTTGGGTTTAGGTTTAGTTGGAATAATCCTCGATAAACGTTCTACCAATTTTGAGAGTCGTTTTTCGTCGCGTTGTAGCTTTTTGATTTCA
Organism: Methylotenera sp.; assembly: GCA_030652995.1. Classification (GTDB taxonomy): domain Bacteria; phylum Pseudomonadota; class Gammaproteobacteria; order Burkholderiales; family Methylophilaceae; genus Methylotenera. Next base: position 1,944 of record JAUSAG010000019.1, read on the forward strand.
CCACGTTGCGATGCAATTTGCTGTGAAAGTGATTTTACTACTTTAGATTTTTCTTGTTTTTCACGTTGTAAAGTCTGGCGTTCATTCACCTGTTTTTGTTTAAGCGCGTCAACTTCTTTCAGCGCTGCTGCGGTTTCTTCATTGAGTTTGGTTAACTTGGCAAGGTTGCCTTGCATATTTTGAATCAACTCAGCCCGCGCTTTTGCAATGTATGAAAAATAATGAATGTCACGTGCAATTTCACTTGGGCGTTCATTTTGCAAAATCATCTGCAAGTAGCTGGGTTGGCCATGGCTATATTGTTGATAAAGTTGTCGGCTTAATAGTTTTTGTTGTTGCGACAGTAATTGATTGGTTGAAGAAGCGTCCGACTCAAGCCGCATGAGGTTGTTTTTATTTTGCTGCTGGCGTTGATTGATTTCATATAGCTTTTTGTTGGCTTCGCTAATCGCCTGTTCACTTTCTTTCAGTGCGTCGGCGGCATCTTTGTGCGCTTCTTGCGAGTGATCCAGCTCTTTTTTGAGTGATTCCAAGCGTTGGTGCAAATCGCTCAACGCCTGTTTGGGCTGCGCTGGTTTTTTTTCAGCCAACACTAACGGCGCATGTAATAACAATGAGGCCATCAAGGCCGCCATTGAAGTTAAACGAAGGGGTTGATAATACGTCATTAGACTAAAATAGCTTAAGGTTTAATATCAAACTTTAACTTGCGCTAAATTTTTACCTGTCATTTCGTCAGGTTGTGTCAAGCCCATCATGTGCAGTAGCGTAGGCGCTAAATCAGACAATGCACCACCGTTGTTTAGCGTAGCTTCTCGACCTATGTAAATTAGCGGTACTAAGTTGGTGGTGTGTTGCGTATGCGGTTGTTGATTTTCAACATCGTACATGAGCTCTGCATTGCCATGGTCAGCGGTAATCAGTACCTCACCGCCTATGCTTTGCATGGCATTTACCACTCGACCGATGCAGGTGTCTAAGGTTTCTACTGCGGTAATGGCAGCACCTAGATTACCTGAGTGGCCTACCATGTCACAATTGGCGTAATTGCAAATGATAGCATTGTATTTTTGGCTGAGAATGGCTTCCTCAAGTCTTTCAGTAACTTCATAAGCGCTCATCTCAGGTTGCAAGTCATAGGTTTCTACTTGTGGAGACGGTACCAAGATTCGGTCTTCACCTGCAAAAACGGTTTCTTCACCGCCGTTAAAAAAGAAAGTCACATGCGGATATTTTTCAGTTTCGGCAATTCTTAGTTGCGTTAAGCCAAGGTTAGATAAATATTCTCCAAATGTATTACGCACCTCTTGTGGTGGAAACAGCGCAGTGGCTTTGGTTTCTTTTTTGTCGTACATGGTGAGTGTAAAATAGCCCACCAATTTTGGCAGATGGCGGCGATGAAAGCCGTCAAAGTCTTCAGCCAGTAGGGCGTGCGTGAGTTGGCGCGCACGGTCGGAGCGAAAGTTCATGAACACGACTAAATCGCCGTCTTCTAAATGCACGGGCGCCTCACCAGTTCTGCGAATGGCTGTAGTTTTAACAAACTCATCGTTCTCGCCACGTGCGTAGGCATTTTGTAAGCCAGCAGCGGCAGTTTCGGCCATAAACTCACCTACGCCTTCGGTGAAAAGTTTGTAGGCGGCTTCTACGCGCGGCCAACGTTTGTCTCTATCCATGCCATAAAAGCGGCCGCTAATAGAGGCGATTTTGCCTACTCCCAATGTTTTACATTGTTGCTCTAATGTCTCGATAAAAGGCGCGGCGCTCACGGGAGGCGTATCACGACCATCTAAAAATGCATGAATATACACCTTACTTAAACCATGTTTGGCAGCCATTTTAAGCATGGCGTGAATGTGGTCTTGGTGGCTGTGTACGCCGCCGTTTGAGAGTAGCCCAAAAATATGCAAGGCTTTTTGATTGTTTTTAATATTGAGTAATGCCGGTTTTAATTCGGCATGATCAAAAAACTCTCCGCTGGCAATGCTATTGTTGATGCGTTCAAAGTCTTGAAATACGACACGCCCGGCACCAATGTTAAGATGCCCCACTTCTGAGTTGCCCATTTGGCCATCAGGCAATCCTACATAATGCTCTGAGGCATTAATAAGTGTATGCGGGAAGTTTTTCCAAAGCGTATCCCAGTTGGGTTTTTTGGCTTGTGCAATCGCATTATCGCTCATTTCTTCGCGATAGCCAAAGCCATCTAAAATGAGTAAGCAGACAGGTGTGGTGTTTGTGATAGTCGTGGACGTTGACATGATGTTTCGCCTTAAATATTTGCATAAATTTATGGGAGCAATGTCACTATTTTAGCTTAATTACACGTAAAATCGGACTGTAAATTTAAGGGTGCGACTATAGCGTCAATATTTTTCATTATGAGGCATCGTTTTTTTTATGGATGCTTCACCTGATTTAGAATCTTGTGCTTATAACCGACCCCAAAATCTGATTTTATTTTGAGAGGAAATGCGTGGAATTTATTATAAAAAATGCTTTGCTGATAGGTTTGGCTGTGGGTTCTGGCATCATGTTGTTATTGCCAGTCCTAAAAAAGGGCGCGGGCGGTGTGCCAAATTTAAGCACATCAGAAGCGATTACTTTAATCAATCGTAGCCATGCAGTTGTGCTGGATGTGCGTGATGATGCTGAATTTGCCAGTGGTCATATTGTGGATGCTAAACATATTCCATTGGATAAGTTGGCGGAACGTTTGAATACACTTAAAAAATATCAAGATAAACCGATTTTGGTCAATTGCCAGCATGGCGCGCGTTCAGCCAAGGCGTGTGATATTTTGCGTAAGGCAGACTATAAGCAAGTTAATTATCTACAAGGCGGCATGAATGCCTGGATAGAAGCAAAATTGCCAATTGTAAAAGAGGAGCAATAAGTGGCCAATGTTTTGATGTATACCACGGCGGTCTGTCCTTATTGTATGAATGCCGAGCGATTGCTGATGAGTAAGGGCGTGGCAGAAATTAATAAAATTCGCATTGATTTACAACCTGAAAAGCGCGATGAAATGATGCAAAAAACAGGTCGCCGTACCGTGCCACAAATTTATATTGATGACCGACACATTGGCGGTTTTGATGATTTGCGCGCGCTGGATTTAGCCGGTGGGCTAGACCCGCTTCTGGCAGCGTAAAGTCTGTTAAAATAACCGCTGATTTTTTAGCATTGTCATTAACCCATTCAATTAACATTTTTTAAGTAGAGAATCATGGCACAAGAAGATAACAACGCAGCACCCGTCGCGAACAATGAAGAACAGACGCAACAACCAGGTTTTAGTATCGAAAAAATTTACGTTAAAGACGCTTCATTAGAGATTCCTAATGCACCGCAAATTTTTACAGATCGCACGCAGCCACAAGTGGCTATCGAATTAAGCAATTTTGCGCAGCAAATTGAAGCTAACGTGTTTGAAGTGGCGATTAAAGTCACAGTAACTTCAAAAATTGAAGACAAAACAGTGTTTTTGGTTGAAGTAACACAAGCGGGTATTTTCCATATTCGCAATGTGCCTGAAGAAAACATTGAAATGATTGTTGGCATCACTTGCCCTAACATTTTGTTCCCTTATGCGCGTGAAAGTATCTCAGATTTAGTCATCCGTGGTGGTTTCCAACCGGTATTGCTCAACCCAATTAACTTTGAAGCCTTGTTTGCGCAACAAAAACAGCAACAGGCAGAGACTGCAAACACCGCAACACACTAAATTTGATGTCTCAATTTAGCAAAGTTTTAATCGCATTATCTTTAGCGTTGATGCCCCTAGCGGTATTAGCGCTAGAGTTTAAATCAGTATCGGTGCCTAAAGCCGTACTTTATGACGCACCTTCAAGTTCCGCCAAAAAAATTCTGATACTTAGTCAATATTACCCTGTTGAAATTATTGTTAATCTGGGTGATTGGCTGAAAGTGCGCGATGCAGAGGGCAGTATTAACTGGGTAGAAACCAAACAGTTGTCTGATAAGCGTACGGTGATGATTACCATCAATCAGGCTGAAATAAGGCAGGCTGCTGATGCCAGTGCCAGCTTGGTTGCCACGTTAGAAAAAGGCGTGCTATTGGAAGTGGTAGATACAAAACCAAACAACGGCTGGCTTAAGGTGCGGCATCGTGACGGAGTCGCCGGGTTTGTTTTAATTTCATCGACTTGGGGATTCAATTAAATGACAAAAATAGCGGTTCTTGGTGCCGGTGCCTGGGGTACCGCGTTGGCAATGAACATTAGCCAGCGCCACCAAGTGTCACTTTGGGCGCGCAATGCAGGCCACGTATCGGGTATGCGTAAGGCGCGCGCCAATCCTATGTACTTGGGCGATTTTAAATTTAATGACCAATTACAAATCGAAGACGATTTGCAAATTGCGCTTGATGGTGCAGACCTGATTTTATCCGTAGTGCCTACGGCGGGTTTTCGAGGTATCTTGAAAGACATCAAGCAGCTTGGCTGTCAGTTGCCGATTATTTGGGCGCATAAGGGTTTGGAGCCGCTAACTGCAAAGTTGCCGTATGAAGTAGCACTTGAAGAATTAGGCGCTACTGAACCCTCTGGGCAAAAGTGGGGCGCTTTGTCAGGGCCTAGTTTTGCGGCTGAATTGGTGCGTGGTTTACCAACAGCAGTCACACTGGCTGCGAATGATGAAGCTTTTGCCAATGAGGCGGCTTTATTGATACATGGTGCCAATTTACGTGTTTATCACACTACCGATGTGATTGGTGTTTCAGTCGGCGGTGCGGTTAAAAATGTGATGGCGATAGCGGCAGGTATCTCGGATGGAATGGGCTTTGGCAACAATGCGCGTGCCGCCATGATTACACGCGGCCTAGCTGAAATGACCCGTTTTGGCGTGGCACTAGGTGCTAAAACTGAAACTTTTATGGGCTTGGCTGGCGTGGGAGATTTAATTTTAACCTGTACTGGACAATACTCCAGAAACAGAGAAGTCGGCTTGCAACTTGCCAGCGGTAAAAGCCTGAGTGATATTCTGCAAGGGCTCGGTCACGTGGCAGAAGGTGTGAACACAGCACGTGAAGTGATGCGCCGCGCTGAAACTATTGGCGTGGACATGCCTATTACCTACGAAGTGAATCAAGCTTTATCACACGGTAAAAGCGCAAAAGAAGCGGTGATGGATCTATTGGGGCGTGATCAAAAACCAGAGGGTATTTAGTTTTATGGCCACCGTCCCCTGAGTTTGTCGAAGGGGATGTGTAACTTACCGACCCTTCGACAAACTCAGGGGACGGTAGGTTTAGAGAATGTATTTTTTACATTCCGCCTTCAAACCCAATTTGCCGCCAAGCTTCGTATAACAACACTGCGGCAGAGTTTGATAAATTCAAACTACGACTATTAGGTAACATCGGTAATCGTAACCGGTGTTCAGCCGTAAATTCTTGACGGATTTCTTCCGGCAACCCTCGGGTTTCTGGGCCAAATACAAAACAATCGCCCGTTTTAAATTCAATATCGCTATGCCGCGTACTGCCTTTGGTCGTGATTGCGAAAAGGCGCCTGCCCGCTAATGCATTTTTACAGGCTGCCCAATTTTCATGTACTTTTAAATTAGCGTATTCGTGATAATCCAGCCCAGCGCGTTTGAGTTGTTTGTCTTCTAGCGTAAAGCCAAGTGGTTTTACTAGGTGTAAATCTGCGCCGGTATTGGCACATAGCCTGATGATATTGCCAGTGTTGGGCGGTATTTCTGGCTCAAATAATACAATTGTAAACATAAGTTTTTGATTAATAAGGTTTAGGTAATGTTCTTGCTATGACCCAGCATTCTACATGGGCAGCGCCGGCTTGTTTTAATGTTTTAGCTAACTCGTTCAAACTGGCGCCGGTGGTCATCACGTCATCTACCAGTGCAATGTTTAAACCTTGCAAGCTTTGCGCGCAGTTGAACACGCCGCATATACTCTTAATCCGCTCTTTAAGTGATAAGCTGGCTTGTGGCGGCATATATTTGATGCGCTGGCAAGATTGATAATCCAGCTTGATTTGCATGTCGTTAGCCATCAGCCGTGCAACCTCTAATGCCTGATTAAAGCCGCGCTGTTTAAGGCGTGTCGCATGCATAGGCATGGGGATGATGCGGTCAATTTTATGGGTGTGTGTGCTGGTAATTATTTTATTTGCCAGTAACGCGGCAAAGGTGTTGGCTAAATGTAAGGTTTCTTTGTATTTATAGTGCTGTAGCAGCTTATCAACGGGGTAGTCGTAACTGAATAGCGCATGGGTGGCATCAAAACTGGGTGGTGCTTTTAAACAGTTGCCACAGATTGAGCCATCCGAGATGAGCCCGCATTGCAGGCATTGTGGCGAGCTGTGCCATGATAAGTCGTTTAAGCATGGCTTGCAGATGCCTAACTCACCACCCTCATGGCTGGCGCACAATATGCAAATTTGCTGTAGTGTTGGCAGTATTTGCTTAAATTTTAATCTACTGTTCAAAGTTTGCAGGCTATTTTGTTGACAAGGTATAATCACACCTAAATTCTATCTCAAATTTCAGCGAATACTGATTTCGTTGAATATAAAGGAACTAACAATGCTTGGACTATCAACGGACTCATGCGCGACAACGCCTAGTGCAACCACACTTGGCACAGAGGCTATTATCAATACCGAAAATATAAAAGCTGGCTTAAATAAGTCATGTCATTCTCATGAAGAAAAAACAGTTAACCGTTGGCGTGTGGACGAGATTGTTGCATTGTACGCGTTGCCATTTAGCGATTTAATGTATCGCGCGCAAACAGTGCACCGTGAAAATTTTGACCCGAATGCCGTACAAGTGAGCACTTTGCTCTCGATTAAAACCGGTGGCTGTTCTGAAGATTGTGGCTATTGCCCGCAGGCGGCGCGTTACCACACGGAGGTTGAGAGTGAGCCGTTGATGGCCCTGGATGACGTAATCGCAGCAGCGCAAGAGGCAAAAGACAATGGAGCCAGCCGTTTTTGTATGGGTGCAGCATGGCGTGGCCCAAAACAGCGTGATTTAGAGCCGGTGCTTAAAATGATTGCAGAAGTAAAAGCTATGGGCTTGGAAACCTGTGCGACTTTAGGGATGTTGAAAGAAGGCCAAGCCGAGCAATTGAAAGATGCGGGTTTGGATTATTACAACCATAATCTGGATACTGCACCTGAGTTTTATGGTGAAGTTATTACCACGCGTACTTATCAAGACAGGCTGGAAACATTAGACCGCGTGCGTAGCGTTGATATTAACGTATGTAGCGGTGGTATTATCGGTATGGGCGAATCACGTAATCAACGGGCAGGACTGTTGGCGCAATTGGCTAATATGGAACGCCCGCCCGAGAGTGTGCCCATCAATTTGCTGACACAGGTGGAAGGCACACCATTACATGGCACAGAAGAGCTGGACCCGCTCGAGTTTGTGCGTACCATTGCTGCGGCACGTATCACCATGCCAACCAGCTATGTGCGTTTATCCGCAGGCCGCCAAAGTATGTCTGACGGCATACAAGCGTTATGCTTTTTAGCGGGTGCCAATAGTATTTTTTACGGTGAAAAATTGCTGACTACGGGTAACCCTGAGGCCGATAGTGATAAAAAGTTGTTTGCCAAGCTTGGCATTAACAAGATTTAATTGACTATAAGTACCTAAAGCCATGTTAGCGTCATTACAACAAGAACTTGAGCAGCGAAAAGTCGATGGTTTGTTACGTCAGCGGCGTTTATTGGATTCTCCACAGGCTGAGCATATTATTGCGAACAACAAGCCCTATTTATCATTTTGCAGTAATGATTATTTAGGGCTGGCTAACCACCCTAGTTTAATTGCTGCCATGCAACAAGCTGCGGCTGATTCTGGTGTTGGGAGTGGTGCGTCTAACCTCATTACTGGTCATCATCGTTACCATGATGCGTTGGAAAAACAGCTCGCACAATTTGTTGATTTACCCGCAGCTTTATTATTTTCTACCGGTTATATGGCAAATATCGGCGTGATCAGCGCGTTGATGGGGCGGGGTGATGCTGTATTTGCCGATAAACTCAACCATGCCTGTTTAAATGACGGGGCATATTTTTCACATGCTGAATTTCAACGCTTTCCGCATAATGACGTTAAAGCATTAGAAAAGTTACTGCAAGCCAGCACTGCAAAACATAAGCTGATTGCGGCAGACGCGGTATTCAGCATGGACGGTGACATTGCACCGATACCGGAATACCTCGCACTTTGTGAAAAGTATGATGCCTACTTGTATATGGATGATGCGCATGGTTTTGGTGTATTGGGTGAGCATGGGAAGGGTAGTTTGAGCCACTTTAACTTAAAATCACCGCGTATTATTATGATGGCAACATTAGGTAAGGCGGCAGGCGTAGCGGGTGCTTTTGTGGCTGGCGAGCAAGTGGTGATTGATTACTTGATTCAAAAAGCGAAAAGTTATGTGTATTCAACCCCAGCGCCGCCTGCGTTGTCAGCAACGCTGACAGCATCGGTTAAATTGATAGAGCAGGGTGACGATTTACGTGCGAATTTAAATCGCTTGATTGCTTATTTAAAAGATAATCTCAAGCTCAAAAAGTGGCGGTTATTGGCCTCAGATACGTCAATTCAGCCATTGATTGTAGGCGGCAATAAAGAAGCGCTGGCGTTAAGTGAGTATTTGCAAACGCTAGGTATTTTAGTGCCGGCGATACGCCCGCCAACCGTACCTGTTGGTACGGCGCGCTTACGTATTTCACTTTCGGCTTCGCATACATTAGAAGATGTTAAAAAATTAGTTGCAGTCATCCATCAAGCGGAAAGTGAGCTTAGTGCATGATCGCTAACAATCTCCATGTTGAGGTTATCGGCACAGGACCTAACTTGGTATTACTTCACGGTTGGGGCATGAATGGCGCTGTATGGCAGCCTTTAGTAAAAAGGTTGAGCAAGCTGTTTACCCTGCATATTGTAGATTTACCGGGCATGGGCTTGAGCCGACCGATAGAGCCGTTTCATTTGCATGCAGTTGCAGAAAAAGTGTCAGAAATATTACCTGCAAATGTTGATGTCGTGGGTTGGTCGTTAGGTGCCCAGGTCGCTATGCGTGTAGCGCTGGATTACCCCGATTTAGTGCGCAGGTTGGTGCTGGTAGGTGCAACACCTTGCTTTGTGAATAGAAGTTTTGATAAAGAAAATATTGAATACAAATCCACATGGGACATAGGCATTGAACCAGAAGTATTTGGTAATTTTGCTGATAATGTGAATGAGGATTATCACAAAACTATGACGCAGTTTCTAACCCTGCAATGCATGGGTTCTAATGATGCAAGGAGCACCGTTAAGCTATTACGTAATAAATTTGCAGAACGGCCAATGCCAACCTCGCAAACTTTGTACCGCGCGCTTGATATTTTATTAGAAACTGACTTACGTGCAGAAATTGAGCTTTTAAGAAAACCAACACTGCTAGTACATGGCGATAGAGATACTTTGGCACCAGTGCAGGCAGCACATTGGATGATGAAGACACTTCCGGTCGGTTTTTTACGTGTGATGTCTGGTGCATCGCATGCGCCGTTTTTGTCGCATCAAGCGCAGTTTATTGATGCGATTGTGCAGTTTTTAGAACCCCCTCCGCTGTAAGCACATGATGACAGACGATATTTATCGCATTGATAAAGCCCGCGCGCGCGCCTCTTTTGGCCGCGCGGCAGAAACTTACGATGCCGCCGCCATCTTGCAAAAGCAAGTGCGTGAAGAGATGCTGAGTAGGCTAGATTTAGTTAAACTCAATCCCCAAGTGATACTGGATGCGGGTTGTGGTACGGGTATGGCTAGCCATGCGCTCCAGAAGAGGTATGAACAATCTCAAGTAGTGTCACTCGATTTTGCTTACCCTATGCTACAAAAAACGCGACAAACACGTGCCAGCATGGGGTTCGGTTCTGGTTTAGTGCATAAGCTTAAATCATTGCTGAGTGGCACAAAACAAAACCTGTTATGTGCAGATATTGAAGCATTGCCGCTTGTCAGTGCCAGTACAGGCTTGATATGGTCGAACTTGGCTATTCAATGGTGTAATGACTTGGATGGCGCGTTGCAAGAGTTTCACCGGGTATTGCAACCTGAAGGTTTGCTTATGTTTAGCACCTTTGGTCCTGATACCTTGCGTGAGTTAAGAATTGCAAGCAGTGCCGCAAACGGCAATGAATATACCAGTGTCAGCCGCTTTATTGATATGCACGACATCGGCGATGCGCTTGTAAGGGCAGGTTTTAGTGCACCGGTATTAGACGTAGAGAGATTTACACTCACCTATGATGACGTAAAAGCTGTGATGCGCGACCTTAAAAGCATTGGTGCTCACAACGCCACCGATGGCCGTGCGCGCGGCTTGCTTGGACGCGGCTTTTTTGAAAAACTAGAACAAAGTTATGAACAGTTTCGTGTAGGTGACAAATTGCCAGCTACATTTGAAGTAGTCTATGGCCATGCTTGGCGTGCGCAAGATAAGCCTAGGTTTGATGATGGGGTGTCGCCCGTAAATTTTAAACCTAGAAACAAATAAAGGTGCTCTAAAGCAATATGACGCAGTCTTATTTTGTGATAGGTACAGACACCAACGTAGGTAAAACCTATGTTGCAAGTCGCTTGGTGCAATATTTTGCACAATCAGGTTTAAAAGCGATTGGCATGAAGCCGATTGCTTCAGGTTGCGAAGTGGGCGCACAAGGCGAGCTACAAAATGAAGATGTGATTGCACTTAGTAATGCCAGTAACGTAGTTGCCGCAAAAAAATTAATTAATCCTTACCAATTTGCGCCAGCCATTGCACCGCACATCGCGGCAGAGCAGGTGGCTGTTGTGATTAGTTTAGATGCGATTGTTAACGCTTATCAGCAACTAACTACGTTGGCAGAGGTAGTGATTGTGGAAGGTGCTGGTGGGTTTTTTGTACCGCTCAATCAAACACAAACCTTAGCGGACTTAGCTGTTCAGATTAATATCCCCATTATTTTAGTAGTAGGCATACGCTTAGGTTGTATCAATCATGCGCTACTGACGGTAGAAGCCATAAATGCCCGCGGACTCACCCTTGCCGGTTGGGTTGCGAATGAGATTGACCCAAACTCGTGTATGTTTGCAGAAAATTTAACCAGCTTGCAACAGCGAATTGCTGCGCCGTGTTTGAGTGTGGTGCGTTGGCAGGGTGAAGCGACTTTTAATTTGACTAGTGTGTACCAACAAATAAAAGGTGCCTGCTTGTAGTTCCACGCTATGCTTGTGAATACCCGTTTATACAGACTCTTTTTGCTGTAATTTCTACATTTAAATCGCATGTGTCAATACATAAATTTAACGGCTTATTTTACGTTATATTTTTTGTGGAAAAGTACTTTTAAGATGAACATTTGCCCGCGCATTCCCCCTCTTAGCCGAATTCCGAACCAGCTTTGAGGCAAGAGGTGGGTCAAGCGGGCGGTTTTGATTTTAGTTTTTTAGTTTCTGATTTTCTTCCATGCTCCATCGTACCTTGTGCATCCACGTAAGCCCGCACCGTTTCCA
>JAUSAG010000032.1 GCA_030652995.1 Methylotenera sp.
TTATCTTGAAATTTACTTATAAATTACTTTGACCGGCTGGCTTATCCCACTTTTCGGTAGTTTAACCATCATTGTTAAATAACTCAAATGTGCTGATAGCACTCATTGACGTTGCGAATCTGTGTGGCTGGTTTGTCCCCCTTTTCTGACTGACAGATGAAATTTATGGGTTGCTGAACTGCGTTGATGATTACGCTAATCCAGCGTCCGCTATATGGCGGTCTAATCTCTGAGTTAATTTGTCAAATCAATCGTACAATTTTTTTTTGCTTCTCAGTGACAAAAACCAAAATCAATCACAGAATACGGATACCTGTTTTTTGTAAGAAATTTATGTTAACCGCTAATTTTAAATAAGCATATCATGAGTCAATCTACAGACAGCCCAGTTAAAAAAGAACATCTAAACCTCGATGAGGAAAGCGTAGAAAAACTGCGACAGTTGCGTGAAGTCATGTTGCAGCGCTTCAATGATCATACTGCAGGTAAAATGGCGCTACCTCCAGAACAGTCATTGTCATTACGCTCCAACATCTCCAAAATCACTGAGATGATAGAACCAGGCACTCAAGCAATGTGGCCTGAATGCTCTTCAGCCGAGAGCGCTTATTTAGCAGAGCAAAGCACCATTCACAAACGTGATGCCAACAATCTCGGTATTGCTTTACTTGGGCCGATGGCTAGCCCTGCAATATTGGCAAAAGAGTTAGGCGCACCAACTGAAACTGTCAACGACCTGTTGCAGATAGGCTTCAACATCGCGGGTGCTAAAAGCCTGAGCGGCGCTGGGCGCACTAGCAATGCACGCGGTGTGATTGAACCAAAAGTTGAGCCGGAAATAATACCTGCGAAAGGTCAGGTTCATCAAGAACCGCATGCCAATCTGGTTGAAAGTACTCCGTATAGCCCACAAACTGCCACTGACAATATAATGAAAAATGTCAGGCAGGCTATCCCAAACGCACATGAGGTTAGACCTATTCTAGATTGGTATCAGGCCGGCAAAGAGAGTTCCGTTGGCAAATATGATACAGGCAGACTTGCGATGCTAATGGAACAGTATAGCGGCAAGGATGCTAAAATTATTGCCGAACTTGGCAGCAGCAAATCAATTGACACGCTGACAAAAGAGTTCAAGCAACCAGAGAAAATGTTCGAAGCCTTTGAGCATCAACATCAAGTGACTATGGATTTTGTAGATTCCATTTCAACCCAAGGTAGCCTCGACCCAGCTAAATTAGCAGAAACACTTAGCGCAATCAAACACGGTAACTTTTTAACTGCAACTGATTTTGCGGCGTTGGAGCTTGCCCGGGGGAAATATCATGAACATTACGTCAATAGCAGCGCTGGTCAAATTGTAGTCACAGCAAGAATATCGGGGATAACAGACCAAGCAGTGTTAGACGGCATTGAGGCGCAAGCTAAAACTGTCGCCGAAAAAAATAGTCCGTATCAGCTACCTAAATCCTCTGATCATGACTTACCTCCTCCGAATAAAGGGCTCGAACCTTAGCCTCTGCCTTTAGTATTTAAGTAGTCAGTTAATACCGGCAAAATAAATAGTTAAATGACAAACCTACTTTTGCGCACTTTCTGCTGCTGGTGAATCTAAACTCTCAACTGCTTTTAACCGCTCTTCAGCAATTGCTGACGCTGCGTTAATGTCACTGGTAGCCTTATCAAGGATTTGTTGAGGCACCGCGCCAACTTCGGCGGATGCTTGTTTTTGTTTCTCGCAAGCGCTTAATGAAAGCAAGCATAGCGCACAAAATAACCAGAACTTAGACAATATCTTCTCCTCAGTTTTCAAATGCCACTAACTGACTAATCACCTTAGCCACGTTTTTATGATTCTACACGCAGAACCACCATATTAACCAAGCTACAAAACCGCTCACTTTTTCTCACCATTTTTGCGCATTTACCTGTACGTAGTTTTTAAGCGTTGGTAAAATAGCCTGATATGCAGTAGTTTTAACGTTTAAGATTAGTCTGCAAATTAGCTATTAAATGTTTGGTTTAATAATTTCGATACATTAGGATGCCGCATGCTATTAATGATAGATAACTATGACTCGTTCACCTACAACTTGGTCCAGTATTTGGGTGAGCTTGGTGCAGATGTGCTGGTGTATCGCAATGATGAAATTGATTTAGCCAAAGTCGCTGAGCTCAAACCTGACCATATCGTTATTTCACCAGGTCCTTGTACGCCCAATGAGGCGGGCATCAGCGTACCGCTGATTAAAGCGTTTGCGGGGAAGATTCCATTGCTGGGCGTATGTTTAGGTCATCAAAGTATCGGTCAGGCATTTGGCGGCAATATCGTTCATGCCAAACAATTGATGCATGGTAAAACTTCATTGATACACCATAAAAACATCGGCGTGTTCAAAGGCTTGCCCAACCCATACACGGCAACGCGCTATCACTCATTAGTCATAGAAAAAGAAACCTTGCCTGACTGTTTAGAAATCACCGCCTGGACAGATGACGGCGAGATTATGGGCGTGCGCCATAAAACATTAGCGGTTGAAGGCGTGCAGTTTCACCCAGAGTCTATCCTCACTGAACACGGCCATGCGCTTTTGAATAACTTTTTGAAAGCCTGAAGCTGTGAACTATTCACAAACCCTTAATCATGTCATCAACGGTCAAGATTTAAGCTTTGATGCAATGCAAAACCTGATGCATCAGGTGATGGCAGGCGAGCTAACCTCGGTGCAAATCGCCGGCATACTGGTGGCGCTTCGCATTAAAGGTGAAACTGTAGATGAAATCGCCGCTGCGGCAAGCGTGATGCGAGAACTCTCAGCCAAGGTGAGCATTCAGGACTCAAGCCATTTAATTGACACCTGCGGTACGGGTGGTGACGGCATACAAACTTTCAATGTCTCTACCGTAAGCGCCTTTGTCGCTGCTGCCGCCGGCGCAAAAGTCGCCAAGCATGGCGGTCGCTCCGTATCATCTACCTGCGGTAGCGCCGACGTGCTGGAAGTTTTAGGGGTCAATGTCAACCAAACGCCTGAGCAAGTAGCGAATTGCGTCAATGAAATCGGCTTAGGGTTCATGTTTGCGCCGAACCATCATAGCGCCATGAAGCACGCAGCCCCGGTTCGGCGTGAACTCGGCGTGCGCACTCTGTTCAATTTATTGGGCCCACTCACCAACCCTGCCAATGCTAAACGCCAAGTCATGGGTGTGTTTTCTGCTGCATTGACTGGCAAATTAGCCCATGTGTTAAAGCAACTTGGCAACGAGCATGTACTGGTGGTTTGTGGCGCCGATGGTATGGATGAAATTTCATTTACCGGCGACACCTATGTGGCAGAACTTAAAGATGGGAAGGTAAGTGAATACACACTTAATCCAAACCAATTTGGGTTAGGCTTGCACGAATTAGCCAGCATTAAGGTCAGTGATGCCCATGCATCGAAAGCCATGATCTTAGACGTACTGTCTGGCAAAACAGGTGCCGCACGCGAGATCGTATTGCTCAATTCAGGTGCAGCTATTTATGTTTCCGGCATTGCATCCAGCCTGCAAGCTGGCATCGCAATCGCTGCCGATATGCTCGATAACGGCAAAGCCATGCAAAAGTTGCAGCAGCTCATCGCAAAAACAAACGCATGAGTGTGTTCTCGCGACTTTTATTTGCCCTGTTTTTAGCCCTAGCGTTAATCGCTTGCACACAACCTGACACAGACAACACGCAACAGCTTGAAATTACCGGCACAGTAGCCAGTGCCGACACGATTAACTCAGCGATTGAGCAAGCTTTTGCCGCAAAGCGTAGCGATGTACAAGTCAGTGGCAAGGGTAAGGTGATCAAGCTTTTGGCAGACGATAACAAAGATTCACGGCACCAAAAGTTTTTGGTAAAGATCAACACCCAACAAACCCTTTTATTCGCGCATAATATTGACTTGGCGCCGAGAGTACCGCTGCAAATCGGCGATGAAGTTTCTTTCAATGGCGAGTATGTATACAACCCAAAAGGTGGCATTATCCATTGGACCCACCATGCCCCGCAAGGTGACCATGAAGCTGGGTGGGTCATGCTGAATGGCCGAAAATATCAATAAGTTATAAATTAAAGTAGCGAAACCAATATGTCAGATATCCTGAATAAAATCATTGCCACTAAAGAAATTGAAGTGGCTACCGCAAAAGCACAAAAGCCACTGGCTGTCGTACAAGCTGAAGCGGCTAAAGCCAGTCCAGTACGTGACTTTGTCGCCAGTATTCGCGCCAAAATCGCTAACGGACAATCTGCCGTGATAGCGGAAATCAAAAAAGCCAGCCCGTCTAAAGGCATTATTCGAGCAGATTTCAACCCTACAGAAATTGCAAAGAGCTATGAACAAGGTGGTGCTGCCTGTTTGTCTGTATTGACCGATGTTGAGTATTTTCAAGGTTCGGCAGAATACTTAAAAGAAGCGCGCGCAGCTTGTAAACTGCCAGTGTTACGCAAAGATTTTATGATTGATGCTTACCAGATATATGAAGCACGTGCGATGGGTGCCGATTGCATTTTGCTGATTGCAGCGGCTATTGATTTAGCTAAAATGCGCGAATTAGAAACTATTGCCCACGACTTGGGCATGGCGGTATTGGTAGAAGTGCATAATGGCGAAGAACTGGACCTCGCACTACAGCTGGGCACCCCGTTATTAGGCATCAATAACCGCAATTTGCGTACTTTTGAAGTCACTTTGGATACAACGCTTGGGCTACTTGCACGCATTCCAGCGCATAAAATCGTCGTGACGGAATCCGGCATTTTCACCAGCGATGATGTTAGGTTGATGCGGAAAAATAACGTGCATACCTTCTTGGTAGGTGAAGCTTTTATGCGCCAGCCTGAGCCTGGAACAGAATTGGCAACAGTATTTGCTTAAGCGCATCATTTCTTAAGTGCACGTTTGTTAAAAACACTAACGCTACCAAATATCAGGAATCCATCATGAGCTACCCTTATTCTCGCCCACGTCGTATGCGTAAAGATGAATTCTCACGCCGTTTGATGCGTGAAAACGTACTCACCACCAACGATTTGATTTATCCCGTATTTGTTTTAGATGGCGAAAATCGCGTAGAAGAAGTCGCCTCCATGCCTGGGGTAAAACGCCAAAGCATTGACGTGTTGCTTAAAACTGCAGCCGAATGTGTAGCGCTTGGCATCCCTGCTATCGCTTTATTCCCAGTCGTTGATAGCCAATATAAGAGTTTAGATGCCGCAGAAGCATTCAACCCTGAAGGACTAGTGCAACGCACTGTGGCCGCGCTCAAAGCTGCATTCCCTGAACTTGGTGTGATTACAGATGTGGCATTAGACCCTTACACCACACATGGTCAAGATGGTTTGATAGACGACTCAGGCTATGTACTGAATGATGAAACGATAGAAGTACTGGTAAAGCAAGCCATCTCTCACGCAAATGCAGGCGCAGATATTGTAGCGCCAAGCGACATGATGGATGGTCGTGTCGGACAAATTAGAGAAGCATTGGAAAGCACCCGCAACATCCACACAAAAATATTGGCGTATTCAGCTAAATACGCCTCTGCTTTTTATGGACCATTTCGCGATGCAGTCGGCTCAGCAGGCAATTTAGGCAAAGGTAATAAATACACCTACCAAATGGATCCAGCCAATAGCGATGAAGCCATGCAAGAAGTCGCCTTGGATATTTCAGAAGGTGCCGATATGGTCATGGTAAAACCAGGCCTCCCATATTTGGACATAGTGCGCCGCGTGAAAGATGAGTTCGGCGTGCCCACCTATGCTTATCAAGTAAGTGGTGAATATGCCATGCTAAAAGCGGCAGCACAAAATGGCTGGCTGGATGAAAAATCTTGCGTGTTAGAAAGCCTGCTGGCATTTAAACGTGCAGGTGCCGATGGCATATTGACCTATTTTGCATTGGATGTAGCGCGCTGGTTGAAAGCGGCTTAAACAAAGCCTATGATGCAGTAATGAAAAAAAATAAAGTATTGGAAATATCGTGGATGAAAATCTAGCCAAGCGCTTTCGCTTTTGCACGACATTACCTAGCATTCCTGCGGTTGCGATCAAAGTCATGGAACTCGCCAATGACCCACATACGGATATGATTCAGATTTGCAATCAAATCGCCTATGATCCTGCACTCTCCATTAAAATAATTAAAGCAGCCAACTCACCTTTATATAAATCACGCCGCGCGCCAGATAACGTTCGCCAGGCCGTGAGCATGTTAGGCACACATGCGGCTATTATGATTGCGTTATCATTTTCATTAACAAACTCGTTGATGAAACATGCTGGCAATAACGGTGCCAATAGCAATGCTTTTTGGCGCCGCACTATTTTATCTGCGCTCGCCAGCCGCGCACTTGGTGAGAAACTGGGCTACAAAACACCTGATGATTTATTTTTAGCCGCGTTATTGCAGGATATTGGCATTCTTGCTTTTGACGCTATGATGCCGGAAGAGTATGCCCCTGTTTTTACTGCCGCCACTAGCCATGATGCACTACTGCAAGCAGAGAGAGCCACTATTGGCGCCGGACATGATGAAGTAGGTTATGCGCTACTTAAGCGCTGGGGTCTGCCGGATTATATTGCAGTCTCATGCCTTGCCAGTCATGGTAAACCAGGTCCCAACGATACTGAATCCATCATCACCGGCTGTGTTGCTGCATCTGGCTATATTGCTGACTGTTTTTTAAACCCCAAAGCTGAAGGTGCTGTTGCCGCTGCGGCTAATGCGGCTGAAAATTGGCTGGGGCTAGACAGTGCCGCATTAACAGAAATTATCGAGATTATAAAAATAGGTCTACACCCGGTAGAAGAGCTATTTGACATCAGCATCATTCATCCTTCTGAGCTCAATGGCATTATCGCTGAGGCCAAAGAGTTACTAGAGATGCATACGTTTATCAAGATGCGTGACCTCGAAGAGGAATCTCAACGTGATGCGCTCACCGGCGCATACAATCGCGGTTATTTTGATAACGCCATGCAACGCGAGTTTGATTTATCAAACAGGCAGGGGCTGCCGTTTACGGTAGCGATGATTGATATTGACCACTTCAAGCAAGTCAATGATAAATATGGTCACCCGGCTGGAGATGCCATTTTGGTTTCCGTAGTGCGCGCGATTTTCGGGCAAATTCGCCAAGATGACATCTTGGCACGTTATGGTGGTGAAGAGTTTGCCGTTATTTTACCGGGGACATCGCTACTGTCTTCAGCCAAACTATTAGTGCGGCTTAAAGACAGCATCGCTAACATTGATCACGAACATGAAGATGGCAGCATTATCAAAGTCACAGTATCGATCGGCGTAGTTTCTAATATGGATGGCGGCCAACGCTTTGAGCATCAAGCTGATTTGACTCGTGCGGCCGACCAAGCGTTGTACGCGGCCAAATATGCGGGTAGAAACCAAATTGTGGTGTGGAATAAATCGCTACCCTCGGTTTATTAGCCCGACTTAGCTTCTGCAAGCAATGATTTTACGCCTTCGGTATTGAGCCGCTCGGCATTACTTCCATCCGCAGAGCGTTTGGTTGCAACCCTAATATCATCAACTTCAAACACGCTCAGTTTAATTAAACCGGCAACGGTCTCCAGTGTAAAAACAGGCACTGTTTTTCGAAAATCACCTTTTTTATCGCGCTTGCCATCATTTAAAACGCGATAAGATTTTTCATTCACATCAAACGGAATTTTCTGATTAAGCAAAAACATTTCCACGTCTTTGATGCTATCTGCAAATAGATGAATATGCGTCTCGGAAAGTAGCCCCGCAGTGCCATCTAACACCGATCCAGTTAAATGTGGATTAAACTTGTCTAGCAACTGCATGGTAAACAGCGCATTTTCACGTAATTCACGTAAATTTTCCGGTTGCTCGTCACTTAAAAAAAGCGAACTGTACAGTTTGAGCTCGTGTTCAATCTCTGCATTTGATGGCAATACGCTGTTATCAATGGCACCAAGTTGGCGCCCAGCTTTCTTTTTAGCGTAGCCAAAGTCAGAAATGCCGTCTTCAGCCATCATGCGGGCGGCTTGTTGTGCGACCAGTTGCCGCAATTGCTGTAAGTTTTCTTTTGACATTTTTTTGTGATTTAAAAAATATGGTAACGAAGTGCCTTATGCCCACCATCCGAGACAAATGCACAACATTAGAAAATTAAACGCGCGATTAAAGCTAACCCTTAATTTTAATATCTAACTGTTTTAATTTTCGATATAAATGAGTGCGCTCCAAGCCGGCTATTTCAGCTAACTTACTCATATTGCCCGTTACATTTTTAATGTGATGAGCAAAATAACGTCGCTCAAAATCGTCACGCGCCTCTCGTAACGGCTGATTATAATGAGTAAGCCCTTCCGCATTCGTGTCCGTCGAACTTAAAATTTCAACGCTTTTCACCTTAGCGTCCACCTGCGTTGCATCGTCAAACTGATGCAACACTCTCTTGACGTCGTCTAATGTGATTTTTTCACCCAAGCTAGTTTGAATTAAATTGCGGACTACCGCATCCAACTGCGCTAAATCTCCAGGCCAGCTTGCATTGCGCAATGCATTTAATGCCGCAATATCAAACTCACGATAAGGGATATCTGCCAGCTCAAATTGCAAGCTGGCGATGGCCATGGCCATCTCTGGAATGTCTTCTTTATGCTCTTCCAGCGCTGGTATGCGTAATGAAACCGCCGACAAAATTTGTAATAGATTATGGTCAAATAAGCCTTCAGCCTGTAATTTAGGTAGGTTTTGGCTAGTACCGCACACTACGCGCACATTGTATTTATCTGCCTTTGTAATCAATAACAGTAAGCCTTTTTGCTCGGTCTTATTGAGCTCAGCTATTTCTGCAATATAGACCACACCCTCTCGACCCTGCTCTAGAATATCCAAAGGTGCGTTAACTAATTCACCTAACTCAGTGAGTTGTCGCCATGGTGTATCAACGTTTTGCAAAAAGCGTGCGCATAGCTCAGCACCACCGCCTTTGGGGCCTATAAACAATACCGGACTGGGGCTATCGTTTGCACTGGTGGCTATTTTATCTAATCGCTCTTTTAACAATAATATGATTGGGCTTTTGCCCAAGTTAGCCAAGCTCATTTCAGATTTCGGTAGCTGTTCACTATGCTTTAATGCAGCGGCCACCGTTTTTAATAGTTTTTGCAATGCGATTGGTTTTTCTAAAAAATCAAAGGCGCCAATACGCGTTGCCTCAACCGCAGTATCAATCGTGCCATGGCCCGACATCATCACTACAGGCATGGTAAGTAGGCCGGCATTAGCCCACTCTTTAAGTAAGCTGATGCCATCACAATCTGGCATCCAGATATCGAGCAACACCACGTCTGGGCGCTCCTGCAAACGTAATGCGCGGGCAGTGGCAGCATTTTCAGCTAAATCAACACGATAGCCTTCATCATGCAAAATATCGCTTAATAATTCGCGTATGCCTATTTCATCGTCAACGACTAATATATGTTTTGATGCCATGCTATTTTTCAATCTATCAATTTAGTCTTGGAAGCTTTAGTTTAACTTAACAGTGGAATACTAATGGTCACAATTGCACCGGTTTCATTTGCATCAGAATGTGATGCATTTTCAATTTTAATACTGCCTTTATGTTCTTCAATAATTTTTTTTACAATCGCCAAGCCTAGCCCAGTGCCATGAGGTTTCGTGGTCATGTAGGGTTCAAAAATATGCGGCATCATGTCGGCAGAAAAACCAGCGCCATTATCTTGCACGGTTAGCACCAATAAGTGATCCACTAGTGCAGTTTTTACAATAATCACGGGAGATAATGCTGTTGCAAGCGCATCTTGTGCATTTTGCAGCAAGTTATGCAGTACTTGGCGCAACATGGTGCTATCGCCTCTAATCGTACAAGTTTGCGTTGCCAGTGACAATTCTATTTTAATTTTTGGTAAATCGTAAAGTGACACCACGTCTCGAATCAATGCGTTTAAATCCAGTTTATCTAAATGCGGTGCTGGCGAACGCGCATACTCACTAAATTCGTTCACCATTTTCTTTAAGGCATCAACTTGATTCACAATAGTGGTCGTTGAGCGTTTTAACATTTCGGCATCGGCCACATCTAATTTACTAAGCAATTTATGCGCCATGCGCTCTGCCGATAATTGTATCGGTGTGAGCGGGTTTTTGATTTCATGCGCCAAACGCCTTGCCACCTCACCCCACGCGGCATCACGCTGCGCCTGTACCATGGCAGTCGCATCGTCAAATACGGCGACATAACCACCATCCGGCAAGCGGGTGCCACGCAATGTAATAATTTGCTTACCTTGCGCAGTCGCTAGCTCAACTTGCGTCTGCGCATCGTCTTTTTGCCCATTGCGACTACTTGCGTCTTGTTGGCTATTAATGGCAATCGCTTCAAAAAAATTAGCCAACTGCGCCTGTTTAGCGATAATTTTATCCGGCGTAAAACCCACGTACCCTTCTAACGAAACGCCCAGTATATTCACTGTGGCCTCATTAAAGGTACGCAACTCCCCGCGCTCGTTTAATGCCAATACACCGGAAGACAAATGCGCCAAGATAGTTTCTAAATAACCACGTGCCGCCTCAACCCGCGCACGGTTTCTATCTGCAGCTTTAGTCGCATCACCTAATTGCTGCGTCATGCTATTAAAAGACTGCACCAACACGCCTAGCTCATCTTTACCATGTGCCGGCAACATGGTGCTGTAATCACCACTGGCAATCGCTTTAGTACCTTCGGCCAGCACCGTTAGCGGCGCAGATAGCCTGCGACTTAACACAAAAGCAATCGCCACCGCCGTGAGCATAGCCAACATCATCACTAGAGTTAGCGTGAGCGCGAACACCTCCCTTAAGGCAGTACGACTGTACGATAACTGCTGGTACTCTTGATACACATCTTGCACCGCCTCTGCGGTAGTTGCCAAAGACTTAGGCACTGGTTGCAATAACTGTAAGATTCGCGTTTCGCCTGCAATAGCTTGGACACTGATAGGCGCTAATACGCGCAAATACAGACCCTTGCCGGCAATTGGCTCAATGTTACCGTAAATGCGCAATCGCGCTTGCCTTAACTGCGTTACGCTGGGTAGCTCTGGCAAAAAGCTCGAAGAATCACTGCTAGAAACAGCTAAAATTCTACCTTGTGGCGTCAGCAAGGTTACGTCTTGAATACCGCTTTTTTCACGTAAATCATTCAACATGGAAAAGTGCGTATCAGCCGGCTGAAAAGCGAGGCTAGTGGCCATGCTCTCGCCTTTTTCTTTCACATCGGCCAGCATAATATCTAAAGCAGTTCGCCCTAGATTTAAACCACCCTCAAGCGCCGACTCCACTTTGACGTTAAACCATGACTCAATTGAGCGCGTTAAGAAATTTACCGAGACCATGTAAACGATTAAACCCGGAATAAACGCCATCAGCGCGAATGAGCCTAACAAGCGTAGCGTAAAACGGCTACCCATGACACGCTCGCGGATATTGCGATATAAATTAAAAAGCTGAACCGCAATCAGCGTAATAAGCAACACCGCTAATGTGATGTTTAATGCGACTAACAGCGTGTAATACTCACCTGATGCCGCAGTACTTGCGCTCGCATTTGATAGCAAATACAGCAACAACGTGCCTAGCACTGCACTGGCGAGTACAATGTATTTCATTTAAACAAGTTGGGTGACCATGCAAAACGCTGCGAAGTCATTTTCCAATCCTCAGCACCCATCGCTTCTGTCTGCAAAGCTTTGGGTAGTTTTTTATGGTCTAGGCGCATCAACAATAGCGCCTGGTAGCGTTCGCCCTTATCGACGTGTGCTTTTTGAAACACTTTTAAATCTTGGATTACTGATAAATCCTCGATGGCCTCATCCAGGCTCGCGTAACTTCTTTGTTGCTCATTGCGAGCAATAATATATTGTCGCGTCAGCGCATGATAACTCAAGCTCACCTCCTGCGCTGTGGTGACAATCTCATCATCAAACCAGTACTGGCGAGGCGAGCGCAATTGAAACTCTATCAAAAAATTAAAAGTAAATCCTTTAAGAATCGCTTTTTCCATCTCTGAGCTAAAATTAATTTCAGCGTCCGCATTCAACAAATAGTCATCTTCATACACAATTAAATTGGCGCTTCTAATATGCAGACTATTGCCAGCCGCAAATGATAAATGCGCAAATAACACCAGACCTATAACGCTAAATAACTGTTTAATTCTTTTGCAATAGCGCATAAAAAAAGCCGTCATGTGCATTCGAGGGAATAAGCTGGCCATTGATATGCGTGATATTTGCCTGTGGATTGTTAAGTGCGGCATCCAAAGGCAACTGGCTAGCATCTGTATGATTTCTTAAAAACTGATCAATCTGCCTTTGGTTTTCTTCATCAAAAACAGAACACGTCACATAAAGCAATTGCCCACCTTTTGCCAACATCTGCCATAAATTTGGTAAGATTTTAGCCTGCTGTGCGACAAAAGATGCCACATCCGACTCTCGGCGCAACCATTTAATATCTACATGGCGCCGCACAATACCAGATGCAGTACACGGCACATCAGCCAAAATTTTATCGAAGGGTTTGCCATCATACCAGTCAGTGGATGCGGCATCTCCCACCAACAACGAGGCTTTTAAATTCAATCGATCGAGATTGCTCTGCACCCGTTGCAAACGCGTTTCATCGCTATCCAAGGCGGTCATTTGCACCTCGGCCAACTCCAGAATATGCCCCGTTTTACCACCGGGCGCACAACAAGCGTCCAATACGCGCATATTAGCTTGCACATCTAACAACTGCGCTGCCAACTGCGCACCATAATCTTGCACAGAAGCCACACCATCAGTAAAGCCTGGAATTTTATCAACGCCAATCGGTTTTTTAAGCTCCACAGCTTGCGCACCAATGTGGTTCGCCTCAATTTCTTGACGCGCTAATAATTGCAGATAGTCTTGTGCACTGATTTTATGGGTATTTACACGTAGCGTCATCGGCGGGTGCTGGTTACCAACCGCCAAGATATTTTGCCAATGCTCAGAATATTGGGTTTTGAGTTTGTTTATCCACCACTGCGGATAAGAGTAAATCGCCACTTCATTGGTTTGAGATTGCGCATTAAGTGCATCTTTTTGCCGTAAAAAATTACGCAATATTGCATTCACCAAGCCCTTGGCCCAACTTTTTGCCATTGGCCTTTTAAGCTGACTAACCGCGTGCACCGCCTGATTGACCACGGTAAATGCATCCGCTTTATCATGTAGCAACTGATAAATCGCCACCAATAACACCGCGTGAAGACGCTCATCGGTGAGCGGTTTTTCTAGCAACTGTTTTAAATAGGTATCAATCTCGCCATAAAAGCGCAAAGTGCCATAGCTCAAATCTGCGGCAGCACCTTTTTGTTGTGGCGTAGCAGCTGGAAATAACGACAATGCAGCAGGTAAAGCTAAGGTAAGGTTGCGACCTGAAAACACTTGATGCACAGCATCAGCGGCAATAAGTTGAGAAATATACAAATAAAACTTTCTTAATTTAAACATATTGATTAAGCCTTGATTTTACTTGATAAACGCCGCGTCGGGTGCTTATTACGTCAGTGAAACTTCGCGCTTATACGATCGCCGGCTACCGTGCCAGAGATGGTTCGTAAATTTAAGTTATATGAGGGTAGGCGATCTGAACGTCTATGCCAGTTTGAATCCGACCATTTGATTAAGTTGAAGGCGGTCGCTTAATTTTCACCCGAGTCTAAACGACCATCGCCCTCAACCGCGCCACCCGTTCCGCAGTCTTAGGATGCGTACTAAACAAGCTATCGAACGAAACGCCTGACAACGGATTGATAATCATCATTTGTCCCGTTTCCGGATGTGCTTCTGCAGTTTGATTGGTAATCTGATGCGCATAATGATGGATTTTCTCCAGCGCGCTCGCTAAGGCATTCGGGTCACGGCTAATTTCAGCGCCGGCTTTATCTGCCTCAAACTCACGCGCCCGTGAAATAGCCATTTGAATTAGCGCCGCAGCTAATGGGGCTAGAAACATGAGCAATATGCCAATAATTGGATTCACGTTACGCTCGCCGCTACCATTACGGCCGCCGCCAAACAGCATGCCAAATTGGGCAATTGACGCAATAGCACCCGCCATCGTTGCTGAAATCGTTGAAATTAAAGTGTCACGGTTTTTTACATGGGCTAACTCATGCGCCATGACCCCGCGCAATTCGCGCTCACTTAAAAGCCGCATAATACCTACCGTAGCTGCTACCGCGGCGTGTTCCGGGTTACGCCCCGTTGCAAATGCATTCGGTTGGCTTTCGTTAATCACATACACTTTAGGCATCGGCAGTTGCGCATTTTCAGCCAGTTGTTTAACCGTTTGGTAGTAACTACGAAATTGACTATTGTCAGCGCTAACCTCCTGCGCACCGTACATTTTCAGTACCGCTTTATCCGAGAACCAGTAAGCATAGGTGTTCATTGCAGCAGCAAAAATTAGCGCAATCATCATGCCGCCTGCACCACCCAACGCTGCGCCTACCGCACCAAATAAAGCAACAATCGCCGCCATTAAAATGGTTGTTTTTAACCAGTTACCTAACATGTTTCATCCTTCGCAATCAATCAACGAGTTTAAATGGTGATAACCTACAAAAAATCAATCCGATGTAGCCGTTGCAGTGAACGCTTCACCTGCCTGTAAGTGATGCCCCTGTATAAAAGCAGGTGCACTTAAACGCTTACCTCCCGGCGCTTGCAGTTCGGTAATATGCAACACGCCATCACCGCACGCCACACGCACACCATCATGCACACTTAGAATCTCACCCACTTTAGCATGGCCTGAAATGGTTGGCGCTACATCAGCGGTTGCCATCCAAATACGGCACGCCTCGCCACGCAAATAGCTTTGCGCCACTGGAAACGGATTGAAAGCCCGTATTTGCCGCGATATTTCCTGCGCACTTTTTTGCCAATCAATGGCAGCTTCAGCTTTTTCAAGCTTATGTGCGTACGTCACCAAGCCTTCATCTTGTGGCGTGGCCGGCAGCGTAGCGTTTGTTTCTAAAGTTGCCATCGCTGCGACCATTAGTTCTGCGCCCATTTTACTAAGGACATCATGTAAAGTTTGTGTAGTATCAGCATCTGTAATTGGCACCACACCTTTACAAACCATCGCGCCCGCATCTAAGGCCGGAACAACCTCCATAATAGTCACGCCGGTTTCTGCGTCACCCGCCAATATTGAGCGATGAATCGGTGCCGCGCCGCGCCAGCGCGGCAGCAACGAGGCATGAATATTGTAACAGCCAAAGCGCGGCATATTTAAAATAACAGTCGGAATAATCAAGCCATAAGCAGCAACAATCATCACATCGGCATTCACTTGTGCAATTTGTGCCTGCACCGCTACATCTTTTAAAGTTTCTGGCTGAAACACAGGCAATTCATGTTGTTTTGCTAGCACTTTAACTGGACTCGCCTTTAACTTCATACCACGTCCTGCGGGACGGTCCGGCTGGGTAAGCACCATTACAATTTGATGACCCGCATCAATAAGCGCGGCTAAAGCAGGGACAGCAAATTCAGGGGTACCCGCAAAAATAATGTTCAATGTTGTGACCTTTATACAAATGACGTGGCTGTAAATTACATAGCGATAAATTAGATAGCGCGGTGATGCTTCAGCATTTTATTTTTAATACGGCTACGCTTAAGCGGAGACAAATACTCAACAAAAACCTTGCCTAATAAGTGGTCAATTTCATGCTGAATACAAACGCTCAGTAGCCCGTGCGCTTCTAACATGTATAGTTTGCCGTTTTCATCTAAAGCCTCAACCGTAATTTTTTCTGCCCGTGTCACATTTTCATATACCCCAGGCACAGACAAACAACCTTCTTCATACTGCTGCTCACCATCTTTTGAAGTGATTTTTGGGTTGATAAACACTTGTAGCTGATTTTTAGTTTCACTGGTGTCAATAATCAACAGCTGTATGTGCCGATTCACTTGCGTTGCCGCCAACCCTATTCCGGGCGCGGCATACATTGTCTCCGCCATATCATCAATCAAACGACGTAATGCGGCATCCACATCTTTCACTGGCTTGGCTACAGTGTGTAAGCGTGGGTCTGGGTAGTTAAGAATATCTAAAATTGCCATAAAAACTCATTATATTTATCTATTATCTATCGTAAAAATTTAAATTCATTATAAATCCACGGCTTTTTCCATAAAAGCTTGATTGTTGAATGAATTACGTGCTAAATTTAACGTAAATTCACGGTATGCGCGCGTGTTTTATTTGCTTTAATCGCATATCCTCTCAATGCATTTTTGACTGAGGTCATCAATCTATGTTCCGCAATATTATAACGCTGCTGATGTTTTGTTGCTTAAGCTTCCATCTCAATGCGCAAGAAGTTGCTCTTAAACCTAACCATCCCGATCGTCATGTTGTCGTTAAAGGTGATACTTTATGGGGTATTTCAGGCAAGTTTCTAAAAGACCCATGGTTATGGCCAAAAGTTTGGCAGTTGAATCGCGCCCAAATTAAAAACCCACACTTAATTTATCCCGGCGATGTCGTTTTTCTAGATATGAGTAGTGGCAAGCCAGAATTAAAACTGCTACGCGAAACCATTACATTACAACCGGGTACAGTGATAGAGCCTTTAGATAAAACAGCCATTTCGACCATACCGCTCAACGTCATTGCACCATTTTTGAGTCAGCCACTGGTTATTGAAAAAGACCAATTAGCCGAGTCACCAAGAATCATTGCTGGGCAAGATAATCGTGTTGTTTTAAGCCCAGGCACACGTGTTTATATCAATAAAATTGAAGAAGGCGACGGACTCAATTGGTTTGTTTATCGGCCAGGCAATGACTTGATAGACCCTGACAGCAAAGAAGTTTTAGGCGTTGAAGCCACTTACTTGGGTGATGCTAGTGTCACAAAATATGGTGAGCCAGCAAGTGCTAATATCACAAAAGCGAAAGAAGAAATTTTCACTAAAGATAGATTAGTCCCTAGCGGCGATGAAGTCATCACTAACTTTGTGCCCCGCGCCCCTGACTCAGAAATTACTGGCCGCATTATTAAAATTTATGGCGGCGTAGCAGAGGCGGGGCCGCAAAGTATTGTGTCTATCAGTCGCGGCAGCGCAGATGGCATTGAAGTGGGACATGTGTTGGCAATCAGCCGTTATGGCCGCGTAATTAAAGACCCCGAGCCACAAAGAGAATCAGATGAACAAAAACAAGCAAAGGCTAATACTAAGCCAAAACTCAAAGAGTTAAACTTTGAAGTGTCACGTGATGCAGACGGTAAGCCTGTCGTTAATTTTGAGAAAAAACCTGAAAATACAGATGAATTAGCACTTGAACCCGGCATGATTAAATTGCCAGATGAGCGTGTAGGCTTACTCATGGTGTTCCGCGTATTTGACCGCGTATCTTACGGCTTAATTATGCAGGCGTCTGAGCCGGTCAACACCTTAGATTCCGTAAAAACACCGTAATTTTTTAATGGCTAACGGTAGCGAAGTTCACTACGATCAGACGCTCATAGAAAAGTCGCTGTGGATTAGCCTAGGCAATATTCGTGGCATAGGCCCACATACGTTTTGTCAGCTACTTAACATTTTTGGTAGCCCCAGCCATATTTATGCGGCAAGCCTTAAACAATTAAAAGAAGTCGTTTCAGATCAAATTGCTAGCGAAATTAATCAAGGTGTCAACCATGACGCCTTGGCTGACGCTTTACACTGGCTTTCTCTTGCCAACAATCACCTCGTCACACTTGCGGATGCCGAGTATCCAAAAGCGTTACTTGAAATTGCCGATCCACCGCCTTTTCTATATGCAAAAGGCAATCTCGCACTACTCAATCAACCTAGTATCGCCATCGTTGGTAGTCGCAATGCTTCTGTGCAGGGTGAAAAAAATGCTGAGGCTTTCGCCCATGATTTATGTGGTTATGGCTTATGCATAGTAAGTGGTCTAGCGCTAGGCATTGATGGTGCAGCACACCGTGGTGCGCTCAAGGCAGGCGGCGCTACCATTGCCGTTGTGGGCACTGGGCTTGATATTGTTTACCCGGCTCGACATCGTGATTTGGCGCACCAGATTGTAAAGCGTGGGCTTGTGGTTTCTGAGTTCGCATTAGGCACGCCATCAAAACCGCAAAACTTTCCTAAACGTAATCGTATTATCAGCGGGCTTAGTTTAGGCTGTTTAGTAGTAGAAGCTAATTTACAAAGTGGCTCACAAATAACAGCACGCATGGCCGCTGAACAAGGTCGTGAAATTTTTGCTATTCCAGGTTCAATTCACTCACCCATGTCTAAAGGATGTCATCAGCTGATTAAGCAAGGCGCTAAATTAGTAGATTGCTTGCAAGACATCGTTGAAGAGCTCAAACTCAATGCTAGAACAGGTCATTTAACTAAAGAAGCCGACACTATAGACAGTACGGTGAACCTCGACTATCAAATAGAAAATGACAATAGCATTCTTAATATGATGGGCTTTGAACCCATGGCTTTAGAGCAAATTGTGACAATAAGCGGCTTGACGGTAGGTGAAGTTTCATCCATGCTTATGCTGCTGGAACTTGAAGGAAAACTAACCAAGTTGGCAGGAGGCCAATATCAAAAATTTGTGTAATTTGTAATTTTAGAAGTTTGCATAAACCATCTCACTTAAGTTAAAAATAATTTAAAGGACAAAAATCATGTTTGAAGTATTGGTTTATATGTTTGAAAACTACATTGATACGCAATTTAGACCTGACGAAAACACCTTATCTAAAGAGCTGTTTGCCGCAGGTTTTGATGAAGAAGACATTAACGGTGCATTTGATTGGTTTAATCAACTTGAACTGATGACCGACAAGCCAGAATTGTTTGAAGCCGCTCATCACGCCAATACCCGCATTTTCACCGAGGCTGAGCTTAAAAAGATCTCTGGCGAGAGCATCGGTTTTATTCTGTTTTTAGTACAAGCCAACATACTCAATACCGCACAACGCGAGCTCGTATTAGAGCTGGCTATGAATTTACCGCAACTGGAAATCAGCATCGAAGAAATGCGCTGGATCGTACTCATGACCACATGGGGGGCGAGTAAATCCGGCCCGGATAAAACCAAAGAATATTTATTTATTGAAGATGTATTGCTTAATAAACAAAAACCTACCCTACATTAAGTAGGTGGGTAGGTTTGTTGATGAACAAACGTTATCACTCACTGATATTGTGAATAATATTACTAATGGTGCCTGCTTGGTTCAAGGTATAAAAGTGCAGGCTTGGTGCACCCCAAGCTAACAATGTGTCACACAACTCACTTACCACATCAACACCAAAAGCGCGTAATGACGCCATGTCATCACCGTACTCTTCAAGGCGCATTTTTAGCCAGCGCGGAATTTCCGCACCGCAAATACTAGAAAAACGTGCCAATTGGGTAATGTTATAAATCGGCATAATGCCTGGTACGATAGGAATCGCAATGCCTAATGCATCACACTGCTCAACAAATCTAAAATATGCATCCGCATTATAAAAATACTGGGTAATGGCTGAGTTAGCTCCCGCATCCACTTTACGTTTTAAATTCTGTAAATCTGCTGCTGGCGTTCTGGCTTCAGGATGAAACTCCGGGTACGCCGCCACTTCAATATGGAAATGACTACCTGTCTCAGCGCGGATAAACTGCACCAACTCAGAAGCATAGCGAAAATCACCCGCGCTTACCTCACCTGACGGGATATCGCCACGTAAAGCCACCAAACGGTTGATGCCTTGCGCTTGGTAGGCAAGTAACAAATCGCGTATTTCGTCTCTACTGGATGATATACAAGAAATATGCGGTGCGGCCTGAAAGCCCTCACGCTGTATTTCCAGCACGGTGTCCATGGTTCTATCACGGGTTGAACCACCCGCGCCAAACGTCACGGAATAAAATTCAGGGTTGAACTTGGCTAATTGCGTCCGTGTTTCACGCAGTTTATCCATACCTTCTGCCGTTTTAGGCGGAAAAAACTCAAAGCTCAGCCCAAATTTATTAGGCGGCGTTTCCATTTGTAATTCTTTTTCTGTCATGGTCTATTTATCTTCAATAAAAATTGCGGTTAACAGCCAAGAAAACACGCTATAAACTATTGCACCAATAATCCCTGCCATCAGCGTTCTAACCTCAAAACCTTGTAGCCAATGGCCAACCGTATAAAACAATACGCCGTTAATCACCAAAATAAAAAGCCCCAACGTTAATATCGTTATCGGCAAGGTTAATATGACAAGGATCGGCCTAATCAGCATATTGACTAACCCGATAACCAATGCGGCTACCAATGCTGCAGTAAAACCGGCCACATGAATATTTGGCACAAAGTACGCCACTGCCAACAGCGCTAGCGCGTTTAATAACCAAACCAGCAATAATTTCATGTGGCCTCTTCTACTTATTTAAAATAAACTAGTACCGATAAGTATCTGGCTTATAAGGGCCTTGCTTTGATACGCCAATATAGGCTGCTTGCTCATCGGTAAGCGTCGATAATTGCGCATTGAGTTTTTTCAATTGCAACACAGCCACTTTTTCATCCAAATGTTTAGGTAAAGTATAAACGCCCACTGGATAGTTTGCAGTTTGCGTAAACAACTCGATTTGCGCAATAGTTTGATTGGCAAACGATGAACTCATTACATAACTTGGGTGACCTGTGCCACAGCCTAAATTCACTAAACGGCCTTTTGCCAGCAAGATAATCTTTTTGCCATTAGGGAAAATCACGTGATCTACTTGTGGTTTAATTTCATCCCACTCATACTTTTCTAGTGATGCAACGTCAATCTCATTATCAAAATGGCCAATATTACATACAATCGCCTGATCTTTCATTTTAGCCATGTGGTCATGCGTAATCACGTGATAATTACCGGTACAAGTCACAAAAATATCGCCATATTCTGCCGCATAGTCCATAGTCACGACACGGTAGCCTTCCATCGCAGCTTGCAATGCACAGATCGGGTCAATTTCAGTCACCCAAACCTGAGCAGAGAGTGCGCGCAAAGCTTGTGCAGAGCCTTTACCTACATCGCCATAACCTGCAACGACGGCCACTTTACCAGCTATCATGACATCAGTAGCGCGTTTAATCGCATCCACCAAACTCTCACGGCAACCATATAAATTATCAAATTTAGACTTAGTGACAGAATCATTCACGTTAATTGCCGGGAAAGCCAATTTACCTTCTTTATGCATTTGATACAAACGATGCACGCCAGTGGTGGTTTCCTCCGTCACGCCGATAATTTGCGCTAAACGTACTGAGTACCAAGTAGGGTCAGTTTTTAATTTGGCTTTAATGGCGTCGAATAAACAGATTTCTTCTTCTGATGTTGGGTTTGCAATCACAGATAAATCTTTTTCTGCGCGTGTACCTAGGTGTAATAACAAGGTTGCATCGCCACCATCATCCAAAATCATATTGGTGAATACGGGTTGCCCAGCTTGATCATTCGCCCATTCAAAAATACGGTGCGTATAATCCCAGTACTCAGTCAGCGTTTCACCTTTAATAGCAAAAACTGGCGTACCGCCAGCGGCAATAGCGGCGGCGGCATGGTCTTGAGTTGAGTAGATATTGCATGATGCCCAACGTACATCTGCGCCTAAATCTTTAAGCGTTTCAATCAATACCGCAGTTTGAATCGTCATATGCAGACTGCCAGTAATGCGTGCGCCTTTGAGTGGTTGTGCTTTGGAAAACTCTTCACGAATAGCCATCAAACCCGGCATTTCTGTTTCAGCAATAGCAATTTCTTTGCGGCCAAAGGTCGCTAAATTAATATCAGCAATTAGATAATCTTTAAAATCAGTCACAATATTCATTCCTCGAATGTGTGTGACCGGAAGGGAAGGGGTGTTAATACTAAGAGACCTAACGCTTATCTCACCCTTATCCCGTGCCCGGCACGGTTAATATAGGTGAGCGTCGTTTGTTGCATTGTTCTGAGCCTAGGAGGCTGTATGAAACCAGCAGCTCTCGCAACGCTCCTCAGAATGGTCCAGATTATACGCGATATTTTTTTAAGCACAAATATCACTATAGTAAAGTTAGAGGAAATCTAGATAAATTATTGGGGTAACAATTATTGCGCCCATAATTTATCAACGTCAGTGATACCCCAAAGCGCCGGACTTTCATGTCCAACAATTGAATCTTGCGCGCTTGGGCTAGATAAATCCAACACCTCTACCTGCAGGCGCGTTTTAGACTTTGTTGAGAAAAACACTTTTAGAATAGGCGTTAATAAAGATTTTGGGCTTTGGTCAACCACCACCGCCAAACGACCAGACTTTAACTTCACCATAGAACCTATTGGATAAATACCGACACTTTTCACAAAAGCTTTAAATACACGATCATCAAAATGGTCTGCCCATTGCGCCATACGCTGCAGAGATACTCCAGGCTCCCAGCCTGCTTTATAGGGTCGGTTAGAAGTAATGGCATCATAAACATCGCAAACTGCACCCATTTTTGCAAACAAGCTAATTTCATCCGCTTTTAATTGGTGCGGATAGCCCATGCCGCTGACTTTCTCGTGGTGATGCAAACATACATCAAGCACTACTTCATCTATGATATTCGCCTGAATTAACAGCGCATGACCACGTTCAGGATGTAGCTTCACTAACGCAAATTCATCATCTGTGAGCGCACCGGGCTTATTAAGCACGTCCATAGAAATGGCGGCTTTGCCTATGTCGTGCAACAACCCCGCTAAGCCAGCCTGCTTGGTTTCCGCTTCAGACAAACCCAGTTCGTTAGAGAGCGCCACCATCAAAGCACAGACTGCAACCGAGTGCATGTAGGTGTAGTCGTCTTTATTTTTAAGCCGAACCAAACTAAGCAAAGCCCCTTCATTGCGAGAAACAGATGATGCAATATCATCCACAAGCTGCATGGCTGCTTCGGCTTTAATCGCCTTACCCATACGCGCATCACTGAACATTGAGGTTACTGCTTGTTTAGAGGCATTAATAATTTGCTTGGCGCGCGCACGCTCTTCATTTGCTGTAACGCGCTTTGGTTTAGGGCTTGGGGCTGGCTTTGGCAAAGGTGTAGATTCGGCTATAGCAACCACGGCCGGCACTTCAGTCTTAGGCATGGAGGTCGCTTCTACAACCGCCTCAGCCTCAGCCTCAGCAACATCCAAACCCTTACAAATATCAATCACAACTTCTTTAATGACGCTTTTTTGTAGCTTGGTTAAATCAGCAGCATCTTCCAACTTAAATGCTTTTTTCCAAAACGGGTGGTCTATCCAAGCGCCTTTAAGCTCTTGAATGAACATTCCTAAACGCACTTGTTTTGTTGAGACCGTTTTTAACATTTAATGCACCTGTGTGTATCAAAAAAATGGCCACAATAGTCGCCATGTATGGCGGCTATTGCAGATAATTACAAGCCTGCTACCGCGCGTAGTGTTGCAGCTTTATCAGTCGCTTCCCACGTAAACTCTGGCTCATCACGGCCAAAATGGCCATAAGCAGCAGTTTTGGCATAAATCGGACGCAGTAAATCCAACATTTTGACAATGCCTTTAGGTCGCAAATCAAAATGGTCTAGTACCAATTGCGTTAATATTTCGTTTGATACTTTACCTGTACCATAGGTTTCTACCATCACGGATGTTGGGCGAGCTACACCAATGGCATAACTTACTTGCACCAAACAACGCGAGGCTAAACCGGCTGCCACAATATTTTTAGCCACATAACGCGCAGCATAAGCCGCACTACGGTCAACTTTTGAAGGGTCTTTACCTGAAAATGCGCCGCCACCGTGAGGGGCTGCACCACCATAAGTATCCACAATAATTTTGCGTCCAGTTAAGCCGCAATCACCTTGCGGCCCGCCAATGACAAAGCGTCCTGTAGGATTTACCAAGTATTTGATGTCACCTTTGATGAGCTCTTTAGGCAACATTGGTTTAATAATTTCTTCAATCGTTGCTTCACGAATCGCCTCTAGGCTCATCTCTGGCGCGTGTTGTGTAGAAAGTACCACCGTATCGATTTTATAAGGCTTGCCATCTACATATTGCACTGTCACTTGTGATTTAGCGTCTGGGCGCAACCATGGCAAACGGCCATCTTTACGCAACTGCGCCTGGCGCTCCATTAAACGGTGGCTCAGCCAAATCGGCAATGGCATCAATTGCGGCGTTTCATCTACCGCATAGCCAAACATCAAGCCTTGGTCGCCCGCGCCTTGGTCAAGCGGGTCATCATGTGCGCCATCCACACCTTGCGCGATGTCTGGAGATTGCTTGTCATACGCCACTAAAACAGCGCAACCTTTGTAATCAATGCCGTATTCTGTGTTGTCGTAACCAATGCGCTTGATCGCATCGCGCGCCACTTTAATGTAATCAACATTGGCGGTTGTGGTGATTTCACCCGCCAATACAATCAGACCTGTGTTGGCTAAAGTTTCAGCGGCTACACGTGCGGTAGGGTCTTGGGTTAAAATAGCATCTAAAATGCTGTCTGACACTTGGTCTGCGAGCTTGTCTGGATGACCTTCAGAAACGGATTCTGAGGTAAATAAATATGAGTTCATGGCCTGCCTTGGAAGAGGTTAAAGTTTAAAAAAATACTGACTAAAGGCTGAAGCCAGCATTAAAGAATATAAATTATACCCGAAATAGCGCTCTCAAAAGAAGTAAACCACACGCCCAAAACTTAACTTGCTAAAATAGCATTCAAATCAATTCACCATTCATTATGCATATCTAAATTCACCCTTAAAATCATCGCCACTCTCATACAATAATCACATGACACACTCCATACGCTTTACCAAAATGCAGGGCGCTGGCAATGACTTCATGGTCATTGACGGCATCAACCAATCTATCAACCTATCTGCAGAGCAAATCAAACAACTCGCGCATCGTCAGTTTGGCATTGGCTTTGACCAGCTATTACTGGTTGAAACTTCTAGCATTGCTGATTTTAAATATCGTATTTTTAACGCAGATGGCAGTGAAGTGGCGCAATGCGGCAACGGCGCGCGTTGCTTTGTACGTTTTGTGGTTGACCAGCAACTCACCCAAAAACGTGAAATCAGCGTTGAAACTGCCAGTGGCATTATCACACCGAAATTAGAAGGCGATGGCTTAGTGACCGTGAATATGGGCCCACCTAGATTTGCACTGAGCGAAATTCCATTTACTGCAGAAGCAATCGCCCCAACCTACAAACTTGATGTAAACGGTCAACCCGTTGAAGTTGCTGTGCTTTCTATGGGCAACCCGCATGCAGTGCACATTGTTGATAATATTGAAACCGCGCCGGTATTGGGACTTGGCAGCAAAATCGAAGTCCATCCGCGCTTCCCTCAGCGTGTCAACGCCGGATTTATGCAAATTGTAGATGCGCACCACATTAAACTCAGAGTGTTCGAGCGCGGTAGCGGCGAAACACTTGCTTGCGGCACGGGCGCATGCGCAGCCGTAGTTGCGGGCATTCAACTAGGGCGATTACAATCGCCTGTTCACGTTTCAGCGCGCGGCGGTGAACTGCATATCGCATGGCAAGGCGACAATAGCGCCGTCATGATGACTGGCCCAGCCGTCACTGTATTTACAGGTGAAGTAGAATTAACGTAAGCTTTAGCCCCCATAGGAAAACTAACAAATGCACAATAACGAAACTTCGGCCGATCAAGTTAAAAGTTTTTTACGTACTCACCCCAGCTTCTTTGAAGAAAATGCAAACCTACTCGCAGAGATTTCACTGCCAAGCCCGCACGGTAGCGGCGTTATCTCGCTGGCAGAACGCCAGCAATTGGCCCAACGCGATAAAATTCGCGTATTAGAAGCCATGATGGCGCAGATGATTAAGCATGCTGAAGAAAATGACGCCACCAGTGAAAAAGTGCATCAATTTAGCCTCAATTTACTCAATGGGCAAAGTTTTAGCGCCCTGCAACATCTGATTGCAGAAACCTTACAATTGGATTTTGCTGTAACGCAATCACTCATCCGCATTTGGATTAAACCAAGCAATAACACCATTGCGCAAGACGCAGTTTTCACCCCGGTATCTGAGGCCCTCAGTGACTGGGTCATGACACTAAACCTTGCCCACTGTGGCGCAAAACCTGATGTTACAGACCACTTATTAGATGACAACCTACAATCATTCGCGTTTATTCCACTCAGCAAAAAAGCACTTAATCAACGTCCATTTGGCATGTTAATTTTAGGTGCAGAAGATCAGCAACGCTTCAAAGCTGACATGGGCACACTTTACTTGGAGCGCATTGGTGAGCTAGTAAGCGCGGCGCTGCTGAATCACTTATTCGCACTGCATCTCTAAGACTTGAGCATTGGCAAGGGTGAGCATGCTGTATCTAAATGATTATCTGCAGCACCTCACCTTTGAGCGCGGACTCAGCACACTCACTTGCAAACACTACACACGAGATATTGAGCTGTTAGCAAACTTGGCTGGAAGCGCGACGCTAGAAGAAATCAAAAATCCTCAGGTTCGACGCTTTATTACCACACTGCATGGCCGCGGCTTAAGCAGCAAAAGTATCGCGCGCGCCATCTCTGCCTGGCGTGGATTTTATGATTATTTAATTGGGCATAAAGGCTTTACCCACAACCCTGTCAGCGGATTACGCGCACCAAAATCAGCAAAAACACTGCCGCAAGCACTTTCGGTCGATCAGGCGGTTAATTTTGTCGATATTAAAGGTGATAGTGTGTTGGAACTCCGCGATCACGCCATATTCGAACTATTTTATTCATCCGGTTTGCGTTTGGCAGAACTCGTAAACTTGGACATTGATCGTCTGGATTTTACTGAAGGCACGGTGACCGTGACCGGTAAAGGCAATAAAACCCGCATTGTGCCGCTAGGTAGCCATGCAGCAAAAGCCATCCAAACCTGGATGCAGCAACGTGTACAAATTAAAATTGATGATAAAAACCCAAAAGCGTTATTTATTACGCAACAAGGACGAAGAATCACACCACGTGCCGTGCAATACCGCATGAAAACGTGGGCGATCAAGCAAGGTGCCAATAGCAATATGCACCCGCATTTATTACGCCACAGCTTTGCAACCCATGTATTACAATCAAGCGGAGATTTACGTGCTGTGCAAGAAATGCTGGGTCACGCCAACATCAGCACCACGCAGGTTTATACACATCTAGACTTCCAGCATTTAGCCAAAATTTATGACTTGGCACACCCGAGAGCTAAGAAAAAATAAAAAATTGCAATAATACCCTACTAAATTACCCTGTTATTATGGCAAAATAAGGGTTCAGACTTTTTCACGAATAAAGGACTATCATGGAACATCAACTACCTGCTCTACCTTATGCGAAAAACGCACTTGCACCACATATTTCTGAAGAAACATTAGACTTTCACTACGGTAAGCATCACCAAACTTACGTCACCAACTTAAACAACCTCATCAAAGGCACTGAGTTTGAGAACGCAAGCTTAGAAGATATCATCAAAAAATCTTCTGCTGGTATTTACAATAACGCTGCACAAGTTTGGAACCACACCTTCTTTTGGAACAGCATGAAGCCAAATGGCGGCGGTGCGCCTACAAGCGCACTAGCAGATGCCATCAATGCAAAATGGGGCTCATTTGACGAGTTTAAAAAAGCATTTCAAGCATCAGCAGTCGGCAACTTCGGTTCTGGCTGGACATGGCTGGTTAAAAAAGCTGACGGCTCTGTGGATATTGTTAACATGGGCGCTGCTGGCACGCCGCTAACAACCGGTGACAAAGCCTTGCTTACCGTTGATGTTTGGGAGCATGCGTACTACATTGATTACCGCAATGCGCGCGCAAAATATGTTGAAGTATTTTTAGCTTCTCTAGCTAACTGGGATTTTGCTTCAGCTAATTTTGCTTAAATGTTAGCTTTGCTTGCCAGCTAGCATTGACGAAAATGGCCGCATACGTGGCCATTTTTATTTAAACTCAAAAATCACACCATCAAAATCTGTTAAAATCAAACCCATGCTGCAACGTTTAACCATTCATATCGCCTTAGTTATTTTATTTGCTTTCACGCAAATGGGTGTTGCTACGCATGAAATCAGCCATTTAACCAATAGTGCCAAACATGGTCAGCAAGACCAAAATACGCAATCCAAGCACACGCCTGCTGAACAATGCGAACAATGTGTCAGCTATGCCAAAGTAGCAAGCGGACTACAATTATCTGCTTTTGTGGTGCCTGCCATCACTGCAGGTTCAACACAAATAACCAATGACTACTATAGCGTTCAATCTTACCTCGTCACCGCCTACGCAGCTCGTGGCCCACCTCAAAAACTAAGTATTTAATCTCTCGATTCCAGCAACTTTTGTAAAAGTTTTGCTGGTTATTTGCTTTTATTTTTTGAGGTCACTCCCATGAATTACGCCCAAAATCCGCAAATGCTTAAAGCGTTTGCGCTTAAACCTATGTTAATCATTTTGGCAACATCGTTTGCCAATCACGCACTTGCCCAAGAACCCAATACAGCGATAGATTTACCTTCCGTGGCTGTTACTGGCAACCCGCTTGGGGTTAGCTCCGATGAACTTGTCGTGCCTGTGTCTGTATTGAGTGGTCGAGAGCTTAGCTTGCGCCGTGAAGGCACCCTCGGTGAAACACTCAATGGTATTCCTGGTGTTACGGCTACCCAGTTCGGCCCCAATGCTTCACGCCCAGTGATACGCGGTCTGGATGGAGAACGCGTTCGCATCATGCAAAATGGCGTAGGTATTTTAGATGCCTCCAGTTTAAGCTTTGACCATGCAGTAGGCATAGACCCACTGATTATTGAACAAATTGACGTGGTACGTGGACCTGCCGCCTTGCTTTATGGCGGTAGCGCAATGGGTGGCGTAGTTAATGCGATTGACCACCGCATACCCAAAGAACAATTGAATGGCGTAACTGGCCGTGCAGAAGCACGCTTTGGTGGCCCTGACAACACACGCAATGGCGCCGCAGTGATTGATGTTGGCAATGGTAAATTTGCCATTCACGCTGATGCTTACACGCGTGAAACCAGTGACTTGGATATCAAAGGTTTTGCAGTATCTAGCCGGAAAAATCGAGCAGATCCCACCGCCATCCGTGAAAATCGTGGCAAGTTAGCCAATAGTGCATCCGATGGTGATGGTGGCGCATTAGGGGCATCACTCACCTTTGATAACGGCTATATTGGCGCTTCATTTTCAACACTCAATAACAACTATGGCGTAGTGGCAGAAGAAGACGTCACCATCGACATGAAAAGTGACCGTTGGGATTTTGCTACCGAATTTACCGATTTAGGGCCCATCATTAATCGTGTAAAGTTTCGCATGGCACATACTGATTATGAACACAGTGAATTAGAAGGTAGCGAAGTAGGCACAACTTTTACAAACCGCGGATTAGAGGGCAGCTTTGAAGCAGGTCATGCCAAATTAGGCAACCTAAGTGGCGTGGTTGGTTACCAATTTAGCAATACCAATTTTGAAGCGACTGGTGAAGAAGCCTTTGTGCCTAGCGTCAATACGCAGAATCATGCACTTTATCTCTATGAAGAGTTAGCGATTAACGAACATAAAATTACTTTTGGCGGCAGATTAGGCCATAGCCAAGTAGATTCGAAAGACAGTGCAGAGCCTAGATTTGGTATTGGTCAAAAAAACAGCTTTAACCCGAATAGCTTTGCTTTAGGCGGCTTGTACAAGCTCAACGGCAACTGGTCAGTCACCAGCAATCTATCACACAATGAACGTGCCCCAAGCTACTTCGAGTTGTATGCCAACGGCTCTCATGTAGCCACAGGGCAATATGAAGTGGGCAATGCCAATTTTGATAAAGAACGCTCTAATGGTATTGATGCGCAATTACGTTGGAAAGATGCGAAAAATAGTTTTAGCCTAGGTGCATATTACACACGCTTTAGTAATTTTATCGGACTATTCAACACGGGTGTAGATATTGAAGTTGAGCCAGGAGAATTTCTGCCAGAAGCTCAATTTACTGCAGTTCCAGCCACATTTAAAGGCTTAGAAGCAGAAGGTAAATTCTACCTCACCGACAACCTAGACCTCACGGTACGTGGCGATTATGTGCACGCTAAAGATAAACGTAACAATGATTATTTACCACGCATATCACCGTTAAGGCTGGGTGCTGGCTTGCAATATCGCCTCGATAGCTTCAGTGCACGCCTAGACGTATTGCGCGCATTTAAGCAAAATAATACGGCTGATAACGAACTGGATACCGATGGTTACACCAACGTGACTGCCATGCTGGCATATAAACTGCCTACGAAGGTCAATCTAGAGCTATTTGCGAAAGCCAACAACTTGCTGAATGATGAGATACGCGAGCATGCTTCATTCCTGAAAGACATTTCACCCGCAGGTCAGCGCGCACTGCTGATTGGCGCACGCGCTGACTTCTAAACTTTAATCGTCCCTAGGGGCTAGGGGCATCTTCAAGATGCCCCTAATTTATCTAGCCTAATAAAATCAACCCCCAGACAGCCGCTAATATCAGTAAAGCAATAAATACCGCAGCACTGCCAATATCTTTAGCTTGCTTGGCTAACGCATGATGCTCAGTAGAGGTATGGTCAACTGCAGCTTCAATTGCAGAATTCAATAATTCCACAATCAACACCAGTAGCACACTGGCAATCATCAACGCTTGCTCAATGGGGCTATTGCCTAAATAAATCGCAAGTGGAATCAGCACCACGGCCAAAAACACCTCTTGTCGAAAAGCATCCTCATGTACAAACGCCGCTTTAAAGCCTTCGATTGAGTAACCGAAAGCGTTAATTAAACGACGGATACCAGTTTTACCCTTAAAGGGGCTCGTCCCAGTATGCTTTGAGGCAGGTGGAGATTGAGAACTGTTTGGTGATTCATTTTGAGAACTTTGCATCACTGTCTTTCTAAATAATGAGTAGTGCCGAATTAAATTTTTAGATTAAATTTCCAAGTTTAATTCCTAGGTTTATCTTTTAAATTTTAACATGCGTTATCATAACGTTTTAGCGTAAAAACTCGCAGATTAAATTAAAGGTTAACCATGGCACGTACAGTCAATTGTATTAAATTAGGCAAAGATGCCGACGGTTTGGACTTTCCTCCATACCCAGGCGAGCTTGGCAAACGCATTTATTCAAATGTTTCAAAAGAGGCTTGGGCAACCTGGCTTAAGCAGCAAACCATGCTGGTTAATGAAAATCGCCTGAGCCTAGCCGACCCCTCGGCGCGTAAATATTTGAGTGAGCAAACTGAAAAATACTTTTTTGGTGATGGCGCTGATACTGCAAGTGGATACGTGCCGCCAAAGGGTTAACTAATCCAACCATGAAAAAAGCGCCGGTATCGGCGCTTTTTTCATATCACATAACCAATAAAAACTACATCGTCTCGCGTTCCATCTCTTGCAATGAAATATGGCGTACATCCTTACCTTTAACCATATACACCACGTACTCCGCGATGTTTTTGGCATGGTCACCAATGCGCTCAATGGCTTTTGCTACAAACAATACTTCGAGCGACATTGAAATAGTGCGTGGGTCTTCTAACATAAATGTAATGAGCTGACGCATTGCGGCGCGAAATTGCTCATCCACCTGCTCATCCTGCCTCGCAACTTCAACCGTTTTACTGATATCTAAACGTGCAAAGCCGTCTAAAGCTGTGCGTAACATTTCACGCACCAACGCCACCATGGCTTTAATTTCATTAAAACGTGGTTTATACATGCGATCTTCATCAAAGATTTTTTGTGCAGTACGCGCAATTTTAGTGGCTTCATCACCGATACGCTCTAGATCTGTAATGGTTTTCACCATCATCATCACCATGCGCAGATCGCCAGCTGCGGGCTGGCGGCGCGCAATAATATGACTGCAAT
Source organism: Methylotenera sp. (assembly GCA_030652995.1). Taxonomy (GTDB): domain Bacteria; phylum Pseudomonadota; class Gammaproteobacteria; order Burkholderiales; family Methylophilaceae; genus Methylotenera. Next base: position 32,041 of record JAUSAG010000032.1, read on the forward strand.
CTTCATCGATTTGCACTTCCAGCGCATTCACGCGATGATCATTTGCCATGACTTCTTTGGCTAGATTGATATCTAGCTTCACCAGCGCCTCTAATGCTTGCACAATTTGCTGCTCAACTAAGCCGCCCATTTCAAGCACTTTTCCACGTACCGCTTCTAACTCAGCATCATATTGCTTAAAGGTATGTTCAGATTGCATATCGATTCCCAATTTTATACAACAATTATATTAGCCACACAATATGACAAAATTATTACAATAAACGGTTAAGTCATTATTTTTTATAAGTCTTTACACCATCGGCTGTCGCCAACAACAGCACATTAGCCGGACGGTCAGCAAACAAACCGTTAGTCACCACGCCGACTATTTGGTTGATTTTAGCTTCCATGGCTACGGGGTCGCTAATTGTCAAACCATGTACGTCTAAAATCAAGTTGCCGTTATCGGTCGTAAAATCGCGCAGTTGTGGTTGACCACCTAATTTCACCAACTCACGCGCCACGTAGCTTTTTGCCATCGGTAACACTTCAACCGGCAGTGGAAACTTACCAAGTACTGGCACGTATTTAGTCTCATCACAAATACAGATAAACTGTTTGGCAACTGCCGCCACGATCTTTTCGCGAGTTAACGCACCGCCGCCACCCTTAAGCATGTGCAGATGCTCGGTAATTTCATCTGCGCCATCCACATAAATATCTAGGCTATCCACACTGTTAAGGTCAAACACCTCAATACCATGGCCACGCAATCGTTGAGCTGTCGCTTCTGAGCTGGCTACCGCGCCGTCAATTTTATGCTTTACTTTGGCTAACTCTTCAATAAAAAAATTGGCCGTTGACCCAGTACCTACGCCAATGATGCCGCTTTTAACATATTCAACGGCCGCTTTTGCAACTTGTTGCTTTAATTCGTCTTGCGATAACTTATTTTCGTTTTCTGCCATTTTCGTAAATCCTTAATAAATTCTTTATAATACAAACAATTCAACATAATACACTGCACAGGCATTTTTAAAAATAACGCATGACTACAAACTCAACTATAAATTATCGCGGCAAAATAGAGCGTTCGCATGTTTACGATGTTGCTAAAAAAACACCGCTAGAATTTCAATCTAACTTATCCGCCCGCATCAATAACCGCGTACTACTTAAACGTGAGGATATGCAGCCTGTGTTCTCATTTAAGCTGCGTGGGGCGTATAACAAAATGGCAAGTTTACCTACCGAAACACTGAAACGTGGCGTAATTACAGCTAGCGCGGGGAATCATGCGCAAGGCGTAGCCATGAGCGCTAAAAAGTTAGGCTGCAGAGCTGTCATTGTCATGCCGACGACCACGCCACTGATTAAAATAAATGCAGTCAAAGCCCGCGGGGCAGAGGTGGTGTTGTTTGGTGACAGCTACTCAGATGCTTACGTAAAAGCGCTTGAACTAGAAAAATCTGAGCAACTCACTTTTGTACACCCTTATGACGATCCAGACGTCATCGCGGGGCAAGGCACAATTGCCATGGAAATACTGGACAAACATCCCGGACCAATTCACGCTATATTCTGTTGCGTTGGCGGTGGCGGCTTAATCGCCGGCATTGCAGCGTACGTTAAAGCATTGCGCCCTGAAATAAAAATCATCGGTGTTGAAGCAAAAGATGCTGAAGCCATGACTGAATCCCTAAAAAAAGGAGAGCGCGTCACGCTTGATCAAGTGGGTTTGTTTGCCGACGGTGCTGCGGTTAAACAAGTAGGTGAGCATACCTTCGCACTGTGCCAGCAATATGTTGATGAAATGATTGTGGTGGATAATGATGCTATATGCGCCGCCATTAAAGATGTATTTGAAGATACACGTAGCATTTTAGAGCCTGCTGGTGCGCTAGCTGTTGCAGGGCTTAAAGCTTACGCCGAACGCGAAAATCTACATAATGAAACGCTGATTGGGATTGCCTCTGGTGCCAACATGAATTTTGACCGCTTGCGCTTTATTGCCGAGCGCGCTGAAATTGGCGAAAAGCGTGAGGCGGTATTAGCCGTCACTATTCCTGAAAAACCAGGGGCGTTTAAAGCTTTTTGTCGTCTATTAGGCGACCGCAACATTACCGAATTTAATTATCGATATTCTGACCCCAAAAATGCACATATTTTTGTCGGCGTTGCCATTGCTGACCCTGCAGAATCTGCAAAACTGGTAGAGACCTTGCAACAACAAGGTTTGCCAACGCTAGATTTAACCGATAATGAAGTTGCCAAGTTGCATCTACGCCACCTAGTGGGCGGCCATGCGCCGCAAGCTGAAAATGAAAAGGTGTTCAGATTTGAGTTCCCTGAAAAGCCAGGCGCACTAATGAAGTTTTTAGAGACGATGGGGCACGACTGGAACATCAGCTTATTTCATTACCGCAATCATGGCGCAGATTTTGGACGTGTGTTAGTAGGGATGCAAGTTCCGCCAAATGAACTATCTGCGTTTTCTGACTTCTTAAATAATTTGGGCTATCCGTATTGGGATGAAACTCAAAACCCAGCCTACAAATTATTTTTGGGCTAATTTTCGGTTGCTTTTAACCATCACGGTTGCTTTCAGCCACCTTAATTGGTTAAAAGCAACCGTGATGGTTAAAATATATTACTAACCAGCTGTTCTATTAAGATAAAAGTAGATGTCATTGCTGAGTATGATTCTTGCATAAGCAATTGCACTTCGGTGCATCGTATCAATATGATGTAAACCGACTATAAAATGTACCTATAACTAGATCACTATGGAGATTATGAACAATGAAATTCACACCTAATTTTAATAAAGTACGTATCAGCTTGGTATTATTAGCACTAATCACAAGCATTGGCGGTTGCAGTAAAGAAAAGTCTGAAGATATCTCAGCCGCAACAGGCGCAAATGCAACAACAAGCGGATTTGCCTATGTCACCAGCCAAGGTGCCGGCGTGAGTGTCATCGACCTTGCCACCATGGAAGTGGTCAAACAATTTAATGTCAAAGCTGAAGGTCCTCGTGGCCTAGGAATAACTGATGATGGCAAAAAACTCATTGTCGCCACACGTGAAAACGAAAGTATCTCAGTAATAGACACAGCAACTGGAGAAGTATTGCAGCAAATTCCAGTAGGCAAAAATCCTGAGTTTGTTCGCATTAGCGGCAATTACGCTTTTATTTCTTCTGAGCCTAGCGCTAAAGGCGGTCCTCCACCAAGACCAGGAGATAAAGTAAAAGAAGAAGAAGAAGAAGAAGATGATGACGATGCAGAACCAGCACGTATTGCCGTGGTAGACTTGACGAAAGGCGAAAAAGTACGTGAAATTATTGGCGGCCCAGAAACTGAAGGCATTGAATTCTCGGCTGACGGTAAAAACCTTGTGATTACCAACGAGGCTGACAATACTGTTACCGTACACAATATAGAAAATGGTAACCTAGTAAAAACAATCCATACCCACGAATATGGCGATCGCCCACGTGGCATAAAAGTTTCACCTGACGGTAATACCTACCTTGCCACGCTCGAATACGGCAATAAATTTATGGTGTTAGACAAAGATTTTAACTTTGTACGCACCGTTGAAACAGGCGAAACACCTTATGGGATTGCTTATGACCACACGGGTAAACATATCTTTGTTGCAGCCAATAAAGCAAAAGCCCTGCAAGTTTTTGATGCTAAAACTTACGAAAAAGTGAAAGACATCCCTACCGGTAATCGTTGCTGGCACTTCAGTTTTACACCTGATGACAAACAAATTCTGTTAGCTTGCGGAAAATCAGATGCGGTATTTGTAATTGATGCCGAAAAACTCGAAGTTACAAAACAAATTGAGGTGAAAAATATGCCTTGGGGCTTGGTCACCTACCCTAAATCTATGGGTAGTCTAGACGCCAAAAAGCAACCTATTCAATAAAGAAGCTGTTTTATTAAGCCCCGCAACTGCGGGGCTTTTTTATTGTTATTTTAATTTATCTAAAATAATCTGCCAGTCCTTGGGGTCAACTGGAGTAATAGATAATCGGTTGCCGCGTTGCAATATACGCATATTTTCCAACTCAGGCGTTTCACGCAACTCCTTCAAACTTAGCAAACGCGTTTTACGCACCAGTTTTACATCGACATTCAGCCAGCGTGGATTTTCAGGAGTTGATTTAGGGTCGAAGTACTTGTGATCTTTTATAAACTGCAGTCGATCCGGATAAGCTGGCGTACTCACCTCGGCAATGCCAACGATGCCAGGCACCGCGCAATTAGAATGATAAAACAACACGCCATCACCTACCTGCATTTGGTCGCGCATAAAGTTTCTTGCCTGATAATTGCGTATGCCGTACCAATCAACCGTTTGATTTACAAAACATGCTAAATCATCAATAGAAACATCTGTCGGCTCAGATTTCATTAGCCAGTAACGCATAGGTTTACCCTGTTAAAAATGATTGCTTATGATAATCTATAAACAAATGATCAATACTGAATTTTAACAAAGAGGCATCATGGCAAAACTACAAGAAAAAAATGTACTGGGCACAGCATTACAAATTTGCAGCCTAGATCCCATCACCGGCTTTACCCGAACGGGTTGTTGCGAAACTGGCTTGGAAGACAAAGCCAGCCATACGGTTTGTGCGCAGATGACTGAAGAGTTTTTAGCTTTTTCAATTTCGCGTGGGAACGACTTAAGTACGCCCCGCTTGGAGTTTGGTTTTGAAGGCTTACAAGCGGGAGACCGCTGGTGCCTATGTGCAAGTCGCTGGCTAGAGGCTTCAGAAGCCGGTTTCGCCCCACCGGTTATTTTAGAAGCATGCCATGAAAGGTGCTTGGCTATTGTAAGTTTGGCTGATTTGAAATATCACGAATTAAGATGATTTTTCTGAGCTCGTACTTAGCTTTCACGTATGAACAACCCGCTTAAGCAGATTATTTAATATTTTACTTGCCAGTTTGTTGGCGAAGTCAAAATGGGGAGTTCTCTACGGATAAAGCCTAAGCCAGCATCCTGAACCAAAAAGGCTCAAGTGGTAATAGCCTAGAGCGCATTAGGTACACCCGCCAAGAGGTTCTTAAAAGAACGCTCAATTTAGGGCGCGCACACAACAACTCGAATGACCAAAACCGATGCTATAAACTAGTTCAAGGAATTATTAGCCTAAACCGCACCGCAGAGAACAAACTTTAAAACTTGACGTTTTATCATTACGATAAAACCATTGAAATAATTCTACGCTATCTTACTCATACTTGTTGTGATGCTTAAATATTTATTTTTCAGCACAGGCTTGATCAATTTGATCTTGCATCAAAGTGAGCCTACGTTTGATGTCACCGACATCAACATTGCCGCTTTTACTATTGAGTAGCTCGTGCGATAAATTAAGCGCTGTCATAATTGCAATACGTTCAACGCCGATGACTTTGCCGCTATCACGAATATCACGCATTTTTTTATCTAAAAAATTAACCGCGTTTATTAAGCCTGGGCGTTCTTCATCTGTGCATGAAACAGTGAAGTCACGCCCCATGATATTGACATCTACGCCTTTAATTTCACTCATTGTTTTATACTCAAAATTAGATAGGCAACTGCTTTATGGCAAGCGCTGCATCAGCGCCTCGATACGCTCACTGGCCTGCGCCATATTGGCTTTTAATAAGGCAGTGTCAGATTCCATTGCGCCTAAATTAAGACGCAGTTGCGCGTTTTCATGGCGCAACTCACCACACAGTGAAATTAAGTGTGATAGTTTTCCTTCAAGCGATTTTAAGTCGTCATCCATGCCACCACTATAATTGAAAAAAATGATTATAGTCAATAGTTAACGTGGATTTTTCAAAGTATTACAATACATTAAAAAGTTAGCACATAAAAAAACAGTTTCTATCGCTAGAAATTTAAACGTTATAATGCGGACTTGTTGTTAGGTGCCATGTTTGTTTTCTTTCAAACAAGGTGAAACTGGGAAATAGGTGCGTTTATGTTTTAATTCAACATAAACAAACCCTATGCTGCCCCCGCAACGGTAAGTGAGTGTAGTTTTGCAATAGGTCACTGAATCAAAGCCTTGAATAAGGCAAGATTTGGGAAGGCGCAAAACATCTCCTCACAAGCCCGGAGACCGGCCTCGCAACAACGCCTTATTTCAAGGCATGCTAGGAAATACCGCGGGGTGACGGTAAACAAAGGCTGCGCTTTTGCGTCGTTAGCTCGACCGCGCTTTCTTTTTTTATTTCAATGCTTCTGTGTTCCCTAGCTCTACAAATCTACATGCGGGGTCGCATGTAATTAGGGAAAAAACAATGGAAAGATCCACCATTGCCAGCTTAATCAGCCTGGCGTTTACCTCACCTGTTTTTGCGGCTGAAAATATCAATTTAGATGATATTGTAGTAACGGCCAGCCGTACGCAACAATCGCGCACCAGCGTTGTTGGCGATGTAACAGTCATTAATCGTGAAGAAATCGAACGCGCAGGTGCCGGCTCTATCACCGACCTATTGCGTACACAGCCTGGTGTGCAAATTAGCACCAACGGGGGTGCAGGTACTGGCAGTAGCGTATATTTACGTGGCACCAATGCTGATCATGTGGTGGTGTTAGTCGACGGTTTGCGCATCAACTCCGCCACGCTAGGCACAACTTCTTTTGAAAACATTCCGCTTGGTCAAATTGAAAGAATTGAAATTCTGCGCGGCCCTGCCTCTAGTCTGTATGGGGCAGATGCCATTGGCGGCGTAATTCAGATTTTTACACGCAAAGCTGAGGCTGGAAAACCGCTGGTGCATGCTGCCGTAGGCTTAGGTAGCTTCGATACCAAAACCGCTGAAGCGGGCATTAGCGGTAGTGCAAATGCGCTCAAATACGGCATCAATGTCAGCAGTTTGGATACCGATAGCTTTTCTGCCAAACGCATACGCACGGGGATTGATAAAGACGATGACGGCTATCGCAACTTAAGTGCGTCGTCTTTTTTAGAACTTGAATTAGCCAAAGGTCATACATGGGGTTTACAGTTTTTTGAAAGCAAAGGGCGTAACAATTTCGATAATGCTTATAACAATTATGGTGACCAAACACTACAAAGCTATGCTTTTACCAGCAAAAATCAGTTTACGGATATTTGGCACAGCACCTTCAAACTGGGCATGGGCATAGATGATTCGGATAGCCATGCTAAACCAAATGCCAACCCAGCCAGTTCAAGCTTTAACCCCCAAGGCATAAGCGAATTCCGCACCGAACAGCTACAACTGACTTGGCAAAATGATTTTAAATTGCCATTAGGCACACTTACACTGGCGTACGATCGGCTTGAGCAAGATGTCGATAGTCGTAGCAACGTAAAAAGCAAATTTAAAAAAGAACGTAATACCGATAGCTTTTTAGCGGGCTATGTTGCAGATATTGGCAATCACGCGATACAAGCCTCATTACGCGAAGACCACAACACCCAATTTGGAAATTACACCACAGGGGGAGCTGGTTATGCTTACCGCATCACGCCAGAATTGCGCGTGTCCGCAAACTATGGCAGCGCATTCAAAGCCCCCACCTTTAACCAGTTATATTTTCCAAATTTTGGTGACCCTAGTTTAAGCCCGGAGAAGTCAGACAATATAGAAGCCAGTCTTAAATATAGCGGTCATCAATTTAATGTGGGCATGACTGTTTTTGAAAACAAAATTAGAAACTTAATTGCATCCATTGGCCCTGCCACTAGTGGATGTACTTTCGCTGGCCTCTGTCCCGTCAATGTCGGAAAAGTTGAAATTCAAGGTGCAAGCTTTGATGCCAACTGGAACATCTCCGACTCACTATTGTTAAGCGGTAACTTCACTGTGCAATCGCCTCGTGACGATAAAACCGACAATCTGGTACCACGTCGCGGCAATCGTTATGGTGCAATGAATCTATTACACACTTGGGGATATCTGCAATGGGGTGCTGAAGTCACGGGGGCATCTACTCGTTACAATGACCTCGCCAATCAATTTAAGATGAGTGGCTATGCCTTGGTGAATTTGACCGCAAATTATCGTATGACACCAGAATGGAAGCTGGAAATGCGCGCTAACAATGTGCTAGATAAAAACTATGTGCTTAGCACCACCAAAAGTAGCTTTTCACCAAACAACCCTGACTACAACACCGCTGGCAGTAATCTGTTTGTAGGTTTACGTTATGACATGAAACCATAAATTTACCAATTAGTGGCGAGTGAAAACTCGCCAAAATAAAATACTTAAGCAAAACACATTTACGCTAAAATCACACTCAATTATTTTTAACAATTCACGAACCCACTGGAGGCACCACCTACCATGCTAACACTTTCAAAAACACATCAAATCATTATAGGTCTCGTACTTGCCGCGCTTGTTATTGTCACGCGCGGCCATCATTTTGCTTCTATCAATCATTTACCAAGCGCATCTTTAGCAGTATTTTTCTTGGCAGGTTTGTATTTGCGTCCAACATGGATGTTTCCAGCCTTGCTTGCCTTGTGCGCAGGTTTAGACTTTTATTCAATCACTTTTGCTGGTACAAGTAGCTTTTGCATCACTCCCGCTTACGGATTTTTGTTGCCAGCCTATGGCGTAATGTGGCTGGCAGGCCGCTGGTTTGCTAAACGTTATAGCTTCAGCATCAATGCGCTTTTACCTCTAATCGGTGGCGTAGCGGTTGCAGCAACTGTTAGCGAATTATTTTCCAGTGGTGGTTTTTATTTCTTTGGTGGCCGTTACCCAGAACCGACCTTGGCGGTATTTGGCGAACGCTTGATGAAGTATTTTCCGCACCAATTAGAAAATATTGGCTTCTGGCTAGGTGTTGCACTCATCGTACATGTGGCGTTTGCATTGGCGAATAGGCAACAGCGCGCTAAAGTTTAATTTTGAGCGATAGCGACAAAGTCACCCGCCACAATGCGCGCATGCAGCGTAAAAAGGCGGTGGTTGATGCCAAGATAGAATCTGCCAGCATTGCCAAAGGCTTGCTGTTAATCCACACCGGTAACGGCAAAGGTAAATCAACCGCCGCTTTTGGCCTACTCGCCCGCGCGCTAGGCCACGGCATGAAGGCCGCTGTGGTGCAGTTTATCAAAGGCCGCTCTGATACGGGTGAAGAAGCCTTTTTTCGCGGCAACGCGAACCTTACCTGGCATGTCATGGGCGATGGCTTTACTTGGGAAACGCAAGATGCCGCACGTGATTTAGCTTCTGCGCGCAAAGCGTGGGAACTGGTGTGCGGCTATTTGCAGGATAAAACCATTAACGTAGTGATTTTGGATGAATTTACCTACACTCTCAAATATGGCTGGCTAACAATAGCAGAAGTATGTGCTGCATTACAAGCCCGCCCGCCTATGCAACACGTGGTGATTACCGGGCGTGGTGCACCTGAAGGCTTAATTGAAATTGCCGACACTGTGAGTGAGATCAATTTGGTTAAACATGCGTTTAAAGATGGCGTACAAGCCATGCCAGGTATTGAGTGGTAACACCTGAATAAACATTTTATCAGCAATAATGAAACGCCAATCATGACCCCAATCACCTGCCCTGCTGTATTAGTTTCTGCCCCCGCTTCTGGGCAAGGAAAAACCTTATCGACCGCCGCCTTAGCCAGGGCTTGGAAAAACCGTGGTTTAAACGTTCGCGCCTTCAAATGCGGACCAGACTTTCTTGACCCCATGGTGTTAGAAAAGGCCACTGGACAACCCGTTTACAACTTAGATCTAGGCATGTGTGGCCAGCAAGATGGTTTGGCGCGTTTATACAGCGCGGCACAAACTGCCGATGTGATTATCGTTGAAGGTGTAATGGGGTTATATGACGGCACGCCTTCTAGCGCAGATATTGCAGTGCGCTTTGGTTTACCTGTCATCGTCACCATTGATGCCAGTGGTATGGCGCAGACTTTTGGCGCGATCGCTTCAGGGCTGCTAGCCTATCAGCCAAAGCTAACGCCGGCAGGCGTGTTAGCCAATAAAGTCGGTAGCATTGGCCATGCCAACATGTTGCGTGAAAGTTTGCCAGCCCATTTAAGCTGGTTTGGGGCACTGCAAAGAGATGAAGCAATGGCATTGCCAGAGCGTCACTTAGGTTTATTTCGCGCGAATGAAATTGATGACTTGGAAGCCAGAATCGAAGCTGCCGCGATTGCGTTAGCCAACTCTGGTGAGCTGCCTTTGCCGCCACAGGTAACATTCAATGCGCCATTAGCTTCAACCACACCAGCGTTATTAGCAGGCAAAACCATTGCCATTGCGCGTGATGAAGCCTTTTGTTTTATTTACCCGGCCAATTTAGATTGTTTGAGTGCGCTAGGTGCAACCGTTAAGTTTTTCTCACCGCTACACGATGAAACCCTGCCCGAAGCTGATGCTTACTGGCTACCTGGTGGTTACCCTGAATTACATCTCAAACAAATCAATGAAAACAGTACAATTCGCGTAGCGCTGCACGAGGCTTTTAATGCAAACAAACCTATTCTTGCCGAGTGTGGTGGCATGATGGCGTTATCGGAATCTATCAACGGCGCATCTACTTTTGGCTTGCTGACAGGCAATTGTCAAATTGAAGCGCGTTTTCAGGGGTTGGGCACGCAGCATGTGTCGTTACCAAAAGGCGAAATTAGCGCGCATACTTTTCATTATGGCTCTTTCACCACAGCGCTTGCGGTAGCTTTTCAAGCAGAAGCCAAACGAGGTAAAGGCGAAGCCGTTTACCAACACGGCAGTATCACCGCAAGCTTTTTACACTTTTACTTTGCCTCTAACCCGCAAGCTACGGCAAGCTTATTTTTGCCATGAATGACACGTTACGCCCGCACCGCTATTCGGACGCTGAAATAGCCGCAGTATATCGCGTGATTGCCGAACGCCGCGACATGCGGCACTTTGTGCCAACACCTATTGCACCTGAATTACTGACTAAAATTTTACACGCAGCGCATCAAGCACCTAGCGTGGGCTTAATGCAGCCTTGGCGCTTTATTAGAATCACCGATACCAATACGCGTAAAAATATATACCAGTTGGTGGATGCCGAGCGTGCTAAAACTGCACAAGCGATTGGTGAAGTTGAAAATACCGCGCGCATGGCAGAATTTCTAAAGCTTAAAGTAGAAGGTATTTTAGACTGCGGTGAGTTATTAATCGCAGCATTGTGTAATGACCGCGAGCGCCACGTTTTTGGGCGCAGAACCTTACCAGAAATGGACTTAGCCTCTGTCAGTTGTGCCATTCAAAATATGTGGCTGGCAGCACGGGCTGAAGGCTTGGGCATGGGTTGGGTTTCAATTTTCGACCCTGTTGCATTAGGGCAATTACTCAATATGCCAAGTGATGCCAAGCCCATCGCCGTATTGTGTTTAGGACATGTCAATAGCTTTTACAAAGAACCCATGTTGGTAGAATCTGGCTGGAAAACAGCAAGGCCATTGGCCGATATGGTGATGGAAAATAGCTGGGAAACTTTTAAATGAGATATCCCCAACGCATTGTCTGCCTAACCACAGAACCGACAGAAGTACTTTACCTGCTTGGCGAGCAAGCACGTATTGTGGGCATTTCAGGGTTTACCACACGTCCTGCCATCGCCCGCCGCGAGAAACCAAAAGTGGCCGCTTTTACCAGCGCAAAAATTGATAAAATTCTAGAATTAAAGCCGGACTTAGTCATTGGCTTCTCAAATTTACAGGCCGATATAGCAGCAGCGCTCATTCGGGCCGGAGTTGAAGTGCACATCTTTAATCAACGATCTATCGCACAAGTGTTAAACATGATTGCCACAATGGGTAGCCTGGTAGGCGCATCAGATAAGGCTGCCAAGCTGATTGCCGAATTGGAGACTACCATGAGCCAAGCGCATGAAATGGCGCGCCATTTAACTACAAAACCAAAAATATATTTTGAAGAGTGGAATGAGCCCATCATTTGTAGCATCCGCTGGGCAATGGAGCTCATTGAAATTGCAGGCGGTGTAGATTGCTTTCCTGAACTTAGCCATTTTCACAGCGCAAAAGATCGCGTCATACAAGCCAATCAAGTCATCGCGCGACAACCAGACATCATTATCGGCTCGTGGTGCGGCAAAAAATTTCAACCTGACCAAGTGATGGCGCGTGAAGGTTGGGCAGACATCCCTGCGGTTAAAAATGGTTTTGTACGTGAAATAAAATCGGCTGATATTTTGCAACCCGGGCCATCACTTATTACACATGGCTTAAAGCAAGTGCAAGCGATTATTCAGGAGTGGGGCTCGACACAAACACATAGAAAAATGGGAGTAATATAAACAAATGGCTACACATTTAATTTTAGGTGGTGCGCGCTCTGGAAAAAGTGCATTTGCGGAGAAACTAGCCATAGATAGTCACTTAAACGTTACCTACATTGCGACTGCACAAATTTATGATGCAGAATTTAGTAAACGTGTAGCGCATCACAAAGTGCGTCGCCCTGAACACTGGCAAACCATCGAACAACCATTTAACTTGGCTGAAACATTGCAAACTTATGCCAAAGCTGACAAATGTGTGATTGTAGATTGCCTCACACTTTGGCTAGCACAGTGCATTTGCCCCGATTGCGCCCCGCCAGAAGGCGTGGATTGGGGGCAAGAACGCGCTGCTTTGTTAGAAACATTGCCGACATTAGCGGGCACCATTTTACTAGTCAGCAATGAAGTTGGCATGGGCATTGTGCCGCTGGGTGAAATCAACCGCCAGTTTCAAGATGAACAAGGCAGATTAAACCAAGTCATCGCGCAATTGGCAGACAGCGTAAGCTTTATTGCAGCTGGGCTACCACTAACATTAAAAGGATAATCATGGAAACAACGGAATTTAAATTAAAAGGCGAATACATTGCGCTTTGCGACCTACTTAAAACAGAAGGTATCGCTGATAGTGGCGGACAAGGGAAAGCGTTTGTGGCTGAAGGGCTCGTCACAGTAGATGGCGAAGTGGAGCTACGAAAAACTGCCAAAATACGCTTAGGGCAGGTGGTGGAATGTTTGGGTCAAACAATTAAAGTAGTGTGACTACTTGCGCCGTTCCCTGAGCCTGTCAAAGGGAACGCCGCCTAATATGGAAAATCTGGGTTTATGCAATAAAGCTACAAATATTGGGCTAATTTTACCCAATCTAAATGCAGCTCCGCACAATCTGCCAGTCTGTTCAGCTCATCGTTGCGTAATTTTTCATAATCAAAATGCTGTGCTGTTTGTAACCCCGCCCATTTTAGCCAGGCTGAACAGGCATCCGGTGAGTCAAATAAGCCATGCACATAAGTGCCGGCAACTTGATTGTCCTGCGAAATTGCGCCCTCGCCCTTGCCGTTTATTATTAACGCGGGCTTAATTAACGCTACACCAGTGCTAACGCCCATATGAATTTCATAGCCAGTAACTACGGCTTCTGCAAATGCCAATTGCCCTGTTACCTGCTTCAGCTGCTTCACCTGTTCTAAGGTCGTCTCCATCTCTAGCCAACCAAATCCAGCGCTCGAACCAGCTTCACCCTCAGTTGCATAGGGGTCGTGTATCGCACACCCCAGCATTTGAAAACCACCGCAGACACCTAATACTTTTCCGCCATAACGCAGGTGTTTAGTAAGCGCTTGCTCCCAGCCGTTGTTACGCAAATACTCAAGGTCGCCTCTTACGTTTTTACTACCTGGCAAAATAATTAAATCTGCAGAAGGGATGGTTTCGCCCATTTTAACAAATTGAAAATCCACTTGTGGATGCAAGCGCAATGCATCAAAGTCAGTGTGATTGGATATGTGCGGCAACACGGGAACAATAATTTTCAGCCTATCACTCCCCTCAGTCTCCCTGGCAAATGTGGAATTTAAAGGCACCGCATCTTCAGCCTCAATGTGCAGATCATGCAAATAAGGCAATACCCCCAACACGGGTTTACCTGTTTCTTGTTCTAGCCAATCTAAACCCGATTGCAACAAGGCAATATCACCACGAAAACGGTTAATGACGAAACCGATGATGCGCGCCCTTTCACTTTCAGAAAGTAACGCCAGCGTACCCACAATATGTGCAAACACGCCACCTTTATCAATGTCAGCGATTAAAATCACGGGGCAATCTACCGCTTCGGCAAAGCCCATATTGGCAATATCGTTGTCACGCAAATTGATTTCTGCGGGGCTACCTGCGCCTTCTACAATTACGCAGTCATATTGCATTGTTAAACGCTGCCAAGAATCCAACACCGCGCGCATCGCAGTTGGTTTGTAGGCATGGTAACCAGTAGCCTCCAAATTACAGACTGCCTTGCCGTGAATAATGACCTGGCATCCAGTATCTGAATTGGGCTTGAGTAATACAGGGTTCATATCAGTATGCGGCAGCAAACCACTCGCTTGTGCCTGCACCGCCTGCGCACGACCGATTTCACCGCCATCGACCGTCACAGCAGAATTTAACGCCATATTTTGTGGCTTAAACGGGGCAACACGCACGCCTCTGCGATACAATACACGGCACAACGCCGCAACTAGGGTGCTTTTGCCCGCATCAGACGTCGTACCCTGAACCATAAGTGATGTAAATGCCATTTGATTATTATCCCATCTTAAGCACTTGTAGCACAGCCTTGAGCGCATACAGTACAGCTTTAACGATCATTGCCGCAGTGTTACTAGATGGACTACTTGGTGAACCAAAACGCTGGCACCCCTTAGTAGGCTTTGGCTGGCTGGCAAATTGGATAGAGCACAGGTTAAATCGGCACACGCAACCACTTACCGCACGTATGATTGGGCTACTGTCCTGGTTGTTATTGTTAGCGCCTTTTGTTGCAATCAGCTATTTTGCAACGCAAGGTATTTTAGGCTGGTTAGCCGATGTATTTCTACTCTATTTTGCCATCGGCGCGCGCAGCCTGATGCAACATGCGCAGCAAATTTACGTACCATTATCACAGCACAATCTTGAAGAGGCTCGCCATGCGATTAGCATGATAGTCAGCCGCGACACTTCGCAACTCAATGAAACTGAAATTGCTACGGCTACGGTTGAATCAGTGCTTGAGAACGGCAATGATGCCATTTTTGGGGCGATATTCTGGTTTATGCTACTAGGTGGCACTGGCGCATTACTATTTAGATTAGCCAACACTTTAGATGCAATGTGGGGTTACCGCACACCACGCTTTAACTACTTTGGTTGGGCAGCGGCACGCTTGGACGATTCACTCAATTTAATTCCCGCACGATTAACCGCGTTAAGTTATGCGCTCTGTGGCAACACACGCAGCGCCATAAAATGCTGGGCGACACAAGCCCGCACATGGTATAGCCCTAATGCCGGACCTGTGATGGCAGCTGGCGCAGGAGCGCTGCAAGTAAAACTAGGTGGTACTGCTATTTATCACGGCACAACAAAACAGCGCCCTACGCTAGGCATGGGTAAACTTGCCAATGCCAGCCACATTTTGAGTGTAATAAGCTTAGTAAAACGCAGCATACTGTTATGGTGTGCGGTGATTACCGTCGCAACAATTTTAAGGAGCACAACCTTTGCTTGAACACGGCGGAAACTTAAGCTTAGCGGTGGCGCAATACGGCATTCCGCTTGAAGACTGGCTGGATTTATCTACCGGTATCAATCCAAACAATTATCCTATTGCAGAAATCCCGGCCGATGTATGGCAAAAGCTGCCTAGTGATAGCGATGGCCTGATTGAGGCTGCGTGTGCTTACTATGGTTGCCAGCTTGCACTCCCAACGGCAGGTTCACAGGCTGCATTGCAAGTTTTGCCTAAATTGCGGCCATCCTGCAAAGTAGTGATGCTAGACCTCATGTATAAAGAGCATGCCAATGCTTGGCTAAGGCACGGTCATCAAGTGAATACTTTTACTAACCTAGAAGATGAGGAGGCAATCAACGCTGCTGACGTAGTGCTACTTTGCAATCCGAACAATCCGACTGCGACACAATTTTTACCGCAAGCTCTACTGAACTTACACGCAAAACTCGCAAGCCGTGGTGGTTGGTTAATAGTAGATGAAGCCTTTATGGATGCAACACCAGAACACAGCATCGCACAACATGCGCATTTAGATGGGCTATTTGTACTGCGCTCTTTGGGCAAGTTTTTTGGTTTAGCTGGTGCAAGAGTGGGCTTTTTACTTAGCCAGCAAACACAGTTTAACAAAATACAAGAGGAACTTGGGCCTTGGACAATCACGGGGGCAAGTCGCCTTATTGCAAAACAAGCTTTAAACGACACAACATGGCAACAAAATACCCGCAATCAGCTCGTAGAAAATAGTCAGCGCCTAGCGAGCTTGCTGGATCACTACGGTTTAACACCGCAAGCAGGCACAGTATTATTTCAATATGCGCCAACAAATATGGCTGAGGCTTGGCAACGGCATTTAGCCAAACAAGGCATTTGGGTAAGACTGTTTACTGAAACACCAGCGTTAAGATTTGGCTTGCCCACTAAAGATGGTTGGGGCAAGTTAGAAAATGTACTTAAATTATTTTAGTACAGAAAACTTAAGTCAATCACGTAATTTTAACTTTATTAATGAAATCACCGATTCACATAGTGTACTCTAGGTACTGCATCATTAAACGAAATCTGCGTCACACTCGCATGATCAATCACTATTCTAAATAAACCTTTGAGTGGCATATTCAGCACCTCTGCCAGCATGGCGCGAATAACGCCACCATGCGTGACTACGGCAATGTTTTTTCCATGTGAGTGCTTACTTACCTCTGCCACAAACGCTTTAGTACGCTCATACAACTGTGAAAAGCTTTCACCATTGGGTGGCGATAAATTAGCATAATCATTTGCCCAAATATCAAATACATCGCGCGGAATGCTATCCCACGCTTGCATTTCCCAATCGCCAAAATGTAGCTCTTTAAGCCGTTCATCGACCTGTGTTTTGCCCAAGTTAAGTGCGTGTGCTAATTTGGTACAACGCTGTAGCGGGCTCGCATACACAGCATCGAATTGAGTAAGCGCCAGTTTTTTTGCCAAGACATTACTCTCGATATCAAAGTCCAATGAAACATCCACATCGCTTTGCCCGTAGCAAACACCTGATGGAATATTCAATGAAGTGTGGCGAATCAGATGTAAGTTCATAGTTGCTGATACCATGCCAGCAAGCCAAAATAAAATGCCAGCTCTGTGATTTGCTGCATAGCGCCTAAACAGTCTCCTGTATAGCCGCCTAACCAATGTTTGATTTTATTGCGCCACCAAATCCAAACGATGGCAACAGGAAGCAAGCAATATACGCCTAACCATAACCAATCATTCGCATTCAAGATAAATGGTGAAAAATTCCAGTATAGAAATGGGATGGGTGAAAGGCCAAATAAAGTTGCGACCGTTAAATCTGTTGCATCAACCTTTGTCGCTAACGGTTTAGCTTTACCGCTCACTTTCACATAGCTTAAATCTGCCATCACATACAGTGCGCACAAGCGGCTAAATGCGTGGCCAACGATTAAGATAAAGGGTAAAAAATAAATGGGGAGTGCATTCAATACTTGAAACTTTGCAAACAACATCAAAAATAATGCAACAGCACCATAAGTGCCAAGTCGTGAATCCTGCATAATAGTGAGTATTCGCTCTCTATCAGAACCTCCACCCAAGCCATCTGCACTGTCAGCCAAGCCATCTTCATGGAATGCACCCGTGATGTAAATAGTGGCTGCCATACTGACTAATATCGCAATACTACTTGGTAACACCTTGGCAGCAAGTGTAAAAGCACCTGCCCCCACCATGCCAACAATAACCCCTACAAGCGGAAAATATTTGGCAGAATAATTAAGCTCATCTTCATAGAAGTTATTAAAATTCGGTACAGGCAACCGCGTAAAAAAGCCTACGGCTAACAAAAAATAGCGCTGCTCACGGCGCAGGCAATTCAACATGCTGTATCTGCCCTAGCGCTCACACCAGCACTTTCAAACGAGGCCATGTCGTTTAAAAAATTAACCGCAGCCAGCACCAAGGGGTAGGCTAAAACTGCACCAGTGCCTTCACCCAAGCGCAATCCAATATCCAGCAAGGGACTTACCCCTAAGTAAGCCAATAACTGACGATGCCCCGCTTCGCCAGAGCAATGGGTAAAAACGCAGTATTGCAATATATTAGGCTGCAATTTGTAAGCCACCAACAAAGCTGCAGTCGCGATAAACCCATCAATCAACAATACGGACTTTTGTTCTGCCGCACCGAGCATTGCACCCACCATCATCGCAATTTCAAAACCGCCAAATGTGGTCAGCACTTGTAATGCATCCTCTCTATTTACTTGATGAAAATTGAGTGCCTGCATTAAAACAGCCATTTTTTGAGCTAGGCCTGCATCATCCAAACCAGTGCCGCGTCCAACACATTGTTCGATTGGCAGACAACACAACACGCTCATTAAGCAACTGGCAGAAGACGTATTGCCAATGCCCATCTCACCAAAACCAAATACGTTAGCGCCCGCATTAGTTTCTTTGCAACTCATTGCAGCACCGGCAACAAGTGCTTGCTCGCATTGAGCTAACGACATTGCAGGTTCGGTCAAAAAGTTACGTGTACCCAACGCTACTTTGGCATGCGTTAAGTCTGGATGCGCTTCAAAATGATAATTTACGCCCGCATCCACCACACGTAGCTGCATATTGTTTTGACGTGCGAATACGTTAATGGCCGCACCACCTTGCAGAAAATTGTGCACCATCTGCGCGGTCACCGCCTGCGGATAAGGACTCACGCCCGCCTCTACAATACCGTGGTCCCCTGCAAACACGAGCATGGTCGGCTGACTTAAACGCGGGCTTAGCGTTTGCTGTATCAGGCCAATCTGTAATGCGATCGCTTCCAACCCGCCCAAAGAACCTAACGGTTTAGTTTTGGTGTCAATTTTATTAAGCAACGCACTTTTAAGTGAGAAATCATCTGGAGCGGAGTTTGGCTGAGAGATATTAAATTTCATGTCACAGATTTTACATCAGAGCGGCTTACTTAACACTGATGCCTGCTACATACTTCATCTGCATTAGTTAAAATATGAGAAATATTTTGTCAGATTGTGATGAAGTTTGCTATAATGCGCGGCTTGCAAACATTTACCGACGTTTGCACAAGTTTGATTTAATGGCCGAGTAGCTCAGTCGGTAGAGCAGCGGATTGAAAATCCGCGTGTCACTGGTTCGATTCCAGTCTCGGCCACCATATAAAATAAGGCTCACAGCGATGTGGGCTTTTTTGTTGCCCTTCCTTCATGTGGGCTTTGTAACCAGTTTGTAACCACGCTTAATCAATACGCATAAAAAAACCCACTTCTTAGGTGGGCTTCTATTCAAATCTGATTTAACTATCATCTCGCATAATCATAACTACATTCTGACCTTCTTTTTCTGCTTCGGCAATTTCTAACTTTTGGCTTTCTGTAAGTTCATCAACAACAATGATTATTAGCGGCATGAAGTGCTTCACCAACTTAACCGCCTCCAGTGCTTTCAATCGTTCCATTAGTCTATCCTAGCATTGAATGCTGCCGTTGAAGCCGCACGTGCAGACGAACAAGGCCGAGGTTTTGCACTGGTAGAAGGAGAAGTACGTAATCTTGCCCAGCGCTCAGCAACAGCGGCTAAAGAGATTAAAGAACTCATTTCTGACTCAGTTAACAAGACTTCTGAAGGTACAGCACAAGTTGAACAAGCAGGTAAAACCATGCAGGAGATTGTGTCATCAGTCCAGCGTGTGACCGACATCATGGGTGAAATCACCGCTGCTTCAGTAGAACAAAGTTCAGGCATTGATCAGGTTAACCAGGCCGTCACGAGCATGGACGAAGTTACACAACAAAATGCCGCTTTAGCGGAACAAGCTGCCGCCGCTGCAGAGTCATTAGTTGAACAAGCAGAAAGTTTAATTGATGTAGTGAGTGCCTTTAAGTTGAGTAAAAACTCATCATTACCTACAACCAAATCTGCAAATTTAAGCCCAGTCCGACTACTTTCATCCAAGCCAACAGCTAAACCTGCTTTAAATAAGATTTCTGCCCGTTCAGGGAAAGCTGATGGTGATTGGACTGAGTTTTAATCTGAACATCTTCTTGGAGGGGTTATTTTTATATGAACGTTCGTTACTTCAAAGTTGATTAATTTAATCTTACATATTTAAAGATAGATGCCATGTTGAAAATAGCCTCTGTAAAGGCATGTTTATTCTGCTAGTTATTCTTTTGACGTGTAATAATGTCAATCTGTATCTTAGGTAAAAGCAATAAAATTTTAAGGGAAAACCGATGAACTCTGTGATTAATCATCAATATTTTGTACCTAATGATGTCGAAAGAGATAATACTCTAACGGACAGAATTCATCATTTGCATGAGCGTATTATAACGGCCATCCCTGATATTGATCGTATTGCATGTGCGACTTATGATGCTAAGGAAGATCAGCTAAGAACTTTTATTAATAGTACCCTCAATGGGAAAATACTCTCTGATTACAGTTTTAAGCTATCTGACAGTCAATCGCTTAGTCGTATTGCTGAAACTGGTGAATCTAGAGTTATTGATGATATCCAGAATTCTATACAACCAATATCACTCCATTCGAGCTGGTTGCTATCAGAAGGATATCATTCCTCTTTTACTATTCCTATGTACGATAATGATAACTTTATCGGACTAATATTTTTTGATTCATATCAGTCTAATACATTCACCACCAAAGTTCAGCGAGATATTCGACTTTACGCCAATTTAATCACGATGAGTATTAGTAGCGAACTTTCCGCGCTCCGTAACATTAACGCGTCAGTTCGGGTAGCAAGGCAATTTACACAGTTACGTGATTTTGAAACGGGAGAACATCTTGAGCGCATGGCCCGATATGCAAGGATTATCGCCAAGGGACTTGCTCCACATTACAATCTAAGCGACGAATTTATTGAGCATGTATTTCTTTTTGCGCCATTGCATGATATTGGAAAAATAGGTATTCCAGACAGCCTCTTATTAAAACCAGGAAAGTTCACTGCTGAAGAACGCCAAATCATGGAATCCCATGTTTTAAAAGGTGTGGAATTGATTCAGAAAATCTTAGGTGAATACTCACTTGAGCACCTGCCAGACTCAACTGTTTTGATGAATATTGTATCTTGCCATCATGAGTTTCTTGATGGCTCTGGATATCCCAAAGCGCTTAAAGCGACAGACATTGCTATTGAGGCGCGAATTATAACTGCCGCTGATATCTTTGATGCACTCACTTCCCATCGCCCGTATAAAACAGAATGGTCTGTTGAAGATGCATGCATTGAACTTCAACGGATGGTTGAAATGGGAAAGGTTGATGCGGATTGTGTAAATGCAATTATTAGCAGCATTGATGAAATAAAGAAAATTCATAATCACTTTAAAGATGTCGATGATTAGATATTAAAAAACATCTCAAGATTGATCTTATTAAATCACCTAAGAATGAATTGCCTTTAAATTTCCAATAGCCACTTGTATTAGGTTTTTGGTTGTATAGGATATGGTTTATTTATTATGTTCATATTCAGAGCATTATTGCACTTCATATAACTTCAACACTCAAATACATCCAGTATTCATGTGGCTTCCGAACCATTTACATATAAAAAATAGGCTTAATGTAAAAATATTTACATTATTCTGCTTAATTTTAGCGCTGTCATTCAGAATGATCTTCTTATTGCCTGTTTTGTAGCGATCCAATGTAGTGGTATGAGCAGAAAGAAGGTGCGTTAGGCTTGCTTCATTTAACCAACAAGCCAACCAGTATTTAAACTGGCTGGCTTTAGCTCTATAGGTAAATCTAAAGACACTGATTAAGCGTGAACGCTAATCTTTAAGCCTAGCGCATTAATAACTTTTGATATGGTCTCAAAACGAGGTTGCGATCCAACGGTTAATGCTTTATATAGACTTTCACGGCCTAAGCCAGATTCTTTAGCAACTGAAGCCATTCCTTTAGCCTTAGCAATATGACTAAGAGAGCGGATAAGTTCATCATTGTCACCATCACGTAAAACTTGTGACAAATATTCCGCAATTGCCTCTTCACTATCTAGATGGCGGGTGATATCAAATGCTTTTAATTTTTGAATTTTTTTCATGATTTAGAACTCCTTGGCTAATTGAACGGCTTTCTTAATATCCGATTGCTGAGAGCTTTTAGCGCCACCAGCCAACAAAATCACCATGATTTTTTCACGCATGGCGCAATAAACTCGATAGCCCGCTCCAATATCAACTCACATCTCTGATACACCATCGCCGATGGACTTTACATCTCCTAAATTGCCATTTTCAGAACGCTCTATGCGTCTCGCAATGGCAATCTTTGCACGTAGATCTTTGATGGATTCGTGCCATTCTTCAAATGACTCGGTTTGCTGAATGAAGTAGACCATTCGCATATTGTATCCAAATGAATACATATGTCAATCTGTTTAAAGTTGTGAATTAATATCAGTATAATCAGGTGTTCTTTATGGCCACCGTCACCTATGGGTCGACTCCGGAAGAAGAGCCTTCACATTCGAAGGCCTCCTTAGGGGACAGGCTGTGTAAAAACGCAAAACAATCAGACTTCCATTAAAATATTTCCCCACCAGAAGTAATTAAATTAATTTAATTTGCCATTAAAAAAACATAAATATGATTAATTTATATTGTATTTTGATGCCCCATCCCACTTGTGAAATTTTAAAAACGTTTTTACACAGGCTGGGGATGTTGCTGTCAGTCACCTCTAATTGCTAAGTAGCACATTAGCTTCAACCACGTCTCGATAAGCGTGCCAAGTTGCATGCCCAACCACTGGCATAGTAATTATCAAGCCAAGGAAACTTGTCGCAAAACCAAAGCCTACAAGCACTACAATACAAAAACCCCAAAATAGCATTGTTAAAGGATTACGCAAACATGCAAAAATACTTGCAATAGCCGCAGTAATTGCATCAGTTTTACGATCAGCCATCAAAGGCACGGCCACCACACTGATCGCAAACACAATGGCTGCAAATAATCCACCCACAAAAAAATACATGATGGTGAAAGTCGGTTGTTTAAAGGTGATTACACTTAGCATAACGTCATTAAATGTAGGTAGGCCGCCTTCAAAAAAGAGTGCAAAAATCACGAGTGAAGCACGCGCCCAAATAAGCAGAATAACAACCAATACCCCGGAAAAAATGCCGACATTAAGAATATTTGGACGCCAAGCAATCAGGCTAGGGATAAGCCTTGGTTGTTCACCTAGCTCCATCTGTCGACTAAGATCATAAAGCCCCATCGCGAGGAATGGGCCCAATAGGAGAAACCCTGTGGTCAAGCCTGCAAAAAGCCCATAGGCCTCAGAAAATACGAAATGCATTAGCCACCCTGCCGCCGCAAAAAAAGCACCATAAAACAGGCTAGAAAATCCAGCGCGACGAGTATCTGCTAAGCCTAAATGTAACCAGTTGATAATTGCACTCGGTTTAACATCACGTATTACTGGGAATGCACTGGAAGCACTTTCGGTACTTTCTAATTCATTATCGCTCATGGATTAATCTTTCTAAATTTCGATTTAAATAATCTTTGCGAGACGCATGCATTGATTGCACTATTACCCGCAACATTCTGAGTGAAATCTAATCGTAAAAAAACACACCACAATCATTATGACGTATAGTTGTTTTATAAAGGGCGGTTTAAAGGTTGAAGTGCAAAAATTGCAGCATAATGCTGCTTAAAATCAAATGCGTGGACTTCACCCGCTGTTGCGGATTCATTCCTTCTTTAAACCACTAAAAAATGATTCCGCCACTGCGTTGTCATAACAATTACCGCTCCGACTCATGCGGGTCTGCAACTGGTGCTGTTCACAGAATCGCTTCCATTCATCGCCGCTGTATTGCGACCCCTGATCCGAACGACTTGATGCCCGAACCGATTTGTAAAGACTTTACGCAGATGCATCTAATCGTTTAGCAACATCTGCAACTGTATAACCACGTTCAATCAATTGCCTTACTGCTTCAGCTTTAAATTCCTCAGCAAATAGCTCCCTTGCCATAACTACCTCCGTTTAGTTTAATTAAACTACATGCCTATGAACTATTTTCAGGTTGGCCTAATGTGAACAATTCTAATTATCACTGACCGCTCCAACAGGTGAATTAAATGGGCAATTACTGAGAATTGTTAA
Source organism: Methylotenera sp. (assembly GCA_030652995.1). Lineage (GTDB taxonomy): Bacteria > Pseudomonadota > Gammaproteobacteria > Burkholderiales > Methylophilaceae > Methylotenera. Next base: position 56,286 of record JAUSAG010000032.1, read on the forward strand.
TAGGCATGTTAATCTATAATGGTGGCTAACAGCTTGTGGGAAGTCCAGTCCAAATAAAACCAACAATAGTTAAAGTTGAAAATCCGTGTGTCACTGGTTCGATTCCAGTCTCGGCCACCAACTAGAATAAGGCTCACAATGATGTGGGCTGTTTTATGTCTATTGATTTCTACTACATGTAAGCGATATGTAAGTAAATTTCATCTATTCTGGATCATTATCTTCTTAATTAAAATATTCAGATGAGGTAACAAAAATGCACGCCTTATTAAGGCACTCACAGGCCTATTGGTGGTAAATATCCCGCGCCCAGCATCGTGATCAATACGCAAACAATTAAATTTCGCGACATCCCCTTGATAGCCCTGCAATTCTTTATACTTCAAGTAGTGCAGTATGCCTACATAATTGCTATTATTTGCATTGGTTAATTTAGGTTTATTTTAATGAGTACTTATAGTGAAATTCAAGCGCATGACTTATTCGCCATGATGGCTTCACGCCCATTGTTGTTAGTGGATGTTCGCAATGATGATGAAGTGGCGCGTGGCGTTATTCAGGGCGCTGTACACATCCCGCTGGCCATGCTACCTGTGCAGTATGATTCGCTGACTAAAGCTGAAAATGTTGTGTTTTATTGCCATAGCGGTATGCGCTCTGCGCATGCGGCTGCTTTTGCGGCCAACAAAGGCTGTAAAAACGTTTATAACCTAGCTGGCGGCGTTTTGGCTTGGAATAAAGCAGGGTTTTCTTTTGTGTAGCCTAGCCACACGCAAAAAAATGAAGGGTAACTAAAAATAATGGAATTTGATAAAGAAGTTGATGCCACGGGCCTGAATTGCCCTTTGCCTATTTTGCGCTGTAAAAAAGGCTTAAGCGATATGGCGCTGGCGCAAGTGTTAAAAATCATCTCTACCGACCCTGGCTCAGTGAAGGACTTTAACGCTTTTTGTGTGCAAACGGGCCATACACTTTTACAATTGGATGAAGATGACACGTCTTTCACGTTTTATATTAAAAAACGTGCCAGCTAATGTAAAGGTATTTTACATAAGTGATGAACCGTAGAAAAGGTGCTTAAAAGCACCTTTTCTACTGATAGACACCGTCTCACGACATAACGGATGCTTGACTTTACAGGCTTAAAGCTTTATTTACTTTAACTTAGCCAACTGACTTTGCAACTTTCCTAAGCTGCAACTAAATTCCGCCACGCGTGCTTTTTCTTGCTCCACAACTGTTGCCGGTGCGCGCGCTACAAAGCTTTCATTATTGAGTTTTGCATTGGCTTTGTTAATTTCATTTTCTAAGCGTGTTATTTCTTTACCTAAACGCTCTTTTTCAGCCGCAACGTCAATTTCAACTTTTAACATGAGCTTAAAGTCATCCACTAACATCACCGGCGCATCAGCTTCTGGCAGCTCAGCCACAATCGCAACATCTTCTAACTTAGCCAAAGCTTTCAAGTACGGCGCATAAAGCGCTAACTTTTCCGCGTCACCCGCAGCGATTAAAGGTACGCGTGCGGCTGGTGAAATACTCATTTCACCACGCAGGCTACGGCAGGTATCTACCATTTGCTTTAATTGTGCCACCCAGACTTCAGCAGCTTCATCAATTTTATCAGGCTGAGCACTTGGGTACGCTTCCAGCATGATGCTGGCACCATGTTTCTCGGTCATCGGCGCAATGGTTTGCCAAATTTCTTCGGTAATAAATGGCATGATTGGGTGCGCTAAGCGTAAGATTGTTTCCAAAACCCTCAGCAAAGTACGGCGAGTCGCGCGCTTCTCTGCATCGCTTCCGTTCTGAATTTGTACCTTGGCTAACTCTAAATACCAGTCGCAGTATTCATCCCACACAAACTCATAAATTGCTTTTGCCACCAAATCAAAACGGTAGTCCGCAAACGCACGCTCCACGTCAGCTTCTGTACGTTGCAGTTTACTAACAATCCAACGATCCGCTTGTGAGAATTTACGCCCGCCTTCACCGCAACTAACTGCATCAAAACCGTTGTCTTGGCCTTCGGTGTTCATCAGCACAAAGCGCGTCGCATTCCATAATTTATTGCAAAAATTGCGGTAGCCATCGCAGCGCTGCAAATCAAATTTAATATCACGCCCAGGTGAAGCTAGTGCAGCAAAAGTAAATCTAAGCGCGTCGGTTCCATAAGCATTAATGCCTTCTGGAAACTCTTTACGCGTATGCTTCTCGATTTTTGGCGCATCTTTTGGGTTCATTAAGCCAGTAGTGCGTTTTTTAATTAAGTCATCAAGCGAAATCCCGTCAATCAAATCAATCGGATCAAGCACGTTACCTTTAGATTTACTCATCTTTTGGCCTTCGGCATCGCGAATCAAGCCGTGTACATACACATGTTTAAACGGAATTTTGCCGGTGATGTGCGTGGTCATCATCACCATGCGCGCCACCCAGAAGAAAATAATATCGAAACCTGTTACCAGCACAGAAGACGGCAGATATTGCTGCAAGGCTTGGTTTTGCGCGTCAATCGCTTCATCACCAGTCCAATCCAAAGTAGAGAACGGCCAAAGCGCAGATGAATACCATGTATCCAACACGTCATTATCACGGGTTAACTCTCCTGAATATCCATCTTTTTCTGCAAGTGCTTTTGCCTCAGCTTCATCATGTGCAACGTAAACTTTAACATGCCCATTTTCATCTTGACCATACCAGGCCGGGATTTGATGCCCCCACCATAACTGGCGTGAAATGCACCAATCCTGAATGTTATTTAGCCACTGGTTATAAGTGTTGACCCAATTTTCAGGGTAGAACTTGATTTCACCGCTCGCAACAACATCTAACGCTTTTTGCGTAATGCTTTTGCCATCAGCGGCTGGCTTGCTCATGGCAACAAACCATTGATCAGTCAGCATAGGCTCAATCACCACACCGGTACGATCACCGCGAGGCACTTTAAGTTTGTGTTTATCGGCTTTTACTAAATAGCCTTGGGCATCTAAGTCAGCCACTACTTGCTTACGTGCTGCAAAGCGCTCTAAACCTTGATATTGCAGCGGTGCGGCGTCATTCAAAAAACCTTGTAAATTTAAGATGCCTATCATCGGCAGTTGATGTCGTTGACCAACCGCATAGTCGTTAAAATCATGTGCGGGCGTCACTTTTACCACACCCGTGCCGAATTCTTTATCGACATAATCATCGGCAATAATCGGAATTTCACGGTCACATAACGGCAACTTTACGTGTTGACCAATCAAATGTGCATAACGCTCATCTTCAGGATGCACCATTACCGCCACGTCACCCAGCATGGTTTCTGGACGCGTTGTAGCAACGGTTAATAAGCCATCACCGCTAGCAAGCGGATAGTTGATGTGCCACATAAAGCCATCTTCTTCCTCCTGCACTACTTCTAAATCTGAAACCGCTGTGCCTAATTTCACATCCCAATTTACCAAGCGCTTACCGCGATAAATCAAACCTTCGTTATACAAACGGACAAAAGTCTCAGTCACGGTTTTATTTAAGCCGGCATCCATGGTAAAGCGCTCACGCGACCAATCAGGTGATGTGCCCAACCGGCGCATTTGGCGGGTGATTGTAGAGCCGGAATGTTCTTTCCACTCCCACACTTTTTCCAAGAACTTCTCGCGACCTAAGTCATGGCGTGATACCCCTTGCGCATCCAGCTGGCGTTCCACCACGATTTGTGTAGCGATACCCGCATGGTCTGTCCCTGGTTGCCATAAAGTGTTGTCGCCACGCATACGGTGATAGCGCGTTAGCGAATCCATCAGGGTTTGGTTAAAACCATGCCCCATATGCAAAGTGCCTGTAACGTTAGGAGGCGGTAACAAAATGCAGAAGTTTTCCTGCTTAGATTGATCAAACCCGGCAGCGTAAAAACCTTTGCCCTCCCAAAATTCATACCATTTACTTTCAATGGCTTTAGGATCAAAGGATTTAGCGAGTTCTTGAGTTGGTGTGCTTGTGTTTTCAGTATTCATAATTTGCATTTTATCATAGCCGAATGCGTTACCTAAATCACTCTCACAGATTAAAAGCTGAGACTAAGACATTAGTAAAATTTGATAAGGGCAAGTAGCGATGCGATAAGCATCAAAAGATGTACGATTGCCCAATGACGATAACCGGCAACCAGCTCTTGAGGTGATTTTGCCGAAATTAAAAACAAGTGCGCATCTGCAGGTTTTGCCAAAGTGAAGCTACCTGTATGCGCTTTCGTTGCGTGCTTTGCATGAATGTGTTTTGAAACATCTTGGCGCGCAACCTCCCACTCATCCATATCAATCTGGCCGTTGCGGTTATGATCATAACGATTCAGCAGTTTTTGCGGGCTTAGCTTCAAATCGGCCAAGCTGGCACGTATGTCTTGATTAATGATATTTTTATCAAAATGATCATGCCGCGTATCAAGCTGTCCCAGCACATAAATTGATCTACCGGCTGGCAAGTATTCTTCTACATAACGGTGCTCGTTTTTAAAAAAAGTACGTTGCTCGGCAAATATAATTTCCGCGCCCTTAGGGTCAACCATGCAAACACCTGTTTCGTCTCTCAACTGAAATAGATGATCACTTTCTACATATTCCAGCAGACGTCTATCAATAGGCTGTTTTGAGAAAGCGCTATCAGCACGGCTGGCGTATGCCCATGCGCGATACCAGACACAGGGGATACCATGATAAGGCGTCTTGAGGGGGGACGGAGTGGATGAAATGCCGTGTAACTCAATATAACCCTGCGCGGCAGCTGCAATAGTGGAGATCGGCGCCTCTGTGATTTTAAGTAATCGTGAATAATTAAAAAACGCAGCTAAAGCACTCGCAAAAAAAGCCACGCCAAGCAAGAGTATCCATGTTCCTTTTTCTGCAAGATTGAGATGCAGCAGATAAGCTGCGTATAACATCCCCAATGGAACAGCCACACCGAGGAGATTCACGAGATACGTGTTGAAGTTTTTAAGCACTATGATGCAACTCACATACAAAATGAGTTTGCATACAGTGACACAATCGGCAAACGCCGTTTCTACATTGCTTAAACATCAAAATAAAACTGGCTGAATTTAGCTATTAAAGCGACTACCCACATCGACATCTTTGAGCTGTTCAGATGCAAACTTCAACAATTCTGCTCGCTGAAAACTGAACAACAATGCCACAATCACATCAGGAAACTGCTTGATTCTGACATTATTGTTAGTCGCAGAGTCGTTATAGAACTCGCGTCGATCTGCAATTTGATTTTCTAACCCCGTGATACGCTGTTGCAGATTTAAAAAAGTTTGATCTGCCTTCAAATCAGGGTAATTCTCTGCCACAGCAAATAAGCCACCAAGACTGCTAGTAAGCGCCGACTCAGCAACGCTCAAAGCAGCTACATCGTGCATCTGGCGGGCTGAATCTACCCCCATACGCGCCTGAATCACTTTCTCTAAAGTTTGCGCCTCATGTGTCATGTATGCCTTACAAGTATCAATCAGCTTTGGCAGCTCATCATTACGCTGCTTCAGCAATACGTCGATATTCGCCCATGCTTTTTCTACATTATGTTTAATGTTCACCAAGCTGTTGTATGTCACTATTAAATATAGCACGACGATGATTAGAATTACCCAAACTAACATAACATTGCCCCCGAATTTATTGTCTTAAATTATAGCTGGTGTTATTAACGAGCACCTAGCAATATTGGCCCAACTTTTTCCCAATATCTAGAAAAACGTTTTAAGCGTTTATCGCTGATAGCTAAGCCTACCAATTTCACTTCTGGCTGCCATTTAGGCGCAAACGGTTCCAGCAATGCTTTGATCTTTTTATTGGGTGTATCTTGCGTGATCACTTGTCCCACGCCTCTATCCATCAACACCTCATAGGTATCACCCAGCCACACCTCTACCCCATTCATTTCGCTTAAACAATCTGCTACAAACTGCAATCGATTAAGCGACCAATCTCCATAGAGCTGCGGGTCAAACACAAACATCTTGGGAAACGGCCTTTTCAACAAATCATGTGCGCCGGATAACATTTCATCATGCACATAAACAGCGATAGTTTTAAAGCTTGAGGGCACCGTCATCGGTAAAAGTTTTATTGGGTATTGTTTTGCAGTGGGTGTGAGTGTTTGATTAAACAAGCGCTCATTTAAAACTTCATAACTGTCATCAAACGGGCATGTTGCCTTGCAGTTTGCACAATACCTTTCACCGGTATAGCGGCTTATATTCTCTTTGTTAAAGTAATAAGGTTTGGAGCTGAAGGTTGACGCCACCCACTGCCAAGACAGATGATTACTGGCAATATCACCATCCAATAAATGTTGCTCAAACCAATCGGCAGCAGCGCGCCAATCCATTTTTAAATGATGCACAATATAACTGGCAAGCCACATTCGCGCATGGTTATGCACATAGCCGGTAGCAAGCAAATCATTAATAAAAGCATCCATGCAAGGCAAACCTGTTTTGCCCTGCACAATGGCATCACTTAATGGCGCATAACCAATAGCAACTTTTGGCGGCTCGATCTCACTATAAATAGCATCGCCTTTTTCATACCAAACTTGCCGCCAATAGTCTCGCCAGGCAAGCTCGGTTAAGAGCTTTTGGGCCTCTAAACCAAAGCGATTTTTAATTGAAAAGAATGCTTCATTTAAGGTAACGCAGCCATGGCGTAAATACGGAGACAGGTGTGTAACAGCACCATTAAGGAAATTTCGGTTTTTTGCGTAGGCAACAACATCAATGCTATTGAGTTTTTTTTGCGCACTCAAGCGCCCACCCACCCACTCCGGCTCCAAGCCAGCGCCTTGAGCGTTAACAAATATTCGCTTAATATAATGCAGTCGTTCAACACGATCACAAGGAATATGTAATCTTTGTGCAGGGCTCATAAGTAAATTTTCCTACATTTTTCAGTTAGTGTACTATTTTTTAACCATGGCGGACGGGATATTTACTCATCGCATTTTTATCAAAAAAACATCAAAAAAACGTGCCATAATAAGCACTCAAATTAAGGGCACCTCTATTAATTCAAGTTACTAACCGTAAGTCAGTATTTGGCTTGTCCGTGGAATATACCCGCTAAAGCGGGTTATTCACACGCCAAAGGTCATCACCACCAATCTAAGTTGCTAAAGCGACAAGATTGGTGCGATAAGCTAGACAAGGCGCGAATAAAAAATTGTGTCGCAGCATATTGTTGATATGTAAGGAATAATTTTTTATGCGCAACGCAGTATCGCGACATACGACTTTTCAAGCACTTTAGTGCTTAGAAAATCGGAGTGCCTGTGGTACGGAAATTGAATTAATAGAGGTACCCTTAAGCGTTGAATTCAAACTAAGTGTTGGTAAAGGGATATCATGATAGAACCTATGTGGACTTGGGGCGCGCTCGGTCTAATACTGCTTGCCATTGAAATGACCACTGCTACTTTTTATGCCATGTGGTTTGGTATTGCTGCTTTTTGTGTGGCTATTGTCATGTGGATATGGCCTAATACGGCGGTTGGCATCCAGTTTGCATTATTTGCCATCATGTCTTTAAGTACCTTGGCAATTTGGCGATTTAACTACAAAAAAACAGAAACACACTCGCGCGTTGGCCAAGCACAGGGTGAAGAGATTGGCAGAACCGGCATCGTGATTGAAGCAACCAGCCCAGCACAAAACGGTGTCATTCACTTTACACAGGGCTTAATGGGTAGCCGTGAGTGGGCGGCGGTGTCAAATGAAACCATTGAGGCCGGAAGTCAGGCAACAGTGATTGCGGTTGAAGGCAATGCCTTAAGAATTTCAAAATCCATTTAAGTTTGAAAATCAAGTTAAATTTCAAAAATAGTTAATGTTTTAACCTCATATAAAAGGAAATAAAAAATGACCGAATTTAGTTTCGTACTGATATTTTTGGTAATCGTTGCCATTATCAAAGGCGTACGCATTGTGCCGCAGGGTGAAGAGTGGGTAGTAGAACGCCTGGGTAAATTTGCGGGCGTACTCTCACCAGGCTTACACGTAATTAACCCGATTTTTACCAAAGTAAGCTACAAAGTCACCACCAAAGACATTATTTTAGATGTGCCAGAGCAAGAAGTGATTACTCGTGACAACGCGGTAATTTTAGCCAACGCCATCGCGTTTATTAAAGTTTCAAACATTGAGCGCGCTGTTTACGGTATTGAAAACTTCCGCGAGGCAATGCGTAATATGGTACAAACCAGCTTACGCTCCATCATTGGCGGCATGGATTTAAACCAAGCACTTACCTCACGTGATCGCATTAAAACTGAACTGAAAATTGCAATTGCAGACGAAGCGCTAGACTGGGGCTTAACTGTTAAATCCGTTGAGATTCAAGACATCAAACCATCGCCTAATATGCAAGATGCCATGGAAAGACAAGCTGCTGCCGAGCGCGAACGCGTAGCCGTAGTCACCGAAGCAGAAGGCGCCAAACAATCACTTATATTGAATGCAGAAGCACGTTTAGAAGCGGCGCGTAAAGATGCCGAAGCGCAAATGGTAGCCGCAAAAGCCTCTGCCGAATCTATTAAATTTATTACCGAAGCCGTCAAAGAAAACAACGCATCCGCCATGTTCTTGCTAGGTGACCGCTACATTACTGCACTGCAAAAAATATCAGCGTCAGAAAACAGTAAAATTGTCATGATGCCAGGTGATTTAGTAGGCGCGGTTAAGTCTTTGGTTGGCGGTAAATAACACTTTTGGCTCCCTCCCCTTTTAGCCGTACTTGCCTGTTTGACTGGCTTTAGCACTGCTTATCATTTGTTCTGATTAAGGGGGTGCCAGTTTTTGGTATCACCGTGGAATATACCAACTGAAGTTGGTTATTCACACGCGAAAGACTAGGATGGGGGTGCAACCTCACTTCCACCTAACCACCTAATCTTGCAACACTGCCTGATATTTTCTCCAGCACACCCTCAATATTCTGCAACACTTCATTATTCCAAAAACGCACCACTTCCCACCCTTGCGCCTCTAACCATACTGTGCGAAAGTTATCTTGTATTTGCATTTCACCATGCTGACCACCATCAAGCTCAATCGCCAATTTCACGTTGACACACGCAAAATCAAGAATGTATTTTCCAACTGGATGTTGTCGTCTAAACTTCACACCAAGCTGCCTCATTCTAAGCCGTTGCCATAAATTTTGCTCAGCATCGGTCATTTCACTGCGCAGTTGACGCGAAAAATTTTTAGTATGTTGTGGCAATCTTTGCATGTTCAATAATGCTCTCACCGAACTAACGTCCCCTCCCTCTTTTAGGGGGAAGGAATTTTAAGTGCGACAAACCAAACAAGCGGTATCTTTACCCAGCTTGATAGTACGCCACTCCATAGAAAGTGCGTCTAATAGCAACAAGCGCCCTTGCAAGCTCTCACCAATACCCATCAACAGCTTCAACGCTTCAGCCGCTTGCGTCGCGCCTATCATGCCAACTAACGGCGCAAACACCCCATTATTCGCACAGCGCAACTCGGTATCTTCACCATTGTCAGGGAACAAACAGTGATAACACGGGCTAGCGTCTGAACGCATGTCATATACCGTTATCTGCCCCTCAAAGCCAAGGGCAGCCCCTGAAACTAACGGTTTTTTCAGCCGCACGCATAACTTGTTCAACATATATCGTGTTGCGAAATTATCAGAACAATCCAGCACCACATCCGCCTGTGAAATTAGCCTTGCAAAATCAGCCTCGGTAGACTTTTCACAAACTGCATTCACTTTCACTTCAGGGTTAATGTTCGATAAAGTATTTTGTGCAGAAATCGCCTTGTTAACACCAACAGCAGAGGTTGTATGTACAATCTGGCGCTGTAAATTGGTGAGATCTACCGTATCAAAATCACAGATCGTGATGGTGCCTACGCCGCCAGCCGCAAGATACAAGGCTGCTGGCGAACCCAAGCCACCCGCGCCTACAATCAACGCATGACTATTAACGAGCTTATCTTGGCCTTCGTATCCAACTTGAGGAAGGAGAATATGGCGACTGTAACGGAGGAGTTGATTGTCGTTCATTAAGGCAATTGACCCGCAGTAACCATGCGGTTTATAACAACCGGACGACTGATCCATATTGTGATGTCATCAAAATTTTGGGTGGGGACATCACTTTGATAAATATTATCAAACGCACCGGCATTTAATCCTTCTGGATTCAAATTTTTCCCAGTCGAATACACAATTGCCAAAGGAGACTCTGCATTTGTCGTTAAATTATTGCCAGCACTATTCCTGACTATCAGCGTCGTTGCCCCAAATGTGGTAGAAATTGCAAATGGAGCTACGGAATTACTGAAATTGGGATGCACCCGATAGCGCCAATACCCATCCCATGGATCGCCATTTGCGGTCCTGACCTTTCCCCAACTATCTATTTCTCTTAATCCGAGCGTTTTCCATGGCAGGTATCCCTCAGCCGCTGGGGCGGTACAGTTTGCATCTTCTTCACCATATCCAGCAACTACCGGATCAGTCTGCGTCGCAGGGCATGGAAAGCGACCATGAATCACGGTAAACCCCATCAACGCCTCTTTGATTTCATCGAGATTTTTTCTGGTCTCGTAAAACCGCTGCTGATCCAATTGGGCTGAAAGTGGGATCATCAGCCCACCAAGCATCAGTCCGACAATAACCAACACGACAGCCATTTCAACCAACGTAAAGCCCGGGTGGCAAGTTCTTTGATTATTTATTGACATAGACATAATTATTAGCGATACACCACAACATCGTTGAATGCGGGGGTTGAATGTTGTTGAGAAAATGATATGCCCACACTATTCGGGGCTTCCAGATAACTGGTCAGAGTTGTGTTGACTGCGCGATTCTGCCCTACGATTGCCTTGCCTGCAACGATAACCACAATTTTTTTGTCCGCGCTAGCTGACGGCGGATTTACTGTCAGACAGCTACCGCAAGTAGCGGCGGCACCGGTGGGCTTATATTCGTCTGCTATCGAGAAAAATACTTGCTCTTTCCAGTTCAACCACCAACCACTTCCTCCTGCAGGAATAGCGCAGGCTCCAGACCAATTTCCTCCCCCGGGGGAGTCGGGGAGTCGTCCCGTCAAAGTGGCTATATCCTCTATATAGTCGACAGGGGCTAGACTAGACGCCCACGGATATTTTCCTCCATTCGTTGCCGCAAAAATTTCAAGGCAGTTTAATACCTCCCCAGCAACTCGCTTTTCTACTGCCCCGAACAAATCATCATGATTGATTACTAGCAGTTCGTCGTTAAAGTTTACAGACGCGCCCGAAGTAATAAATGCATTATCGCCATCGTTATTTGATAGATCGAGGTATTGAATCACGTCCGGCGGTGTCGCAGCTGTCGGAGTTGGGCGCACCTGACCGCCTACAATTGGACCTGCGGAAAAAATAATTGCGACTGCACGACTAGCGACTCCATCGACCATTAATTGTGCAGGCGTATCGCTATTGATTGGAGACACACGAAATCCGGGAGAAAGTACATACCATAACCGCTCACCGTATCCGTCTCGAAGATCCCCTACACCTAGGGATCTCCAAGGAAGCCTTCCGATATTCGAAGGACAATTACCAGCTGCAGCCATCTCTTGCCCTTCCGTCGTGAAACCTATGGCGGCGACATCCTCCGGGCAAGGTAACTTGCCCGGAGTGTCATTTTTTACCGACCACCCAACAATTGCTGCTTTCGCTTCTGCCAATGCTTCGACTGTCTTTTTATTACGCTCAATTTTTACCGTGGTAGGATTTAACCCATGTAGCAAATACCCTGTTGCTGTCAGCCCAACAATAAAAAGCAACATGATTAGCGTCATGCCTTGCTGTTTAAGGCGCGGCTTCACTGCTGATTACCCCTGTCTCTTCAAAATTCAACCGCTTGGCTTTTTCTACTGTTTTAAGCTCCACAATTTGATTGGTTTCAGGCATATAAACTTGCCCTGCTTTTAACCGAACCTGCTTGCCGCTTGCGGGGATTTTTACATTTAAACTATCAGAACCTGCGCCAGCTTTGTTTTTATGCCCTTTGAGCCGCCCTATTTGCACATTGTCTATTGCGCTATCTTCTTGCACGGCTTGGTTATTAATCCACAAGGTACTTGCGCCATCGCTGCGCTTTACATAGCCTTGCAAGGTAATTGGGTTTGGTAATTCTGGCGGGGCGGCATTAGCCACTGGTTCTAACTGAAGGTCTTGCGGGGTAATGACTTTTAGTTTTTGATTCTGCCTTTTAACATCCAGACTTTTACGTTCATTTTGGCGGCTGAATAGTCGGCCGAAGTCATCATCAGGGGCAGCTTGCGCTGAGGTGAACAGTGTTGCCATTAACAAGGTTATCAATAATGCCGTGGTCATTTTAAGGGTTGTGGCTGATTGCGAGTATTGCACCCCCACCCTCCCCCTCAAAGGGGAGGGTATGCTAATTTTGGCATCGCGCTTATTCCCTTCCCATTTAAGGGGGAGGGTTAGGGTGGGGGTGAATAATTTCGTTATCTTATACATCACTGCACCGCCGTCTGAATTGGTGCAGGTTCACGCAATGTGAGCCAGTCTAGCTCACACTGTGCATGCATGTTGGCAATTAGCTGATCACTTGGTAAGCCATTTGTATTTAATCTCACAATTTCACAATCACGCAACATAAATGATGCCGCATTGTTAGCATTAAGGGATTCGGTTAATTGCAGTAAGTCCCCCTCATGCAGCATATCAAGCTCTAATTTCATGATTGAACGGTGCAATACAAAACCGCCTAAATTTGGGGCGAAAGCTGGCGTATATTTTTCTTGCTGGCTAATGTTGTATTTAATACCAAATAATTGATGATTTTTGTGTTGTGCGCGTAAGTTATCTACCCATTCAATGCGTCGTTCTTCGCCCACAAAGCCTTGGTTAATCAAGGCTTGATATTGCGGCAAAAATTCAGTAATCATGTCTTTTTCTGTGCCAGATGACTGGTAACGCTGGCGCGCGGCATTTAGTAAATTTTGTTGCGTTTGTAGCGCTTGCTCTTGCTCTGTATTGTAATGCTGCGCAAAACCAATCAGTAGCGTAACCATAACAAATACCACGCCCAATAACACCAATGGCGTTTGCATCTTTTGCCAATCTTGTCTGTTTAGCTTCATGGCTGTTTCACCTCAGCTAGGCTTTCTGCTGGCACTTGCTGCGGTTTAAGTATCACTTTAAGCCTAAAAAAGGCAGGTTGTTTTTGTGTAGATTGCTCATCTGTGGTGCTTCCTTGCAAATCTACAAATGAGCTCACATTGACTGGCTCTTGCAACACTTCCACCACAGCCACGCGATTGTCGGCTTTAATGCTCGCTACAAAGCGGTTCACACTATTAAGTGCGCCACGATAATCCCCCGTAAAGTTAGATATTTCAGCCGTAACAAAAGCAATCTCGCTCAAGCTTGCAGCGTCTACATTCAATGTGGCATTGCTGTTGCCAGCGTTAGTTGCCGGCAATGGAATAAATTTATCATCATCTTTAATATTGATGTCACCACTTAGTACCCAGCGCAATCTGTCTAACTGTACATTTGTTAGCGACGGTTGTTCAAGCGCAGTACTCACTACTTGCATCATACGCCTTGGTGATTTTGGGTAGCTAGCAATGACTTTATGCAATTCCACCGCAGCTTTTAAATCATTGGCGCTAATTGACGTGACTGGAAAGTTCTTGGCCACCTCATCATAACGATGTTGTTGCAACACGGTATCTTGTTCCGCTTGGGTTAATGCTGCTTTATTATCTAAACCCTGCTTAAACATCCATCCTGCGGCAGCGAGGCCAACTACCGCGAGAATCAAACCTGCAATTTTAATCGCTTGCTTAAGCCTGCCAAACTGAAAGTGTTTCGTTAGCCCGTCAGGCGCAAGATTATCAACTAGGCTCCCGCTTGCCAGTAGCTGCATGTGTAGCAACTCAGGCATTTGCAAAATCAAATCTGCGGCTAGCCCCAAGTTTTTTGCAAATACAGCTAAGTTAACATCAGCGCATTTCAAACCTTGTTCTTGGCTAATCCCCTGACTAATTTGCTGCGTTGAACCATCGGCACTTAGCAACACTAAATTTAGCGGTGTTTCACGCGAAATAAAACGCTGACTCATTAAATAAAGCCGCGTTTTTTCAGTTTCCATCAGGTAAAAATACCCGAGCTGATTTGCCGCAGTGGGCACGTTTGAAACTAGGCGGCTCATACGTAAACGCCCGTGATGCAAATAAGTTTGCCGCAAACCTGATGACAGTTTTTCACATAGCAATATATGTGGCGCCATCAGTTTAAGTTGCTTTGCCAATACTTGACTTAGCATTGGTAACAAGTAAACGCCCACTAACTGCGCTTCAACTGATTCAATAATCTTCACCCAATCTTGCATGAAGTCATCATTACTCAAGGCAACAAATAAAAAGTTATCATCCTTGCGCTTGTCTTTATCGCGGTTGATAAAGTGCGCCGTACGGTAATCTTTGCCTCGATAATGTTGATTCAGTTTGCGAGTGATCAGCTCCTGTTTAGCGCTACCGGAGGTATGGGGCAAGCTCTCAAGCCTGTAATCCTCTTCAACCGCATCGACTATTAAATAGACTGGCGTTGCAGGGTATTGCTGTAAAAAGTCAGAGAAATCTTGATGGCCTATTGCATCATTGGCGAACTTTTGGTTGCCCTGCAACTTGCCGGCACGCCAATGTCCAGCCAATAAATGATTGGCTGTGGCGCATAACACTAATTTATTTTGACTACCTTGTAGCATTTTGCATTGGTCTTTTAACGGATGTTTATAAATTGCATTTAGGGTACTTCTATAAATTCAAGTTTTTAAATTAGACAAGGCACGAACGTAAAATAATGACGCGGTATATATTTGATATATATAGGAATTATTTTTTGTGAGCAACGCCGTATAATGACGAAAATTGGATTTATAGAAGTGCCCTTTATATTTTAAGCTTGCTGAATGAATCATAAACCGGGCCTAGCACCGAGAACATAATAAAAGCTAAGATGCCTCCTAATATCACCGTTAGCGCAGGTTCCAACATTTTTAACATTTTTTGCATCGAGTCATTCACATCGCGGTCGTAAAAATAACTGATGTTGAGTAGTGATTTATCTAAGCCACCGGTACTTTCACCCACTTTAATCATGCGCACGACCAGTTGCGGAAACAAGCCTGCATTACGAAAGCTCTCACTCATAGAGTCGCCTGCGTTAATCTGCGCGTATACGCGACTTAACGCATCCGCCACCACGCGATTACCCACGATATTTTCGCAAATTTTAATCGCATCTAAAATAGGAATCCCAGTTTGATACATTAAAGCAAAGTAACGTGCAAAGCGCGCCATAATAATTTTATGCAAAATTGGCCCGGTAACGGGTAAGTTTAGCTTTAGCATATCAAACCGGTAACGCGCCTTGGGGCTGGACTGAATCACGGTCGCCAAACCGATGACGATTAAAACCGGCACGCCGATGACTAGCCACCAATAGTTCACAAATGCATTTGATATTGCAATCAAAATTTTGGTATTGAGCGGTAATTCCTGCCCCATATTACGTAAAAACGACACCATTTGCGGCACGAGATAAGTCATTAAAAAAGCCACAGCACCTAGCACCACGACCGCCACAAACGCAGGATAAGCCAATAGCTTTTTAGTTTGAGACATTAGTTCGTCTTGCCAGCGGATAGTGTTGAATAAGTTATTTAACACTACCGGCAATTGCCCTGTTTGCTCACCTGCATCAATTAGGCTTACAAACACATCGCTAAACACGCCAGGATGCTCTGCCATTGCTTGCGACAGCATTTTTCCGCCTTCTATCTCAGCGCTGACTGCACCCAACACTTTTTGAAAATACAAGTTGTTACTACTCTCGCGCAGGTCATTTAAACACTCCAGCAACGGCACACCTGCACTCATTAACTGCTCTAGCTGAAAGCAAAACATGACCAAATCTTGATTGCTGACTTTATTGCGATTAAACAAGCTGGTTGATTTTTTGGCCGCGCGAAAAGTAATTAAATCCAGGCCCATGCGCTCTAGGCGAATCTCTAAATCCACCTCGTTAATTGCATCAATCTGCCCCATGGCGAGGCGACCTAGTTTATCAACAGCGTTATAATTAAATGAAGGCATATTGGTTAGGATTTAATACGGCTCGTTAAATCAATAACCCGCATCACTTCAGCCACACTGGTGTAGCCTTCTAAAATGCGGCGTACTCCATCTTCTGCTAATGTGATAAAGCCTTTATCAAGCGCCATTTTTTGTAGCTCATCTAGATGCGCGCGGCGTGAAATCAATGAATCCATATCGCTGTCGATTCGCAACAATTCAATGATCGCCATGCGTCCACGGTAGCCATTTTGATTACAGCGTTTACAGCCTTTAGGTTTATAAATTTGCGGTTTGTCACTGGGCTTAAGTCGCAAAACTTTACGCTCGAGCGCATCTGGCTCATGCTTTACCTTGCAATGCGGGCATAGCACACGCACCAAGCGTTGCGCCACCACGCCAATAATATTTCCCGCCATAATGTCCGGCAAAATACCAATGTCGGTTAAACGCGGAAAAGCGCCTAAAGCCGAGTTGGTATGCAGGGTACTGAACACCTGATGCCCTGTCATTGCGGCACGAAACGCCATGGTGGCCGTATCGGCATCGCGAATCTCGCCCACCAAAATAATGTCCGGGTCTTGCCACATGATTGAACGGATGCCGTTGGCAAAATCTACTTTATTTACCTCCGCCACTGAAGTTTGACGCATCATGTTCACCGGATATTCCACTGGGTCCTCTAACGTCATTATATTGACGGCCTCAGTATTTTGGTGCGACAATAATGAGTACAGCGTGGTTGTTTTGCCGCTACCGGTAGGCCCTGTCACAATCAATATGCCTTCAGGGCGCGTCATCATTAAACGCAACTCATCCAGTGTGGATGGACGTAAACCCATACGCTCCATTGGAATAATAGATTTTTCACGATCCAGCACCCGCAAGACAATGTTTTCACCATGAATGGTCGGATGCGTGGATACCCGAAAATCAATCGGGCGACCACATAAGTTCATGTTCAAACGGCCATCCTGTGGTGCGCGGGTTTCTGCAATATCTAGCCCACTCACTACTTTAAGCCTTACCGCAACGCCACCCCAATAGCTCTTGTGCAAGCTACGAACTTGCTGCAATACACCGTCGATTCTGTAACGTATGCGTAAAAATGCAAACTCTGGCTCAAAGTGAATATCCGATGCGCCACGCTTAACAGCGTCCATCAGCAACGCGCCCACCAAACGCACTACGGGCTGCGTATATTCGTTACCGTCTGCGGCTAAACTTTGGTAATCAACTTCTCCGGTTTCAATTTCACGCAAAATGCCGTCAACCGAGAGTTCATAACCGTAAAATTGGTCAATAAATTCCTCTAGCTGCGCCTCAGCCGCCAGCACCGGTTTAAGCTGAATCTGCCCACCAAGCATGGCGCGCAATTGATCCAGCGCCACCACATTGAACATATCCGCCATGGCCACCACCATGGATTTAGTAGCTTCTTCATAGGCCACTGGCAACAAATGATAACGGCGCGAAAAATCTTGCGGCACCATCTGCAACGCTTCAATATCAGCCACCACCGTAGATAAATCAATACTTTCCGAACCGATAGTATGCGCAACGGTGTCGCGCACCATGGCCTCGGTCACAAAACCCAAACGTACCAGCTGACGACCCAAAGGCAAATCATTTTGCTCTTGCTCAATAAGCGCAATACGTAGCTGATCCTGACTGACCAGCCCCTGTTGTACCATCAACTCTCCAAGTCGGAGTTTACGTCGTTGTTCAAACATTATGTATTGCCTGATTTATCATTATTCCTGATTTACCATTATTTAAGTACCGTCATTTAATTTTTCTACTTTTGCCTTCAAGCTCCAGCCCCATTTCACTCAGAACTTTGCGATTTATCGCATTAGTTCTGTGGGGAAGCCAATTACTAGCTTAAGGGGTAGGAATGCTACTTTTAACTTCGTCTGTCTGCGCCTTTGTATCCTAACTTTTCACGTATGAATAACCAACTAAGGCCTTTACGGTCTTGGTTGTTACATTCCAGGGTGATTCCAAGAACCGGCACCCCTTAAAAAAATGGAAAGGAATGTTTGAATTACCTAAGTCCATTAATCCTTGCCTCCAACTGCGCCCTGTCAGGGCTTGACCCGCCTGAACCATTCAATAACTCCAGAGCACGCTGGTATTGCGCTAAAGCGAGGTTAGACTTACCTAGCTGATCTAAACTAATCGCTAAGTTAAACGCATAATCTGCGCTATTTGGTGCAAATCGGCTAGCATTAAAATAAGCTGCTTGTGCCGACGCCCATTGGTTTTGCTCGGCATACAAGTTGCCTAATGCCGCATATAAATTTGCAGATTCTGGCTGCTGTGCCAACAAATTTTTAATGCGGCTTTCCGAACCAACCACATCTGTATTGACCTGCAAACTAACCACCGCAGATTGTGCAATGGCATTTCTCGGCTCAATTCCCAATACTTCTTGATACCACCCGGCCGCGTCGGCATCGCGGCCTTGCCGTTGCGCAATGGCAGCCATCCCCAGCAAAGCATCCACATTGCGCACATCTCGCTGTAACACCTGCCGATATTGCTGTTGCGCACTCGCATCTTCACCCCGACTAAACGCCTGGTAAGCCGCGAGCAAGGTTGGGTCAACGCCCGCTACGGGCGTTCTGCTCAAAAGTTTCATTGATGCCCGTGCTTTACCAACCTGTGCATCACCTTGCAGTTGCGCTTCATCATCTGCATTTTCTGCATGACTATTATTAGATTGTTCAGCACTTTTTAATTGCCGAGTCCGCGTTTTTTTAGTGGGGCTACGCACGGATATAGCGGCATGATCATTCCCTGAAAATACCGAGTCCGTTTCTATTGCATGCACCTCACCAACTTCAGATGCAGGTCGATTTTGCGGTTGCGTCACCTCAACACTGGCGACAGCTAAATCTTGATCTGCCGACGCATTTTGATCAACCACTAACGCTGTCGCTAATTCTGATTCTGATTCTGATTCTGGCACTGTAGAACTTACATTGATCGGCACTTCCGTAACTTGAGGCACCTGCGGTGCGGGCTTCACAACCAAAACCTCCGGCACAGTTAAAGCGCGAATATACTGATAGCCTTGCAATCCAAGCCATATCATCAACGCCCCCGCAATGCCTAGCGCCACCAAAGACACTTTTGAACTTTGTGTTTTAATCGCTTGGTTCGCCACAAACACACTGGCAGCCACCTTTTGGCGATGATTACTGGCCGGTACATGCTCAGCTAGGGCTGCTGGCGCCACTAAATCAGCCGCCATACTTTGCGTCTGGGTTGTTCCACCCCCTTTAACTTTATTGGCGCCGACCTTTGTTTTAGAAGCCCTCACTGACGCGCCCAATCCGGCTTCATCTGCCAACGACAAACCGTTATCAGCCAAGGCAACAGGCACCAAGCCTAATGTAGAAGGTTCATCAGATTCTACTTGAGATTTTTCAGTAACGTTACTCGCTACTGGCGGCATTGCTTCAACCGGAGCATTCAACTCGACTGAGGCTAATTCAAGCGCGGAGCTCGCGTCAGAATGCGCATTGCGTGACTTTTTATTAAGTTCAGCCTGCTTATCTTTTTCAGCACTCGCCAAAGCTTTAATCAGCAAACTCATCTTGGGTATTACCTCTCGCCGTCTAGTGCTTTTTCCATCTGCCGTGAGGGAAGGTATTGATTGTAAGATGCCAACTCATCACTTTCTAGGCTGGCGTGCGTAATGACAGTTGGGCGTAAAAAAATAATCAACTCTGATTTTTTATTTAATTTTGCATTAGCCTTAAAAGCCCTACCTAAAACAGGCACATCCGAAACGCCAGGAACAGCATCTGTGTTATTTTTTATATCATCTTGCATCAAACCACCGAGTATTGTGGTTTCGCCACTATCTACACGCAACAAAGATTCCATCTCTCTCGTTTGTATAATAGGTATTTTTGACTGAATGATCCCAGTTATATTTCCTGCATTATCCCTACTGACTAAATTCGGATTGGGATCTTGTACTGAAGAAACAAACCTAGTGATTGTCGGACGCACATTTAGCATTACAGACTTAACATCATTAATTTGCGGTGTTACGCTCATCACTACACCGACAGGGACTGTTTGGGGCGTAGAAGTAAACGTTGCCAAGGTGCCACCCACCGCGCCACCAACCGTTGACTGTTGCGCCTCAATGGTAAAGTAAACCAAATTATCCACCACTTTCAATACCGCTGTTTGATTATTTAAAACGGTAAGCTTAGGGCTAGACAATACTTTTGTATCGCCAAATTGCTGTAATAATGTTAACGCGCCTGCGATATCCGCCAAAAATCCAGAGCCTGTATATTTATATCCTAATTTAAAGCTAGATAATGCTATTGGATTGAGCGGATCAGCTACAGTAGGATTTAAGGTCTGCGAAAAAGTAAACCCGTTACCTGGATTAGCGGCATTACCACCACTACTAAATCTGCTCCAATCAACGCCTGCCTGATAACTGTCTTTGAGTTCAACCTCAACAATTGTTGCTTCTATTAAGACCTGCCTATTGGCACTTGTTAAAACCCTGTCTAAAAACTCCTGCACTCGTTCATGCTGTTTATTCGTGCCTCGTACACTGATCACACCCGCTTCTGGATTGGCAATTACGTTTGCTGCAAACAGCGTTTTATATTCTGATTTTTGCTGGTCACGCTGCTCAGTATTAGCTTTAGATATTTCCGTTTGCGATAGCGCTTTTGTATCTGAGTCAGCAGTAGAAGGGGTATTTTTTGCACTCACTTCAGTTATGCTTCCAAAACGAGAGACAATAACCTCCTTATCCGTTTCGGCTAACAAATCTCTAATATTCTGAATTAAGGTTTCCCAAAAATGGTTCTTAGATTCAGAGGACACCTGTGTTCTTGAGCCATTAGCACTCAACCCGCCGCCTGAACCCGCAGCTCTACCAGATTGAGCACCAGCAGCCGCAGCTCTGCCAGTAGTAGTTATTTCTGCCGCCGCCCCTATAGAACTCATGGTGTCCCGTGCCATGTTCACATAATCAACTTTATAGGTTCTTAATACAGGTTGATCTGGTGTAATGGTCAGCACATTGCCCTGCACCCTATAAGTCAAATCCACTTGCTTAGATAAGCGCTCTAAAATAGCAGGTAGGGTTTGATCTACCGCATTCAATGTAACGCGCCCTTGAATAGACGGATGAATATCGACATTCAGTTTACTATCGCGCGCGATGGCAAATAACACTTCTTTTACTGGCGTGTCGTACACCACGATGCTATAAACAGGTTCTTTGGCTTTGGGTTTTGGCGGTGGCAAGTAGGTGCTGCTGGTAACTGGCTTGGGGATTGCACTTGAAGTAGCGGGGTCTGAAGCGGACGTGCTTGCTACCGGACTTTTAGGTGCATTTTGTCCATCAATATGCCCTTTTGACGGTTGAACTTTTGACTCATGCGCACATGATGATACGCCCAACCCTAAGGCGATACAGAGTAGTGATAATATTTTTTTGTTGGTTGCCACAGCGCATTACCCCTAATTTATTGCTTTTTTACTTCATATTACGTATTTTCCATAATACCGCAAAATTTGCAAGAAATTACAAATAGTAACAATAAGTTACAAGGCTTTTCTACTAGTCCTGCTCAATATCTTTTTTAACCCCGGCAAAGGTGCGTAAATACGGGTGATTTTTTCTAATCGAGGCTGGCAAGCCTTTAAGTGCAGCCAAAGCCTCTTCGCGTTGTGCAAACGCGCCATACAAAATTACCGTATGTATTTCACCACTTTTACGCGTGTGGTACAGATAAATATTATCTACTTCCAGCTGCTGACTAAGCTTTTCAAGCTCAGCATTTAATGGCTCATCTGTTAACGACAGATTACCCACTTCTGGTGTGCCAATGGCCAACTTGCTAGTTAACGACTTAATTTGCAAAGTGACTGTTTCAGGCGGGGCTGTTAACAGCAAGCTATTAGTCGCATTAAAACGCTGGTCAGTTAGTTGCTGCTTTGCATCCACGGCTTTTTCAACCTCAATTGCAGCCGTTTGGGTAGCTAAAACATGGGTATCTAAAACAACAGGGGCTTTAGCTACATCCGTGTTAATCGGACTTACGTCCACCTTGTTTGCATCAACTTTTGTTGCATTAATGTTTGGCGTAGCCGCTTTTTTTATAAGCTCGCTTTCAGCCCTTTTTTGCGAGTCATTCACCGATGGGCTTTTATACTTATTATTGATAATAGCGGCTGCTAACCCCACAACACCTAACATAATGAGTATCAATGTGCCCAACAAAAGCAACTTTTTAACGGGTTTGGTCTTAACGCCAAATTCACTGTCTTGAATAGCGGCGCTTACATGTCTGGGCGTCACTTGAAACACATTATCCGCAAAAGCGGCTAGCAAGGCCTTGTCTGCAAGGATGTTCACACGTCGCACCAAACCTTGCGCAGCTTTTGATATTTTTTTAATCGCAGCTTCAGAAAATAAATGCGGCCCGTGATAGCCTGCCGCACGTAAACGAAAGATTAAATACTCGCCAATGTCTTTGGTTTGCAAAGGGCCTAGGTGAAAGCTATGCGTAATACGTTCACGCAATTGTCGAATATGCGTTTGATTTAAGTTGTCATCCAGCTCCGGTTGGCCAAACAGTACAATTTGCAACAACTTATCCTGCTTGGTTTCCAAGTTTGAAAGTAGCCTGATTTCTTCTAACGTTGCCAACGGCATGCCTTGCGCTTCTTCTACAAATATCACTACCTGACGACCCTGCGCGTGACGACTTAACAAGTGCGCCTGCAATGCTTGCATCACTTTTAAGCGATCTGCATTTTTGGGTAATGTTAACTGTAGCTCAAAGGCGATGGCATGCAATACATCCTCTGGCGCCACACTTGGATTCGCTAAATAAATACTTTCAATTTGTTCTGGAAGGATAGTTTGCAACATGCGACAAAGCATGGTTTTGCCGCTACCCACTTCACCCACCACTTTGATAATGCCTTCGCCATTGGTGATGGCATACACCAGCGCATCTAATACTGCGCCACGATTACCGCCCGAGAAGAAAAAATCCGTATTCGGAGTGATTTTGAATGGAGGCTGTTTTAAGCCGAAATGTGGGTAATACAAAGGAGTCGCCTAATTAACTATCTTCTGACGTGTTCATGCGACTATACAACGTGGTGCGATTAACATTAAGCAATTTAGCTGCTTGGCTTAAATTGCCATGGGTTATTTTCATCGCAGCTTCAATATATGCACGCTCCCATGTTTTAAGCACTGCATCCAAACTTACATTCGCTTGACGTTGCAAATGGCGCTGCGCTTGCGTGGTCATGCCCGCTTCATCATTAAAGTTGAACTGGTCACCAGATGCCTCCGGTTGCGTTAAATCAAACTCTGCAACCAGGTCTTTTTCTTTAATAGTTTTGCCCGCATATTTAGCAATCAAACGAATCACTATGTTTCTAAGCTCACGCACATTACCTGGGAAATCATATTCCAGCCAGCGCGCCTGCGCATCAGCATCCAATGCGAAAGGTACCTTGCTAATCTGTTTAGCGTAAAAATCGACAAAGTGCTCACGCAACAATTGTTTATCGTCGCCCAACTCACGCAATGATGGTACATGCACAGTAAATACGCTTAATCGATGGTACAAGTCTGACCTAAACTTACCCGCGCGCACCTCAGCTCTTAAATCACGATTAGTGGCGGCCACAATACGTGCGCGACTTTTTCGTGTTTGCGTTTCACCTATGCGTTGGTATTCGCCGTTTTCTAATACGCGTAGAAGCTTAGCTTGAAGCTCCAAAGGCAACTCGCCAATTTCATCCAGAAATAAAGTGCCCTCACCTGCATCTTCAAAATAACCCGCATGGGCTGCAACCGCACCGGTAAACGCACCTTTTGCATGTCCAAAAAGAATAGACTCCGCCAACAAAGGTGAAACTGCCGCACAATTGATTGACAAATATGGCTGCAATAATCGCTGGCTTGCATAATGAAAACTACTCGCAACCAACTCTTTACCACTACCTGATTCACCTTCAATCAATACTGGAAAAGGCGAATCTGCAAACTGCTGAATCTGCATGCGCAGTGCTTGAATAGGTAGACTTTCACCTAATAAACCACCATGCACCTGCTCTGATTTAACTTCATTAAGCTCTACATTTTGCACTTTAAGTGCATTTAACAGCATGTCTTTTAACTTATCGACATCGCAAGGCTTGGCAATAAAATCAACCGCACCCAATGAAAGCGCGCGCTTGACATTGGCATCATCGCTTTGACCAGAAAGAACATGTATTTTAATAGTGGGAGAGTGCGTGAGTAAGGCGCTAATAACCTTAAAACCCTCTTCAGGCGTGTGCGGGTTTGGCGGCAGGCCTAAATCCACCAAAGCCAAAGCTGGCGGACTATCTAACTGCTGCAACAAGCTTTTTAATTGCGCATGCGACTCGGCCACGCACACCTCAAAATGCTTACTCAACACAAAATGTAGGGTATCGGTGATTAAAGGGTCATCATCAATAATCATCAATACAGGACGCAAAGCTACCATTCACAAACCCTTTTTTATTAGATTATTACGATTATGGATTCTACTATAACGGTAAAGAGTATTTGTATCAATATGTTTGGCCAACGCAGGCTTTATTCACGCCTCAACTACTGCATAGCTGAGTTTATGAGGCAGATTTCAAAGAACCTATGCTTTTGTGTTAAAAAGATACGCGGGAAAGGCTTATGTCGGTTTACGCATAAGTTGCAATCTAACGGAAAGCGTCGAATTCACAGGCATAGTTTATCGACTATAAGCCTTTTTCTTCTTTTAGCTTATTGCTGAGCACCGTCATACAATCCACAAATAAATTGTGGTTCTTAATATCCATGCCCCTTAATATCTTGTCATCTAATCTTCTATTCTAAAACCAACCTTGATAGTCACTTGGTAATGCGCAATCTGACCATTCACAATACGACCTCTAGTTTCAACCACTTCAAACCAATCCAGATGTTTAACGGTTAACGCTGCCTTAGCAATGGCGTTACGAACAGCATCATCAGAACCAACGGTAGAGCTACCAACCAATTCAATCAGTTTATAAGTATGTGCAGACATGTCATTCTCCTTGACTAAAAAATCTTAAAATAGATGCCAATCACTATCATCATCTGCTTTTTAGTGAAACATTACCAATTTAATTTGGTGCCACGTCATTAAGCTTTCAAGATGATTAACCTCACCACGATTATCTAGGCTATAGAATACCCCCCACATGCGCATCCATCTTTCTATGAGTGCTGCCTGTGGTAAGATTCCATCAACCCTAAATTGATGATTAACTTTAATACCAAAATGACAAATACGACCCCATCAGCAAACGGCCTAAAAAGCATAACGGACCTAACAGATTCAGAATACGAAGCCCTCAGCACCGCACTTGCTAAAATGAGAGCGCCTAAAGCAGGCACAGCAGAAAGTGGCGCTCATTCAAAAATGCTATCCGCCTTACGCAGCCAATTACAACAACGCTTAAATAACGCTAGTAATTTAAGTGACGATGAAAAAACAAAGCTCATGCACGACATTGCAGAACTTGACCGTAAAATGTATGCACTCTAACCATTGCAAATACACTTAAGTCTTAAAGCATCACCACTGGAGTATAAAATGAAGAAACTTTTCATCACACTAAGCATGACCTTGATGAGTATTAATGCAATGGCTGGATGGACAGAGTTTGGTGGCTCAAGCACAGATGGTAGGGTTAAAACTTATTACGATAAAGCCACTGCTCGCAATGAAGACCACGTAATGAGAGTGTGGCAAACTAAAGACTACGCCACACCGCAAGCAACAGATAACAAAACGTATCTTTCAGTGAAATCACTGCTAGAAGTTAATTGTAAAACCAAGATGATTAAAAGCATGGCTTATACCTACTACCATCAAAATATGGGGCATGGTGAAGCTGTGCTTAAAAACAGCAGCCCTGCTGAATGGCGCAATATTGCCCCTGATATTAATCTTGAAGCCATGCGCAAGTTTTACTGCGGCATCTAATAGCACTATCCTCAAGCCCACCTCACACGATACCTGCCATTAGCTTAGGCAGGTATTACGCCATTTGTAAGCCGCACTTATTCACTCACCACAACCCTTCACCCTCTATTTTCTTGTCATCCAAGACCCCTCACGAACAATTGTCACAAAAAATTCACGCAACTTTGTATCAAAAAATACGAACATACACATGTGAACAGCGATAACAGACCACCGTTACAAAAATATGACAATTTTCTAAATAATAGTCAAAGGAGAAAAGATAATGAAAAAAAACATCCTTTTTGCAACCTTGTTAATGCTAGCTTCATGCGCAAGCGTACAAACAACGCAAATAGAGCACGATGGCAAGCAAGCGTACAAACTCACTTGTAGCGAGTTTAATAGCAGCTTAAGTGAATGCAAAGCCAACGCAGACAAGCTATGTACGAATGGCTATCAATTACTAGATCACCACCAAGAAATTCATGCAGACTCTGGAGATGGTTTTTATATGCCAACAACCCATTACTTGACGATTCAGTGTTCATAATCAAATGATAAGGTGCTTCGGCTCCTTTTAGTTTGACCACTTGAAAGCAATCAATCAAAGATCAATAAAAGTAGATAACAAATTGCACATCCAAGCATGCTCTGCACTTAGCTTGTCGTGATAAACTCGCCTCAAACTGTCAACTAAGATCAAACATCACGCAATGATTCAATACAACCCAAAAGACTGGATTACGTTTATCTTCCGATTTCACGAATCGGATACCTTTCGACGGCTGATTCCGATGATGATTTTCATTGGCTTATATGCTGGTGGCATTGCCTACTTGGAAATAGAATTTTGGCAACTTTCCGATAAAAGTCATGTAAGAAATATCCCCTTAATGCATACCACAGTAGGTTTTGTATTGTCATTACTATTGGCTTACAGAACCAACACCGCTTATGAGCGTTGGTGGGAAGGCAGAAAACTATGGGGCGCTTTAGTCAACAATAGCCGAAACCTAGCCCTTAAACTTTCCGCTTACTTATCTGATGAAAACGACAGAATCTTCTTTAAGAAAGTCATTCCGACTTATGCATCAGTGCTTTCCAAACATTTATTAAATGAAGAAGTCAGCCAAATGTTGTTTGAAGGGTTGGATTTAAAAATTGACCACTGCAAACACAACCCCAACCAAGTGGCTAAAATTTTGTTTCAAAAAGCCAATGAGTTATATACCACTGGCAAAATAACAGGCGACCAGTTTTACATCATTAACGCCGAACTACAATCATTTACCGATATTTGCGGTGCTTGCGAACGCATTAAAAACACACCGATTCCCTACTCTTACAGCGCTTTTATTAAGAAATTCATCTTCTTTTATGTGATGACACTGCCGTTTGGCTATGTATTTAGCTTGGGTTATTACGTGATTCCAGTCGTGGTGTTTATTTTTTATGTATTAGCCAGCTTAGAACTGATTGCCGAAGAGATTGAAGACCCTTTTGGTAGCGATGATAACGACCTACCCACAAAAAAGATGGCCTTAAATATCAAAAAGCACGTGGAAGAATTACTGTAATTAGCCTATCATCGTTATTTTAGCGCTTGCTCACAGCCCACCGAATAAAATTAAAAATACGGGAACGGCTATACATTACCGTGCTTATTTACCCATTGATTCTAATTTAAAATAATTTTCTAAGGAGAAAGCGATGTCAGCCACCAATATGAACGATTACGATGCAATATCACGGTTAATTCAACATTACATAGACGGCGCAAAATCAGGCAAAGGAAGCGATATGAAGCCTGCATTTCATGATGACGCAACCATTTTCGGTTATGTGGGTACTGATTTATTTGCAGGACCTATCCAAGGTTTGTACGATTGGAACGACGCCAATGGACCTGCTAAAGACATAGAAGCGAGAATCGTCAGCATTGATATTGTAGGTAGCATTGCCAGTGTCAGATTAGAATCATCTAATTGGACTGGACATCGTTTTACAGATTTTTTTAATGTATTAAAAGTAGATGGTCAATGGAAAGTGATGAATAAGGTTTTTCATTTGCATAGCTAAGTATTAGTACATTAGGCAGAATGACGAAGTGGCTTGCCGAATACAATTAAAACATAAGGGGTATCGTAAACGCCCTGCGAGTTGGTTTTTGAATAAACTGCAAAACGCCTCACCAGCCTGCCACCCATGCGTCGCTAATATGCCACCATCACCTCATTGCGTCGCAAAAAGGGCAAAGTCCACGGCGGGTTGTAGCGCGCAAGCTCTGGCGTGCCAGTAGGTGTGATGTTTTTGCTTTTTAGCCAAGCGAGTAGCTCGGCAGTTTTGGTAGCGGTTTTATCTTCGCCCGCCAAACCAGAAAAACGCAGCACCGCCATGCGGGTTTCTGGCAGTTCACGCAAAGTCACAGCAAGGTTATTAGGCGTGGGTAAAGTGCTTAAGGTATATTGGCTTGGCATCACAAAATACATGCGCCATTGTCCTGCAGATTGCTGCATAGTGACTGGCGCTGTCATGCTGATTTTTTCTGATGGGCTTTTGTCAGGCTTGGCAGTCATAGTGACTGGTGCTGTCATACTAATTTTTTCACCATTTTTATTATTCGCACCAGTGCGTGAAGTGTTATTGCCAAAAATATAATCCGCAATGCGCCTAAAACCAGCGCTAGAAGCATCATCTAGCGATCCATCCACCAAGGTTTCAGCCACCACGCGCGGCGCATAAGCACGCAACTCAAATGCGCCTGATTTATCAGTCACCGTATATCTAGGTTCTTCAATTGCCATGGCAACGCTTGCAAACAATAAAATGAGTAACCCACACAGTATTCCTAATTTCACAAAACACCCTAAATAAACAGTAGTTACAAGTAGGAGTATGAAAAGGCAAATAGATTCATTGATATAACAAGATAAGCTTTAGTAAAGGTGAAATTAATATTAAAAAGTGCTGCATACAAGCTAAAATATCTGCCCTGCAAGCCAATACCCATGCGGGTCGCAGGGCATGCCTAAAACGTCATTTCACATGATTTACCATACGCTCAACCTTCGGAAAAAACATCGGCACAACTCACGGAAAATAAGCTCCAGATTCATGCCGCACTAAAATCCAAATAAAAACCTACAAATCGCTGCAAATAAATCAGAGTTTTTCAACAGAATCGGCTATTAGGAGTCATTCGCCAATTAAGGCTGGTCGACTGCAAGATCCCCATAGCTGACCTTCGACTTTGAAGGTTCTACTTCCGTAGTCGACCCGTTAGAGACGTTGAAAACATTTTATCACTTAATGGTGCGAATTTTACTGGTAGCTAAAGCAGCAGCAGCGGTTCTTGTTTCTACCCCAAGTTTAATATAGATGTGCTCAAGATGCTTGTTTACTGTGCGGGGACTAGTACCTAGTATGTCGCCGATGTCACGGCTGGTTTTACCTTTTGTAGCCCAGTACAGAACTTCAGACTCACGCATAGTTAATTTAAATATAGTCATCAATGCTTCTATCTGAGCTGCATCGGACTCTTCACGTAGCAAAATCACCCACTGCTCATCATTATTGGTATCTGCAGGAATGAAATTCAGCCGGCCTCTCGACTGCACGATGGTCAATGAAGGTATGTCGCCCTGATGACTATTACTAATTGCAATACTTCCTATCCACGCCATCAGTTGAGGCGGCGTTTGAGATGGGTAATCAACGTAGTGCTGAGAAAAGTATCGTAGCATCCACTCCCTTGCAAGCGGTGTCTGCCACACAATTTTTCCATTACTCGGGGTGATTGCAATGGCTGCCTGTCCAAACGCGTCCAGCGCACCACGTGCCTGACTCATTAAGCGAGATGTCAATAAATGAGCCTCTATTCTTGCCAGAACTTCTACGACACGTATTGGTTTGGTGATGTAGTCCGTACCGCCTGCCTGGAATGCCGCTACGACATGCTCAGATTCAGTAAGACCTGTCATGAAAATGATGGGAATGTGGCGAGTATTAATATCGGCTTTTAATTTCCTGCATACCTCAAAACCATCCATTCCAGGCATGATTGCATCAAGCAATATAACATCAGGCTGCGCTGCTGCTGCAACGGTAAGCGCAGCCTCGCCATGGTTCGCGACTAACACTGTAAATCCTGATTCATCTAATGCATCGTGCAGTACTGCCAGATTGTCCAGCATATCATCGACAATGAGCACGATGGTTGAGTCGCTTCTAGCTTCTTTTAGGCTATTCATGAATTTTGATGTCTTCCACAAACTTCTTCATTGCAGCCAGTTGAAATTGTTGAGCCAGCTTTCTCATCGTGCTGACGAAAATTGTATATTTATCATTTAGAGACTCAATCTCATCAATTTTTTTAGTCACACCACGCACATAACCAATTTTTATGAGTGACAGTAGCTCATCCAAGTGAACCTGAGGTGGTGCGATGAGTTGAGACTCATGATCAGTATCATCTGCAGACAATAATGCATTTACTGGCTGAAGTATCCAATCTATTTCAAGTCGATTACCTAACCAATCTAAGAGTTCAGACAGATTGACTGGTTTTATAATAAAGTCATCAGCATCAATATTAGCTGTATTTTCCAAGCCTTTATCAAAAGCATTCGCTGACACGATGCCTATTGGTATCTTAGACTGTCGCACTTTTCGTATAATATAGCTTGCCTCCCATCCATCCATCACTGGCATAGCTAAATCCATAAGGATCAAGTCTGGTTTGAATGATAGATGGTGATCTAAGCATTCTTGACCATTTGCCGCCTGCGCCATTTCGAAACCAAGAGGTTGCAGAATATTAACAAGCATCTCTCTGTCCACCCGCTCATTATCTACCACCAGAATCTTTCGTCTTGGCCCAGTATAACCAATACGGGAGACATTTAAAGTAGCTTCAATTTCTTGCGTTTGATGAATTTGCGGTAAGAATAGTTTGATTTGAAAAGTGGTACCCTCTCCCATAGTGCTATTGACGCTAATCTGCCCGCCCATCAACTGGGTTAACATCTTGCAAATAGTCAACCCGAGTCCTGTTCCTCCTGCGCGGCAACTGTCAGCAGCACTACCTCTGGTAAATGGCTCAAAGATGTTGTCTAGCTCTTTTGCCAGAATACCTGGGCCTGTGTCTTCCACTTCAATTAGCAGCAGTTCTCTGGCATATTGGAGTCTAAAAATCACGCCTCCATTCTGAGTGAATTTGATTGCGTTGCCTAATACATTGATAAGTATCTGGCTTAAACGTTTCTGATCAGCTCGCACCATTCTTGGTAGCTCACCTGATACCACATAAGAAAAACTAATGCCCTTATTACGCGCTTGCAACTCGAACATACTAACAATTTGCTTAATATATTCTGGAAATCTAATTGGCTTAATGTCAAAGGTCAGCTTTCCACTCTCTATACGTGCAATATCAAGCGTACCTTCAATGAGTGATAGCAAATGTTCTCCGCTACGCCGTATCACGCGGATTGCCTGCAGGCGGCTATCCGGTATGGAGAGATCATTATCCAATAACTGTGCATAACCCAGAATACTGTTCAATGGTGTACGTAACTCGTGACTAATACCCGTGATATAGCGACTCTTAGCCTGATTAGCTTGATCTGCAATCAGCCTGGCTTGTTGAAGTTCTGCATCCGTTTGTTGATGTAATTCAATTTCACGTTGCAGCAAGCCCGTCTGCCGATTAGACTCTTCCTGCGCTACGCGCCTGCTTTCGCTGGTTAAAACTAACCACCAGGCAATAACTCCACTGGCGAATACAAGGCCAGCAAATATTTTAAGGTAGCCAGCGCGCAACAACGGTAACAAACTGGCTGTAGATTGGGTTAAATTAGAACTTTCATAGTAGTAAATTAAACCGAGTAACACACCTAAAAAACTTAATGTCACGCCCATTAGCAATAAATATGTACTTAACCCATTATGAAGATAAGGCCATAAAACTTGCGGCAATAACTTTCTTAACGCAGATTCCCATTGAGTTGAAAATTTTGCCTCTGGCTTACAAGCATCATTACAGCGCGCATCCAGACAACAACATAGGGAACAGATAAACCCCTGATAAGCTGGGCAATGCGCCATATCTTGCATTTCATACTCTCGCTCACATATCGTACACTTTACCGTGCGACTCAAAGTATTGAATTTATATGGCTGGCGCGCAATGTAGTACTTACCCTTCGTGAGCCATGCAATAACAGGCGCAGTAATAAGTGCAGTAAATAATGCGATGAAAGCAGAAAAAGCCTTAAGCTCCGCGCCAAAAAAACCTGAAAATGCGGAGATAGACAATATTGAGGCAAGTAACATTGCTCCAACCCCCACGGGGTTGATGTCATACAAGTGCGCACGCCTAAATTCAATACCTTTGGGACTAAATCCCAAAGGTTTGTTGATGGCTAAGTCTGCCACCACAGCGGCAATCCATGAAATAGCAATGTTTGAATATAGCCCCAGCACCTGCTCTAGCGCGTGAAATATATCAAGCTCCATCAGCATTACCGCAATTAGTGCGTTAAATACGGCCCAAACCACACGCCCAGGGTGGCTATGTGTCAGCCGTGCAAAAAAGTTAGACCATGCCAGCGAGCCTGCATAAGCATTGGTCATATTGACTTTAATTTGCGACAAAATTACAAAAAAAGTGGTTACCGCCAAGGCCAACGGTGCAGAAGAAAATACATGCTCAAACCCTAATAAGTACATGTGGGTTGGATTAACCGCTTTAGCGAGTGACATACCACTTTCAATGGCAAGATATGCTAATAATGCGCCTCCCAGCATTTTGAGTATGCCTAAAAATATCCAACCAGGGCCTGCCACCAGCACGCCAAAATTCCAGGCAAATTTGTTTTGCTCGGTTTTTTCTGGCATAAACCTCAGGTAATCAACCTGCTCACCAATCTGGGTAATCAACGCCACGCCTACTGCTATGGCCGCGCCAAACATAGATAAGTTAAACTGACTACTTGGGCTGGATTGACCGCCATATCCAACCAAACGCGCCACGACGTCAGGGTCTTGATAAATCACAAAAACAAAAGGCAGTGCCATCAAAATCAGCCAAATAGGCTGAGTAATCATTTGAATACGGCTAATCAACGTTACACCATGCGTCACCAGTGGAATCACCACCAGCGCACTGAGCATATAGCCGATATAAAGCGGTATGTGCAGCGATAACTCTAAGGCATACGCCATAATGGCGGCTTCCAGCGCAAATAAAATGAAGGTATACGAGGCATACACAAACGAAGAAATGGTAGAGCCTATGTAGCCAAAACCAGCGCCACGCGTGAGCAAATCCATGTCTACGCCATATTTAGCAGCATAATAACTAATCGGAATACCTGTGGTGAATATAATCATGCCTACGGCTAAAATTGCCCAAAAGGCATTGATAAAGCCGTAATTGAGTGCGATTGTACCGCCAATGGCTTCGAGCACTAAAAATGAGATTGCCCCAAAGGCCGTGCTGGCTACCCGAAATATAGACCATTTACGAAAAGATAATGGGGTATAACGCAGGGCGTAATCTTCCAATGTTTCGTTGGCAACCCAAGTGTTGTAGTCACGGCGAATTTTAACAATGCGCTGTGTGGGCTTTTCCGAATCAATAGGGATGTTTTCTGCGGAGGATGCAGTCAAACGATGACTCCTTGCTTATAGGCTTAGAGCCTATAAAATCCTTACGAAATTGCCAATAACATGTAGCCGCCCGCCAAAAATGTTAGCCAGCCAAATGCGGCGTGTATGCGTTGACTTATTTTGACACGTTGCGAAGCAAGCAATAAGCCGGCGCTATGCAATAGCGCTGTTGCCAACACCATGCCCAATACCACTTGTGCGCCACCTTCAAATGACAATTCAGCCCCATGAGCAAAACCGTGGAACATGGCAAATATAGCTGTTAAGCTTAGTTGTACTGCGCGGTTAATGGGTAGGCTTATTGCAAGCAGCAAACCCATTGCCATTACGCTGGCTGCAACGCCTGCTTCAAGTGAGGGCAGCACTGCCACGCCAAACATTGCACTTATTGCCATGATTAAAACAAAAGTAAGCGGCAATTGCCAACGTGCCGCCCCGCCTATTTTTCCGGCCCATAAGCCAATGGCTAACATTACCAGTAAATGATCTATGCCAGAAAATGGGTGTGTAAAACCAGTTAAAAACCCATGCCCAGTATGCCCTGGGTGCGCATACACGGCCGTTGAAATTAAGCTAAGTACAGTGCCAATTAAAAGTTGTTTTTTCATGATAATTTCTCTCGATTAGTTTTTTAAAAGGTAAAGTTAGTCTTGCATCAAGCCTTGTTTTTCAATGAAGCGCACAATCACCTCCAAACCTTGCCCAGTTTTGAGGTTGGTAAAAATAAATGGGCGTTCGCCGCGCATACGTTTGGCATCTCTATCCATCACCTCCAAAGAGGCACCAACCATAGGCGCGAGGTCGATTTTATTGATAATCAGTAAATCAGATTTAGTAATGCCTGGGCCACCTTTACGCGGAATTTTCTCACCCGCTGCAACATCAATCACGTAAATAGTTAAATCGGAGAGTTCCGGGCTAAACGTTGCGGCAAGGTTATCTCCGCCGCTTTCAATAAACACTATATCCAATGGCGCGAAACGCTGGCTTAATTGCGCGACTGCTTCCAGATTCATAGAAGCATCTTCACGTATCGCTGTATGTGGGCATCCGCCTGTTTCTACACCGATAATGCGTTCTGATACTAATGCCTCATTGCGCATCAGAAACTCGGCATCTTCTTTGGTGTAAATATCATTAGTGACTACAGCAATGTTGTATATATCGCGCAGGCGTTTACACAGCGAGAGTGTTAATGCAGTCTTACCTGAACCTACTGGCCCCCCGATACCAACGCGTAACGGCTCTGCTGAGAGTGAATTTTGATTTTTATTGGTTGAGTTCATGATCTAAATAATCGACTATATTGGGTTTCATGGCGGCACCCAGCCAGGCTGAGTCCAGGGACGAAATTGCTGATTTCAGCATTTTGTAAAAGCATGGCTTGCGTAATCAAATCAGGCAGATATTCACCTAATTCAAGTAATATTTTTTGGCCTGCTACTTGCCCGAGCGGCACGGCTTTCATTGCGGCGCTGACTTGATTTTCCACCCACGACCACGCATAGGCATGCAACATATCCTGCACTGGAATTTCCCAGCGACAGGCAACACCAGCGTAAATAGTCGGAAATGCCGGCGTTTCTAAAGCATTTATTTTTATCATAAATTCAGTTGGAAGACTGCCAACATCATTTAACAAGCGTCGCAATGAGTACCCCATTTGTCGACTTTCTGCGTACGCTTCAGCCGTGTCACGGCCCGCCTGAAATTGGGAATCCCAATCATTGATAGCATCGATATCATTAGCCTGCCAAGCTTGATACATACGATAAAGGATGGGTAACTCATAACGAGTTTGATAAAGCGTTAAGGCATCCGCAATCCAAGTTTTAGCACTGAGTAAATTGTGTACATCACCACATTCAATCGCCCACTCCAGCCCTTGAGAGTAACTATAGGCGCCAACAGGCAACATAGGACTAGCTAGTTGCAGCAATCGACTCAGTGCAACACTCGAAGATTGTTTTGAATTAGCCTCAGCCATGGCGACGCAACCTCGCTGAAGGCAAATTGTCATCATCGTGATGATGCCTGTGCCCGCCACCATAAGCCCCGGCTTCAGGCTCAAAAGGCGCATTTTTACTTACGGTCTCCATACCTAGTCCCACCAACATTTCATTTAAAACATGGTCTTGTTCTAATCGTAACCAGCCATCGCCAACCTGTAATGGCACATGCCGATTACCTAAGTGATAGGCGGCGCACATCAGTGCCTGTGGCGTTTTGGCTGTCACATCGGTCACGGCTTGATTTGCTGCTACAACTTCTACTACGCTGCCATCCTCAGCTTGCAACCAATCGCCACCGCGCAATATGGTGCCGCGATCAAGCATCAATGCTGCTTCCTTTCCTGATAACAAGGTGACACGCAATCTGCTCTTTTGCCGTAAATCAAAAGGCAACACCAATTGATCATCGGGTTGCAGCGATTTAGCTTGATCTGATTGATTGATTCGTTTGGTATAGTTAATCATCGTATTAAATAGCTAGAATAAAAAATATCGTTGGGCCATGGGAAGTATGCTGGCAGGTTCGCAGGCTAATAAAATACCATCAGCACGAACGATATAGGTTTCAGGATCAACATCGATTTTTGGCATCCAGCCATTGTGGATCATGTCCGCTTTTTTCACGCTACGTGTGCCTCGCACAGGCACTAAAGTTTTGCTTAGATTAAGTGCAGCCAAAGCCGGATTGTGTAAAGCAGCTTGCGATACGAACGTCACTGAGGTTTTAAGCCCACCACCATAAGCACCAAACATAGGACGATAATGCACCGGTTGCGGTGTTGGAATTGAAGCATTAGGGTCACCCATTGCAGCAGCGGCAATCATGCCGCCTTTTAGAATGGTGGAGGGTTTTACGCCAAAGAAGGCCGGTCGCCACAACACTAAATCTGCCAGCTTACCTACTTCTATCGAACCCACTGTGTCAGCAATACCATGTGTCAGAGCGGGATTAATGGTGTATTTGGCAATATAACGCTTAACGCGAAAATTATCGTTACGTGTAGAATCCTCAGCCAGAGCACCGCGCTGAACCTTCATTTTATGGGCAGTTTGCCAGGTGCGAATAATCACCTCACCCACACGCCCCATCGCTTGTGAATCCGAAGACATCATGGAGAATGCGCCAAGATCATGCAAAATATCTTCTGCCGCAATCGTCTCGCGACGAATGCGGCTTTCCGCAAAAGCAATGTCTTCAGCAATCGCTGGATCAAGATGATGACACACCATGAGCATGTCCAGATGCTCATCAATAGTATTGACGGTAAATGGGCGGGTTGGATTAGTCGATGACGGTAGCACATTGGCATAACCCGCTGCTTTAATAATGTCTGGCGCATGACCGCCGCCAGCACCTTCAGTATGAAAAGTGTGGATCGTGCGCCCTTTGAACGCGGCAATGGTGGTTTCTACAAAACCAGACTCATTGAGCGTGTCAGAGTGAATCGCCACCTGCACATCCATTTCTTCAGCCACATTCAAGCAGTTATCAATGGCGGCAGGCGTGGTGCCCCAGTCTTCATGCAACTTTAGGCCAATGACACCTGCAGCTACCTGTTCACGTAACGGTTCTGGCAAACTGACATTACCTTTACCTAAAAAACCGAGATTCATAGGAAAAGCATCTGCGGATTGCAACATTCGATGGATATGCCAAGGCCCGGGCGTACAGGTAGTCGCGAAAGTCCCCGTAGCTGGACCGGTGCCGCCGCCCAGCATAGTAGTAACACCTGACATTAACGCTTCTTCAATTTGTTGTGGGCAAATAAAGTGAATATGCGAATCTACACCGCCAGCAGTCACAATCATGCCTTCGCCGGCGATTATTTCAGTACCTGCGCCGATAGGAATCGTCACCGCAGGCTGAATATCCGGATTGCCTGCTTTGCCTATGGCAGAAATTCGTCCATTTTTAAGACCAATATCCGCTTTAACAATACCCCAATGGTCGATAATGAGGGCATTAGTAATCACAGTGTCGGCAACATCTTTTGAACATAACTGACCTTGCCCCATGCCATCACGAATCACCTTGCCACCGCCAAACTTTACTTCTTCGCCATACACGGTGAAGTCTTTTTCAACCTCTATCCATAAGTCGGTGTCCGCCAAGCGCAGTCTGTCACCAGTCGTTGGGCCAAACATTTCCGCGTAGGCTTGCTTGGAAATTTTTACACTCATAATGCCCCCATCACTTTCGCTGCAAAGCCATATACTTTTCGGTCGCCAGCCAGTTCGACTAATTGCACTGTGCGTATTTGACCCGGCTCAAAACGTACCGCTGTACCAGCCGCAATATCTAAGCGGAAACCATAAGCATGCTCTCGTACAAAAGATAGCGCCTCGTTCGTTTCATAAAAATGAAAATGTGAGCCGACCTGAATCGGCCTGTCGCCCGTATTCGCCACATCAATGGAGGTCACTTTACGCCCGCTATTGAGTGTAATTTCGCCAGCTTCTATAAGCATTTCGCCTGGAATCATAATCGCCTCTAAGGTATGGGATGGTGGACAGTGACAAGCTTGGTGCCATCTGGAAATGTAGCTTCAATCTGAATATCAGGAATCATCTCAGCGATGCCCTCCATGACGTCGTCGCGACTTAGCAGCGTTGCGCCGTAGCCCATTAGGTAGGCAACGCTTTGACCATCACGCGCGCCTTCCATAATAGCTACGGAAATGAAAGCAATCGCTTCAGGATAATTGAGCTTTAGACCACGAGCCTTACGCCTTTCAGCGAGCAGGCCTGCGGTGAAAATAAGTAATTTATCTTTTTCTCTTGGGGTCAGTTCCATCAGTATTCTCAGTGATTTAACACAGCAATAATTTAATAGTCATAATTTTTAAAATCACTATTTTCACGTATTCCAAATTCTAGGCCTGACAGCAGTGCGATCCAAATACCACGGTCGTAAAATATGCCATAGAGCTTCAAAAAACTGTCGCGCCTCTGGTGCGGACATGCCAATATATCGTGCAGAAAAAACTTCAGGCAATGCTGTTACGCCAAACCTCGTTTGACTGGAAGTTATTTTCTCAACTTGTTCCATTTGTAGCTGCCGGCATTTAGCTAACAACTCTGCAGGCACGGCTCCTGCTGCAACCACAAACGCGGCGCTCACCACATTACCAGCCATGCCAATCAATGAGTGAAAAAATGGGTCATTAGCCTTAAGCGCAGCCCGTTCTTGCCAAATCAATTTATCGCGGCGAGTGATGCTTAGGCTTTGCCTTAACTTTCCAACATCCCAACGCTCTCCTTTGGCTTGCCTACCAAAACACAGGATTTCCCAACCTGCATAGCGGGCTTTTGCACTCAAATGAATGTCTGCTGAAAAATTAACTTCTGAGCCATCAAATAAAATATTCTCTTGCGGTAGCCACTCCAAACTGGCATTTTCTGCTAGATCAAATTGTAAATGTTGGCTGGCTACGCTACCGTTGGCCTTATACCACTTGCCCGCGCCCGGGGTCGTCAGCAACACGTTAGCTTTCGGTGCCAATGTCACCTTAAGCGTTAATTCATCACCGCCTGCCACGCCGCCTGGTGGATGAATAATGATGCCGTGGCAGATAGCATCGCCTTCCGGATGCAAGGTTTTTTGCAACACTAGTGGACCTACGTGAAAGTTTTTGGCTAAATAACTGCGGTCATGTCGTTTAGAAAAATCTAAATTTAAGCAGGCCTCCCATCGCCTAAGTATTGGCTGCTCTTGAGCTACAGGGGTATTACTTTGTAATGTTATTGCGTTATCCATCAATCCATGATGCCATAAAATTTACGTATAAAATATTTTAAACTGACAAATAGCCTTTAATTTTAGCGGCGTCTACATTATCACGCGTGTCTTCATGAATGAACCTACCTTTGTCTATCACGATAATACGATCTGCAATTTCCATAGTAAAACTCAACACTTGCTCTGAAACTATAATAGTAATTTCTCGCATTTTGCGAATCTCATTCAAGACTTTAGCAATATCTTTAATGATAGACGGCTGGATTCCCTCTGTCGGTTCATCTAGCAACAATACTTTAGGGTTAGTAACTAGTGCGCGAGCAATAGCGAGTTGCTGCTGCTGACCACCAGATAAATTCCCGCCCTTGCGTTTACGCATGTCGTATAACACTGGGAAAAGCGCATAAATATCTTCTGGAATTTCACGTGTTTTAGATTTTTCTAATCCTGTTTCAATATTTTCTTGTACTGTCATGTTGGGGAAAATCATACGCCCCTGTGGTACGTAAGCTAAGCCATTTGCAACTCGCTGATAGCTATCAGCGCCTTCTATGCTAACGCCATCCACAACAGCTTTTGTAGTTTTGCTTGGTAAAATCCCCATCAGTGACTTGAATAATGTAGTTTTACCCATGCCGTTACGACCCATGATAGCGAGCGTTTCATTTTTATTAGCGGTAAAGTTAAGCCCATGTATCACTTGGCTTTGACCATAACTCACTTGCAGATTTTCAATTTCAAACATATCAAGTCTCCTTAATGGCCTAAATAAACTTCAATCACTTTTTCATCTTCTTGTACTTGATCCATAGGACCTTCAGCCAATATCTTTCCTTGATGCAGCACTGTGACTTTGTGAGCAATCTTTTTGACGAATTCCATGTCATGCTCAATCACCAACACTGAACGGTTATTGCTAATTTTATTAAGCAGTTCAGCCGTTTGATCACGCTCTTTAGCACTCATTCCAGCTACAGGCTCATCTAGCATTAACAACTGAGGATCTTGCATTAACAACATGCCTATTTCTAGCCATTGCTTCTGACCATGACTCAATAATGCAGCTTCCATATCTAAGCAATTGGATAGCATGATTTCTTCTGCTATTTTAAACACTTGCTCTTTCACCTCTGCAGTACGTTTAAAAAATAAGCTACCCCAGACGCTACGACCTTTAGGATAGGACACCTCTAAATTTTGATACACCGAAAGGTTTTCATAAATTGACGGCGTTTGAAATTTACGCCCCACCCCTTCTCGTACAATTTCATGCTCTGAAAGCTTAGTGAGTTCTTTGTTCATAAACTTTATAGAGCCGTTAGTCGATTTTGTTTTGCCGCAGATTAAATCTAATACCGTCGTTTTTCCTGCACCATTTGGACCAATCACAACACGAAGCTCATTTTTATCAATGTACATTGTCAAATTGTCGACCGCCTTAAACCCATCAAACGATACCGTTAAATCTTCAATGGCTAGCACAAAGTCAGTATTACTCATGCTTTCGCTCCTTCAATGTTAGTCGCATCAATTTCATTCGCCATGTTTTTACCAGCATCTTTTTTCGTAGTATCGATATCTGCTATAGAGGTTGTTAGATTATATTTATTTTTAAAGAAGTTAAGTTTATGGCTATATTTTGACCAGATGCCAGCTAAACCGTTAGGGAAAAACATCACTACAGCGATAAACAACCCGCCCATGATGAAAAGCCAAAGTTCTGGGTAACTTTCTGAAAAGAATGTTTTACCAAAATTGACAAACAAAGTGCCATAAACTGCACCAATCAACGATGCCCGACCACCCACCGCACAGAAAATCACCATTTCAATGGACGGTACAATACCCACAAAAGATGGCGACATGAAA
Organism: Methylotenera sp.; assembly: GCA_030652995.1. Taxonomy (GTDB): domain Bacteria; phylum Pseudomonadota; class Gammaproteobacteria; order Burkholderiales; family Methylophilaceae; genus Methylotenera. Next base: position 97,790 of record JAUSAG010000032.1, read on the forward strand.
CCAACCTGTAGTGTAAACATGGCCCCACCAACAGCTGAAATCATCGCAGCTAGACAGAAAATAAATATTTTAAAGTTTGATACGTCATAGCCAGAAAAGCGTACTCGCTCTTCTTTATCACGCATCGCTAATAACAACATACCAAATTTACTGTTCAACACATATTTTGAAAGCAATATTGCCCCAAACAACAAAAAGCCATTAAGGTAATACAAAATGTATTTCGCGCTATCGTCACGTGTATCCCATCCCCAGACGGTTTTAAGATCAGTAATACCATTCACGCCACCAGTAAAACCTTGCTGACCTACAATCAAAATACTTAATATGAGCGCAATAGCTTGCGTGATAATCGCGAAGTAAACACCGCCTACGCGACGTTTAAACATTGCGAATCCGATTAAATAAGCAAATAAAGCAGGTATTGTCAGTATGATTAGTATAGTTAATGGCAAGCTTTTAAACGGCTCCCAAAACCAAGGTAAAGATGTGATTTGGTTCCAGTCCATAAAATCCGGAATGCCGGGGGTTGTTTGTATTTTGGTGGCAATAGGGTCTGATGCCTCAAGCTTCATAAACATCGCCATTCCATAGCCGCCTAAACCAAAGAATATGCCTTGTCCCAAACTTAAAATACCACCATTACCCCATAACAATACTAAGCTCACAGCTACAAAAGCGTAAGTTAGGTATTTACCCACCAGATTCAATCTGAAAATATCTAACACTGATGGCATTACGACGAAGATAATGGCCGCAAGAACTGCTAATCCAACCATTCCTTCTTTGCCACCAACCAATTTACTTAAGGATGCATTCATGAGGATTCTCCTGTCTGTTTACTTACGAAGCTTAGAAGCAAACAAGCCTTCTGGTTTCATCATTAATATGCCAACAATCACTAATAAGGTAGTGACCTTACCCATAGAGCTGGTCATAAAGAATTGCAATATAGATTGTGCTTGAGCGATACCAAATGCAGAGGCAATTGTACCCATTAAGCTAGCTGCACCACCAAACACCACCACCATAAAGCTATCTACAATATAAAGCGCACCTGTTGTGGGGCCAGTAGAAGCGATCGTGGTAAATGCAGCACCTGCTATGCCTGCTATTCCGCAACCTAATGCAAATGTAACACGGTCTACTTTTTGGGTATTGATACCAACTGCGCCAGCCATCACACGGTTTTGTACAGTCGCACGTACTCTGAGACCCCAGCGTGAGCGGTACATAAACATGTAAACACCAGCTGTTACAAAAAGTGCTAGCACCATTACAAAAACACCGTTAATCGGGATGTCAATGTCAGGTGTAGGTTTGAATGAACCCAGCATCCATTCAGGTAATTCGGCACTGACTTCTTTTGCACCAAAGGTCGATCGAAACGATTGCTGCATGACTAAACTCAAACCCCATGTCGCTAATAGCGTGTCTAGCGGGCGCTTGTAGAGATGCCGAATCATGATAAATTCAATAAAGTACCCTAGCGCAAAAGCTAGAATAAATGCCAAAATAATGGCAAAGACAAAGTAATAATTAACAAAACCATACGTCGTTGCGACTTTAGAAAGCATGACTGTTGTATATGCACCGATGGTCATAAACTCACCGTGCGCCATATTGATTACGCCCATTTGCCCAAAAATAATGGCTAGGCCAAGTGCCATCAGCAGCAATACAGTAAACATACTCAGGCCAGAAAAGCCCTGCATTACCAAGATATTGCCTATATCTGCCATCGAATATCCAAACATACGGCCTCCTACTTAATCGCTACTAAGATAAAAACTGCTTTAACATTCAAAGTGCAGCAGCTTATTTACTAAGCCGCTGCATCTTTTTTTCATACCAACTAACTATTATTGATAACCTTTTGGAAATGGATCTGGTTTAATGTAATCTGAGGTGTAAACAACATCCGCTTGACCATCTTTACGCCATTTACCAACACGTAATTTGGTAGTAAGGTGGTGGTTAGCTTCAACCGTTACAGGACCTTCAGGTGCATCTTTGAACACATAACCAGGCAATGCTGCTTGCACTTTATCGACATCAAAGCTACCTGCACGCTCAACCGCTGCTTTATACAACCAAGGACCTAGATATGCTGCTTGTGTCACATCGCCAATCACCGCATCTTTGCCCCAACGTTTTTTGAAAGCTGCAACAAATTTCACATTTTCAGGATTGGTTTGTGATTGGAAATATTTCATTGCTGAGTAGAAACCAGCTAAATTTTCACCACCAATACCTAACACTTCATCCTCTGTTACTGAGATGGTTAACATGGTTTGTTTTGATGAATTTAAACCAGCAGCATTCAACTGTTTGAACCAAGCAACGTTAGAACCACCTACAACCGCTGCATAAATCACATCAGGTTTTTTCAATTTGATTTTGTTAATCACAGAACCAAACTGCGTATCACCTAAGGCAATGTACTCTTCACCCACAACAGTACCTTTCAGGTTGCGCTCAATATGTTTACGCGCAATTTTCATTGAAGTACGTGGCCAAATGTAGTCAGAGCCAATCAAATAGAAACTTTTTGCTTTTTTCTCTTTAGCAATCCAATCTAGACCAGCAAGAATTTGTTGAGTAGCTTCTTGGCCTGTATAGAAAACGTTTTTAGATTGCTCTAAACCTTCATAGAAAGTTGGATAGAAAAGTAAGCCATTTTCTTTTTCAAACACTGGCAATGCTGCCTTACGTGATGCTGATGTCCAGCAACCCATGACAGCGGCAACTTTGTCAGAAGCTAATAGTTTTTTTGCTTTTTCAGCAAAAGTCGGCCAATCTGATGCTCCATCTTCTTGAATCACTTCAATCTTGCGACCCAAAATACCACCCATAGCATTAATTTGTTCTATCGCTAATTTCTCAGCTTGAATAGAGCCTGTTTCACTAATAGCCATCGTGCCTGTAGCAGAATGTAAAATACCCACTTTAACGGTTGTGTCGGTTACAGCTAGGCCCGTTGTCATCACTTTGGCTGTTGAAGTATCAGCAGCTAAAGCGGTGTTAGTTAAAATACCTGCTGAAAGTAGTGCCGCAGCTAGCACGCCACCAACTCTCATAAAGTTACGTCTATTTAAAGTACTCATCAGTATTGCTCCTTATTTAACAATCAAAAAATTACTAATAAAACCAAACTTACAACTTTTTAATACTGCTTCTTTTCATCCATTAATGCGACAACATCCAAGGCCTTGCGGTCTTTTTGGTTTGCATTTGCAAAGCTGCCTTACCTGTTTTCGGGTTCACTTTTGTGCTTGTTTTGCACGTATGTGAACCAGCACAACCACAACTTGAACGTTTTGCTACTTTCGGATCATGCGCAGATTTTTCATTTCGCTCATGTGCTACACGCTGTGTTCTATCCATTACTGCTAGGCGAGGTGCTGAAAGAATGCGCGGGCTTTCGCAACCACATTCATCACAAAATGCAGGCTCACTTGATTCACTCATTTTTCTAAGTGCAGTAAAAACACCGCAGGTATCACATTCATATTCATAAACTGGCATGCAAATCACTCCTTAACTGGCTTTTGCGGTATCAATACCTTGTTTAACCATAATTTTAGGACCATCAGCATTTGGCTTCATATCAAAGTCAAATATCTCCGTTGGCAACCACAAAGTGGCGCATGCGTTCGGAATATCCACAATGCCACTGATATGGCCTTCAACTGGCGCAGTACCTAAAATCGATAAAGCTTGAGCGCCGCTATAGCCAAACTTTTTCATGTATTCAATGGCATTTAAGCAAGCTTGGCGATAAGCCTCATTCACATCTAAGTAAAGTTGCTTGCCTTGCTCATTCACTGAAATGCCTTCAAAAATGATGTAATCTTTATAAGTTGGCGTGAGTACGCTAGGTTCAAAAATAGGGTTTTTAATACCGTATTTCTTTACGCCATCTTTAATTAAACTAACTTTGATGTCTAAATAACCAGCCATTTCAATAGCGCCACAGAATGTAATTTCTCCATCGCCTTGAGAGAAGTGCAGGTCGCCCATGGAGAGCCCACCATCTTTAACATATACCGGGAAATAAACTTTTGAACCTTTGGTAAGATTTTTAATATCGCAATTACCACCGTGCTCACGTGGTGGTACTGTTCGTGCGCCTTCCATCGCTGCTTTTTTTGCAGCATCTCCTATTAACTTACCCATTACTGCTGATTGTGGGTTTGGTGGTAGTGCCAGCGCAGGAACACGGTCAGGTTCTGTAGCAATTAAATCACCCTCACGCTTATTCCATTTGTCTAACAACTCTTTTGAAGGTAAGCAGCCGATTAAACCAGGGTGCATAATGCCGGCAAATTTAACATTAGGTACATGGCGTGATGTGGTGTAAATGCCATGAAAGTCCCAAATCGATTTGCGTGCTTCTGGATATTGATCAACTAAGAAACCACCGCCATTTTCTTTAGCGAAAATACCGTTAAAACCCCATTGGCTATCTTCAAAAGTGCCAACATCTAAAATTTCAACAACCATTAAATCGCCCGGCTCAGCACCTTCTACGCCAATAGGACCGCTCAGATAATGTACTTGTGTTAAATCCACATCTCGTACGTCATTAGCGCTGTCATTATTGCCAATTTGGCCACCTGTCCAGTCCATACATTCAACACGGAACTCATCGCCTGGTTTAACCATCGCAATCATCGGTAAATCAGGATGCCAACGGTTATGAATTTGGCCTTCCTGTTCCCAAGGTTTTTTGTCTAAATCTAACTTAACAATCGTTTTCATTGGCATCCTCCACGTTAAATTTCAGTTCAACACTTAAATAAAATTCGCAATATCATTACAACTTTGCTTGGCTTCGATTACTTTCGAATGAAGGTTACAAAGCGTTTTGCAGTTATGCTAGATTAAGGGCTTGTGGTAGGGATTGAAATACGTCAAATTGCGTAGTTAATCGGCGTATTGTGGTGATTAATTTGTGCTAACTTAGCATCAAGATTTTTTAGGAAAGATGATCATCAATGACTAAAAAGAAACTACTCATTGCAGCACTTTTGCTCTCCACTTCCACCACCTCATTGGCTGTGGAATGGGACTCCATTATTAAAAAGGCTGATTACGAAATTCTTGTCGATATTGATTCGTATAACGTTGCCAATGGTTTTCCTTACATTTTGACTAAAACTGTTTTCAAAAAGTCACAAACGTACATAAACAATCAAAAGGTTTTGACTTACCAATATCAAATCAAAAGCACCCAATTTAATTGCAAACAATCCTTGTTTAAAACAACTTCAACTGATTTTTATAATCGTCAAAATAAACGATTAATCTCAGAAAAAAACATGACAGAATTTAAACCCATCATTGTGGGTTCTGATGAGTTCTCAGTCGCGCAGCTGGTTTGCCAAGTTCATAAAATGGTAGGTGGGCAGTAAACTACAGTGTTTTAAAATACATCTTTTAATGAATAAAAGGCTTACCAAATTTGGTAAGCCTTTTATATATTAACTAATAAACTTCTTAAAACTGGAACTGGAGTGCAACATTAAATGCATTAGCACTACTTGCACCAGAAATCTTAGTATCAGAATATGTAGCTGTAATTAATGCGTTATATGGGGCAATGATGTAATTTGTACCAATTTCATAACGCTTAGTCTCACCTGCTAAATCAACTGCACCGCTCGCTTTGAATGTTGTATTAGCATCAGAGTCAAATTTCTGGTACCGAACAAATGGCATAAACTGACCCCAACCAACTTTACTATTAAAAAGATAACCCATACCAGCTGAGTAAGCTTTACCTTGCTCGCTTAAGAATACATCATCCGTGTCGTAATCATAGTAAGCAGCTTCAGCAGAAAAAGTACCCGGGCCTACATCTTTTTTCTCAAGTAAGAAATCAACACTATATGCTTTGTAATCACCAACAGCTCCTATTTTCACAACACCATCTGTTTTTTGTCTACCTGCAATACCAATGGCTAGGATATCTTTAGCACCGAAGTAATTACCTGTACCGTAATAACCAGGCTCAGCATCCCAGAAGTCGACTTGCAAGCGACCGGCATACATTAGTTTATCTTTATTGCCTGAAGTCTCTGATAATGCTGCTGCAGGGCTAAATCTAAAGATTCTATCGCCTTCAAACGCACCGAATGAGTAACCCACTTTTCCATCCATTGCACTACCCACCAAAGCAACACCATCATCACGACCAATAGTGCCACCGTTCCAACCATATCGTGAAGCAACGTTAGCCCAATAACCCCCACCCATTGAGTAGTATGGGCCTGCCATATTCGCGCGATCACTTGGTGATAAAAATCGACCTGCCCAAATGGCAATGTCGTCAGTCAACTGAAACTGTACATTGGCATCAATCACTTCAGTTGCACCGCCAGTGCCTGAGCTCTCAGTATTCAACATGCCTTTAATGTATTTATTCATAGATCCAGAGATATAAATACGAGCGCTGTTCATTGAAAAATCATTTGAGCGATCGTTACCATTAGCTGCTGCATCTTCAGTTGAGTTGTAACCAGCAATAGAACCAAAGCCAACACTAATATATTTGTCTTCACCAAAGGTGATAGTTCCAGCCGCCTGTGCATTTGTAGTAGCCATAACACCTGTGGCCAATAATGCAGAAATGATGAGGCTATTTTTTAATTTAAATCTCATATCAGTACTCCTAAGTTAAGTAAAACTATTAAAAAAATACATTGCCCACAGATAAGTGGTTTAGGTTTAGGTTTAGATTTCGTTACGTCACAATACCGATAGGTCAATACTATTTAAATACGTCATATTGCGTATATGGCTTTATCCTGTTATTTCGAAAATCGTGTTAGCTTATGATTAATTAATAAAGAAGAAGATTGGAAACGTTATGAAGCAATTGCTGTTACTACTTGCATTGGCTCTTTTAATGAGCGCTTGTGGTGAGGTGAGTTACAAGCGTGGTGCAACTGTGCGAGATTTGGAACAAGCTAAAAAAAGCTGCGCTAAGGAGGGTGATGAATCGGCACAATTAGAATGCTTACGCCAACAAGGTTGGATGATATCGCCAGCAAATGACATTGATTTATTTGCGCAGGCGTCAGTTACAGAAAATCAGTCTCATGCCAAACCCGTGCCTGTATCTGATGAAATGGCGACTGAATCTAGCACGTTTGCGCCTTCTCCAACACCTGCACAATTAAGTGTGGAGTTAAAAGCAGTAGCGCAAAAAGACAACGTTATTAAACCAAAAACACCTCAAGCGGCGCCAGTTAACGACAATACAAAATATAAAATTAGCTCTTGGTGGAGATTAGGTGGCAGTGCCGAAATGATGAAAAAAGACATGGGCACCTGTGCCGCCACCTTAGGTGCTGAACATCAGCCAGACACCATTGCGCAATTATTTACTCGCGGATTTGTAGTGTGCATGTATCAGCAAGGATGGAAAGGATTAAAGTCTAGCTGAAAATCATACATAGCTTTGTTCATTTCACCCCATCAGTGGTGAAGTGATTTTCATGCTTTATGCAAATGTAATGAATAAAACTTCATCAAACCCCAGCTTTTATAAAGGAGCAGCCCATGAATAAATCAGAACTCATCGACGCCATAGCAGAAAGCGCTGGCTTAAGCAAAGCCGTAGCTGGCCGTGCAATTGACGCCACTACCGCAGCCATTACTAACGCCCTTAAAAACGGCGGCAGCGTAACATTAGTAGGCTTTGGCACATTCAAAGTAAGCCAGCGTTCTGCGCGTACAGGCCGCAATCCACGCACGGGGGCAACACTTAAAATTGCCGCACGAAAAGCACCTGCATTTACCGCAGGAAAAATTTTAAAGGATGTGGTGAATTAACGAAATGAGCTCATAAAGTTGCAATGCCAAAGGGGCAGAGGCTCCCTTTCTTTGCAGTGGATGTTTGCTGCGTGAATGGCCGGTTAGTGCTGATTGCACGCATTGAAGTTGCAAATCTGTCCGTCTGCTTTGTCCACCGTTGCCGTCTCTGATCCTTAATTCTGAGTAACAACAAATGATGCTTGAGTACAAATTTGTGAATGGCAGCTTACTGGCAATCAGGATTTAGCACTCCCAGTTGTCACGAGTCATACAGTAATTAAGTATGTCTAACTGCAACATCCCCTTAGCCGCCTGTCGCTAGTGGTAACCGAAACTTAACCAACACAAACTTTATTGCGCCCAGTTTCCTTAGCTTCATACAATGCTTTGTCAGCCTGATTGAGCAACATATCAATGCTGACATTTTTATCATGAAGTGTAGTGACGCCGATAGAAATCGTGAAATGTATTGGTAATCCAGAAGGTATAGCTACTTCCATACTAGCGACAGCTTCTCTCAGTCGCTCTGCAACCTCAAGAGCCTCTTTAGCTTCTGTTTCAGGCAAAATAACCGCAAATTCTTCACCACCTATGCGGCCAACCACATCAACTTGTCGCAATATATCCTGACAGGTTTTACTTAGCACTTGCAGTACGGTATCACCCATCTGGTGTCCATAGGTATCGTTCACATTTTTGAATAAATCAATATCTAGCATTAGTATTGATAGAGGGGTGTTATAGCGTATTGCCCGTGACAACTCCACCTCAGCTTGCTCCATAAAATGACGGCGATTGGCTAAGCCTGTGAGGTAGTCAAGATGCGCCTGATGGGTAAGCTCTAATTCAAGATTTTTACGTTCGGTGATGTCTTCCACCATTGCCACGATATAATCAACCTCGCCATTATCTTTACGTGAGCAACGTACAACCAACAAGGTTGGAATTACTCTTCCAGTTTTGCTTACAAAACGTTTTTCTAGGCTATAGCCCTGAATTTCATTTGATAACATATTATTAAACTGTTCAACATCGGCAGCTAAATCATCAGGATATGTTAGCTCTTCCCATGACAGGCTCATTAACTCTTGTTCAGAATACCCGAGCATTTGGCACAAGCAATGATTAACACTAACCCAGCCTTTTTCTGGTGAGGTAATCGCCAATCCAACAAGGTCTAATTCGTAAAACGCATTAAATCTCTTTTGGATGTTTTGCTTTTCTAGCTCAGCTTCTTTGCGGTCGGTGATGTTTGTATGAGCAATGACAACACCTTTCGACTTATAATCTAGCGGAGATACCATCATACTGAACCATCGTATTTGCTGTGGCGAGTGGCAAGGATATTCCAAATAGAACTCTGGTATTCGACCATCAAGCACAGCCCGAATGCCATCATAGGCATTCATACCATTTCTCGAAGAAACTTCTGTACCCGTTCTAGTCGCTTGAAGATAGTTGATTCCAATTCCAGCATGAGTTGCTAATTTTGCACTTTCAAGCCCATTCTCTATTGCAAAATTCTGCCAACTGGCGTTTGTCGCTACAATCACGCCATTGTTATCAAGTACGATAATTTGATTAGGTACGGAATTTAGAATTGAGTTTGCAAAAGCCTGCGCGTCACTCAAAACGATATCAGCATGCTTACGTTCGGTGATGTCCTGATGCGTCCCAGCCATCAAGGACGGTTTGCCATCTTCTGTCCATGCCGTTACTTTCCCTCGATCTAACACCCATATCCAGCGCCCATCTTTATGGCGCATGCGTGCTTCGCATTCGTAATAAGCTAACTCACCAGAGAAGTGCTTTTCTAGCAACTCTCCCGATACCTTCGCATCGTCTGGGTGAACAAACTTCATCCAAGTTTCAATAGAAATGGGCTCAAGTTCGCTCAGTTCATAGCCAATGATATTGGCCCAATATTCATTGAAATTAGTTGCACCTGTCTGAACATTCCACTCCCATGTACCGACATGTGTTCCTTCAATAATGCTACTCAGGCGTTGGCGCTCAGTGATCAGTTCATTATTCATGCTTTTTGCAGCATGGATAGCACGGTCTCGTCCTGTCGCTAGGAACCAAATCAGTAATGTGAGTAAGACGCTTATTATTGTCCCAATAATTGCAACTAATTTTGGATGATTAGTTTCAACTCGTGAACTCATTATAGGTAAAGGGCGAATATGCATGGTCCATGGATGATCTACAATCTGAAGATGAACTGTCTTGCTAATCTCTGCATTAGGGTGACTAGAGCCATCGGAATCGTACATTAACGCCCCACCCGACATGCTTTCACCATCGAATATACGAATGCCCAAATCGCTGGCATACTCACCAAAAAGTCCATCCATAAGGTCATTCATACGAAATGGGGCATATACCCAGCCAATAATGTGCTCACGCCGTGCTGATGGCGTGTCATTGTTGGTACCGTTACTGTAGATTGGCATATACATTAAAAATCCTGCTTGTTCTTGCTTGCCAGTCTCCTGTACTAGCTTCACTTTTCCGGATAGCGTAGTTTGCCCACTATCAATGGCTTTTTGCATGGCCGCATGGCGCACGGTTTCTGAGAACATGTCGTAGCCGAACGCACGCAGGTTACGACCAGAGAATGGCTCTAGGTAGACGATAGAAGTGTAAATTTCACGCTGACTATCAGGTCGAATCGTGTATTCGGGGAAGCCTTCACTGCGAATGGATGCGATGTGCTGAGTCTTTTTAGAAGATGGCACGATTAGAGAGAAGCCCACGCCTTGTATGCCAGGGTAGTTCTTCGCTAAATCAAGTGTTTCGACATATTGCTTGAATTCATGACGTTCAACGTTGTTTGATGTTTTGAATAAACCAGCCGCGCCTAGCAACACCTGCCTATATGCTTGCATGCGTTGGTTGATAAGATTGGTTGCATCGCGAACGCGGTAATCAAAATAAACCTGCGTTTTTTGTTTGACTTCAATTTTGGCTATATTGACTGCCTGATAGGTGATCAACAAGCTTACGATCAGTGTCAAAAGCGGAAATGCTATGGATTTATTAAGACGAAAGTATTTAGGCAATTTCATTACAGTTTTTTGTATGGTCGCCTATAAGTTAAATGCTAGGAAAGTGTTAGTGCAGGAGTGCTACACCGTAATTCACCATACACGTTTAATTGAATATGCTTTTGATTTAAATCAAGGTTTAGGAGTTATTGCAATAAACATTAACTCTACGAGGAAGTAATAGCATGTAAGGGAATATAAGATTTAACCACTTTGGTGGAAGATAATAATCTTGATGATAATTTTTGAAGCGATCCATCTAAACGATTAGGCTGCTTTGCCCCCCCGTTGCAGCCTTCCATAAAAAATAATGGGTGACAGAAATAAGTTATTCTTGCATTGATCAGATTGACTGGGGGTTAGGGCACCCCCACAGCACTAAGTGCACTGTCATTACTTAGTTCGGAATATCGAAGCTAGTGTTGCAAAACCTCTATCATAATTTTTCAAAAAATAACCCCGTAAACAATTAGTTTACGGGGTTATTTAGTTGCAACTTATGATGTCAAAACTTGCAGCTTATGGTGTAAAACTTGCAGCTTATGGTGTTACCCACACCACAATCAACACTTCTACTCATTTTTTACAACTTAACCGCACTTACTCTCACCGCAATTCAAACAAGTCAAACAGCCATCCATCATAATCACGGCCTTGGTGCTGCATTTACCACACAAGCTTGCTCCTTTAGGAAAGCCGTCTGAAGTTACTTCTTCACCCGGCTTGGCGTGTTTTTCGTGATATTCAGCACGTTTTTCGGCTACAAGTTTTTGTTGATGCTCATCTAAGCCAGGTTTTTTAAGCATGCCGATAGATTGCAAATGCTGCTCGACCACTTCACCAATCTCTGCCACTAAGCTAGGTACGAACTTACCGCCTTTTTTAAAATAGCCACCGCTTGGTTCAAACACGCTTTTCAGTTCTTCAACCAAAAAGGTAACATCGCCGCCTTTACGAAACACCGCAGACATGACGCGGGTAAGGGCAACTATCCATTGAAAGTGATCCATATTTTTTGAGTTAATGAATATCTCAAACGGGCGGCGGTGCTCTTGTGGCGTGCCTTCGTTCATTACTACGTCATTGATTGTGATGTAAAGTGCATGCTCGGTTACTGGCGTTTTCACTTTGTAAGTTGAGCCTGTAATTTTTTCTGGACGATCTAGCGGTTCGCCAATTTGCACTACTTTTGCATTGGCTTCTAAGGCTTTAGCGGCGGCATCAATTTTATCTTGCTCGTTCACTAGTGCGTAGCCGACGATTTTCTTTTCGATTTTAATGGTCATGTTTTTTCCTTTTTGCCGTCATTCCGTGCTTGTCACGGAATCCAGCGTCTTTTAGCAATACTTGCCAGTTTACTGGCTTGGTAGCGCTTATCAGTTTTTTCTGATAAGTCACTAGATTCCGACTTCCGTCGGAGAGGCAATGTGTTTAAAATTTCCCGTAATAGCCTTCTTTTAAGGCATCGTATAGATTTGCGGCACTATGAATTTCACCATCGTATTCAATCTCCTCATTGCCTTTAACTTCAATTTCAGCGCCATCATCCAGCGTGAACTTGTATGTGGTGCTTTCCAAATCTTTTTCAGTCACTAACACGCCTTGGAACGCTTCAGGATTAAACCTGAAGGTGGTGCAACCTTTTAGACCTTTGTCGTAAGCGTAGAGATAGATGTTTTTGAAGTCTTCAAAATCGTAATCGGTTGGTACGTTGATGGTTTTTGAAATCGAGCTATCAATCCATTTTTGCGATGCCGCTTGAATATCCACGTGGGCTTTAGCCATAATGCTAGATGAATCTAGGAAGTAATCTGGCAACTGCTCTTCTGGTTTGTCGCTAAATGGCATCGCGTTCGGGTTAATTAACTCACGGTAAGCTAATAACTCATATGAGAACACATCGACCTTCTCTTTTGATTTTTTACCTTCACGAATCACGTTACGTGCATAGTGGTGCGCAAATGACGGCTCAATACCGTTACTTGCGTTATTAGCGAGTGATAATGAAATGGTGCCCGTTGGTGCGATCGAGCTGTGGTGCGTGAAGCGTGCACCTTTAGCCGCGATTTGGTTACGCAAACCTTCTGGGAACTGTTGCATGTAGCGGCTGTATTTACCCAGCAACACTTTACCTGGAATTTTTTGGCCAACTTTAATGCCGTCTGCTGCCATTTCTGGGCGTTTTGCTAGCATGTCTGCCGTTACTTCAAATTTCTCATCCATAATCGGTGCTGGGCCTTTTTCTTCAGCCAGTTGCACGCCGACGCTCCAACCTTCTTCGGCCATCACGCGCGTTACTTCTTCTGTGAATTTGATAGACTCATCTTCACCATATTTCATTTTCATCATCGTGAGGCTTGAACCTAGGCCTAGGTAACCCATACCGTGACGGCGTTTGCGCATAATTTCATCACGTTGCTGTTGCAATGGCAGGCCGTTGATTTCAACCACGTTATCTAGCATACGCGTGAAAATAGCGACCACTTCGCGGTATTCTTTCCAGTCGAAGTAAGCTTCGTCAGTGAATGGATGTTTTACGAAGCGCGTTAAGTTTACAGAACCTAATAAACATGCGCCATAAGGTGGTAATGGTTGCTCGCCACACGGGTTGGTGGTGCGGATGTTTTCGCAGAACCAGTTATTATTCATTTCATTCACGCGGTCAATCAAAATGAATCCTGGCTCAGCAAAGTCGTAAGTGGAGGACATAATCACATCCCACAACCGGCGTGCTTTAATGGTTTTATACACGCGGCACGCTACTTTACCTGCATCTTTACCTTCAGTTTTTGTCAGGTATTTACCTTTTACTGGCCACTCGCGCCATACCACTTGACTATCGTCGCTGGTGTTTAAGACATCAACAATCGCTTCTTTTTCTGTAACAGGGAAAGCTAATTTCCACTCAGCATCGGCTTTGACTGCTTCCATGAACTCTTTGGTAATGAGGCATGACAAGTTAAATTGGCGTAAACGGCCATTTTCGCGTTTTGCCTTAATGAAATCAGTCACATCCGGATGTGAGATATCAAAGGTTGCCATTTGCGCACCGCGACGGCCACCCGCAGAGGATACGGTGAAACACATTTTGTCGTAGATATCCATGAATGACAGAGGGCCACTGGTATAAGCACCTGCGCCCGCTACAAAAGCACCTTTTGGACGTAGCGTTGAAAACTCGTAACCAATACCACAACCTGCTTTTAACGTTAAGCCTGCTTCATGCACTTTGCCTAAAATATCATCCATGCTATCTGATATCACACCAGAAACTGTGCAGTTTATGGTTGAAGTAGCGGGCTTGTGCTCTAACGCACCAGCGTTAGACGTGATACGACCCGCTGGAATTGCGCCACGACGCAGTGCCCACAAAAATTTTTCATGCCACTCTGCACGTTTTTCTGTCGTGGTTTCTACATCGGCCAAAGCGCGTGCTACGCGCGCATAAGAGTCATCTATGTTCTGATCAACATATTCACCTGTTTTAGTTTTTAAGCGATATTTTTTATCCCAAATATCAAGCGAAACCGGTTGAATAGGTATTTCTTTTTCAAGCTCTGTAGCATTTGTATTTTTAGCAGTATCAACGACTTTTAGCATAGATTAACCCTTTATTTGTGCACCTGATGTCAGTTTAAATCACGACCTGGGCGTGTGTTCGTTTAACGATTTTACATTTAAATCCTGCAACTTAACTACATAAAAGCACTTGTGTGAAAATGTAAGTGCTTGTGCAAAAAGTAAGCAATAACCACAACATGTTGTGTTTTTTTAGTAATTTAATCACTTAGTAGTGGTAGGTCAAGCGGTTTTTTTGTAATTATTTTTTGTAAATTCATATAATTTTACTTGCAATAATTATGCATAAGACGGGTATTGGCTTACAACAAGGTCGCTAATAAAAAGTGTAATGGTTAGCCTTGAAAAATATGTGAGAAAATAACGTCATGTCACGACGCTTATATACTTTTTTACTTTATTTATTACTACCGTTTACGCCACTTAAATTGCTGTGGCGCGCAAAAAAACAGCCCGAATATTTGCAACACTGGCGTGAGCGCTACGGGTTTTACTCGCTTAAGTTTGCAAAGCCTGCCATTTGGCTCCATTGCGTATCAGTGGGTGAAACGCGCGCGGCTGAACCCCTAATCAAATTGTTATTACACAAGTACCCTAATCATCAAATCTTACTTACGCACACCACACCCACTGGGCGCGCCACTAGCGAACAGTTATTTGGGGACTTAGTCGCCAGAGTCTATTTACCTTACGATTTACCATTTGCGGTGGGGATGTTTTTAAAGCACTTTAGACCCGTAGTAGGTGTGCTGATGGAAACCGAGCTTTGGTTCAATTTGATTGCAGGCTGCAAACAATATGACATCCCACTGCTATTGGTTAACGCACGCTTATCTGAAAAATCAGCCATTGGTTATGGCAAGATAGGTGCAGTCGTTCAGCAAGGTTTGCAAAGTTTGAGCGCAGTAGGTGCGCAAACCAGCCAAGATGCTGAGCGCTTACAAAATTTAAGCGCACACAACGTAAGCATTATTGGGAACTTGAAGTTTGATGTGCTCCCTCCAGATAACGCCGTTGCGCAAGGTCAACTTCTGCGGAGTAGGCTTGGAGAGCGTCGGCCAATACTTCTAGCTGCCAGCACCAGAGAGGGTGAGGAGGCACTGATTATTGACGCTGTTACCAAAGCCAATATTCCAAATTTGCTGACGATTATTGTGCCGCGCCACCCGCAGCGTTTTGAAGAAGTAGCGGCGCTAATTAAAAAGCATAGCGCTAGCTTTTTACGTCGCTCCGCGCTCACTAACCAATCCTTAGAACCAAGCCAGCCCAGCTACTTTCTTGGCGACTCTATGGGTGAAATGTTTACCTATTACGCAGCATGTGATGTCGCTTTTATTGGCGGCAGTTTATTACCATTAGGTGGGCAAAACCTGATTGAAGCATTAAGTTTAGGTAAGCCCGTGCTGATAGGGCCATATACCTTTAATTTTGCGCAAGTGACGGAGTTAGCCATTGCGGCAGGCGCAGCGCAGCGCGTGCAAAATACGAGCGAATTAGCCAACAGCATTAAAATGCTATTTGCGGATTTTGCTAAACGGCAAGCCATGAGTGATGCCGCCTTGAGTTTTAGCACACAAAACCGTGGTGCCACGCAACGTACATTAAGCTTGATAGCGCAATATCTGCGCGCTTAGGCTAGTGCACTTCAATACTTTTCACCAACAACACCTCGCATGCGCCATTGCCCGTGTCATTGCGCATTAATGAACTTTTCCAGTGCCAACCATCGCTCGCTTTAGCCTCAACCAAAAAACCGTTTAACTCAACAATCTGCCCCACACGCACTGATTTCAAGCGCTTTTCTACTAGCCTATCTGCTGGAATCATGTGCATGTTGGCACTTTGTGTTTCTATTGCTTCACGCGGGATAGGAAACTCATCCACATGCCAAAAATAAAAACGGTTACTTTGACTGATCTCGATTTTGTTAAGTACGATTTCATCAGACATTGCACCCCAGCCAAGTGCAAAATCCACTGGCGATAAGTCAGCTTCGCGCCCAAAGTGATAATTCTTGCTCGCGAGCACACGTGCTTTAATGCTAAATCTTGCTAAAGGGGTAATTTCATAACCATTGATGTTTTGGGTATCCCTAATATCAAGGTTTCTTTGTAGCGGCGCCTCTGATGCTACTTCACCTACCCCATGAAATATCTCGCGCTTTTGGAAGTGCTGAAAACCACCAAAACCTAACAGGCCGATAAAGAAAATCGCTTTCCAATTCATACGGTCATTACTAAGGCTAAGTGTTTGGCAGACTTAACGGATGAGCTTGGCTAACGCTTTAAAGGCATCACCTTCAGCTACGCCCAGCCATTCAAATAGCAGCGACTCGGTGTTGGTGACGGTACATCCCACATCTCGCAATCTGGCCAAGGCATTGGCTTTGTTAGCGGGGTTACGTGAAATAACGGCATCTTCAACTACAAACACCTGTTTACCTGCGGCAATTAAATCCAGCGCCGTTTGCAGAATGCAAATATGCGCCTCCATGCCAGTAAGAATTATTTGTGAGTGGTCACGGGTGAGCTGGCGCTTAAATATAGGCGCTGCCAAACATGAAAATGTGATTTTTTCAACGGGCTGAACATGCGTCAACAAGACAGAAATCGCTGGGATGGTATGCCCTAATCCTTTTGGATACTGCTCGGTAAGCAGTAAAGGCACATTAAGCATGTTGGCCGCCTGCACCAAAATGCCGCAATTTTTTACAACTTCAGCCATGGCATCAGCAGACATCGCCGCCGCCAACTTGGTTTGAACATCCACCAGCACTAACTGACTTAATCCAATGGTAGCTTTTTGATTAAAGAAAGCTTGCAATTTAATGCGCTCTCGCAACAAGCAGTTGTTGATTTATGTCGGCTAAATCAGGCTCAGCCACAACACCAGAAGTAGCTTTTAGACGGATAATATTGACCAAATAACTATAGCGCGCCTGCAATAAATCTCGTTTAGCAGTGAATAGCTGCTGTTGGACATTCAGCACATCTACACTAGTACGCACACCAACCTCGTAACCCAACTTGGTGGAATCAAGTTGGGTTTGACTGGAAATCAGCGCTTGCTCAAACGCTTTTACCTGCGCGATACTTGAATTTAAATTTAAGTAAGCGCGTTGGGTTTCTAACTCTGCACTGCGCCGTGCGATCTGTATATCATCTTGCGCTCTTTGTTGATTCAATACTGCCTGACGCACACGAGAACTGACTGCACCACCTTGATATAAAGGAATTTCCAACTGCAACCCAATGGTGGATGTTTTGAGCTCAGTACCAAATCCATTCGCACTTCCATTAGCGTAATTATTAGTATGGCTCGCTATTGCATCTAAAGTTGGCAAATGTCCCGCTCGCAGGCGTTCTACTTCTTGTGTTGAAAGCGCAAGTGCATCTTGCTGAATCTGAATATTCAAGTTGTTTTCTAATGCAACTTCTACCCATTGATCCAACCCTTGCTCCAAGCGTGTAGTCACCATATCCGCTTTTACTGTGGCAATTCTTTGAGGTTTCTGCCCTGTAATCGCCTGCACTGCATACTTAGCAATCTGGTGTTCATTGACGGCAGCTATTTCCTGTGCGGCTACCAAATCAAAACGTGCCTGCGCCTCATTGACGTCAGTAATCGTGGCGGTACCTACTTCAAAATTAGCTTTAGCTTGCTCCAACTGACTTAAGATTGCAGCTTTCTGAGCGATGATAAGATCTATTCTGTCTTGCGCCAGCAACACATCAAAATAGGCCTGTGTAACGCGCAAAATCAAATCTTGCTTACTTAAATTCAGCCGTTTGTCCGCCTGGCTAACTTGCACTTTACTTTGATCAATTTGCACCAAGCTGTCTTTGCGATAAATCGGCTGACGCGCCTGCACGCCATAATTATAAGTTTCAAAATTTTGACGGCCCTCAGCCCTAAACGGATTAAATCCTGTAAGAAAACGAATATCTGTTTGGGTCGCATTAACACCAGCATTCAAACTAACCGTTGGCCTGTATAAAGCTTTAGCTTGTTCTATTACTTCTTGTGCCGCTTGATTAGCACTTAATGCCGAGGCTAAGGCAGGGTCGTTTTCCAGCGCCTGCTGATAAACCTCAGTCAATGAATGCACCTTATCATCAGCATTTACACAAGTAGAAAATGCCAACAATAAGAAAGTGAATTTGACTAAAATTTGAGCAGTGCTGTGCATATTGACATTAAGTTTATACGTGGGTTAAAAGGCAAACTTTGTTGCCTGTGGCGCATCTTCTAAAACAGGTAAACAGGTTTCAAATATTGTTTCATGACGATAAGCGTCTTCGCTGATACGATGCGTTAAAGTCGCCTGCATGATGGGCAGTTCACCAACAACTGCAAATAAGCGCCCGCCAACGTTCAACATCTTCTCTGCTACAACAGGGCGCAAAGGCAAAGAACCTGTAAACACGATGACATCATACGGGGCGGCTTCGGCGTAACCGCTCGCGGCATCACCCACATGTAGAGTCACATTATGGATGTTTTGTTGATCAAGGCGATTTTTAGCGATTGCAGATAATGTAGGGTAAATTTCAACGGCATGCACATGTGCCGCTAAAGTTGCCAGCAATGCCGTTAAGTAACCACTACCGGTGCCTACCAACAATACTTTATCCGTTTTTTTAACGCCTACTGCCTGCAAAATACGCCCTTCAACTTTAGGCGACAGCATGGTTTGGCCTTCACCAATGGGTAGCTCAACATCAGCAAATGCCAAACCTACTTGCGACTCTGATACAAATTTCTCGCGCGGTACGGTGTTAAATAGCGCTAACACCGCTGGGTCTAATACCTCCCAGGTGCGGATTTGCTGTTCTATCATGTTAAATCGCGCGGCGTCGCGTGGCGTATCGAAACTGGCGATTTTCTGGTGATCTATTGTTTGTGCTGTCTGTGTCATGTTACTTACTCTTCAATATTCTATTTATATTTAGCTTAATTATAACGCAAGTACTTATTGGGCTAGAAATTTCCTCATGCAGTTTTACTTAGGCAGTTTTACTTTAAACCAGGCCGCGTAGAGCGCAGGCAAAAATAGCACCGTCAGTAAAGTGGCTACCGCCAGCCCGCCCATAATCGCTACTGCCATCGGGCCAAAAAATACGCTTCTGGTAAGCGGTATCATCGCCAGTATCGCAGCGGCAGCAGTTAATACAATCGGCCTGAAACGGCGAATAGTGGATTCAATAATAGCTTGCCACGCTGGCAAGCCAGATGCTTTATCTTGATCAATCTGATCTACCAAAATCACCGAATTGCGCATAATCATGCCGGATAAAGCAATGCTGCCTAACATGGCGACGAAGCCAAATGGTTTATCAAATAACAATAATGCAAGTGTGACCCCAATTAAACCCAATGGTGCGGTAAGCAATACTAAAAATGTGAGTGAAAAGCTACGCAATTGCAAAATGAGCAGCGTCAGCACGGCCACTAAAAACAAGGGGAAGCCTTTAGCGACAGAAGCGCCCCCCTTGGCAGACTCCTCTACCGCGCCACCGGTTTCTACCGTAATTCCTAAGGGTAGGTTAGCTTTAATTTCACCTAATTTTTCTTCAATTTGGGCAGAAACTATCGGCGCTTGCATGCTCCCACGCAAATTCGCACGCACGGTGATCGACGGCACGCGGTTTCGGCGCCAGATCACGCCTTCTTCAAATTCGGATGAAAGGGTCGCCAGTTGTGATAGCGGCACGCTGGTGCCATTTTGCGTGTTAATCATTAAGTGCGGTAAATGCGATAATTTGCTACGCTCAACTTCTGCACCGCGCACCACTAGATCAATGCGTTCATTGCCCTCTCTAAACTCAGTGATTGTAAGCTCGCTCATGGCGGCATTGAGCAGATTGGCAATGTCCACCGAACTTACGCCTAGCAGGCGCGCTTTGGATTGATCAATCGACACTTTCATCACTTTGCTTGGCTCTTCCCAACCTAATTGTACATTGGCCAGATTAGGGTTGGCGCGCATGATGTTGGCAATTTGATGTGAAATTTCACGTATTTTTGGAATATCTGCACCATCTACCCGAAACTGAACAGGAAACCCCACTGGCGGTCCATTTTCAAGCCGCAATACCGAAGCCCTAACCGCTGGAAAATCTTGTTCAAATAACTGGAGTAGATCATTACGCAAGGCTTCACGGGCGCTTAGATCTTTGCTTAAAATCACTAGTTGCGCAAAAGCGCGATGTGGCAACTGCACATCCAGTGGCAAATAATAACGTGGTGCGCCTGTACCAATATAAGCTACAAAATTATCAATCCCTTGATGCTGTTTATTCCATCCACGCAGCCAATGCTCAAGCTTTCGCATCTCAGTACTGGTGGCGTGATAAGAGGCACCCTCGGTCAAACGTAAATCCACCACTAACTCCAAGCGTGTAGAATCCGGAAAAAACTGCTGCTGCACTTTGCCAAAGCCAATAATAGACAGCACAAACATGGCCAGCGTAATAGCAATCACCGTTTTGCGATAGCGCACACATGCGGTAACTAATTGGCGAAAAGCGCGATAAAATTGAGTATTGTAAATGTCGTGATGGTGGGTTACATTTTGTTGATTTTGCACATTTTGTTTAAGTTTAAGTTTGTTACGCAACCAAGCACCAAACCTCGAAGCTTGCGGTTTTTTCGTATAATCCGGCAATAGGTGGTAGCCCAAAAAAGGCACAAAAATCACCGCTGCAAACCATGAAATCACCAAGGCAATAGCAGACACCTGAAAAATAGAACGCGTGTATTCCCCCGTCGATGAAACTGCGGTGGCAATCGGTAAAAAACCTGCCACGGTAATCAAGGTGCCTGTGAGCATAGGCATGGCGGTTGAAGTGTAAGCAAACGAAGCGGCTTTAGCTCTATCCCAGCCTTGCTCCATTTTAGACGACATCATTTCAACCGCAATAATCGCGTCATCTACCAATAGCCCAAGCGCTAAAATCAGCGCGCCTAATGATATTTTATGTAAGCCGATATCCAGCGCGTTCATGCCTAAAAACGTAGCTGCCAACACAACGGGGATGGTAATTGCCACCACAATGCCTGTGCGTACACCCAATGAAATCAAGCTCACTCCCAGCACGATGACCAATGCCTCAATCAGCGATTTCACAAAATCATTGACCGAATCGGCGACCAGTTTTGGCTGTGAAGTCACCGTGTTAAAACTCAAACCAATCGGCAGATTTTGCTTAATTTTGGCTATTTTTGCATCTAAATTTTGGCCAAGCGCTATCACATCACCGCCTTGACGCATACTTACACCCAATAACAATGCATCGACGCCCTCATAGCGCACAGTGTCGCGTGGCGGGTCTTCATAACCACGGTAAACACGCGCCACATCGCCCAGCTTAAAGTCTTGATTATTCGCGCGCAAGCTGATCTCACGCAGGTCTTCCAGCGTGTTATATCGGCCTGAAACTTCAATCCGAATGCGCTCATTAGACGAATCGTAAGTGCCGCCTTTCACTACTGTATTTTGTGTTTGTAAAATGTTAACCAGCTGCGTGGCGCTCATGCCTAAAGTTGAAAGCTTGGCGTTTGAAACCTCAATATAAACACGCTGTTTGCGCTCACCGAAAAACTCTATCTTGGCAACATCGGGGGCAGTCAAGAGCTCAGCACGGATGATTTCAGCCTGTTTTTTGAGGGCGAAATTATCAAAACCATCGCCGGTCAGTGCATACATACTGCCAAACACATCACTAAACTCATCATTAAAGGTAACGCTCTCAATGTTTTGTGGCAAAGTGTGGCGAATATCACCTATTTTTTTACGTACCTGATACCAGATTTCGGGGATTTCTTTTGAAAAAGTATCATCTTTAATCACCACAAAAATGACAGACTCCCCCGGGCGCGAGTAACTGCTAGAGAAATATAAATGCGGCACTTCTTGGATTTTTTTCTCTAACTTATCGGTTACCTGCTGCTCAACTTCAACAGCACTCGCACCTGGCCAAGTGGCGCGCACCAGCATCACCTTAAAAGTAAACGGCGGGTCTTCAGATTGCCCAAGTTTGGTGTAAGCCAACAAACCTGAAACGGTAAGCATCAGCATCACATACAGCACTAATACCTGATTTTTTAACGCCCACGCCGATAAGTTAAAGCTCGCTTGTTCTGATGCGTCCAAGCGGGAGTTTTCAGCGCCTTCGCTCACAGCGCGGGCTCTATTTTCGGTTTAACTTTCTGCCCGCTAATCAAAGTATGCACACCGGCAATGGCGACCATTTCTCCTGCTTGCAAGCCGCTTGTAATCACCACCCCTGCCTCAGAATATGCACCGGCAATGACTTGCCGTGGGGTTGCAGTTCCGCGCTCATCAATCACCCAAACGCTTGTTTTACCGTCATGCTGCGTCAATGCAGTAGATGGAATAACTATTTCAGCAATCGCATGATGTTGCCCAAAGCTCACCCCGGCCGTCATGCCAAGCTTAATGGCATCATCCGCATTTTTAATAGTAACGCGTACATCAAAAGTACGTGAAGCGGCATTGGCGGCTGGCGCGATTTCACGCACTTCACCGCGATAAGTTTTTGCACGATCCGCCCACAGTTTGATGGTTACCTGATCGCCAATTTTTAAGCGTTGCATGCGCGACTCCGGCACTGCCACCAACACTTCAATTTGCTGAGTATCCACCACTTGCGCCACCATCTCACCCGCTTCTACAACTTGTCCGGGTTCGGCATGAATTTGTGTCACGACGCCATCACGGTCAGCCACTAGCGCGGAGTAGCGCGATTGATTGTTTGATGCATCCGCGCGCGCCTTGACTTGTTGTAGCCTGGCATGTGCCGTTTTTAGCTCAGCCTCACGCATATCCAAGGCTGAAGCTGAAATAAACTTTTTATCAAACAATATTCGCTGACGGGCAAACTCTGCCTTCGCCAACGCATGACTTGCCTCCGCTACACGTACATCTGCCACCGCAGCGGCGGCGCTTAAATGCGTATCGGTTGCGTCTAACCGTGCTAACACTTGGCCTTTTTTAACGAAACTACCTACTTCAACCTTGCGCTCAATAATTTTTCCGTTGATTCTAAAGCCAAGATTGACCTCATAGCGAGATCTCACCTCACCCACTAACACCATGCTGCCATGGACTGATGATGTCCCCACGATAGTGACCAATGCTGGGCGCGGGGGTTGAAGCGGCTCAATAGGTTTATCACAAGCAGCTAAAGATAAAGTCAGGCTTAAAAATATAATCGTTTTTTTCATGTTATTTTCTGTCATTGTGATCGCACCAAGAGCGCCTCAAACTCAGCAATCGGCACCGGCTGGCTAAACAAGTAGCCTTGGTAGGTGTGACAACCGTTGCTTTGCAGTAATTGGCGTTGCTGTTCGGTTTCAACGCCTTCGGCGATCACATTCAGGTTTAGCGTTTGTGCCAT
>JAUSAG010000033.1 GCA_030652995.1 Methylotenera sp.
AGATGCGGATCTTAGTGGCGGTTAGCATGAATGTTATTGTATATAATATATTGTATTTACAGTAAGCAAAGGATAACTTCGTCATCCGCGCTATTCATCTCCGCCGTGAACGGCAAAGATTTCCGCGCAATAAGTGTTAAATAGTTCGCCAAACATGTCGCCTAATAAATCATTAAGGGGCATTTGGTAGAGAATCTATTTGCAAGCTTACGGATTTCAGAATAAGCCAACTTATTTCAAGTTAAGCCAACTTTAGGGTGTTAGTGTCGGCACAGTAGTTTTAGGTATTGCAACCTGATTCATATTATTTGCGCCCTGCTCTATAAAGCTAACAATCGGCTTCTGCATCCCGGGTAGCGCCAAAGCGAGTACCAAAAAACCAATCCCTAACGTAATAGGAAAACCAATACCAAAGATATTAAGCTGAGGTGCTGTTCTTGTGAGAATCCCCAAGGCCATATTGGTAATGAGTAATGCCGTGATGGCAGGCAAGGCTAGTAACAAGCCCACGCTAAATATAGTTTCACCCCACAGTGCAATTTTCATCGCATCTATGCCACTGCTAGTCATTGCAATTGGCATAGTGACAAAGCTATTAGCCACAGTGGTTACAATAATCAAGTGCCCATCTAAGCTTAAAAAAATGAGCATCGCCAGCAACACCAAAAGCTGATTCAACGCGGTCGATTGCCCTCGCGTTTGCGGATCAAAAAACGAAGCGAAACCCAAACCCATGGTCATGCCTATCATTTGACCAGCCAGATCAACGGCAGCGAATACCATACGCATGCTAAAACCAATCGCCAGCCCAATAATTACTTGCTGAATTAAAATGAGTAACCCCTGTAATGAGAAAATTTCAAATGCAGGTAGTGGCGGGATATTGGGTAGAATAATGAGTGTGAGCGTAATGCCGAGCCCGAGCTTAGCTTGGGCAGGGATGGCACTATGGCTAAAAATTGGGACAATAGCGATTACCGCTAAAATGCGAGTCAATGGCCATAGCAGGGCTATAATCCAGGTTTGTAATAGCTCACTGCTGAAAGAAATCATTTTTTAAAGCGACTTGAAAGGTCTTTGACCTTAATTTGCCATCGCAGGTATATTGGTAAAAACCAAACGCATATAATCCACCATCGTTGTCAGCATCCAAGGGCCAGCAACCATGAGAGCAACAAAAACGCCGACTAACTTAGGAATAAACGACAAGGTTTGTTCGTTAATTTGGGTGGCGGCCTGAAATATACTTACCAGCAAGCCAATTGCGAGAACAGTTAACAAAATAGGCGCCGCAATCATCAATGTCACTTCCATGGCATCACGACCTATCGTCATCACACTTTCTGGTGTCATTAAAACTCCCTAATCATTCCAAAAGCTTTGCAAGTGCCTACGCAAGTTATCATGTGTAAAAGCTCTGCACAAGTGAGCCTAGTAGCAGTTGCCAGCCATCTACTAATACAAATAACATCAATTTAAACGGTAGCGCCACAATCGCTGGCGACACCATCATCATCCCCATCGACATCAACACGCTAGCGACCACCATATCAATAATCAAAAATGGGATAAATATCGCAAAGCCAATTTGAAAAGCTGTTTTTAACTCACTGGTCACAAAAGCTGGCACTAACACTTTTAGTGGCACTTGTTCTGGCGACTCAATTTGCTCAACCTGTGCCATTTTAACAAACAAGGCTAAATCACCTTCTCGCGTTTGTTTTAACATAAACTCTTTAAGTGGCGCCACGCCTTTCTCTGCAGCCTCTAGCATGGTGATTTTGTTTTCTGATAGAGGCTGATAAGCATCAATATAAATTTTATCGATCACTGGGCTCATCACAAAAAAAGTAAGGAACAAAGCCAAACCCACCATCACCTGGTTTGGCGGTGCTGATTGCGTACCCAACGCTTGGCGCAAAAGTGACAGCACAATAATGATGCGGGTAAAGCCTGTCATCATCAGCAAAGCTGCCGGCAAAAAAGTAAGTGACGTGAGTAAAATCAGCATCTGCAGGCTCAGAGAATAATCCTGACCGCCACCAGCGCTAGGCGTAGCATTGATGAGTGGCAAACCATTTTCAGCAAATAACACCGTTGGCAACAGCATTAAGCCGGTAGCCATGATTATCTGTAAAAGCTTCTTATTATTTTGCATTATTGTTCTCAGAAAACTTGCTAGCCGATTTTTTTAGACGTTGTGCGAGTAAGGCAGCAAAGCTTTGCTGTTGAGGATCGACAGCATGGCGGGAATTTAAACCACCATCTGTATGAGATATGTCCGCATCAATATCAGCCCCTATGTCTAAGTTAGCAATGGCATTCACGCGCCCGGGCGCCACCCCCACCACTAACCAACGCCCTGCAACCTCTAGCACCACAATGCGCTCACGTGAACCAACGCTTACGCCACCTACAATGCGTACCGCTGATTGTTGCCCACCGACACCTGGCATCATGCGCTTTAACGCCCATGTCACCAGGGCCATTACGCCTAATACCACAACTAGCCCGAATAGCATTTTTAATATACCACTCGTCGGTGTTGGTGTAACGGCTTCGGCTGCCCATAGTGAACTACCACTGGCAGACACAACAAATACCAGAAATTTTAATAAAATTTTCATTGGGGATTTATCTAATTAAGCATTGGTGCATGAGTTTAAAGATGATGAAACACTCAATCTAGCGATTAATTTTTCTAATGCGTTCAGCAGGGGTAATAATATCGGTTAAACGAATACCAAATTTGTCGTTCACCACTACAACTTCACCTTGTGCAATCAGGCAGCCGTTCACCAAAACATCCATTGGCTCGCCCGCCATGCCGTCCAGCTCAACCACAGAGCCTTGTGCTAACTGCAGTAAGTTTTTAATTGCAATTTTAGTGCGGCCTAGTTCCACGGTCAGTTGTACTGGGATATCTAAAATAAAATCAATGTCGTTTTGCGTTTCTTGCATTTTATTTTTAGCCGTAAATTCAGTAAAGACCTGCGTCTGCTCAGCTTTGCTGGTCTGTAGCACTGCGGCTTGCTCATCCATTGCAGCGCCCCAATCATCAACCGGCTCAGTAGGGTCGGCTGAAGCCTGCTCCGCCATTGCAGCACCCCAATCATCCTCCGCAATTGTTTCTATGCCGCCATCAGCTGGATCAGTCGCCATAAGGTTCTCCTTTGATATATTCAGTTGAATTTGATCTTAAAAGCTTTTCTACACGTAGGGCATACTGACCGTTAAACACCCCGTATTTACATAACATGACCGGCACACCATCCACTTTTGCCTCAACAGCCTCGTCGATATTAAGCGGAATCACATCGCCCACTTTCATATTTAACACATCACCTAATTCCATTTTAGTTTGTGCTAAATCAGCCACAATTTCTATTTCTGCAGCCTGAACCTGCTGCGTCATCAGTTTAACCCAGCGCTTATCAGCACCAAGTACCTCACCTTGTAATGGTGATGATAAAATATCACGTAGCGGTTCCACCATAGAATAAGGCATGCAAAAATGAATCTCACCACTAGCTGGGCCTAGTTCTACATTAAAAGTAGTCACTACAACTACTTCATTCGGAGTCGCAATATTGGCAAACTGGGTGTTCATTTCTGAGCGAATATATTCAAAAGTTACAGGGTACACCGGCTCCCACGATTTAGCGTAAGTTTCAAATACAATATTGAGAATACGCTGAATAATTCGTTGCTCAGTTTGGGTAAAATCTCGTCCTTCAACCCGAGTATGAAAGCGGCCATCGCCGCCGAACATCGTGTCCACGACTAAAAAAACCAGCGTTGGATCAAACACCATCAATGCGGTACCGCGTAATGGCTTTACTGATACAAGATTTAAATTGGTAGGCACAACCAAATTACGAATAAAGTCGCTATATTTAGTAATGCGCACTGGGCCAACTGAAACCTCAACTGTACGCCGTAAAAAGTTAAACAACTCAATACGCACAAGACGCGCAAAGCGTTCATTGATAATTTCGAGCGTAGGCATACGCCCACGCACTATACGCTCTTGCGTCGCTAAATTATAATCACGCACACCTGTAGTTTCACCTACTGGGTTTTCGTCATCCGAATCTCCACCAACGCCTTTTAATAAAGCATCAACTTCATCCTGTGATAAAAATTTATCCGCCATGGTTAGAAAACACGCACTTTACTGAATCACAAAAGAGGTAAAAAACACACCTAAAACTTCTTGTGGTTTGCCTCCGGTAGCAAAAGGTTTTTTAACTTCAGCAACAATTTCTTCTGTTAATTCTTGCTTACCTTCTACGGTAGAAATTTCAGAGGCACTTTTGCTGGTTAACAGCATTAATAAACGGCTACGCACTGCTGGCATTTGCACTTTTATGGCTTCAGCGGCTTCTGGTGTCGGCACTTGTAAAGACAAATCTAATTGTAAAAACTTCTCATCCGGATCAGCCTGCAGGTTCACGGTAAAAGTCTCAAGCGTCAAAAATACTGGCGCTGGCGCTGGCTTTTCTTGTTTAACTTCCACTTTTTTATGGTCTGATTTTTGTTGTGTTAAAAACCAGGTAGCACCGCCGCCGCCAGCTAATAGTAGTACTGCGGCAATGATGATAATCAGTTTTTTCTTCGATGCTGGTGCAGCTTCTTCTGCATCAGATTTTGGATCTTGTTTTGGATCTTGCGCCATATAATTACCTTTTTCGTTTTAACTTTTACATGAGTCGCTTATTATGCGGCCTCAGTAAGCGTTATTGACTATATTATAAAAAAAAGACCTTGTAACAAGCGCAGATAAGACGTGAAAAAAGGCGCTAGACTATGGTTTTCTATTCAACCAGTCAATCCCTTACTGATGCCAACATCTCGGTCGATCAAGCATGCTACACATAGCTTTAAGCAAATGTATCTACTAAGCCATTGGCTACCCTAACAACAGGACTAGTTTTGACTGCAGTTTCCGCTTGCGCTAAATTGGCATTGCTCTGTGCCTGTGTAAGCGCCCTATTTTGCTCAGCTTGCTGAAAACCTTGTTGTGATTGCTGACTAGTACTAACATTGGCTTGACCAAGCTGAATGCCTGATTCTTGCATTCTATCGCGCAAGTTTGATAAGCCATGCTCTAAAGCTTTTCTAACCTCATCATTATCTGAAATAAATGTCGCGTCAGCCTGATTATTATGTACATGAATCACCACTTTTAGCGGGCCTAAATCTGGTGGATTTAATGTTAGCGACGCCGATTGCTCGCCCGCGCCAACCATCCACATTACTTTTTGGCTAATGGCTTGATCCCAACCAGTTTTACCAGGAAAAACATTGATAGTATTTGCACTGCCTGCTTGCTGTGCTGCCAATGGATTATTGGCTTGCGCGCTAGCCACCTGCGCCGCAGGCACCTGATGCACCGTTGTAACATTGTTTGCAACTTCTTTACCCGCAAACTCTTTAACTGCATTAAGTATGCTTTTATTTGCACTTAAATCCTCAACCGTAGCTTTAGTAGCAATATTCTCAAAATTACCTTCACTAGGTCGCTGCATTCCTCTGGCCTTGCTATCAGCGCTATCAACCGCACCTTTTTCGTGAGTACTTTTAGCTTGAGACAAAGCATTTCCTAGCATTGTATCTAGGTTTTTCTGTGTTTTAGCAACTGTATCCACGCCCAAAGATAATTGCGTGTTTGTATTAGCCTCTGCCGAAGTTAAGGTGTTCTGCGAATTAAGCAATGCGGTAATATGCGCGATTGCACCAAGGTTAGGGCTCGCAACACTTTGTGTGGTTAGATCGTCGAAGCTCAAAGCACGCGCATTAACACTCGCATCTTTTTCACCTTTGGCAGCCAAAGATAATTCAATACCGTCTAATTGATCACTCACAGTCAAGCTCGACTGCATGTCTTGGGCGGCAGTTGCAACCTGGTTAAGCGCTTCATCAGCAGTCACTTTTGTTGCCGCCTCTTGCTTATTTGCGGTAGATGGTTTTGCCGCTTGCGTATTTTGCGGCGTTTTATTTTGTGCATTTACCTGCGGCGCTTGCTTTGGTTGAGATGACTGCTTTTTAGCTTGCCTAGCCAACTCTACTTGAAAAGGCGTTTTTGTAGTGCTAGATGTCGATTTATTTAAAATAGGCTCACTTTTGCTAGCAAGCTCAGTTATATTTTTTTGAGCGGACAGAGGTGCTTTTAATAATGAAGTTTGCATATCACTCAACCTTTAAGACGTAGTTCAATATTAGCGTTTGTGTGGTTATTTCAATTGATTAAAATAAAGCCTAATCAACGCTTAGTTCTGCTTATTCGTGTTGCATATTCATCTGTCATTTTTTGATCTTTCTTTTGCTCAACTTTAAGCTCGCGCTTGTCTGAGCGACTTATCAGCACATCATACGAACGTTTTTTACGCTGGCTTTCTTGCCAAAGCTCTCGATGCAAGCTGACTTGCCGCCTAGCCGTTTCCAACACATCTTGTTGACCGGCAATCGCTTGATCAAGCTTTTTAAAAAAGTTTTGAAAGTTCTGGTAAGCCTCAGCGTTCATGCCAATGGCAAGTGACTTATTTAAATTATCAAGATAACCTAGCCGATACTCAATTAACATGTCATATTTTTTCTGCGCATCATCTGCGACTTTCATAGCGCTAGCTAAAGCTTCAGTAGCCAACTCCACTTCTTTAGTGGCAATTTCATCCAACATTTTTAACACATTTTTTGATTGTGAAACCATGGCTTATTCCTATGTGTTTTCCAAATAAGTTTAATTCAACGGGATTCCATCTAACACACCGGCTAAAAAGTGAATACTTTCATCCCAATCTGCACGTTGCGACACATCTTGCTGTAAAAACTGCTCAATAATTTCATGTCTGGCAATCGCTAAATCCAGTAAGGCATCACTACCCGCTTCGTAAGCACCAACGTTGATTAAATCGATACTCCGCATGTAACGCGAATTAAGCTGCTTTAACTTCTGCGCCAACTTTTGGTGCGCGGGACTAGTAATGTTATGCATGGCACGGCTAATTGACTGCTCAATATCAATCGCAGGATAATGGCCGCTTTCAGCCAAGCTACGGCTTAAAACAATATGGCCATCTAAAATTGCACGTGCGGCATCAGCAATAGGGTCTTGCTGATCATCACCCTCTGTCAATACTGTATAAAAAGCGGTGATTGAGCCCTCGCCTCGCAAACCATTGCCTGTACGCTCTACCAATGCCGGCAATTTAGCAAATACAGATGGCGGATAACCTTTAGTTGCTGGCGGCTCGCCAATCGCCAGTGCTATTTCACGTTGCGCCATGGCGTAACGTGTCAGTGAATCCATAATCAACAACACATTTTTACCTTGATCACGAAAATTCTCAGCAATGGTTGTTGCATAATTAGCGCCTTGCAGACGCATTAAGGCAGAAGCATCGGCAGGGGCGGCCACCACCACAGAGCGTGCCAGCCCTTCAGGGCCTAAAATCTGCTCGATAAACTCTTGTACTTCACGTCCACGCTCACCGATCAAACCCACCACAATCACGTCAGCCGTGGTATAGCGTGCCATCATGCCTAACAGCACACTTTTACCCACGCCTGAGCCCGCAAACAAACCCATCCGCTGGCCACGGCCAACGGTTAACATGCTGTTGATAGCACGCACACCTACATCTAATACATCTTCAATAGGTGCGCGCATTAGAGGGTTCATCGGTCGCGAGGTTAATGCCGCACTTTGTGTTGCTCGAACAGGTCCGAGGCTATCTAATGGATTACCTGCGCCGTCCAATACGCGACCTAGCAGCTCATTACCAACGGGTAAATGGCGCGCTCTATCAGTCACGCGTCTGCGTGGCGGTTGCCCATGATGAGGCTTGGGTAAGCTTTCCGCCACTTCCAAAGCAAATACTTTGGCACCAGGCACTACGCCATCGACGCTACTTTGCGGCATCAACAACATACGCTCGCCATCAAAACCAACCACTTCAGCTTCAAGCCGGTGCCCTTCGCTCAACGGCACAAAACAAGCACTTCCAATCGGCAATTTAATCCCGACCGCCTCCATCACCAACCCGGTTAACTTAACAATGCGTCCAGCAACTTCTAAAGGCTCAACGATACGTAAAATTTCTTTACAGTCACGAATATGGTCATGCCAGCGTTGCTGATGAACGTTAGGCTGTTGCTCACCTGAAGTTTTCAGCAGTTGCTGATTCACGCCAACAACCAGTCATTATTTTGCGCCAATGCCTCGGTAATTCTCTTCCAGCGCATTTCATTGGTAGCATCCACCTGGTTAGCCCCCGTTTCAACCTGGCAACCACCACGCTCGATATTACTATCTTCGTGTATTTGCCAATGGTCATTGGCAATTTCATCAGCCATATATTCGCGTAACAACTGCATATCATCACGATGCACTAAAATTCTGGCGGGCTTTTGAATATGCGGTAAATAATGAATGGCATCCAACACAACAGGCAACAAAGTCTGCGTATCAACACTTAACTTAACTTTCAGCATTGCCTTTGCAATATCTAAAGCTAACGATAAAACGTCATCTGCAATCTGCTCATCGGACTGCTCCAAAGCATGGCTAAACGCATTCATTAATGTTAAAAAGCTTTGTTGATCTTCTTGTCCGCGCTCTCTTGCATTTGCCATACCCACAGCAAACCCTTCCTGCATGCCTTTACTATAAGCCTCTTTACGTGCGCTTTCAAAAATTTTGGCTATTTGTTCCGTCTCAACAGCAGGGCCTTTTTTCTGAGGTGAACTTGCGTTGCCACGTGCGCCGGTCAGGCTTTGATTAGCATCTGCAAATGAAGCCATCTCCCAGCGTTCATAGGCAGTTTGCTGCTCCTTAGGCACCTTCACGTTAGACATTCTGAGCAACCTTATACATATTGATCATCGCCACCCTTACCTGCCAGCTGAATTTGACCTTCATCCGCAAGCCTACGTACTATCTGCAGAATTTGTTTCTGCTGCGCTTCAACTTCAGATAATTTAACTGGGCCTTTGGATTCCAAATCTTCTCGCATCATCTCTGACGCGCGTGACGACATGTTTTTAAATATTTTTTCACGCATTTCTTCCGTCGTGCCTTTTAGCGCAATAATCAGTGTTTCAGATTGCACCTCACGCAACATGACTTGAATACCTTTATCGTCTATATCCATGATGTTATCGAAGACAAACATCTCATCCATAATTTTTTGCGCCATATCGTCATCGTAATTCTTCAAGCCCTCCATAATAACGGCTTCGTTGTCACCGCTCATAAAGTTCATGATTTCGGCAGCCACTTTAATACCGCCCATGTTTTGCTTTTTGATATTCTCATTACCAGTCAGCAATTTAGTCATCACATCATTCAACTCACGTAAAGCCACCGGCTTAACCCCATCAAGCGTAGCAATACGCAACATAACATCTTGGCGCATTCTTTCAGGAAAATGCCCGATAATTTCTGACGCTTGATCCGGCTCTAAATGCACTAAAATTGTTGCAATAATCTGTGGGTGCTCATTTTTAATAAACTCAGCTACCGTGTGCGCATCCATCCACTTTAAGCTTTCAATACCGCTGGCATCACGCGTTTGCAAAATACGGTTAAGTAAACTAGAGGCTTTGTCTTCACCCAACGCTTTATTTAACACAGAGCGAATATATTCATCAGAATCCAAGCCAAGATTACTACTTAACCCAGCCTCTGTCAGAAAATCCGTGACCGCAGTTTCTACTTGCTCACGCCCAACTGATTTCATGGTGGCCATGGCGGCCCCCAATTTTTGCACTTCTTTCGGACTCAAAAACTTCATCACCTCTGCGGCTTCATCTTCGCCAAGCGCCAGCATCAATACGGCACTGCGCATTACCCCTGCATCACTCATATTTACGACTCATTTCCGTTGGTCCAATTTGCCACAACACTAGCAACCATTCTGGGGTTATCTTTTGCTAATTGTTTGGCTGCCTCTAAATTTTGATCATACGCGGCCTTAACAATAGGCATTCCTTGTTCACCACTTAAACTCACTACCGTATCTACCGCCTCAAGTTGCGGCACAGATGGCTTTGAAAGTGTCGTAAGTTTACCCATTAACGGCTTCAATACGCGTGAATAAAGCAACATCAACACCACAATACCCACAATAAAACGTAGCGCATCCTTGCCATACTCAATCACGCGTTGATTCTCCCACAAAGGTACAGCAGGCAATACTTCTCTAGGTTCACCAGCAAAGGGCGTATTCACAACCGTGAGCGAGTCACCGCGCTCTTTATTAAAACCCATCGCCTGCATTGCAAGGTCATTGATTTGTGTTTTTTCAGCGGCTGTCAGTGGACGATAAGTCACTTTACCCGCCTTATCCACCACTTGCATGTTATTCACCACCACCGCCACATTCAATCGCTTAATGCCACCCATTGGCTGCTGCGTATAACTTACGGTTTTATCTACCTCATAATTGGTAGTGAGGTTTTTTTCACTGTTAACAGGCGTGGTATTCACAGCACCAATGTCGCCAGAGTTAGCAGGGGCATTGATCGGCGCCGTAGCATTGGCCTGCGGCTGATTAGACAACGCACCAGGTACCCCGGCTACATCACCATTGCTGGTTTGTGATTCATTGGTTTGCATGCTACGTATGGCCGCGGCATCTGGTTGCTGATTTGGCTTGTAGATTTCTGCCGCTTGCTCCTGAGTAGAAAAATCAACTTCTACACTCGCTTCTGCACGCACATTTTTAAGCCCAACGATAGGCGTAATGATCGATTCAATCCGTTTTGCAATACTTTGCTGAATATCTTCAACGTACTTAAGCTGTGCCGGGTCCAGATTTTTGTTACCCATTTTTTTAGAAGTATCTGAAAGCAAATTGCCATTTTGGTCCACTACCGTTACATTCGCGGTCGGCAAATTAGGCACACTACTCGCCACCAAATGCACAACGGCACTCACCTGCTGTGCATCCAAGCTGCGTCCTGAGCGTAAATTAAGCAACACTGAGGCTGTTGGTTTTTGTTGATCCCGCGCGAAAACTGAAGGCTTAGGGATAGCCAAATGAATTCTCGCGCCTTCTACCACACCAATAGACTGAATACTCCGTTCTAGCTCACCTTCTAGTCCACGCTGAAAATTCACTTGCTCTACAAATTGCGACACACCGAATTTTTGATTCTCTAACAACTCAAAACCAATGTTACCGCCCTTAGGCAAACCATCTGATGCAAGTTTTAATCGCGCCTGATGCACCTGCGAAGCGGGGACTAAAATCGCTGAACCACCGTCAGAAAATTTATACGGCACATTCATTTTTTCTAGCGCAGCTACAATCGCGCCACCATCCCTATCAGAATAGTTAGAAAATAAAACGCGATAATCAGGTTGCTGACTCCAAAGCCAAAATACCACCATGACCGCCACCACTGCTGCAATCCCTGCAACCAACAGCAGCTTACTTCCCATTTGAGAAAATGCGCCTGTTGCACCACCACTAGCCAAGGCGGCGTCTGTTGCTGCTGCCATTATATTTCTCCAATTTTTTATGCATAAAATACTTTAACCAAACGCTTGCCACCTAAAAAATAATTGCTTTGGTGACTTATTGAATAGCATTATGCCAATGTCTAACAATATCAAACTTAGGAATAGAGCAATTTTCATTGGTTTATTTACAGACTGACTCTTTACGCAAAGTGTTAAATTAGTCATAAGAAAAATTTTAGGTTAAATTGAACTACGGAGACCAACCATGAAAGCAGGTGGAATTGATTCAAGCAGAATAGAATCTATGCTTGCACAGATGAAACTGGCAGCCCAGCGCCCTCAAACTGAGGCGCTAGGCGGTCTCGCATCATCAATCGGCGTACAAAAATTACAAACTACCGGCAAAGTTGACTTTGCCGACGCGTTAAAAGCATCACTAAACAAAGTAAACGAAGTGCAACAAGCGTCGTTAAAACTAGGTAAAAACTTTGCCATGGGCGACGACAGCGTTAGCTTGTCCGATGTCATGATTGCAGGCCAAAAAGCCAGTATCGCTTTTCAAACCACCATACAAGTGCGAAACAAATTGGTTTCAGCGTACCAAGACATTATGAATATGCAGGTTTAACCCACTTGCTTCAGGCCGTTTTCCCTGAGTTTGTCGAAGGGTGACAGGTCAAAGAGTGACAGAAAGGACGCTGACAAATAGGTAATCCTATAAAAAGCAGTTGGTCCACGAAAAACACAAAATACACGAAAAAATTTAATTGATTACACAGATTTACGATGACACCCAATAGGTTAAATTGAAAATTGAATGATGCATCTGATTTTAGGCAGCATCATGCTGCTCTTTTTGCACTTCAACCTTGAAACCGCCCTGTTTTTAGGATAACCCGGGTTAAATAATCACATCCTCTTCGTCGGCTTTATTTTCTTCTAACCGATATAACCACGCTAAAATTTCAGCAATAGCCTGATACAGCGCAGGCGGTATGTGGTCATCTATATCCACCTGCATCAGTAGCGCTACCAAGTCTTTAGATTCGTGCACAAAAATACCATGTTGCTTGGCTCTGGCAATAATTTGCTCGGCAATTAAGCCGCGTCCTTTTGCAACGACCTTAGGCGCATAATCCCCTGACGCGTAGCTTAAGGCAATCGCATGTTGGTTAGGGTTTGGGCTATTACTCACAGTTAACTGCGGGTTGGGCGCAAGCCCAAGCGTCACGTTTTTCCCAGCAAGTATGTCAGGGTTACTCATACGGCTTCACCGTCAACGCATCTAGTTGCAAGCCGCTATCAGTCATTGCTTGTGTTAAATGATCACTTTTATTTTTAAGCGTGTCTAAAGTAGCGGTTTGCTCCGCTAATATATTGATGCGTACATGCTCACCTACTAAGCTTAACTTAGCCGTCACTTTACCTAAGTTAGGTAAATGCAGAGTAATCTCGCTGGCAAAGGGCCGGCTTTCATCCAAGTCCTGCTGCTCAGACTCTTCAGCATTCGTGCGCTCTTGCAGGTGTACATCCCAATCCATTTCTTGCCCAGGCCAAACCTCACCGTGCCAAGACAAACGTTGATTATCTAACACGGCTAATTGCTGCGCCATTAAAGTAGCGATTTGTGCATTATGTTGATTTTGGGGTTCTTGCATCAATGCGGCTACGGTGCGCTGCCCTTGCACCATTGCATTTAAGTGTGATTCATAAAACAAGCCACTGTTGCTTAACGCCTGTCTTAAATCCTGCGCCATCAATTGTGGGTTCTTAGGTGAATGTGTCACCACCGACAAGGCTTCGCGCCGGGTTGAGGCTCCAGCACTTTCGGCCTCTTTCAAATAACGCCCAATCAACTGAGCCGCAGGGCTTAACTCAGTTGCCGCGCCTGACGACTTTGCAGTAAGAGGTGCAAGTAAAAATGTAGGTACGGGGCTATCTTGCATATAGCGCAGTAATAAAGTTTGACCCGCGCGCGCCGCTGTTCCCAACTCCATTTTAAGCATGGTTTGATCAACCTTAACCAGATACGCCTTATCATCTAGCTTGGTCACCACCTGCGCCAAATACTCCTGCCCTTTAACAAACGACTCCGCGCGGGCATTAAGCTCCTGCGTTGCACTGCCAATGTTATCAGTCGCTAACACTGGCAGCACTCTAGCTACTGGGTTAACCACAGTACCGATGCTTAAATTATCAGGTAGTTTTAGCATCTTTAGCCATATAGATTACTGACTATAAGCTTGCGTCAATCGCTGTTCAGTTTGGTGAGTATTCATCAGTTTATTTAAACGCGCCATCCATGGAGATACCAAATTGCGTATTTCACGGTCATGGGCAAGAATACTTTTAATGCTAGCCACTTTACGTTTAAGCGCATCCCCTGGCAACGGCTCTGAGTTTTCTAATGTTTTTAGCTGGGCTACTTGCAGTGAGCAATTCACCTCAAGCTCGGTAAGCGCATCCCAATTTTGCATTCTGGCCGCATGCAACATTTGCTGCATAATGTCAGCAACAGATTCATATAACACGATTGTATTTTGATGTTCCATGCGATTTACCTTTGATTAAACTTATGCCAAGTAGGCAAGGCTACGATTAATGCCAGCACCTTGCTGAAGTGTATTTTGTTGATGTGCGCCAGCCTGATTAACGCCAGTTTGGCTAACGCCGGCTTGATTAACAACCTGAGCCACGGCTTTATTTTGATCAATCGCCTCCCAAGAACTTTTTAGTTCAGTTAAAAGCTTAATTATCTCTTGCACTATTTCCGGCTGGTTGCGCACATTGGCGGCAGTTAAGCGAGCACTCATGTAGGCGTAAAGCGCATCTAAGCTTTCAGCAATTTCGCCGCCGGCTTTTTTATCTAAACTCAACCGCAAACCAGTTTCAATAATAATAATCGCCTTACTCAACATCGCTCCTTTTTGTTGAATGTTTTTGCTCTGCATATGCGTAATCGCGCTATGACAAGCGGTAATCGCCCCATCATAGAGCATCACAATCAACTTTGCCGGGCTAGCTGCAAGCACCCCAGTTTCAACACCAATTTTGGCATAGCCATTAACCCCTTGTTGATTCAGACCAAACATAATAATCTCCTTTGCATATTTTTAATTTCTGTTTGCATTGATTGAAGCTATCTGCTGCGTAAGAAAACTGCTGGTAGTAGACATACTCGAGAGCAAAGTATCAAGCCTAGTAAACTGAGCGCGGTAACGTGCTTCAACCGAGGCCAAACGTACATTAAGCGCCTCAGTTTGTTTATCCAGTCGTTTAATCGAGTTGCTGATGCCGTCTGTTCTTGAGGCCAAAATACCAGTATCACTCAGTAAGTTTTTAATCACGCTATCTAACTGTGCGGCATACCCAATACTAAAGTTAATCGTACCGCGCGCACCCAAGGCACCGCCTGCCACTTTTAAACTTAAACCCTCACTCGCATCACCTAGTGCGCCTATTAAATTAGCGCCACTGCCAGTTGCCGTTACGCCGTTAACCGTGCCCTGAGCGTTTACCAAGCTAGTACCAAGTTGACCCACGGTAACGGCATAAGTGCCGGCTTGAGTTTTGCTGGTGCTGGCTACGTAACTAATTTGCGGGTCTGTGGCTTTAGCTGTGGCTGCAAATAAGCTGGCAATATCGCCAAAGTTATTAGTAATTGCACTAGTGAGTTTAGTAGCATCAAGGGCTAGCTGCCCCGTGCGCTGAAAAGACACGCCAATTTGGCTAAGTGAATTAAGCGAACTGCCGTTAGCAATCGTGTTTGTCATCACCGCTCTGATTTGGTTAATCACGTTTCTTGCGGTGGCGTCACCTAACAGTGCGCCGGAGGCCTTGCCTGCCTCATCAAGCTTGGTCAAATTACGCAAGGTGGTATCTAATTTATTAAACGCATCCACAAAAGCAGTGACAGAGGTTTTTATGGCCTCTTGGTTGCTGGCAACGCCTAAACTCACAGCGTTACCGGCACTGGTTGTGAGTAAATTGAGCGTCACGCCCTCAATCATATCGGTAATCGTGTTACTAGGTTTAACCACCGCAATGCCGTCAACTTCTAAAATCGCATCTTTAGCAGCTTGCACTTGTGTTAAGTTTTTACCTGCACCCGCAGTCGCCGTTGGGTCATAAGCTAATTGCGACAAACCAACCGCATCCAGATGATTAGTGTCATCATCCGCCACAGCTATTTTTAAGCTATTCACTTCACCAGTGTCTTTAGAGGTAATCACCAACCGATTACCGGCACCGTCATTCACAATGGTTGCACTTACACTACTGTTTGCGGCGTTAATCGCATCACGCACACCAGCCAGTGTATTATTGGTGCTATCTATAGTAATCAATACATCTGTTTTAGTAGCATTAGGTGAAAATGTACTGGGTGATGCTGGCGAAATTACCTCGGGGGTAAATGTGCCAAATGAAATTGTAAGTGTACCGGTACCCACAACATCTGATGTATTGGCAAAGCCGCCTAGTGCCAGCTTTTGAGATTTTGCCAATTGGCTAACCGTCACCGCATAGTCACCGATAGTAGCGTTGCCGTTAGAAGTAGCGCTAAATACACTGGTATTAGATGAGGACACCGTTTGCGCATTAAATTGAGCGGCGCCAGCAAGCGCGCCAACGGAAGTTTGAAATGCTGACAAAGCACTTTTCAAAGACCCATAAGCTGAAATCTGCGATTGGTAGTCTGTTTTTTGTTTTGCCACTGCGTTTAATGGCTTTTTCTCAACATTCATCAAACTGGTCACAATGCCGTTTACGTCAAGGCCAGATCCAATCCCTGCGGATGAAATTCCCATGCCAATCTCCTTCGTTCACGATAACCAATTAAAAAAAAGCTCATTCATTAAACATTTATTTATTAAACACCTAATAAAATCACCAATGAACAAACCGCTCTATTACACTAACGGCAGAATATCAGCAAAATTTAGTTATTCAAGCGAGGAATTAAGTGTATTTAATCTATCTATTTAACTTAAAGGCACCATCATCGGTGACGGCTCACCTATCAGTCTGTCGGACTTAAAGAATCGAAGCGAGAATTTGACTGTACGAGGGCAGATTTTGCAAATTTTTTAGTTAATAGTTATTCTATTGACTAAAAAAAGGTGGGATATGAACCGTTCAGACAAATTTGCAGCCGACTTCCTTTAAGTCCGACAGGCTACTAGGGCTTGTAGAAGTGGTGTTTTTCAACCTGTTGATTTGCATGTGCTAAATATCGACCAAGCGCTTCCAAGCAAGGTCGATTGAGGTTTACAACTGCCATTTGTGCTAGGCCGGCCAAGCCATGAGCACTGGAATTAAGCAGTTTGCCTAATCACTAAGCCTTGTAACCGACCTAACGTTTTAGAAAATGCCAATACTTCTTCATTAGGAATTTGCCTCAACACTTTTTGTGTGGAGGTATCGACTACTTTAACCACCATACGGTCAGACTCTTGATCCATTGAAAACTCAATGTTTTGCAAAGTAGGCGCGACCAGCTCATTCAATTTTTTAACTGCTGCATTAAGCGAAGCTTTATCAACCTCTACTGG
Organism: Methylotenera sp.; assembly: GCA_030652995.1. GTDB lineage: Bacteria > Pseudomonadota > Gammaproteobacteria > Burkholderiales > Methylophilaceae > Methylotenera. The sequence continues at coordinate 17,023 of JAUSAG010000033.1, forward strand.
TGGTTTGTTTTCAACAGACTTCACCCCTACCGCAACGCTTGCTAGCTTATCAACAGCACCTGGCGCGCCAGCAGCATTCTGCGGGGCAGCTGGTCTTTTTACAGCGCCATAAGCCTCTAATGATGAATTGAACATAATTATCTCCTTTGTAAAACCCTACATAACGATCAATCATGTAGGTGATAGCGTGATTAAATTCTTTAACTTTATTAAAATTAACTACAAATGCCTTCGCCGAATGTAAAACTTAACTCGGCTTTATCTGCTTCTACTTTTATTATCGGCAGCGTTTGTTGAAAATTTAGGGCTAATGCTAAATATTTTTAATTATTTTTTACAAAACTCAACTATCAGGAGAAAATCCCACAGATCGTATGTAGGTGCGCAATTTATTGCGCGATGTAGCTGACAGTTACCAGCATTGCTTTCGCGCAATAAATTGCCTTCCTACCAAACAGTGCTATTGTTTATGAGAACAGCTATACATCAAGGCCACATGGCTAATCACTAAATATTTTTGAGGGACGTTCGAAGATTTTTCACATAAAAAAACCCACAGAACGCTTGGTCCAGTGGGTTTTAAGTCGCTTTATTACGTATGTTTGATACGTAACGGCTCGCTAAACTTAGCCTCTTAACAGTGCTAACACACCATTAGGAAGTGAGTTTGCTTGCGCTAACATCGCAGTACCTGCTTGTTGCAAGATCTGACCACGTGTTAAGTTAGCTGTTTCTGCCGCAAAGTCAGCATCCATGATGCGTGACTTGGCTGCTGATTGGTTCTCTACAGACACTTGCAAGTTACTTACGACTGACTCAAAACGGTTTTGAATCGCACCCAGTGTAGCGCGGTTAGTATTAGCCGTGCTTAATGCAGTGTCAAGTGCTGCCACCGCTGTTGAAGCACCCGCTACAGTTGAAATACTGCCTGTGATTGTAGCAGCTGCTACTGCAGCTGTACTAATCGTATCGCCTGCATCAGCCCCCACTTGGAATGTTTGTGCTGCACCAAACGCACCTGCACCGTTGAATTTAGTTGCAGTTGCCAAACGCAAGACCTCCGCTGACAGTTGTGTAAACTCAGCCTCAAGGTTTGTACGGTCTGTACTTGTATTAGTACCGTTAAGTGACTGCACAGCCAATTCACGCATACGTTGTAATGCGTCTGTTTGTTTAGACAAGCCACCCTCAGCAACCTGTGCGAAAGAGATAGCGTCGTTAGCGTTTCGAATCGCAACTTGTTGACCACGTACTTGTGAGTCCATACGTGTAGCAATTGCCAAGCCAGCAGCATCATCTTTAGAGCTGTTGATACGTAAGCCTGATGACAAACGTTGCAATGATGTATTTAATGCACTTTGTGATGATGATAAGTTACGTTGTGTGTTTAGTGACGCAATGTTTGTATTGATAACTGAAGCCATGATAATTCTCCTAATATTTAGTTAATTACAACTACATCTTATTGCCTTTAGCTTTGCATATTCAATTCAATTTGCGCTGCTGTTATTTCTGTTATCGGTAAGTTTTTTAGAAAGTTTAGGTCCAGATTTAAATATTTTTTAAATTCTGATTTTTCCTACGAAATACTTTCTTGCTCACCTATCAATTAAGCAATACTGATGTTTAGGATATCGGTTAGATCAGACAAATCTTTAGGAGATTTCTTTAAGAACTACGTTATTTTAATGACAAATTGACACTAAATAAAACTTAACCAATTGATTAAATTAGGTTAAGTAAAACTTTGATGAAGAGAATTACTGCGGACTATAAATCAATTACGCTGGGTTTTGAATGGAATTGCTGGTTGATTTTCGCACCAACGTTCCCACATTTGGCGGAATGCGAGCACTAAATGATAACTTATTATGCCTGCTTGATTAAGTGCAGAGGTATAAAATTGTTTACGTAAACTGGATCTAACTTTAGATAACTGTTGCATATGCTGCGACCAATAAATGCCCTGACTCACAAAACCATCATGAGACTGCACTACAAAGTCAGATAAATTCAAATGCAACATAATAGCCATTGCTCCACGGCTCATGAGGCTTTTACCTTCAACGCACAAAGTTGGCACCCCCATCCATGCTGCATGACAAGTGGTCGTCACCCCATTAGATGGAAATGTATCTAAACAAATATCAACCTGATGATGTAACTTTAAATAATCCGCCATTGAATTACGATTGTAAATAATCAATCTATCGATACTCACACTATGCTCCGCAAACGTGTTGATGATTGCATCGTAGCTGCCGTCTTGCGGCATTGAGCCCAGCAATAGCTTTGAATGAGGAATTTCATTCAGCAGCTTTGACCATAACCCAATGACGGCGGGCGTGATTTTTTCTACCCGGTTAAAGCACCCAAAGGTAATAAATCCATTACCAAGTGCTGGTAACGCATTCACATCTGGTGATAAGTCGTACGGGGTAAATGGTGCGTTCGCAGGTAATTGAACAACCTTTTCCGTAAATTGCCCATCAAGCTGACTAGGTGGCAGCAGATAATCATCAGCCAGATAATAATCCATCGCAGTCAAACCAGTAGTCGCCAGATAGCCTAGCCAACTAATTTGTATTGGCGCAGGCTTCATTGCAAAAGTTACCAGTCGATTACCTGAAGTATGTCCGTCCAAATCTACTAGGATATCAATCTGATCTTTTTTAATCTTTTCAGCCAAAATTACATCTGTTAGTTCATCGACTTTGAACCAATGCTTAAATTTTGGTTTCAGTCGCTGCGTGACATCATCTTCAATCGCGCCAGTTGAGTAAGCGTATAAAGAAACATCTGTAGCCTGTGATAAATGATCAAGCACCGGCTCAAAAAAATTGACTAAAGAATGCTCTCTGAAATCTGCAGAGACAAATCCGACATTCAGGCATTTTTTTGAATCACTTTCATGTGAATGTTTTGGCCATACTGATTGATATATGGCCTCATAATGGTAGCCAAACTTGCGATGTTCAGCAAATAAATCTTCGGCACTTAAAACATCCGCATGCGAAAGACAAAACAATAAATTGCTGTAACAACTTGCATAGCCGGGGTTAATCTCAAGCGCTTTTCGGTAATAACCAACGGCAGAGGCTACATCCCCCATATCTTTAGTGACAATGCCTAAATTATTATAAGCAGCCGCGTAGTCAGGCTGAAGCTTGATGGCATATTTGAAAGCATCAGCCGCATTGCTGAGGTCACCCTTCCCCTTTAGCACCAGACCGTAATAGCAGTGCTCTTTGGCATCATTCATATTCAGAGCTAAAGCCCGGCTTGCCGCCAATGTGGCATCTTTCTTTTGCACAAGCAATGTATCGCTCATGATTTTCCAGCCATCAAGCCAGTTCGGATATTGCGCAAGCAATTGATCCAAAGCGATTTCAACTACCTGGTACCGCTTATTGAGAAATAACTGTATCAGTTTTTCCTGTTTGTGCGCATCTGGTGTGCCTGCAGATTCTGTCGCACTTCGCTCGGTTTGTCGCTTAACAAGCAGTTGTTCTAACTGCTCAACAGACTCTCCGCCAAGTCCTGCATCACGTCCATATGAAAGCACCAGCTTAGCATTTTCATAGTGGGCTGCCTCTATCAATGCCGTGATATAACTCAACCAATACGCGGCCTGTTGTGGATCAGACTCCAATGCCGCATTAAAATAAGGCAAGCTATCTAGAGTGCGAAAACTTTCAAGCAATAGCGTGCCTAAATAGTGGTTTGCCTGAGGCTGATGCGCATCTAGCACCAATATGGCGCGCAACCTATCTTCAGCACTTAGCAAATCACCTGATAGATATAAGTCCGCCGCCCATTCAAGCTCGCGTGTGACATCCTTAACATCTTGAATCATATCAAAGATTTACATCCATCATGCGCTACATACATAAACAATCATCTGGATTTTAATAGTTCAGCAAGTTCACCAGCCAAAACCTGTGCTGTTTCAGGCTTTAAGCCATGCTGCTGACCTAACACCAACATATCTGGGATTGAGTGAGTAATACCTGACACCACCAAAGCATCCACATAGGTTACCCAATATTGTTCAACAGCGGGGTTAGATTCAACTGCAGCCTCTAACCGTGGCAGTGCATCCGCTGCACCTTTTTGGTTAGCTTCAATCAGGCCTAAGCCATAATTAGCTTCAGCATGCCGTGGCTCAATATTTAATATTTCCAGAAATAAGCTTTTGGCTTCATCCAGGTTACCATCGCGTTGATGATTCTGCGCAAGCGCCAATACATCCTGGATAGCCTGCTGCATATTCTGCGCGTCTGAATTACTTTGGCTTAAATCAACAGGCTGCTCAGGTAAATGCTGCCTAGCCAGATTCAATGATTGCTCATCACCCACATTAGATACGCAAGCTAACGCCCATAAATCAAAATAATTTGGCCTGCAGCTTCCTACTGCTTTTGAAAAACCAGCAGACTCTAAAGTACCTAACAATACGTTTAATGTAAAACCACAACGATGCGACATGTAAAGGTTGCCTTGGCTCATCGGAGGGCGGTGACCGTACAAAATGTCTAATGGCGCAATCGGCCCAGCGGGAGAAATGTATGCTGGCTCGGTTAATTTACCCTGTGCAACTAATGCGCAAACTGATTGTAAATCTGGGCAAGTAATCACAACAAAACCATCGCTACGGAGTACGCGCTTAAACTCTGCCAGTGCAATTGGCACTTCATGCGGGTAAAGGTGTTCAATATTGTGAGATGAAAAGATTGCATCTACGCTACCAGAACGAACCGCAGACATATCGGTCATCGTTCCAACCACGTCAGGATTGACAGCTGGGTTAATGTCTAATCGCAACTCGTTCCAGCTACTAACATCAAACCCCTGAGGACGGCTTGGTTGCTTAGTCATGGGGTCAACATAAAGAGGACCACAGCCCACATGTAAAAAAGTTTTCATTCAACGACCCTCTTTTTAAAGTTACATCTATATGAGACTTTTGCACGAAGCAAGTTTAGTTAAGTAATACTTTACTACAATCAGATTTACTAGGTTTCAATCACTACCCGTGCTTAAAGTCGCTCTTTTATAATTCGCCAAACCTTCAATGCGTGGTGAGGTTTTAAACCTAAAAACACACTTGTGTGCATGCATTTTTCTTATACATCAATCTATCGTAAAACTACGTTGCATGAGGCTCATTTAGCCATGATACACACTAGCTTTGCAGAGTTTAGATAGTTTCATTCCTCAGGAATACAGTCAAACCTTACTTAAGTCATAGTGAGTCATGCAAAAAATCTCTAAAAATACGACTCCTAAATAAAGCCGAGAATAATCATTTATCTCTAGTTACTCTTCAAGATGGTTAACATTCAACCAAAGTAGAAATCTGTGCTAAACCTTCTTCCATAGGTAAATATAGTTAACAATACCTTCAGATTCAGCCAACTTCACTTTTCTGACAATATCAAAACCTGACGCTTGAATTGCTTGCTCATATCGTCCTTTGTCCCGATAGATAGTGATGTATGGGCCTGTCAATATTGAACGATCTCCTACGCAAGAGTTTAATGAATCTTTTGTAATAAGATAACCACCATCATTAACAGACTCAGAGAGTGAAGAAACCAGCCCGTCAAAAGCAATTTCACTTATTATGGTTGATGTAACTCCCATACAGGCCACCACATCATAATTACCTGATGGAAAACCATCCTCTAAATCCCTACTTTCAAACTCGACATGAGTATACTTATTTTTCAAAGCAGCCGCTTTTGCCTCGTCTATTAGTATTTCTGACAAATCAAAAGCAACAACGCTTTTAAGATAGTCGGCTAATACAAACGTGAATCTACCATTTCCACATCCGACATCTAAGCCAATCCTGTTATTCAAATCCAGACGCCTCAGCAAAGATTGGAGAATAATTTGCTGTCGATCATAGTATGTCGGATCACTAGCTAAGAACGTATTAGAACAACGCTTCCAATATTCATGAGCAAGAATGTGAGGGTTAATTTTATCTTTATCTAATTGCATAAAAATACTCGTTTTAAAATTTATACTCATCTGAGAACGGTACGTCAAAACTAAATACATGAGGATGATTACAGACTATTACCCTCCGCTGTTAATACCGACACCACATAATCAACATCACCCGCATTTAAATGTGGACCTATCGGTAAACTCAAGACTTCTTTTGCTAAGCGCTCTGCAACTGGCAGAGTTCCAGCTTTAAGCGCTAGCGCCTGATATGCCTTTTGCAAATGTGGGGGTACTGGATAATGAATCAATGTCTGTATGCCAGCGGATGCCAAACGTGACTGTAATGCATCACGCTCAGGTGTAGCAACCACATATAAATGCCAGACTGGTTCTGCCCACGTTGGTACATTTGGCAAACCCAACCCTAAACCGCTCAATGCCTGACTATAAATTGTTGCAATATGCTTACGACGTTTATTCCAACCATCAAGATACTTAAGCTTCACTGAGAGTGCTACCGCTTGAATTGGGTCTAAGCGGCTATTAACGCCGCGCTCTTCATTGAAGTATTTAACAGTCGACCCATAATTACCTAATTCACGCACCCTAGAGGCGATTGCCTCATTATTGGTCGTAATTGCTCCACCGTCACCCAATGCACCGAGGTTCTTACCTGGGTAGAAGCTCCATGCGACCACATCACCATGGCTGCCAATTTTTTTGCCTCCAACCATCGCACCATGTGCTTGTGCTGCATCTTCAATCACAGTCAAGCCATGTTTTTTTGCTAAAGTACAAATTGCCTCAATGTCTACAGGCATGCCGTATAAATGTACGGGCATAATCGCTTTAGTCTTAGATGTAATGCAACGCTCAATACTAGCAACGTCAATGTTATAACTACCTGATACAGGCTCTACTGGAACAGGCTTTGCACCAACTGCACTGACCGCAAGCCAAGTAGCAATAAAGGTATGTGAAGGTACAATGACCTCATCCCCTGCACCGATGTCTAAAGCACGCAATGCAAGCGTTAATGCGTCTAGCCCATTACCAACACCTACACAACACTTAGCTTCTGTATAAGCAGCAAAATCCGCTTCAAAACTTTCTACTTCTGGGCCACCTATGTACCACCCAGAATGACTAGCCCTAAGGACAGCTTCATCTAACTCACGGCTTAATTCACTGTAAGCAGCTTTAAGGTCTAAAAATGGTACGCGCATATCACTCAATTACTTTACCCATCTGGCTTTCATAAAATCATCATAATTTCGGTAATAGTCATCTTCACTATATTTATTAGAAGCTAACACCATCAACACCGAGCCTGAAGAAAAGTTATCCATCTCGCGCCAGATCATTGGGCATACATACAAGCCGTAGTAGGACCGTGCCAAATGAAAGGTTTTCTTATCTTTACCATCATCCAAGGTAATATCAAAGCTGCCAGACATTGCAATAATCAACTGATGTAAACCTTTATGCGCATGCCCCCCACGATCAGAGCCGCCCGGTACATCATATACGTAGTACACACGCTCTATTGCAAATGGGATATGGTTATTGCTTTCCACAAACGACAAATTTCCGCGAGGCTCGTGGATTTTGGGGAGTTCAATGATTCTGCAGTCTTCTAAAGCCATTAGTATTAATTTTCCACTATTAATTATTTAAGTCTACAATTTGCTGCAATAACTGCTGCGCGGGCTAGCTCAGAGTTAGAATCAATAAACTTCATTTTATTTCTAACACTTGAATTAATAAATGGTGTTAATTCTGTACATCCGATAACGATTGAGTCAACCCCACTTTGCTCCAAGTGATCAACTAACGTATTAAAATCAGCCAAACACTCTTCATTTGGCACTGCATTCTGTTTAATATTTTCGATAAAGCTAGCAATCATTTTAGCTTGATGATCAGCCATTGCGTAATAAGTAAATCCTCTTTGAGTAATTCTACTTTCGTATAACTTACTCTTCCTTAAATTTAAAGACTCAAATACAGCGACTACCTCCCCTCCTAAGTAAGAAAGTCTATCGCAACAGGCATCGATAATATTAGGAATAATCACTGGGGACTCTGATGCCCATCTATCAAATAGAATGTGTGCAGTATTACAAGGGACTACAACAACACCTGCGCCAGAATTAAACAACTCCAGAATAGTTGCTTTTATGTAAGGTGAGGGATCTCTCTCGTGAAGTTCAAAGTATCGCCCTCGACTCGGAATTTTAGCATTTGCATCAATAATTACTCTGGGGTAATGCCAATCTTTATTAGCAGAAATATACGAATATAATGCCTTACAGAATTCTAAAGTTGCCCATGGAGCAACGCCAACGACACCTATAACAAGCTCGCTCTCATCCCAACTTACTGATTCAGAGTAAGGAGTAACTTTAGGCATTAGTTTTATTTCTAATTAAAAACAAATGTAACCTTGTCTCTTTATATTTATTTAAGATATGGCCTTCTTCAAACATGTTTTCATCCTTAACTAACTCCAACCCATTTATCAATAGTGGTTTCAAATATTGATCACGTGTTCTATAAGTAGCCGAATAGTCAGATTGCAAATGTTCTGAAAATTTATTATTAATTTCATGCCTATCAGCGATAGCCATTCCTTCCCTCATTAAAAGTAAACCACCAGGATTAATAAGCTTTGGGAATTTTCTAACCAATGTTAAAAACTGGTCATCGTTCAAATACACACAAAGCCCAGAACAAAGTACTATGTCAAACTTTTCATCTGTATCAAACTCCTCAGCTGGAGATACTATAAATTGCAAATTTTGCACACCACGCTTATTTGCCTCTACTTCTCCAACATTAGCCAACTCTTCAGAAAACTCTATTGCCTTAACTGACTTTGCACCTTTTTCTATAAAACGAAAAGCCCATTGACCAACGCCTGCCCCTAGATCTAAAATCTTTTTACCACGAACATCACCAAGCCATGAAAACACCTTTTCTGACTCGTGATTTATTTTTAGGTGAAGATTTTTTTCATTTTGCTCTAGATTTGCAATACTCTCAAACGCCAGACTTTCATAAGTCTTTGCCCGAGCATCCCAAAATTGTTTTACCTTGTTTCTATCTAACATAGTCGATCTCGTTTTAATTTAGATATACCCAATGATTAAAATTTACTGTATTAATTGCTTTGTCGATAACACCTGTATTCATTACTCTACTATCACACAAAAAGTCTAAATTAAAAGTTGCATACTCATTAATTATTTTATTGGGTATTGGCACAACACGCACACCCAGAGGCTTTTTTAATCTGACAGCAAGTGCCGAAATATCCAGAATAATCGAAGTTATGCTCTCTTCATATACAGACCCGGCGATTGGCACCATATCTATTCCACAACCACAAAGTGTTGAAAACAAAGCTAGCTTTTCGATAGAAAGACTAGTTAGATTATTAGACGAGGCAAGCGTATTATCTTCTAAAACAGAATACATGACACCATTAAAGCCTGAGCAGCGTGCTTTAGACTCTAATAGAGCAGCTTTTAGTGCATCCGTCAGAATACTAGTGGCAAACAACGTACCACTTGCCCCAACAGGGGATACGCCAAGCTTTTCGATCAAACTACCTACCGAGCTTTTTCCATCAGGGAAAGGAGCATATGATGCATCTAATCCACGATACTCAACTAATGAAATCTGCTCTAACGCAACACCAAACTGATTAGCTTGTTCTATATTTTTTAAAAGTGCATCTTTAATAGCAATTTGCATTTCATCAATTGCTGGATTAATAACACTTAAACGCTCAACTGCATCAATACAATCTAACGTAGTCTCAAGCGCGAGACTAAAACAAAGACGTTCACCATCGTGTCTTGAAAATGGGAAAAATGGTGTATTTGCCACACAAGCACTTGAAACACCGACTCGGAAATTATCAAAACCGTTAAAACTTCTGCGCGATAAGTTAATAATAAACTTTGCAGCAATCTGTGCCCCTCGGAGTGATATCTTTGATTCATCTGCCACAATTAGATTAACGAATAACTTTTGGTCTTTAATGATGTAAGAAAGCAACTCATTTAAAATCGGCTCATAATCTATTTCATGCATCAAATTAATCGGCAAACAATACCAACGAGAACCAGCTTTGCTAGCAATCTCTTGAACTAAGGACATAGTAGAAACTAGGGCACTAGGTTGCAACATCATATCAACAGGCATTGGGGGTAAAGTCAGCCTTGTTGTCCTAGCACTCATATTGCTCTGGGACATCAGCTTCTTAGACAGTTTCTCCAAATTAATAACATCTTCGGAGAGTTCTGTGGCCGAGCTAGTCCATATTGGAAGGCCAATTGTGATCGCACGCATTATTTTCTACCAGCTTCACGAATCAAATTAAGATAGTCAGTAGGCGTATTAATCTCCCACAAAAAGTCTTTTTCAACATCAACGGATTTAATATTCGTTACATTGACTGGTAGTAACTGACCTGCGAATAAATTGCCATGCTGAAGACATTGATTACGCCAAGCTGTTAAGGCTTCTTTATTTGATATTTTAAATAATCCAGTGGTTTCTGGATGTGTACTGTTTTTTATAGGACCTTGGTACACATCAATAATATTGTTATCTTTTGTAATTGCATGTATTGACGACAAAACACGATTTTCAGTGTTTCTAGTCAGTGCCAAGTCACTCACCTCATTATCCAACCTAGATACTAATTTTTTATCTAAGTAAATATCTCCAGGAACTACGTAGGTCGGTTCATTTGTTAATGCCAAGCCTAAACTCATTGCATTATTTGTTACGGCCCAATTAGGATTAATCACATAATTTAATTGTGGATATTTCTGCATTATTTGTATTGCACTAAACCCGACAACAACCGTGATCACTTTCCCTTCAAACGCATCAATCATGCAATCTAATATTGTTTTTCTAGATATCGGGTGTTCAATTAACGCTTTATTCACACCGTCTAACTGCAAGCTTTTACCTGCAGCTAATATAATTACCTGATTTACTTTTGTATGACTCATTTACTTAAGTAACTCCAAAGGAATTTCACATTTTGGCAATTTTATCTCGAATTCATGTTTAACAGTTTTATAAGGATAAGGCATCCCCTCTAGCGAACGTCTTGTTACTTCTTTCCAATCAAACTCATATTTAGGCCTCAAGCTCCACAGCTTAACTTTCGAATAGTCATATTTAATTACTGGGACGTTGGTCAATCCTAAAAACTTAGCTGCTTCCATTCGGTGCTGGCCATCTAGGACCAAATGATGCTCTAAATCTACAGCCAACGGTTTTGTCCAAAAGCTTTCTTTAATAATTTTCTCAACAAGCCAATCAACACGCTTTTTACTAAAGCCCTCAATATGGATAAGGCTATTAGTCGGAATAAATATTATCTCTGACTGCATAGTCACTACTTAATCTTTAGATTTAAAAATTGGGAACAAGCGTCATTAAAAGCATCTTCATCATTAAATGATTTAGCATAGTATTCGCTCACATCTAATATTCTTGATGGGAGCTTTTCAAAACCAATCACCCATGGAGTAAGGTAATATTGCTTTATTGACTTTAAAATTAACGCTTTCCTTATTTGGATATCCTCTTCAACCTGATTGGGGCCGACAGATACTATACCAAGCATTTTAGGCCATTGTTCGTAAACAGGCATATATGAAGGTGCATAAGCAATTCCATCAATCATTCCAGTAACATTTGCATGAACAATACCACCAGTTAAACTTTTCGAGTACTTTCCGTGCGTAATCCAAAAGCTATCCTCACTTTGATTTATGTTTTGATATATTTTTTGCCAGCATGCAGGCTCTAAAATAATATCTGTCTCAATAATATTGTATCCATTTGAAACGTTATTAAGCTTCGAGACACCTAAATTTACAGAATAGATATTTACATCATCTTGATAACGACAATTGTATACAATAGAAATATTGAGATGCTTATAACTATTCACCAAATCATTAATTTGCTCTGACTTATGCCCTGTCACCACCACAATTTCTTGATCATTCAACTCTGAAATATTGTCGATTATCATTTTTAATAAAGGCACACCATTTACTTCTAACATTGATTTATGTGTTTTATCTGTTAATGGTGACATCCTAGAACCACTTCCAGCAGCTAATAAAATATTTGGCTTCATCACTAATTAAATTCTCATCGCAAATTAAACTTTATTTGGTAAATCTTTAGATCTACATCTGCTTCTCTCAACTCCATCCAAATCGCAGATAAACAAGTTACCTGCTAGGTAGGTGTTCACGCCATTTTCTTCATCAAGATTAGTCGATCAGTAGATTGATCAGTAACACTTTCATTAATGATATCTTGCAATTGCAAACAGAATCCTAATTGATGCATATATGAGTGGAATGCATCAATATTTCTTAAATTACGAACCCGTCCAGATGGATAAGACATGATTCTGTCTTGAATGAGTGAAAACTTGTCTATGACTAAAAAATACCCATTACTTTGAAGACTTAGCGTTGATTTACTAACCATTTTAGAGAAAACGTTATCGTCGAGTATACAACTAAAGAACTCATTGAAACTAATCAAGGTCAACTCAAGTTTAAGTGATAGATTTCGAAAATCTTTCACTTCAAAATCAATATTATTGACACTAGCTATATCAGCCTTTTTTTTTGCAAAATGGATAATTTTTTCTGAAATATCGCACGCATAAACATGCTTGGCTTTATAAGCTAATGCTATTGTATAGGCACCTCTCCCACAACCAACATCAACGACCTCATCTAAAGTTTCTGGTAATAAATTTGATCTTAATAGATTTTTAAAAACATCTATTTTAGCTTGATAATACTCATCTGACTCTGTCATCAGTGTGGGCGTATTTTTCCAGAAATAATCTACATGATTTTGCATAGAAACTGCACTATCATCATGAGTGCTCTCAGCAAGCTCAAGTTGCTGGAGCATTTCATTGGCAACATACGTAGCTATGCGTTGACCAGCCTTACCATCTAAACCATATAAATACTGCTCTATTACTGAAATGCGCTCATCACGCATAGGATCCAGTCCTTTTGAAACCATCTCTATAAATTGCGAGATATCTTCTGATTTATCTGCTCTGTAATAATGATTAACCAAATCAGCATCATCATTTAAACCAAACCCATCTGGGTGATGCAAATACAAAATTGGTTTCTTAGTTGGTAAATACTCCAATAAAAATGAGCCAACATCCGTCATAATTGCTCTTGATGCTGAAAATGACTCTATATAATCGGCACTCTCATCTAGCCATAAATTGCCTTTTTCATCACATAACTTTCTAAATTCTGCTTCGTCATTTATGCTCCAAATATGCTGTTTAAGCATCTCTTTAAAAAATAATGGATGTGGTCTAATGATAAAAAAAACATCTTGCCTAGCAACCGTTTGTTGCATGATGACTTGGCTGTAAATTCTATAAGTTGACCAACTTGCTGGCAAACCCACTGAAAAATGAGGTGTCCACAACACAACCGGCCGTCCTGCAATTTTAACTTTAAGTTGCTCATTGATTTTATAAGTATCAGTAATGACTTGTCCATCAAATTTGGGATGCCCCGTGACAACAACATGTGAGTCACCTACATCACAGTATTTTGCGTACATCGCTTTATTACGTGAGGATCTTACAAAAATACGCCAAGCTAACTGTTGTACGTCTGCATTGAACTGGTATTGATTATTCTCAAGCCCTCCACCCATTTCAATTCCATAAGGAACATACGCAACTTTTATACCTATAGTTGCCAACTGAGTACTATGAAGCGCTGGAAGACGAGTTGAATCATATGGGTTTTGCAAGAATGCTACATGAGGTTGAAACTCACGCAATACCAAATCAACATTTGTATCTGCATCAATGTTTTCGTTACGGCACAACATATCAAGTTGCGCCATATTGTCATCACTTGCAACCCCATGAATAAAGACTGATTTAATTACCTTAACCTCAACACCATCAATCGCCTTAAGTGATTGGAATACCGAACGCAATGATGACCAAATAGGTGCATACTGCAACACAAACAATATTCGCACTCTGTTTGATATAACTTTGCTATGGATATTCTGATTATTTAAAGTCACTTCTGCCGTGCTAGCTACACCAAATAATTTAAGCGCCTCTGCTAACGCGTCGTAATCAATTTCAAAATCGGCATGGTTAATATCATTCCAGTTGCCAGTATCAACGACCTTCCCCAATACATAAGCAAGCTGATGCCCAATGGCAAAAGCAATATTACTAAAGTACCAATAATTGACAACCTTAGCGTCATTCATCAATACAATAACTTTTGCACCTTCTGGCGCCCAAATCATATTTAATAAAGCAGCGCCTGATGCTGCCACAATACATTTTGCTTTACTAAAAAATCTAATTTGTTCGGAAAAGCTTAACGTACTAGGATCAATACTTACAAAACCCTCTGACTCTAACTTTTTCTGTATTACCTTCTCGTTCACGACGGAACGTGCGTGATATCGCCTGCCAGTAAATCTTTTTATAAAAATTTTACTTGGCGCGCCTTCACAACCACTCTGCGCCAATAACTCAAGAAAATAGTTTCTAGTTGCTTTCAAAGCATCAGGGTGGAAAACAGCGTGCTGAGGAGCTGCCATTTTATCTAATGCATTTGGTCCAGTAGCATTAGGTCGTTGATATACAACATTAGCGACGGGGCTAACCCACATAGCTTCTGGAAAGGAGTTAAGAGATAAACTTTCAATTTTAATGAGCTGCTCATCCCCGACCCCAAGCAGATAAATTGCTTCCAACATACTAGGATAAGCCCTAGCATCTATCGCTATTTTATATCCAGAAAAATCAACACCACATTTTTTTAGCAATACCAATTGCGGTAAAAACTCCGTCATCCAATGCGCGTAGTTATATGATCCATTACCGATCAAGCCAATTACTTTACAATCATATGATAGTCGCGATTTCAAGCTGCCATAGCCAATTATATTTTGGTCTGGTTTAATTAAACAAACCCCCTCAGCTTGCTCCCAAAGCTCCCAAACATCTGGAGAAAAGTATTGATGACAGATACTCTTATTTTGAATAATAGGAAAAGCTGCACCTCCTATAATTTTACAATCAGTTACTTTTGTAAGATAGACCGCAGGATGCTTTAAGATATAGCTATTTTTAACTGCTGCATTAGCGGACAACTCGCCAAATATAGGAATTGGTGGGGTCGTGTATGACACTTCATCGAGAAGTTTAACACCCTCAAATTTAAGTACGGCATCATTCACTGTACCTAGTTCGAACACCTCTACATTTTTACCATCACTCATTATTCATTACTTTTTTTATTAGCTTAGCAGGGTTCCCAGCTACGACCACATGATCAGCAACGTCTTTCGTCACCACTGAACCAGCGCCTACCATTGCACCAACACCAACTCTAATACCTGGCAATAGCACCGCCCCTCCTCCGATAGATGCCCCTTTGCAAACAATTGTCTTTTCTAATGTAAATGCGGTGTTTTTAGATTTTGGGTATCGATCATTAGTGAAGGTTACATTGGGTCCAATGAACGCATCATCTTCTATCGTGATGCCATCCCATAGATAGTTTCCGCATTTAATCGTGACATTATCACCAATGACTACATCGTTCTCAATGAAACAATGTGCATTAATGTTGCAGTGCTTACCTATCTTGGCATTAGCTAATATAACTGTGAATTGCCATACTTGTGACCCCTCTCCGATATGTTCAGATTGGCAGTCGGCAAGCGGATGAATATTATTCGACATATAAAACCCTAATCACTACAGCACATTGTTACTAGCATCAATCAACTTAGTCTAACACTTAAAACGCATCACAAAGCTGTGTTAGCTTGTGTTTAAAGGCTTCACTTGAACAGTTTGCCAAATAGAACTGCCTAGATTGCTGAGAAAACTCCTCGTGATTTTCCATCATGGTCATTAAACCAGATGTAAGCTCAGCAATACTTGTCCAAGTTAAGCCGATCTGTGCCTCTGCGCCAACATATAAATATCGTGGCGCATCTGCTGGCACATAAGCCAGCAAGGGATAGGCTGCACCTGATGCCTCTAAGTTAGACTTTCCACCAGGGGTTGGTGCCGATCCTAAGAATATATGCGCATCATTACTACATAAACCGTCCCATAGAGATGGCACATTACCCAAATACACAAATAGATTAATATTTATCGCCGCTTGTTGTAAGTCATTTTGAATCGTTTGAATCTTCTCTACCGAGAGTTCACCAAAATGGTAATGCTTTCCACCACAAACTTTCAAAGATTCAATGATAATTCGACTTAAACTCACCTCTCCCGTCATGGAAAACTTGCCAGCGGAGCCTGCAGTTACGGTTGAAAATTGTTGAATAGGATAAACAAACTCTTTTGCACCTAAATCATTTGAAGACGTAGGTAGAGAAATAACTGGTTTATTCAGGTCTTGAGCACATAGTTTTGCTATTGACTCAAACAAATCAACATGATTAAAGTGAGCAACAGTGCACCCTAATGCTGGATTATGGTCGGCATGGTGCACAAAATAATACTGGGCATCTAATGTTCTTTGACACGCGGCTATGGCGACTGCATCTTCATGGTGCGATAAAACAAACACGTTTTTTGCACAACTATTGATAAAGGCTGCCAATCTTTTAGCTTTATCTAAATAAGCTTCGTTAGGCAATATCAATACTGGACACTTAATGAATGTCGATGAAACCTGTTCAAACAAACGGTTCTTTGCAAACCTGTCATAGACATCGGTAATGATTAAAATTGGATTTTCAACCGACTCCAAAATCTCTTGAATGACTTTAGTATGGCCACCGTAATCGTAAACTTCTGACGCAATCACGACATTTGCTAACTTACGATCCCGAGAAATAATATCGGTAATATCCAGATCGATATTTTCTAATACTTGATCAAAATATGGCGTAAATACTTTAGTGCCAACAAATTCTTTTTGAAGTTTGATTGCACTGATTGACTTATAAATCAGCGCCAAAATCTCATTTTGTTTATGAATATTACTCAAGGCATTAATCGTTGTTTCAAATGCTGATAAATCCAAGTGCGGAGAAATCGTACTTTTTAACTGTGCATGCTGTTCATTTAAATAAATCTCATTGAGATTAGTACTTAACATTTCTGTCAGACATTGTGTGATTACCTCGTTTGAACACAATGGATTGATTGCTACTGGCTGTTCTTTAAATTCGACTTTTGGAGATTCAACCTTTTGAGATTCAATTTTTTCTAAAAAATCTGCTGCAATGATTTGCGCAGTTTCTATTGTTAATCCAAACTTCTGACCCAACTCTAGGGCTTCTAATACGGTTGTAACATCCGCAGACTGCATGAGTGCGTCAATGTATGTTACCCAATATTGCTCATCTTCTGGTTTACATTGCACCGCTTTTTCAAGATGAGGCAATGCTGTATGAACACCATTCAGATTAAACTCAACAATCCCTAAACGATAATTAGCCTCTGCGTTATCAGGTTGGATATTCAAAACTTCTTGATATAAAAGCACGGCTTGCTCTAGTTCGCCTGCTGCTTCATGGCGCTCTGCCATCTGCATCACTTCAAGCATGGCATTTTGTAACGCAATTTGTTGTGAACTCCCACTTTCCCACTTGTTAAAGTAAAGTTGGCATTTCTGCGCCCAATGTGGCGAGCCAAATGCACCTTTACTTTGATGGGTTAGTTTGATTGGCCAAGTACCTAGGCTTAAACCCGCTTCCCTAGCACTTCTGCAAAAGTCTACGTCATAAAGATGGAAGTCAAACTGATGGTCAAATCTAACATGCGCTCCATTGAGTGTTAATTTTGTAGTGGCAATAAATACACCGTCCAACAACTCACAAGCGGCTGGAACATCGCCGTAAAACTTATCTTCGCCAAAAGCATGCAGGCCATGCGATACGGTTCCACTTAAGTATTCAGGCTCATCCCAATTAAGCGCTGTATCTACAAAGAGCCAAGCGGGCTGGTTAGGTAATCTACGCTTGTTACCTGCAACACCAATCACATCAAAGCGCTCAAGCCCTGCAATTAGTGTATCGACAAAGTTAGCTTCATCAATCCATACGTCATCATGAACAAATACAAGAATAGCGCTATCATCGGCGCGTTCAATCGCCTGATTAAACACGTCAGAAAGCCCTAATGTGTTATTAAAAGCAATACTTGCTGACATACCGCCACCTTGTTTCAAATGGCGGTGCAATGAAAGACCGAGTGCTGATTCACTCCAAAAGTCTGACTCTGAATATCGGGTCGCACTCACAATTTGCACATGACGGCTTTGGTGAGCTTTCATCTTCTGCTCATAAGCGTCTCTCGTTAAGGCTTTGTACTGTACTTCAATATTCGGCGATACGATCTCTGGCACTACTTTACTAGCATCAGGCGCAGGATAATGCTCATGCCACATTTCCCATAATGCAGTTTCCATATTTTTAGCAAATCGCTTTGCATCAAACAACGGTGAAGCTAGCACCTGTGCACGGAGCTTTGCTCTTAAGTTAGCCAGCTGATTAAAGTCACTGCAAAGTGCCAATGCTTTACTCAAATACTCAGCTTTAGTTTCAGCTATCCAATCAGCAAGACCCGCTGCACTCAGCATGCTGGCGCCTTGCCTTGCAATTAAACTACCCCCCGCAAGCGTTAAGGTAGGAACGCCCATCCACAAAGCTTCGCAAGTTGTCGTTCCACCAGGGTAAGGGAAAGTGTCCAATATCACATCAACTTCATGATGCGCTAAAAAATAATCCTCGCGAGATACAGAACCTAAAAGTGTCAGCCTATCTGCACTAATTCCTAACTTAGCAAATCGGGAGATCATATCCACCGTCACATCAGCATCACCAAAAGACTTACACTGCCAACGCAACTTAGCATCGGGCAATGCAAGCATCACATCTGCCCATAGTGCCAATACATCGTCACCTGCTTTTGCCAAGGTTTGAAAACTTGCAAATGTGATATAGCCATTTGTGAGCGCAGGCAAAGCTGACACATCAGTCGCTACATGAGGTGCCGTGAAGCACAATCTAGTATCTGGTAAATATTTAATTTTTTCTACAAAGTTCGCGTCACCCCCTGCTGGCACACCCACTTCATCGGCGATAAAGTAATCCACACACTTCATCCCAGTAGTCGCAAAATAACCTAGCCAACTGACCTGTATTGGCGCTGGCTTCCATGCCAGAATCTGTAACCGATTGCCAGAGGTATGCCCTGAAAGATCCAATAAAATATCAATACCATCGTCATGAATCAACTCCGCTGCAGCTTGATCTGTTAAACCAACCAAAGATTTCCAGTGAGAAAAGTTTGGTTTAATTCTGCCAGTAAAAGCATCTTCACGGGTATCCGTTAAATATGCAATTAACTCAAACTGGGAGAAATCAACATTTCTCACCCAATTTTCCAGAAAGTAAGCAACTGGATGCTGGCGCAGATCACCAGACATTAAACCAATACGTAGTCGCCGACTGTCTGGGTGAGATTGCCAACTGGTGTACGCTTGCTCTACCTTGCCTGTCACGACGTTATCAAACTCAAGCGCCTGTTGTAAACGATATTCGGCGCTGTGGTGTCCAGAGTAATTCATGGCAAACAATAAATTACTTCTCGCCTTGTTTGAAGCCGGATCATACTTAAGCGCCTCAAAGCACTCTGCCTCAGCCTCTTCTAGGCGACCCTGCCCAATATAATTGATGCATAAATTAATGTGCGCATTCACATACTCAGGAGAAATCTCAACCGCTTTTTTAAGCATCAGCTCTGCTTTCTTGAGTTGCCCAAGCGCACCTAACGTCAACCCTAAATTACTGTAAAGTAAAGCCTCATCAGGATGCAATTCAATTGCTTTTTCGAACGCTCGTTCAGAGTCCTTATGGCGTTCCATTCTATGCCAAACAAGTCCTAGATTATTATAAGCCAACCAGTAATCTGGATCCAATTCAATGGCACGCCGATAGCATGCTTCTGCCTCAGAAAAAAATCCCTCATCCGCTTTTGCTACCCCAAGATCAACGTGGATATCTTTACGTGATGAATCAATCGACAACGCTTGAGTAAAGTATGGAATAGATTCGGGCGCACGCCCCAAGGTTCTTAAAAAAATGGCCATCTTGACATACGCATCGACCGACTCTGGGTAAGCTAAAATAGCCGAATTCAGGCAAGCTTCAGCCTCATGTATTCTATCGGCCGAATGTAGCAAATCCGCGAGATTACCGTAAGCTTCAAACCCTGCACCATTCTCAATTGCTTTTCTGAAACGGGCTTCAGCTTCTTGAGATTGTCCAAGTGCTTTTGCAACAGCGCCTAATCCAGTTTGCGCTGCAATAAGATCCGGCTGAATTGTTAATATCTTTTCATAACACGCTTTTGCCTCAGCAAATCGGCTTTGCTCATAAAGTACATGTGCCAGATTATCGAGGATCCAGACATTATCAACATCCAGCAACAAAGCATTGCGATAATTTTGTTCCGCCTGCTCCAATGAATCCTGATTTTTAAAAACATTGCCTAAGTTGTAGTGAGCTGGTGCAAAGCTGGAATTTAGCTGAATTGCCTTTTGATAACAGGCAGCAGCAGAATCGAGTTGCTGTTTGTCATAAAAACAGTTGCCTAAGTTGTAGTGGGCTTCGTAATCATCGGGGAGGCATTCTGCTGCTTTTTTTAATACATCAAGTGCTTGAGCCAGTCCTTGAGATTGATATATTGCCCCTAACACCTTCCAGCCAACACCCTGTTTCGGGTGACACTGTGTAATTTCTAGCGCCATTTTTTCAGCCAGATCCAGCTTACCCTGATTGAAAAGCGCAGCTAAGGCATTCATCTCACCGACAGTCGGGGTTCCACCTTGCTTCACTTTAGTTGTCATGGTGATTCATTTAGCCAATCTTAAAATACATTCAGTGATTACAGCGAGAGCAGTAAATACTCAATGCCGGAATACTGACATTTTAAGAAAGTTAAGGCGAATGAATGCAGGAAACAGAGTAGTAAAAGTAGGTTAATTTAGCCTATATACTCTGAATCTTGTACACGAAATTTGCACGGAAGATGAGAGGCGACAGGTTTTGTTATATCACAGGCAAATATACGGATTGGAATTAATCAACCAACATGTGCTTGAAAGCGTAATGCGTCAGATCAGAGTTATGACGTAACTGCATTTTGTCTAACAGACGGGCGCGATACATACTGATGGTTTTTACCGACAATGATAGTTTTTCTGCAATTTCGCTCACCGATGAACCTGATGCAATCAGAATCAGGGTTTGAAATTCACGGTCTGATAGTATTTCATGCGGCGCTTTGTTGTTTTCCATACCAACTTGGTTGGCTAGAATTTCGGCAACTTCAGGGGTGATAAATTTTTTACCTTTGGCAACGGTGTAAATCGCGTTAACCAGTTCTGACGATGCACTTTGCTTACACAAGTAGCCGGCAGCGCCTGCTTTTAAAGCTCGCACTGCGTATTGGTCTTCTTTATGCATCGATAGCATGAGTACAGCAATGTGATTATTTTCACGTTTAATGTATTTCAATGCGTCAATGCCACTACGGTCTGGCATTGAAATATCCAGCAACATCACGTCCGCACCTGGCTGACAGCCAAGTTTAATCGCCTCATTCGCATTTTGTGCTTCAGCAATCACGTCAATGTCTTCTGTTTCAGCCAAAATTTGTTTAAGCCCTGCCCTTAAAATGGCATGATCATCCGCAATGATGACCTTGATTTTATTTTTTTTCACAATAAGCTACACCGTCATATTTAAAAATGCACAATAAATAATAAAACGAGACCTTTGCACGAAACACTAAAAAGCCTATTTTTATCAAGACCGCTAAAATCATGTCATTTCGAACGAAGAGAGAAATCTAATTAATTCAACACGTTGCAAAGATTCCTATCTTCGTTCGAAATGAATATTTGAGAATTTTTAGCTTTAAATCGGTTCGTGCAAAGCTCTCAAAACTACGTAATAGGCAATCTTACCGTAACCACGGTACCACTCTCACCAGTTTGATCGATATTAAAGCTACCATGTAATGCCGCCACCCGCTCTTGCATACCACGCAGGCCAAATGAATTGGCTTTAAACGTATCGCTAGATTTTATTCCGACCCCATCATCACTAATCGTCAGTACAATTTCTTTAACCAATGCGCTGATATCCAAGCGTACTTTTTTCGCACATGCATGTTTTGAAATATTGGACATGGACTCCTGACATATACGAAACAAGGTGATCGCCTGCTCTGACGTCACGGCAATGTCCGCTTGATTAGACGTAAATTTGCAAGGGGTGGCGTTATGCTTCTCAAACGCCTGCGCCTGCCATTCTAACGCTGCCACAATACCTAAATCCAGTATGTTTGGTCTTAAATCGCTTGAAATTCTATGTACGGCTTCAAAAGTATTGTCAATCACAGATTCCAGGTTCTGCGCTTGCTCCACTGATACTGTCTGCCCTGCTCCCAGACGTTTAATAATAGACGCCAAGCCTATTTTAATTGCGGTTAAATTACCACCCAAATCATCGTGAATCTCACGCGCAATTCTGGTGCGCTCTTGCTCTTTAATTTGATTCAAATGCGTCGTGAGTTCAGCTAATTCTCGACGGGATTCTTCAATCTCATGTTTTTCATTCTTGCTTTGCGTGATGTTGATCATAATGCCTTCCCACTGCGTTTCACCAGTACTTATTACTCTGGGCGTGGACCGCACATTAATCCATTTATTATCCTGCCAATTATCAATCCAAACACGCCCTTCCCAATCTAACACATT
This sequence comes from Methylotenera sp., assembly GCA_030652995.1. Taxonomy (GTDB): domain Bacteria; phylum Pseudomonadota; class Gammaproteobacteria; order Burkholderiales; family Methylophilaceae; genus Methylotenera. Next base: position 39,864 of record JAUSAG010000033.1, read on the forward strand.
AAGATTTTTAGCTGATAAAGCCAGGCGTTTATGCAATGTAGCGCGATCTTTTGCGTTCATTAAGGCATAAAACAGCTTTGGATTTTGCTTTAACTCTTCAGCAGTTAAACCCAGTAACGCCTTACAGCCTTCACTTAAGTAGATAAATTTTATTTCCGCATTGGTATCAAGTTGAAACTGAAAAAACAAGCCTGGCATATTTGACACCATGGCATGGAAGCGAATTTCAACATCGCTTAACACCTGCACCGATTGCTCTTTACAAGCACTGCAATCTAAAGCTGGAGCAGGTACAACTTCAGCCACATAAACACCCTCTGGCCGCCCTTGCATCTTACTATCATATAATGGTGCGTCATCGGGCAATGCCGTTTGCTTTGCTAGCTTTTGTTGATCAATAAATTTATGCATGCTGATGATTCCAATAGGTAGTTGCACCATGCTAAAAACCAACACATTAGGCGCAACTAAACTTTAAACCTAAAAACTCTTTTTATCCATTAATGCAATTTATGGGTGGCTTCAGCTAATTTTTAACACAAACCTTTCAACACCTGTTTTATTTTTACCTGATTTTAATATACCGTTACGCACTTAAATAATAAAATATGCGATAATAAGAACTATTATCATTTAAAAAATTCATACTTAAACCGAATATGCAATTTTTATCACAATTAAAAACTGGTCAACACGCTATTATCTCCGCCATAGAAGCTGAAGAGTCGCTATTTCATCGCTTATCGGCATTAGGCTTTCGTGTGGGTAAGCCGTTGCGCATTATCCGTCGCGCTAATTTTAATGGTCCACTTCATGTACGTTTGGGTACCACTGATATTATTTTACGCCTGGTCGATGCCACGCGCATTCATGTTAACCTAACTTAACCATTTACCACTTAAAGTTAGCACCAGTGAGCTAAAATTTTGCTGCAATATATTTAAAAGTAGTTAGAGACCTTTGCAAGAAACACTAAAAAGCCTATTTTTATCAAGTACGTTAAAATCATGTCATTTCGAACGAAGAGAGAAATCTAATTAATTCAACACGCTGCAAAGATTCCTCTCTTCGTTCGGAATGGCAACTTGAGAATTTTTAGCTTTAAATCGGTTCGTGCAAAGCGCTCAGGTAGCATCTTATGTTTGATTGGTCAGCAGTGATTTTTGTGAGTAAAAACCATGCTGATAAAAATCGCATTAAAAACCGTTTTATTTCGTTGAGTTATCAAAGGTAGTCGCATGAAGCGTATCGCACTGTTAGGCATGCCTAACACAGGCAAGTCCACACTGTTTAACCGTATTAGCGGCGCTTCTGCCAGAGTGGGCAATTGGCCTGGCATTACCGTTGATCTAATGAGCGCAAAAATACTCATCGGTGGCCACATGACTGAACTCATTGACCTTCCCGGTATTTATGATTTACACGGATTTTCTGACGACGAACAAGTTGTTCGGCATTTTTTAGCCAACAACTCGGTAGATTTAGTCATTATTTTGCTCAATAGTTCGCAAATTGACCGTCAGCTTTCGTTAGCCCTGCAAATAAAAAAACTCAATTTACCTGCAGTGCTAGCTTTAAATATGATAGATGAAGCCAATCAGGCCGGCATCACAATCGACACCGATAACTTTGAAAAAGCATTACAAATGCCGGTGATACAAATCAGCGCCAAATATGGTGATGGCCTACCTAAAGCGCTACAAGCTGCCACGCTAATCATCAATAAAAATCAAAAATCAACCAGCCCGCAAACGATTAGTCAGCTTTTAAAAGAAGATAGTCAAATTGAACAAGAGATGGAAGCCTTGATTCAACGTCACGTGCATATTCCGGTGACACTTTCAGATAATACCACTGACAAAATTGATCAAATTTTGCTACACAAATGGTTTGGGTTACCTTTATTTTTTATTGCCATGTATGCTCTGTTTGAGTTTATTTTTACGGTCGGCAAACCGCTCCAAGATAGTCTGGCCTGGGCTTTAAATTTATTACGCACAGAGCTTTTAGACGCAGCTTTTGCCTCTAGCCCGGCATGGCTAAGTGGCTTGATGTTAGATGGCGTTTACAATGGCGTAGCTACAGTAGCGGCATTTGTGCCCATCATTGTGCTGTTTTTTTTAGTGATGGCCATGGTTGAAGACAGCGGCTATTTATCACGCGCGGCTTTTTTAATGGATGCCTTGATGGCAAAAATGGGCTTGGATGGCCGCGGTTTTGTGATGATGCTAATGGGCTTTGGTTGCAACGTGCCAGCACTCATGGGGACGCGTGTAATGCGCTCGCGCCCTATGCGTTTACTCACCATGCTAGTAATTCCGTTCTCGCTATGCTCTGCGCGCTTACAAGTGTTTATTTTCATCATAGCAGCATTGTTTACCGCACAGCATGCGCCTATCGTACTGTTTTCGCTATATGCCATGAGTTTTTTAACCATGTTTATCACGGCGTTGCTGTTTCAGGGGCAATACAAAAACTCAGAACCCTTTATATTAGAATTGCCGCCATACCGCTTCCCCACCCCACGGCAAATCGCATTGCGTGGCTGGCATGAGGTCAAACACTTTCTAAATCGTGCCAGTAAATTTATCATTATCGGTGTGGTGCTGGTGTGGTTTATGACTAACTTTCCCAGCAACGTAGCACCTGCTAGCGTTGGAACATATGCTGGCCAAATTGGTGTGCTGTTTGCACCACTATTAGACCCCATTGGCATCAACCACGAGCTTGCCATTGCATTGATTTTTGGCTTTGTAGCAAAAGAAATTGTAGTGGGTGCATTAGCTGTGATTTACGGCTTGCAAGGTGACGCCCTAATGGCACAAATGGCCACCCAAATTGACTGGGTGCAGGCGATGAGCTTTATGCTGTTCACTTTAATTTACACGCCTTGCCTTTCAACCATTGCCACGCTTAAGAACGAATCAAAAAGTTCGCTATTTATGTGGCTATCCATTGTTTGGTCGCTAGGTTTAGCGTGGGTGGTGAGCTTTGTGTTTTATCAAAGCGCAAGAGCGCTTGGTTTTTAATATACGGCGCTTTAAATAGTCTGGACTTTAAATATATTGAGCACTAAACGTTTAGTACAGCAAGGCGAAGCTGACAACGTAAGTGTTGAATTTATATTAAAAAATTAAACCGCAGCTTCACCTGTTTCTCCGGTGCGAATACGTATCACCTGTTCTACAGCGCTTACAAAAATCTTGCCATCGCCAATTTTTCCGGTATGTGCCGCTTTAATAATAGCTTCAACGGCAGAATCCACAATATCATCTGCAATCACGAGTTCTAATTTAATTTTTGGTAAGAAATCAACCACGTATTCTGCTCCACGATAAAGCTCAGTGTGCCCTTTTTGACGACCAAAGCCTTTTACTTCTGTGACCGTCAATCCATTCACACCAATATCAGATAATGCCTCACGTACTTCATCCAATTTAAATGGCTTGACAATGGCTTCAATTTTTTTCATGCTGAAAAACTCCTAAATATGCGTTGGTAAAGTAATGTAATGTAATTATTAAGATTGATGTGATGAGCTAATTTGATTTTTTTATTAACATTAGAGGTTGCGCATTAGCCTAATTGAAATTGGTGAGCCTGACGGTAATCGGATGACGCCTGTCTTTACCAAAACCTTTGTGCGTAATACGCACGCCTACGGGTGATTGGCGGCGTTTATATTCATTTCTGTCAATCATCGTGATTACACGGCTCACATCTTGCGCCAAGTAACCCTGAGCAATAATATCGTCTCGACTAAGGTCATCTTCAACATAGGCTTCAATAATGCCGTCCAACAAATTATAAGGTGGCAAACTGTCCTGATCTAACTGATTCGCGCGCAACTCGGCCGATGGCGGACGTGTAATGATGCGTTCTGGAATTGCCCTTGACAAAGTATTACGGTAGTTTGATAGCTGATATATCAAGGTCTTTGGCACATCCTTTAATAAAGCAAAGCCGCCCGCCATATCACCATACAGCGTGCAATATCCTACTGCCATTTCACTCTTATTACCTGTTGTTACCACAATGCTGCCAAATTTGTTGGATATCGCCATTAACAGCATACCGCGAATACGTGCCTGTAGATTTTCTTCAGTGGCATCAAATGCTAAATCACCAAATTGTGGCGCAAGCGCCGTTAAATAGCCGTCAAACAAAGATTTAATCGCAATTTCACTGTATTTTACATCCAGTATATTCGCCATTTCACGCGCATCATTCACGCTCATATCCGCAGTAAATTCGGAGGGCATCATCACGGCATGTACATTTTCTGCGCCAAGTGCATCAACTGCAATTGCCAGCGTTAACGCCGAGTCTATGCCGCCAGACAAACCCAGCACCACACCAGGAAAGCCATTTTTGTGCACATAATCTGCAAGCCCTAGTTTTAATGCGCTATAAACTGAAGCTTCAATCGCCAGCGGTTTAACAATGCTACCGTGCACCGGCTTACCATGCTCAAATTCAACATAGGCTAAGACAGGCTCAAACGCAGGTAGCTCATGTGTTAACTCGCCTTTGGCGTTTAAAACAAACGATGCGCCGTCAAATACCAATTCATCTTGCCCACCCACTAAATTGGCATAAACAAAAGGCAATTGTGTTTCTGCAACGCGTTGGCGTAACTGTTTTAACCGTGTCGATTGTTTTTCCATGTGGAACGGTGAAGCGTTCAGCGCTATCAGCAGCTGTGCGCCAGCAGATTTTGCAATCAGTGCGGGCGATGACTCCCATACATCCGCACAGATTAGCACACCGACATTAACGCCCTGATGCTCAAACACTAACGCATCTCTGCCAGAGGTAAAGTATCTTTTTTCATCAAACACACCGTAGTTTGGCAGGACATGTTTATGATAAGTCGCCAATATCTTACCGTTTTGCAAAACAGAGGCCGCGTTATAGCACTCATCGTCAACTTGATGCGGATGCCCCACAATGACAGTAACACCTGTTAACTGGGCACTGATGCGATTTAAAGCAGTAGCACATGCGGACAAGAAATCTGCGCGCAATAACAAATCTTCCGGTGGATAGCCACAAAGCGAAAGTTCAGGTGTCACCACTAAAGTTGCACCTTGTGCACTGGCCTCGGCAACACTCTCAATGATCTTTTTTGCGTTTCCAGCAATATCACCGACGATACAATTGATTTGCGCGATTGCGATTTTCATTGATTGGACGTTATTCTTTTATGTAGTTAAAAACTAATGTGTATTGAGAAACAAGAAATGACTAAACGCTAAAAGACCATTTTAATAACTGCCACCAGCGTCTTTAATCAGCTTGATAATCTCGGTATGCTGACCTTTTAGCGCATACACCAAAGCGGTTAAACCATATTGGTCTTTGGCTTTTACTTTGGCCTTGTTTTCAAGCAGTAATTCAACCATCTTGGTTTGGCCTTGATCCACGGCAATATGCAATAACGGCGTACCTTCAGAATCTAAGTTATTCACGTCAGCGCCTACTGCAATTAACGCCTTTGCAGCTCCCAACTGTGATTTTTTAACCGCCCAGGTCAGTGCCGTCCATTTTGAAAAATCTTTTTGATTCACCACTGCGCCACGCTGAACCAATAAATTGATCACGGGCGCATGGCCTTCACGTGCGGCAATCATTAAGGCCGTGGCCCCCAATTTATCACGTGCTAGTAAATCTGCTTTATTATCAACCAGCGCCCCTACGGTGGCAATATCGCCACTTTTTGCCGCGTACATCAATACGGTTTTGCCATCATCACTTTTAATATTAACATCCGCGCCATGCTTCACCAGCAGCTCAACCGTTTGAGAAAAACCTGCCACCGCCGCCAAACCAAATGCACTCCAACCTGAACTATCTCTAACTTTAGAATCAGCGCCATGTTCTAACAATACTTTTACTGAAGCAGCGCTGTTTTTCTTGGCAGCGTACATAAGTGCTGTCCAACCGTCTTTATCTTTGGCATTGACATCAGCGCCTTTGCTAATCAATGCAGAGATTACTTCGGCTTTATCTTTACGTGCTGCATACATTAGCGCCGTAATGCCATCTTCATCTTTGGTATTGGCGCTAGCACCACTATCGAGCATGGCTTTCACCATGGCTAAATCACCTTTAGAAGCCGCTGTAATTAGATAAGAAATATCTTCAGCAACCGCCACTTGAGGGTTAGCGATGAACAACATTAAAAATATGGTGATAAAACGTTTGAGTAAGCTAAACATGAGATTGAATAAAAATCGCTTTTCTAATATAAAGTATTAAGTGAACGTATTAAATAAAAGTTTTAAATAAAAAATTGAATGATTATTTTTCTATCTTTTTTTATTATGGATGGCAGCAAGCACTGCCTCACCCAAGCCAGCAGGCGAACTAGCCACCACTGCGCCTGCAAGCTCCAATGCGCGAATTTTATCTGTAGCTTTACCGCTACCACCAGAGATAATCGCCCCAGCATGCCCCATGCGCTTGCCTGCAGGCGCTGTTTGCCCAGCAATGTAGGCAGCAACCGGTTTAGTCACATTACTTTTAATAAACTCCGCCGCGGCTTCTTCATCCGAGCCGCCAATTTCGCCCACCATAATAATGGCTTCAGTTTCATCATCGGCTTCAAACATCTGCAAGCACTCAATAAAATTGAGACCTTTAATCGGGTCGCCACCAATGCCCACGCAGGTGCTTTGGCCTAATTTCAACGCCGTAGTTTGATGCACAGCCTCGTAAGTCAGCGTACCAGAGCGCGAAACCACGCCTACCTTGCCGCGCAAATGAATACTGCCCGGCATGATGCCAATTTTACATTCGTCCGGCGTAATCACACCTGGGCAGTTTGGGCCGATCAATCTAGTACCAGTCGCCCTTAAAGCAGCTTTTACATTGAGCATATCCAATACCGGAATACCCTCGGTAATACATATAATCAGCTCAATCCCCGCGTCGCACGCTTCTAAAATTGAATCCGCCGCAAACGCTGGCGGCACGTAGATCACGCTCGCATTTGCACCCGTAGTGCGCACCGCTTCACGCATGGTGTTAAATACTGGTAAATTAAGGTGTAACTGCCCACCCTTGCCTGGCGTCACGCCACCCACCATTTTTGTGCCGTAAGCGAGTGCTTGCTCTGAGTGAAACGTGCCTTGCTTGCCTGTAAAACCCTGGCAAAGCACTTTAGTGTTTTTATTGACTAAAATACTCATCCTACCACCGCCTTCACAGCCTGTTGTGCAGCATCGGTTAAACCATCCGCAGAAATAATATTCAAGCCGCTTGTCTGTAACATTTTTTTACCTAAATCCACATTTGTACCTTCTAAACGCACGATGACAGGGATTTGCATCCCGACTTCTTTCACCGCAGCAATAATACCCTCGGCGATAATGTCGCAACGCATGATACCGCCAAAAATATTCACTAAAATCGCCTTGACATTACTATCCGCCAAAATAATTTTAAAGGCTTTGGCTACAGTTTCAGCCGTCGCACCGCCGCCCACATCCAAGAAATTAGCAGGCGCGCCGCCATGCAGTTTAATTAGATCCATGGTCGCCATGGCAAGCCCGGCGCCGTTTACCATGCAGCCAATGTTGCCATTTAACGCAATGTAATTTAAGCCCGCATGATGCGCAATCGCCTCTTTGCTGTCTTCCTGGCTCCAATCACGTTGCTCGGCCAAGGCTTTTTGTCGATACAGTGCGTTATCATCCACGCTCATTTTGCAATCTAACGCATATAACTTGCCATCCGTTGTCACTACAAGCGGATTGATTTCCAGCAACGCTAAATCATTTTCTTTAAACAAGCGATACAAGCCTTTAAGCAACTTGGCAAAAGCACCCACTTGATCACCTGCTAAGTTTAACTTAAACGCTAAATTACGTGACTGAAAATCCACCAAACCGTTGAGTGGATCACATACTTCCTGCAGGATTTTCTCAGGGCTGGTTTGCGCAATTTCTTCAATATCCATACCGCCTGCACTGGACGCCACCACAACAATACGTTCTAAAGTTCGATCAACCAACATAGATAAATAAAGCTCACGTGCGATGGGTAATGTTTCCTCTATCAGCACTTGATTAACCGGCTGACCATCGGGTGCATTTTGGTATGTTACCAAGGTTTTTCCCAACAATTCACTCGCCACATTTTGCGCTTCTATAGCTGACTTAACCAGCTTAACGCCGCCGGCTTTACCACGACCTCCCGCATGAACTTGGGCTTTTACCACCCAAGCTTCACTGTTAATTTCAGTAGTGACGGCAACAGTCTCTTTAGCCACTGCAACCACTTGCCCGCGTGGCACAGGAATGCCGTATTTTTGTAGTAGCGTCTTAGCTTGATATTCATGCAAATTCATAAAAAATAACTCTAATTGAAGGTTAGGTACATTTTCTCGCAATTTAGACAAATGCGCCAGCAAAGTAATGGATTTGAGATGGGTTAAAGTAAAGCTTATGTGCAAGTGTATAATTAAGCCTTTATAACAAAAATTATTCTTTTATGCGTTTAGTTGTTCAGGGCTCAGCCATCAGCATTTCACATTTAACTCATATTCATCGGCTATGTAACACTAGTGTGCAATTTGTACAAATTGCACAGCATGCCTACTACTTAGCTAATCAGCCACCATTGCCTAGCGTACAACAATTTTGCGCAGACCAGCACATTGATTGCGCCTACGTTGACGATAAGCAGCACATCAACAACTTTGGCCTTTGTGTGATGGATATGGATTCCACGCTTATTAACATTGAGTGTATTGATGAAATCGCCGACATGATGAATTTAAAGCCGCAAGTTTCAGCCATCACCGAAAGTGCCATGCGCGGTGAAATTGATTTTGCAACCAGCTTAAAACAACGCGTAGCCTTACTTAAAGGTCTGGATGAAAGCGCACTACAACGCGTGATTGATGAACGGCTAAAACTCAACCCTGGCGCGCTGGAGTGGATTGCCGCATGCAAAGTCAATCACATTAAAACCATGGTGGTTTCTGGTGGCTTCACTTTATTTGCCAACCATGTACAAAAGCTACTTGGGCTAGATTACGCAGTTGCCAACACTTTTGAAGTGATTAGCGGAAAGTTAACAGGCCAGATATTAGGTGACATCGTGGATGCTGACCGTAAAGCGCAGGAGCTGGTGAAACTACGTGATGATTTAGGCCTAACGCCTGACCAAACTATAGCCATTGGCGATGGTGCCAATGACCTTAAAATGATGTCAGCCGCCGGGGTGGGCGTAGCTTACCATGCAAAACCCATCGTGCAGCAGCAAACTAACTACGCACTCAATTTTGTTGGGCTCGATGGTATAGCCAATTTACTCATCACTTAAAAGTGTTATAAATCACTGGCCTATGCTGGCTGACAACAACATTTACATACATCAATACCCTTAGTATAACAAGGTTATACAAACCCTAACACTTTCATTATTAACACTTTCATCCTTGACCAAACACGCTCAAACCGTTATCGTTCAGGGTTACCTAATAAACTATTAAAAATCAAAAAGATTTATGGCAGATACCGCACATCCGCATCAAATCACGGGCGCAGAAATTGTTATCCGTTGCTTGGAACAAGAAAAAGTTAAATTTATTTTTGGCTATCCAGGCGGCGCAGTTTTACACATCTATGACGCGATTTACAACCAAGACCACTTTAAGCATATTTTAGTGCGTCACGAGCAGGCTGCCGTACATGCGGCTGACGCTTTCTCGCGCGCTACAGGCGAGGTGGGCGTGGCTTTGGTCACCTCAGGTCCAGGGGCTACCAATGCCATCACAGGCATTGCGACTGCTTATATGGACTCAATTCCACTCGTTGTCATTAGTGGTCAAGTACCGGTTCCCGCCATTGGTTTAGATGCATTTCAGGAAGTTGACATGGTTGGCGTTACGCGCCCCTGTGTAAAACATAACTTTCTAGTAAAAGATGTCAAAGACATCGCCATTACCATGAAAAAGGCTTTTCACATTGCCAGAACTGGTCGTCCAGGCCCAGTGGTTGTGGATATCCCTAAAGATATTACCGCCCATTTCAGCGAGTTTATCTACCCAGATACAGTAGAGATGCGCTCTTATAACCCGGTGACCAAGGGTCATAGTGGTCAAATTAAAAAAGCGATGAAGTTACTGCTTGAAGCCAAACGTCCAATGGTTTACACCGGTGGTGGCGTTGTGCTGGGTGATGCCTCTGTAGCCTTAGTGAAGCTAGTAAAAGCATTAGGCGTCCCTGTTACCAATACATTGATGGGCTTAGGTGGCTACCCCTCAACCGACAAGCAGTTTGTCGGTATGTTAGGCATGCACGGCACTTATGAAGCCAATATGGCGATGCAAGACTGCGATGTCCTACTTGCCGTAGGCGCACGCTTTGATGACCGCGTCATCGGCAACCCAGACCACTTTTACAGCAAAGATCGTATCATTATTCATGTCGACATTGATCCTTCTTCAATTTCAAAGCGGGTCAAAGTGCACGTGCCGATTGTGGGTGATGTAAAATCCGTACTCGCTGAAATGAACGAGCTGGTTGCGGCAGAAACACCTAACCAATCGCCCGCGTTAAAAGCCTGGTGGGCGCAAATTGATGCATGGCGCGGTAAGCTCTGTTTAAATTATGACAACAGCAACGGTTTGATTAAGCCGCAATACGTGGTTGAAAAACTATGGGAAGTCACCAAAGGCGAAGCTTATGTGACCTCTGACGTTGGTCAACATCAAATGTGGGCGGCTCAATATTACAAATTTGACCAACCACGCCGCTGGATTAACTCAGGCGGCTTAGGCACGATGGGCGTAGGTTTGCCTTATGCCATGGGCGTACAATTTGCACACCCTAACGCGCAAGTGGCTTGCGTCACGGGTGAAGGCAGTATTCAAATGAATATTCAGGAGCTTTCAACCTGCAAACAATATCACTTACCTATTAAAGTGATTTTGCTCAATAACCGCTATTTAGGCATGGTGCGTCAGTGGCAAGAGTTTTTCTATGAAAATCGCTACTCAGAATCTTACATGGATAGCTTGCCTGATTTTGTTAAACTGGCTGAATCTTACGGGCATGTAGGGATGCAAATTACCAAGCCCGAAGATGTTGAAGGCGCGCTGAAAGAAGCGTTTGACATGAAATCACGCTTTGTATTTATGGACTTTATTACAGACCAAAAAGAAAACGTGTTTCCGATGATTGCAGCAGGCAAGGGTTTATCTGAAATGATTATGTCTAACAACATTGGCGCGGAGGATTTATAATGCGTCATATTATTTCACTGTTAATGGAAAACGAAGCAGGTGCCTTATCACGCGTAGCAGGTTTATTTTCTGCACGCGGCTACAACATTGAGTCACTCACAGTTGCACCGACTGAAGACCCTACACTTTCACGCATGACCATCGTCACATCAGGTTCTGAAGATGTCATTGAGCAAATCATCAAGCAGCTCAATAAGCTCATTGATGTGGTTAAAGTATTGGATTTAAACGATGGAAAATTCATCGAACGCGAGTTAATGCTGGTAAAAGTCAAAGCAACCGGCACGTTCCGTGAAGAAATGAAACGTATGTGCGATATATTCCGCGGCCGTATTATCGATGTGGCCGACGGTAGCTTTACTATTGAGCTTACCGGCTCAGGCAATAAGTTAGATGCTTTTATCGAAAGTTTAGATAAAACCGCGATTTTAGAAACAGTGCGCACCGGCGCATCTGGTATCGGTCGTGGTGATAGAATTTTAAAAGTTTAGTTTGCTGAGGGTTTAGGGTCGAGAGTAAGTAGCGTTGATGTTTTATTCAGGTTTAACTCTCTACTCACCACTCTCAGGTGGAAATTTATTATTTTTAGAGGAAAAGAAATGAAAGTTTATTACGACAAAGACGCTGACCTTGGCTTAATTAAAGGTAAAAAAGTAACCATCGTTGGTTACGGTTCACAAGGTCACGCGCACGCGGCAAACCTTAAAGATAGCGGTGTAACCGTGACTATCGGCTTACGTAAAGGCGGTAGCTCATGGGCTAAAGCCGTTGCTGCTGGCCACAACGTGCAAGAAATTGCGGCCTCTGTAAAAGACGCAGACGTTGTGATGCTATTATTGCCTGACGAAACCATGGCACAGATTTTTAACGACGACGTTGCAGCCCACTTAAAACAAGGCGCTTCATTAGCGTTTGCACACGGATTTAACATCCACTACAACCAAATCACGCCACGTGCTGATTTAGATGTCATCATGATTGCACCAAAAGGCCCAGGCCACACCGTGCGTTCAGAGTACCTTAAAGGCGGTGGCGTACCATCACTCATCGCGGTTTATCAAGACAAATCAGGTAAAGCTAAAGAAGTTGCGCTTTCATATGCAGCAGCGAACGGCGGTACTAAAGGCGGCGTGATTGAAACTGATTTCCGTGAAGAAACAGAAACTGACTTGTTCGGTGAGCAAGCTGTTTTATGTGGCGGTGCGGTTGAGCTAGTAAAAGCAGGCTTTGAAACATTGGTAGAAGCTGGCTACGCCCCTGAAATGGCGTACTTTGAGTGCCTGCACGAATTGAAGTTGATTGTTGATTTGATGTACGAAGGCGGCATTGCCAACATGAACTACTCAATCTCAAATAACGCTGAATACGGCGAGTATGTGACTGGCCCTAAAGTGATTAACGAAGAATCACGTTACGCTATGCGTGAAGCGTTAGCGAACATCCAAAATGGTAATTACGCAAAACAGTTCATTTTAGAAGGTCGTACCAACTACCCAGAAATGACTGCACGCCGTCGTTTGAATGCAGCTCACCCAATTGAGCAAGTAGGCGGTCAGTTACGCGCTATGATGCCTTGGATTGCTAAAAACAAATTGGTTGATCAATCTAAGAACTAGTCGTGTAGGTCAGGCTTTAGCCTGACATGTCGGGTTGAAACCCGACCTACAAGATTAAATGGGGCGGGACGCTAAATAGCCTCTCGCCTTTTTTATTTCAGCGTCATTCCGACGTACCAGTGCTTGGCATCACCGCTCATCTAAGACGCTAAAGCGGCAATATGAAGCGCGAAAAGTCGGAATCCAGTGGCGTACAATAAAAGTTATTAGATTCTGGCCTTCGTCCGAATGACAACCCAGTAGGAAACACCATGAAATTAGCCGTTTTATTACAATACCTAATGCCCAAACAAGCTATCACCGCGCTTGCTGGCAAGCTTGCACATCTAGAGGGTGGCAATGTCACCACAGCAGTCATTACTTGGTTTGTAAAGCGCTATCAAGTGAATATGGCCGAAGCCGCTAATCCTGATGTTGCCTCATATAAAACCTTTAACGAATTTTTTACACGTTCACTTAAAAATGGGGCGCGTCCAATTGCGCAGGCTGATTTTATTTGCCCAGTGGATGGTGCGATTAGTCAATTTGGCGCCATAGAAAAAGACCAAATATTTCAAGCCAAGGGTCATGCATATTCAACGACAGCCCTAGTCGGCGGAGACCAAACAATAGCCAAAAAATATGAAAACGGTCACTTTGCCTGCCTGTACCTAAGCCCAAAAGACTATCACCGCATCCATATGCCTTGCGATGGCACGCTAAAAAGCATGACCTATGTGCCAGGTGCGTTATTCTCGGTAAACCCAACTACCGCACAGGGTGTGCCCGGCTTATTCGCACGCAATGAGCGTGTAGTATGTGAGTTTACCTCAGCCACGCATGGTAGCTTTGTCATGGTACTGGTGGGCGCCACCATTGTGGGTAGCATGGCAACGGTTTGGCATACTTCAAAAAACGGCATCATCAATCCGCCTCGCTTGCCTAACCTTCAGACATGGTCATACACCGATCAAAACATCAGCCTGAAACAAGGCGATGAAATGGGGCGGTTTTTGCTCGGCTCAACGGTAGTGATGTTGTTTGAAAAAGATGCGCTGCAGTTTAATGCCAATTGGCAACCCGCAGGCGCGGTTAAATTGGGTGAGTTGATGGGGCATTAAAAACATGTTCCCTGAGCTTGTCGAAGGGTGCGCCTTCTAAGGGTACCCTTTGACAAACTCAGGGAACATAATATTTTTACTTAACAACCTTATGATGCAAATGCGGCGCTAACTCATTGAGTGCAGACTCATACACCCCGCGCTTAAACTCAATCACGTCTTCTAGCGGCACCCAATAATCACTCCAGCGCCAAGCGTCGAACTCAGGATGACTGGTTGCGCGTAATGACACATCGCTATCACGCCCTACCATGCGCAACAAATACCAAATTTGCTTTTGGCCTCGGTAACTGCCGCGCCACTCGCGCTTTACCCAACTAGTAGGCACTTCGTACCTAAGCCAATCTTTAGTGCGACCTAAAATTTTAACATGCTCAGGTCTTAAGCCTACCTCTTCCATCAGTTCACGATACATGGCCTGCTCAGGGCTTTCGCCATAGTTAATTCCACCTTGTGGAAACTGCCAAGCATGCTCACGGATACGCTTACCCCAAAATACCTGATTGCTGGCATTACATAAAATAATGCCAACATTCGGGCGAAACCCGTCTCGATCTAACATAACAATTTACTGCCTTAATTATTTAGTGCAATTTTTTCATATTTCTTGCATTATTGAAAGCAACCATTTGCTACAAAGCTAATTAAATCAACCTCAATCAATATCAATTGAATACAACATGCATATAAAACTCAGTACACGCTTTAAACCACGCTATTTTTTACCATTAGCAATCGCCAGCATCTTGTTAAGCGCCTGTAGCACAACACCTCAGAACGCATATGCTTACATTACAAACCAAGGTGAAAATACCGTATCTATCATCAACACTGCGACAAATCAGGTTATTAATACCATTAAAGTAGGCAAAGCCCCTGTTGGCGTGGCAGTATCCGCCAAGTTGCAACGCGCTTATATTTCGAATGTTGAAAGCCAAGATATTTCTATCATCAACACGCAAACCAATCAACTCATCGACACCATAAAAATAAAAGGCTCACCGGTAGGGTTAGCGTTATCACCAGATAATAAAATGCTTTATGTCGCCGACTGGTTTGATAATCGCGTCATTGCTATTAACACAGAAAAACCCATTTTAATGCAAGAGGTTAGCGTAGGTGATGCCCCCGCAGGCTTGATAGTAAGCCCTGATAACCAATGGCTATATGTGGCTAATCGCGATAGTAATGATATCGCCGTGATAGAAACCGCCACGCTCAGCATCAAAAAACGTATTAACGTTGGTAAGCACCCTTTTGGCCTCGCATTAAGCAAAAGTGGAAACTTGCTAGCAAGTGTTAATGTACAAGAAGATACAGTAAGCATTATCAACACCAAAACCAATACACAACAAACCATAAAAGTGGGCTACCACCCCTATTGTGCCGCATTTAGCCTGGATGAAAAAACACTGTATGTCACCAACACCCAAGACGACAACGTCACCGTGCTTGATCTAGCAACACAAAAGGCAATCGCCACCATCAACGTTGGTAGTACACCGGAGGGGATTAGTCTGGACCATGCCAAACAACGCGCTTATGTGGCTAATTGGGGTAGCAATGATGTGAGCGTAATAGACACGCAAACCAATAAACTATTAACTACCATTAAAACGGGCGATAAAAGCCGTGCATTTGGGCAATTTGTATTGCCTAAACAATAAAAGTACCGTTTGTTTTAGGGCGACAACCCTATTAACACCTTGGCTATACCCTTCAAATAAAAAACATCAACGCAACGCAATCCGCCTCTGTCAACCAAGCCCCAACAATATCGTTGACACAAATACAATCGCCAATACATTCAATAAATTGTGTTTTCATTTATAATGTATCGTTGTTTTAAGTAAGCCCCTCACAGTCAAGAATTTTGGAGAAAAATGAATGAAAAAAATCCTCGCGTTAATTGCACTTGGTTTAAGCGCAAGCTTAGTTTCTTTTACGGCAGCTGCACACGGCCCATCACCGCTCAAAGTAGATAAATCCATCACTATCAAAGCTGACCCAGCTAAAGTTTGGGCATTGGTTAAAGACTTCGGTAATATGCACAAATGGCATCCAGCGATTGCGAGCACTAAACTAGAGAAAAAAGGCGATGACACATTCAGAACCTTAACCCTAAAAGACGGTGGCACAATTGTTGAAAAACTACGCAGTGCAGACGACGCTGACATGAAACTCCGTTATGAAATCGTTACCAGCGGCTTACCACTCACTGATTACAATGCATTTATGATAGTGTCTAAAGGTGCGAACGCAGGTGAAGTTAACGTGCAATGGGTTGGTCGCTTCTACCGTTTATACAAATTGAACCCACCAATTCCAGCAGGTCAAGATGATGAAACCGCTTTAAATGCGATTAACGGTATTTTTGATGCTGGTTTAGCAGGCCTTAAAAAAGCGGGCGAATCGTCAAAGTAATGGGCCAGGAAGCTGGCGCAACACCCGATCAAAAACCTTGGTGGAAGTTTTGGTAACAATAATAAAGTGACCTGAATGACACGCAAAGTGACAAATTTTGTCAGTGAATGATTTAAAAAGCGGGGGCAACCCCGCTTTTTTACATAAAAAAATGTTGGCATAGCAATTGCATACATATTTTCAAGCGCGGCAGTTTGTTTAAATCAAAAACTTGCACGTGTATGGTAGTTTAAATTTTTTACATAAAGGAAATTAAAATGAAACAAGTACAAAAAGGTTTTACCTTGATTGAGTTAATGATCGTGGTTGCGATTATTGGTATTTTAGCGGCTACAGCAATTCCAGCTTATCAGGACTATACCGTGCGTGCAAAAGTAGTTGAGGTAGTCAATTCAGCTATGCCATGTAAATTAGGTGTTGCTGAAGGCTACATGTCAAGCGGCGGCACTTTTCCAACAACACTTGCAGCAGCTGGTTGCGCCACAGCGGCAACAAAATTCGTAGCTTCTATTGCTGTTGGTGCAGCCGGCATTGTAACTGTACAAGCAGCAGCAGCCGGCTTAGGCGGCACCCCAACAGCCAACGGCGGTACAATCATTTTCACTCCAACATCACCAGCTGCTGCAAACGGCTCTGTTGACTGGACTTGTACTGGCGGCACTATGCCAGGCAAATATCGCCCAGCTAACTGCCGTGTGTAGTTAGAGCAAGCGTAGCCTCGATGCAATGAAATGAAATCGAGGGGTAATGTAACCAAAAACCCCTTGATTCTCGCTTCGCTTCATCAAGACTACAAAAAAAACCCATCTCACGGTGGGTTTTTTTACACCTGTCCAGCGAGCGTAGATACCGTTAGAACTCGCCAAGTCAATTCGCATGTAAATCCGGATTAAACGGCACTTTAGACTTCAGCACTGCTTGCGCAATGGTTAAGATTTTACGCATCATCGCCACAATAATTTCCATTGGTCGCTTACCCGAAGCAATTAGGCGATCAATAAATGGTAAGTAGCCCGACGCTTACCAAATGTCGCCATAGCAGGCATGTAAAGTAGCTTTCTAAATTCACTATGCCCCGTTTTTGAAATACGCGTCTTACCATGCACGCTAGAACCAGACTCCCATTGCCGTGGCGATAACCCTGCAAACGCGGCAGCCTGCTTGCCTCGCGCAAAACGACTGCCAGCAACCAAGGTACGGTTTTAGCCCCTACTGCAGGAATGCTCGCGAGCAGATCTGCATCGGCTTTTAAATCATGGTCTTGGTCAATGTGCTGTTGAATGGCTTTCGCTAAAGTAGCGAGCTGAGCCGCTAAGCATTCAATCACCTGCGTGATACTGGTGGATACCAGATTACTTTGGCAGGTCTGCATCCTGTTTGTCGGTCTTACCGCATTGCAACTGGCTTTGACCATAGGCAGTAATTTGCGCAGGGTTGACCACGCTCACCGCGTAACCCAAGTCTGCCAATGCTTGCGCTAAGGCTTCCCAGTAAATGCCAGTAGCTTCCATACAGCGGTGCGTTTGTGCAGACAGCAGACCGTTAGGGCGTAAGCCTGTGGCATTGTTTTCAAAGACTTTTGTGCGCTTTTTGTGCGGTTCATTCACTCCCATTTTATGGTTCAGTTTGGCTTTAGCATCTGGCAGTAATAGGCAGACATCAAACTTGGCTTTGGCGATGTCAATGCCTAGTGTGATGGGATAAAGCTTGGCGGTATTTACGGGTAAGTCGCCATGCGTGGTTGATTGCGTTAATTGAGTTGATTCCATATAATCCACCTTGCAAATGCGGGCTGCAAGGTGCTTGCAAGTCAAGTTTGACCAACAAAACACCTACGCCCAGGATACCGTTCAATTTATGCATGGAAAGTTGGCACAGCAGGCTAAATCTACGTTGCGGGTTTGGTTAACCTAAGCCTCGATACTTCTCTGCCGTGCCAGTACTCAGTCAATGCCTTAACTATAGTACAACATTATCATACAAGCCTCGATGCAACGAAGTGCAATCGAGGGTTTCGTGAGATTTCCCCACGATTTCGCTACACCACATCGAGTCTACGCTTGCTCACGCTCACTGAGCCTGTCGAAGCGAACAATATCTCTGCACATAAAAAAAGCCTCTACCGATAAAGGCAGAGGCTGACGTGGATCCAGAAAACTTATTGTCTTAAATTATTTAACTTTTATTAAAGCTTAACAATTAGAACTTTTTACCGATACCAACACTGACCACCAATGGATCGATGTCTAAGCTATCAATTTTACGATAGCCTGATGGTGTACCAACTAAACCTTGCGTGTCAATTTTAACGTCCGTATCAAACCAAATCTTTTTAACGTCAAAGTTAACTAACCAACCATCTTGCAAATTCACATCAAAACCAGCTTGGATTGCTGGACCCCAGCTATTACGATCAATACGAATTGGTCTTTCACCACCAATTGTATTTGCTGACAACCCGTTATCCATGGCACGTACGTAAGAAATACCAGCACCAACATATGGATCGAATGTTTGATCTGGATTAAAGTGCCATTGCGCAGTCAAGGTAGGTGGCAACAGATTCACTTCACCTAATTTCCTCGAATTAAGTCCACCACCTGCACCTGACGTTTTAACATCATGTTTAGTACCCAAAGCCAAAATCAACTCTAACGCAATGTTTTTGGTCACATAGTAAGAAATATCTAACTCAGGAATGGTGTTGCTATCAACCTGCAGATTGGCACTTGCGCTCCCATATAACAAATCAGCAGTCCCTACACCGTAGGCCTTGTCAGTAGTCTCGCCCAATTTACTGCTTTCTGATGGGTTAATATTCGTCGCACGTAAACGCACTACCCAATCACCCGCTTCAGCTTGTGCCAAAACAGGCGCAAATGTAGCAGCAATTGCTAAAACTAATACTGATTTTTTCATCTTTTTATCTCCACATTAAAGTAAATAAATACACACAAATTCGATGGGTGAATTATACGGGCTAAATATGCGCTGCATTTGATATGTATCAATAAAATCCGCTTCAAACAGCAGGTTGTTGTTGTTTTACAACAAAAGCTATGGCTATCATTGATAGTAGGAGCGTGCTCCGTTAGCCTGTCTAAAGGGTGACCGCGAACAAAGCCAACTATTTTTCTTTTCCAAAACCGCCGTTCGGCAGGCTCACGCAGCCAATTAAATACGCTCAAATAACGCTATCGATTCCACATGTGCGGTATGCGGGAACATATTGATCACCCCTGCGGCCTTTAAAAGGTAACCTTTTTCATTCACCAATACCCCAGCATCGCGCGCTAAGGTTGCAGGGTTGCACGATACATACACAATCCGCTGCGGACTATTGCTATTGTCTAGTGATTTAATCAACTCGAATGCACCATCACGCGGCGGGTCCACCAGCCATTTATCAAAAACACCTAAGTTTGTTAGCGCGTCTGGTGTCATTTTAAATAAATCAGCTACGCCAAACTTCACATGACTAATGTCATTCAGTTGTGCGCTTTCATTGGCGCGATCAACCAGATTAGCCAAGCCTTCTAAGCCCAGCACTTGTGCGCCGCTGCGCGCGATGGGTAACGTAAAATTGCCTATGCCACAAAAAAAGTCAGCTATATTCTCATGGGCTTGCGGTGCTAACAACTGCATGGCACGGCGGATCATCACCTGATTGATTTGGGGGTTTACTTGCGTAAACTCATTGGGTTTAAATGGATAAGTTAAACCAAACTCTGGCAGGCTGTATTGCAATTGTGCGCCGTCAAGTGGGTAAAATGGCTTTATGGTATCCGGCCCTTTGGTTTGCGTCCAAATTTGCACTGCGTGATCATCAGCAAAGGCTTTAAGCAACACCTCATCTTCTGGCATAAGGGCTGCCATAATGCGCAAAATCAACACAATCACGGGCTTGGCATTACCTTCAACGGGTTCACTCTCGTTATTGGCTTCGCCAACAGCTAACTCAATTTGAGGTAATTTATCGCGTATGCTAAGTTGCACAATCATATTTTGCAAAGGCTCAATCAGTGCAGAGACTTCTGGTACCAACACCTCACAGCTATTCATCACCGCCACATAGCGTGTGGCTTTTTCATTAAAGCCCACCAGTACGCGCTGTTTTTTATCCACATACTTCACACTTAAGCGCGCTTTGTGGCGGTAACCCCAAGTAGGGCCATACAGCGGTGGTAACATGTTTTCAGCTTTAACTTTGCCAATATGCCATAAATCATTTTCAAGTAAACGCTGCTTGGCGGCCACCTGTGCGGCAAAATCTAAATGTTGTAGCTTACAGCCGCCGCACAAACCAAAGTGCGGGCATTTTGGCGTCACGCGTTGATTTGACTGCTTTAACACCTCAACCACATTAGCTACTTCATAACTCGGTTTAATACGAATTGATTGAAAGGTGACTTTTTCATTAGGTAGCGCGCCATCAACAAAAATAGTTTTGCCTTCTACATGGGCAACGCCCCGCCCTTCTTGGTCTAGCGACTCAATGGTGGCGTGTTTAATTTCGGGAACGACTGGCGTTTGATTGCGATTTCTAGAGCGACGTGCCATGTAAAAACCTGTGTTTCAAAGAGAGGTGTGATTTTAACGCATTATCTAACAGAAATATTTTGCAACTTTATGTAGGCGCGCAATTTTTAGCAACACTTGCCAGTTTACTGGCTTAGTTGCTGGTTATCAGTTTGCCCTGATTAGCAACACTTGCCAGTTTACTGACTTAGTGTTGGTTATCAGTTTATTCTTAGTGTTGATTATCAGCTTGCCCTAATTACGCGACCACATAATGGATTAAAGCGTTCTCCAAGCCGCTAAAAACTCTGACCAATGCGGGGCTTCATAGTTGGTAAGCGTATCACGTACTAAATTAATTTCCGCCTCATA
The DNA here is from genome assembly GCA_030652995.1 of Methylotenera sp. Lineage (GTDB taxonomy): Bacteria > Pseudomonadota > Gammaproteobacteria > Burkholderiales > Methylophilaceae > Methylotenera. The sequence continues at coordinate 61,151 of JAUSAG010000033.1, forward strand.
AGCCGCTGGCGTTAAATGCCCGCGCATCAACTGAAAGCGTAAAAACACAAGGTGAGTATTGGCAACATCCGTTTCACAGTAATTACGAATATCTTCAATGCCACCTGCTTTGTAGGCATCCCACACTTTACTGCCATCCATACCAAGCTTGCCCGGAAAGCCACATAATTTTGCCAAATCATCTAGCGGCGCATTGGCACGAGGATTGAACATCGCCATTACGTCCATTAAATCTAAATGGCGAGTGTGATAACGGCTAATGTAATTATTCCACTTGAATTCTTTGTCATCCTCGCCTAAGTCCCAATAACGACTGGCGTTAATGCCATGGATTAAGCCACGATAATGCAACACCGGTAAATCAAAACCGCCGCCATTCCATGAAATAATTTGTGGGGTGTATTTCTCAATGCCATCAAAAAAACGCTGAATAATTTCAGCTTCAGATGAGTCCGCATCGCCTAATGTCCACACTTTGAAGTTTTCACCTTCACGCAAAGCACAGGATATAGCGCAAATCCGGTGCTGATGCAGTGGCAAAAAGTCACTGCCGTTGTGTTGACGACGTTGATGCAGGGCAATATTGGCAACATCCTCAGCACAAAGCTCTAAAGGTAAATCCAATAATTTACGCAAACCATCCGTATCGGGGATGGTTTCGATGTCAAATACTAGGGTAGGGGTCATGTGGTATAAATGCCATAAAAATTACTTAGAGATTCACAGAACAAGTGTCATTTCGAGCAAAGCGAGAAATCCAACCATTTGATTTAAAAAGATTCCTCTCTGCGTTCGGAATGACATAGGTGACTTATTCCGTGAGTCCTTAGAGGTGCCTTTAATATCCGGTCTTATTTCTTCACCCAACCACCAGCACTTTGCACCCACCAACCCACTTGCGCTTTATCTATCCAGCGGCCTGCAAATGTACTTTGGATTTCCGCTTGCCACTCAGGGTGGCCATTGGCGGTAGCGATTTCTTTATATAGCTTGTTACGATCTGCATTTTCTGCAGTCACAGCGCTATTTAAACCGCCACGATCTTTCAGCGGAACAGCATTCGCATCACGTACCGCAATCAAACCGTCTTTTGTTAAACCAATCGCGCCACTGGCATAGTGCGCAGCCAATTGCCCATGGCGTGCTTGCATGCTATTTTTAATAGCCGAAATAGCTGGGGTGTTAACTTCCAAATCTGCTGCCGCAGCTACAAATTGACTAGTAAAAAAAGTACTCAATAGCAGCACTAAACTGAATAATATCTTCTTCATTTCGATTCCTTTATCTAGGGGATTATTTTGCTGGTGTGGCTGGTTCAACACTGTTGACATTAGGCTTCTCAGCACCATTTTTTAATTGCCAGACATCATCAATGATTTTATCTGCAGCTTTTTCTGCAGCAGCTGCAGGAAAATAAATATTGATGGTGACACATGCAGGTAAAGCACATGCTAGTGTCATACCAATCATCCAATTTTTCATGTTCCATCCTTTGACTTAAAGTATTTTAAAGTTTAGTTACTTAATGATTGCCTTGCTGTTGCCGTCCGTCACACGCTTAATGCGCGCCAACAACTCACTCCAACCCACAGTTCGATTGTACCCCATCACAGTAATAGCAGGGATGCCACTGCCTTTAACGATTACATACCCATGTGGCGTTGACTCAATACCGCCCATTTCACAAATATCATTACGCAATTGGCAGCTTAAGCCCATTTTTCCATAATTAAATTGCTCAAAAAACCGTAAAAAACTACGCTGCACCGCTGCTGCCGCACCGCCGCCACCTAACGCTGAAATGTTTTCTACCGCGCGTTGTGATATTTTTTTAGGATACTTGCCAGGGCTGCTCTGCACCATGGCATCAAACCGTACCGGCGTCCAGTTTTGCAGTTCTAAACCTTCAATATCACCATCCAGCTTACCTTCAATCGCACCAAATGAAAATGTACGGGTTAAATCACCTAAATCCAAGTTTCTTAAAGCAATATCCGCATTAAGTTTAGGTGCAATACCAAGCGGGGATTGTATACGGAGCTGGGTGACTGTTACCGACCCATTAAACACATGAAGCACTACACTACCATCTGTGGTTAGCATACCTGCACTATAAGTAACCAGAGGAATTTCAGCCGAAGCTTTACCCTGCATTTTTGGCAAGTTAAGCTGTGTACTAAAATCCGCCATCGAAATGGGTTCTAACTTGGCACTCAAGTGCCAATACCATTGACCGCCAATGCGCGCGGCTGAAATATCGGACAAACGTAGTGCACCATCTAAAATTGGCAACCGAACATTAGGTGATATGAGCGAATAACGATTCACTTCGGCTTGTATATTGGTTTTACCCAACGGTAAATTAAGCAACTCCCCGCTCTCGTAGTTCAAACTCACATTTTTGGGGCTATCAAAGCTCCACGGAAAGTTAGCATTGAGTTTATATAACGCAAACTTTTGATTTCTATCAGCGAGATCAACATCTTTCAGGCGCAATTCAAATAATTTTAGTTCTGAATTTATCATTTGCAATGACAGTGTTGCCTTACCTTCTATCTCAACATCATTAAATGCGGTTTTCTGTAATAGAGGTTTAAATAACAAAGGATAAGCGGTGTTTAAATTTAAATCGGGTAAGTTGGCATTTAAATTTATCAGCTTAAAATCAGTAAGTTGCACCTGCCCGCCTGCAACAAGTTCACCCACGCTTTTAATTTTTAGTTGCGCGGTTTTAACTGTTAGTACATCACCCTCAAAGCTTCCATTCGCTACCAGCGTATGTCCACCATTGGCCAAATAAAACGGCTGCCAAAACACTTCGCCCAATTGCCAATCCAGCGCGGTATTCCACTTCCAAACCTGTCCTGTTTGTTTAAGTGCGATAGCAACATTGCCACTCAACTTCTCTGCCGCATGCAAACCGGCTTCATCACTAAAATTGGCATTTTTTAATTGTAATGCCGCTTTTATATCTGGCGCGCCATGACTAAATAGGCGACTTATTTCGAGACTAAATGGTAAATTTATCCGAGTATTTTTAAGTAAGCCCTCAGAACATTTAAACGCATTGAACTCAATAAACTGCGGAACATCGCAACGAATGCTAAGCTGAGTAAAATCATTTTCATTTTTCTGCTTAAGCTTAGCGGTTAAACTTAATGTCGGTAAGCGCTTATTTAGATTGAACTGTAGATTAACGTCCTGAGCGTCACCGAGCGGATGCTCGATACGCGCCGCTTTAATTGAAATTTCAGTGACGGCGCCAGCACTCGTACTGACTAAAAGTAGGCAAAATGCACTGATCACATGACGAAATAGAGTACTCATTTTTGGAAGCACTGATTAAATGAGCGAGCGGGATGAAGTGCAAGGCGTTTGGTCCGCAGTAACCGAGATAGTACAAGGTGTACAGCGAGGTTGCGAGTACCGTGCAACGCAGCAATTCGCCCGCGTAGCCATTTAATCAGTATTTCCTTTGCACGCATTTAAGCTATGACGGATACACACCCGTAGATAAATAACGATCACCTCTATCACACACTATCGTCACAATCACTGCATTTTCTACGCGCTTAGATAATTGCAACGCTGCATATAAAGCACCACCCGACGAGATGCCAGCAAAAATTCCTTCTGTCGCTGCCAACTTTCTCGTTGTGTCTTCAGCATGATACTGGCTCACATAAATCAGCTCATCCACACGTTTTGCATCGTAAATTTTTGGCATATACGCCTCAGGCCATTTGCGAATACCCGGAATTTGCGAGCCTTCTTCTGGCTGCACCCCAACAATTTGAACATTAGGATTCTGCTCTTTTAAAAAGCGCGAGGTCCCCATAATCGTACCCGTTGTACCCATGCTGGAAACAAAATGAGTGACTTTGCCATCGGTATCACGCCAAATTTCAGGGCCGGTACCCTCATAATGTGCGAGTGGATTGTCCTGATTACCGAATTGATCTAACACCACACCTTCACCTTCTGCTTGCAATTTCATCGCCACGTCACGGGCGAGTTCCATACTACCATCTTTAGGTGTTAGCACTAATTCAGCACCATAGGCCTTCATGCTTTGACGGCGCTCTATGCTTTGATTCTCAGGCATGACCAGTATCATTTTATAACCACGCATAGCAGCCACCATGGCTAGCGCAATACCCGTATTGCCACTAGTCGCCTCAATTAAGGTATCACCTGGCTTAATATCACCGCGTGCTTCAGCGCGTGTAATCATTGAATACGCAGGCCGGTCTTTAACTGAACCTGCGGGATTATTACCTTCCAGCTTCAATAAAATGGTATTGGTGGTATTGCCCGCCATCCGTTGTAACTTTACCAACGGCGTATTTCCAACAAAGCTGTCTATGGTTTTATACATAAAATTATTTTCTTTTGTTATTTATTTTTTAAATTTAACCGAGCTAAATAAACCGCGTAAATGCCAAAACCAACAAATGCAATCAGCGACATTTGCGGAATGGTCAGCCCTAAAAATGTCCAATCGATGGCAGCACAATCACCCGTACCCTTAAACACCAACTTCAGTGCTTTTTCTAGCGGAAAGTTCTCAAACATATAATCAAAGCCGACGCCACAATCAGCAATCATGCTCTCGCGGTGTGCTTGTATCCACCAATGACGAATCGCAACGCCTGCCCCGCCCAAAGCCGCAACGACTTGCAATGCTGCAAAAAATTTTGGGGTTTGTTTAAAAATCGCAGCTAACAAAAACAGTACGCCCAAGGCCATAAACATAATACGTTGAGAAATACACAATGGGCATGGTTCCAGGTTGTAACGTGTTTGTATCCATAACGCCAACCCAACCAAACCAAAACAGGCAATAAAGCCTATAAAATACCCAGTGCGCCCAGTAATAAGTTTATTTAGCATGCGGTTCTACCATATATAATCTTAAAAAATCATTTTAACCCAGATCATCTATCAAGCGAGCCAGTTTTGACCGACTTTGCAGCAAATTTAACTCAATCAAAAGTATTGACTGTAACCGAGCTTAATCGTTTAGCACGTAACGTGTTAGAACAAAGCTTTCCGTTATTTTGGGTGTCGGGAGAAGTATCTAACTTTACCCGTGCAGCCAGTGGACATTGGTACTTTTCACTTAAAGATACAGGTGCACAGGTACGTTGTGTGATGTTTAAAGGGCGCAATAGCACTGTGGATTTTACGCCGCGTGAAGGCGATAAAATCGAAGCGCGTTGTACGGTAACCCTTTATGAGGCGCGTGGTGACTTTCAGCTGACTGTGGAATTTGTGCAGCGCGCCGGCTTAGGTGCGCTATTTGAAGCATTTGAAAAACTCAAAAACAAACTGAGCAACGAAGGTTTATTTGACGCGGCTTCGAAACGCGCCATCCCTAAGCATCCACAACAAATTGGTATTGTTACCTCAGCCGATGCCGCAGCCTTACGCGATGTGCTATCCACGCTCAAACGCCGCATGCCGAGCATTCCCATCATTATTTATCCAACGCCGGTACAAGGCCGCGGTGTCGCACAACTAATTGCCAATGCAATCAACACCGCAAACACACGTGCAGAATGCGATGTGCTGATCATTTGTCGCGGTGGCGGCAGCATAGAGGACTTATGGCAATTTAATGAAGAAATTGTAGCTCGAGCAATCGCAGCATGCAGCATTCCAACAATTAGTGGCGTGGGACATGAAACTGATTTTACCATTTGTGATTTTGTAGCAGACATACGCGCCGCCACACCCACCGCCGCAGCTGAACTGGCAACACCATCACGCGATGTGCTGCTAAGCACGCTTAAACAATTAAAATTACAACTCGTTAAAAATATACAATTCGCCTTAAACCAAAAGGCGCAAGCGCTAGATTACTTGGCACGCAGATTAATTTCACCCACGCAACAAATCGAACAACAAAAAATGCGACTGCTTCAACTTGCGAGTCGCTTAAATATGAGCATTAATCAACAATTGCAAATCAAACAACACCATTTACAGCGCCTGAGCCAAAACCTGACACACCTGAACCCGCAAGCCGTTCTTACACGCGGCTATGCCTTTGTGCAAAATAAACACGGGGAAATTGTCAGCGCTAGCCAACAATTGCAAAGCGGTGACGAAGTGACGCTGACATTTGGCACGGGGTCAGCAGAGGCTACGATTAACCAAACCAAAGCCTAGCAACTTAGCTGCCCATTAAAACTAAAACAAGCATTCACAACAATTTACTTTACCGTTTACTTTTTCAAATCATTCACCCCATTGGGCTACAAAAATGCGTAAAAAAAACGATTGGTTTAGTCATGCACTTGGTTGATAATAGCCATCTCGTTTCAGTCTCGTTATATTTTTGATGTCATCCACTACGGGCAGTAAAACCAAACTTTCTGCACTTACGCTCGCCGCACTTGGCGTGGTATTTGGCGACATCGGCACCAGCCCTTTATACACCATTAAAGAGGTTTTTTCAGTTGGCGTACACCCTGTGCCACTTACCCCAGAAAATATGTTCGGCATTTTGTCGCTCATTGTATGGGCGCTCATCATGGTGGTATCAGTTAAATATGTAGCGTTTATTATGCGTGCGGATAACCGTGGTGAAGGCGGTATCATGGCGCTACTCGCCCTTGCCAGTAGCAAGGCTGGAGATAACCAAAAAAAGCAACGCATGATTATGCTACTGGGTATTTTAGGCGCCTGTATGTTCTATGCCGATGGTGTGATTACTCCCGCCATTTCAGTCCTATCTGCGGTCGAAGGACTAGAAGTAGCCGCGCCCATGTTGCATCCACTAATACTTCCCATCACATTAGTCGTGTTATTTACTCTTTTTTTGGCGCAAAGCAAAGGCACCGCATTAGTCGGTGCTTTTTTTGGCCCCGTGATGTTGCTATGGTTTAGCACATTAGCCATTTTAGGCATCGGCGGCATTATGCAATACCCCGCCATTTTGAACGCGCTCAATCCTATCTATGGCATACATTTTTTTCAAGTAAGCCCTTGGATAGCCTTTGTGGCACTAGGAGCGGTAGTGCTTGCGGTCACCGGCGCTGAGGCTTTATATGCTGATATGGGGCATTTTGGGCGAATACCTATCCGCCTGGCTTGGTTTGGTTTTGTGTTGCCAGCCTTGGTTTTAAATTATTTTGGTCAAGGTGCCTTGGTATTAAAAAATCATGAAACAGTGATCAACCCCTTTTATTTATTAGCCCCAGAGTGGATGCTGTATCCGTTAATCATCCTTGCAACCATGGCCGCTGTGATTGCCTCACAGGCCGTGATTACAGGTGCATTTTCTGTATCGCAACAAGCGTTGCAATTAGGTTATTTACCACGCATGCATGTTGAACACACCTCAGAAAGTCAGAAAGGCCAAATCTATATGCCGCGCGTTAACTGGGGCTTAATGATCGGTGTGATGGCATTGGTTATCGGCTTTGGCTCATCTGGCAATTTAGCTGCCGCTTACGGCATTGCTGTGACTGGAGACATGGTGATTACCACTTTATTAGCGGGCATTGTATTTCACAACATTTGGGGCTGGAGCAAATTACGCACAGGCATGTTAGTAGCGCTGTTCTTAACGGTTGATATCGCATTTTTTAGTGCTAACGTGTTAAAAATTCCTGATGGCGGCTGGGTGCCGCTGGCGATAGGGGCGCTAATTTTCACCCTAATGATTACGTGGAAAACCGGTCGTAGCATGTTGTATCTGCACCTTAAAAATGAGGCGATGGCACTTGATCCGTTTATTGAAGCCATTGGCTCACATCCACCCACACGCGTGCCTGGCACAGCATTATTCATGACACCCAACCTTGAAGGTGTGCCGCATGCCATGCTACACAACTTAAAGCACAACAAAGTATTGCATGAACGCGTGGTGATTCTTACCGTTAAGTTTTTAGATTTCCCGCACTCATCACTTGAAGATCGTGTAGAGGTAACAGCCTTACCGCACGATTTTTATAGAGTGACCGTGCGCTATGGCTTTAAAGACGAGCCTGATTTACCAAGAGACTTAAAGCTTTGTGCAGAAAAAGGCCTAGCCTTAGAGGCTATGGACTCATCATTTTTTATCGGTAAAGAAATCCTGATCGCCCATGAGTCCTCCGAAATGGCTTACTGGCGTAAAAAAATCTTCATCGGGCTATTTAGAAGCGCAGAAACGATTACCAATCAATTTAAATTACCACCAAATCGCGTGGTTGAACTTGGCGCGCAAGTTTATTTCTAAGTTAAGAAGCGAGAAGCTTCTGACAATTTAAACTGAACATTGTGGGCGGGTAACGGATACAAAAATCAACCATTTGTGATATCAAGCATTAAGGTTAATTCATCAATTTAAGTCATTAATTAAGGTTTCATACAAAATGAAAAAACTCACACTTAAAAAAATGTCATTAGTAATTGCGACGATTGTCGCAACCCAGTTAAGCAGTTGTGCTACCACCACCAAGGACAGCGTTTCTGGTGTGAGCCGATCGCAATTTATGTTGCTACCAGCCGCTACTGTCTCCAGCATGTCGAGCCAAGCCTACACTCAAACACTTAAAGAAGCGTCACAGAAAAACACTTTAAATTTAGACAAGGCTCAGGTTGAGCGCGTACGCATAATTTCAAACCGACTGATTGCCCAGGTTGGCGTATTTAGACCCGATGCAACGCAATGGAAATGGGAAGTTAATGTAGATAAAAATGATGAACTCAATGCCTATTGCATGCCCGGTGGAAAAATTATGGTGTATTCAGGTCTGATTGAAAAACTAAAAACTACTGATGATGAACTAGCCGCGGTGATCGGTCACGAAATCGCACATGCGTTGCGTGAACATGGCCGCGAGCGCATGTCGCAAGCCTATGTACAGCAATTTGGTCTGCAGGCACTGGGCGCTATACTATCAAAAGGCACTAGCGCCGCTGTTGGTAGCGCCTCTATGCAGGCCGCAGGCTTGGGTTCACAACTCTTTTTTGCGCTACCCAATAGTCGCGAACAAGAAAGGGAATCTGACAAAATTGGGTTAGAGCTCGCCGCACGCGCTGGATACAACCCAGATGCAGCCGTCACACTTTGGCAAAAAATGGAAGCACAAGGCGGGGCTAAACCACCTGAATTTTTAAGCACACACCCTGCCAGCACAAACCGCATTTCTGAGTTACGTGCATTAACTCCAAAAATGAAACCTCTTTATGAGGCAGCAAAAGCGGGCAAATAAACAAACAGGCACAAACCTAAACTGGATTTAATAAAGCGCATGGCAATGATGTCATGCGCTTTATTTTTTGGCTACAGCGCTGTTTGAGTTAAAATAACAGATTATTAATTTAACCAACTTAACTGATTAGAGACTTTTATGGATTCACGTCAAAGCATTATCGAAACCGCGTTTGAAGACCGCGCTAACATTAACCCAAGCAATGCATCTACTGAAATCAAAACAACGGTAGCCTCAGTTTTAGCCGATTTAGACAGCGGGAAATTACGCGTTGCTAACCGTGTGGGCGATACCCAACAATGGGAAACACACCAATGGTTGAAAAAAGCGGTGTTGCTCTCATTCCGCTTAGATGACAACGTATTGTTGGATGACGGCGTGACTAAATACTTTGATAAAGTACCTCCAAAATTCGCAAACTACACTGAAGAAGACTTCAAGGCAGGCGGTTTCCGTGTAGTGCCTAACGCAATTGTACGTCGTGGTTCATTCATTGGCAAAAATGCAGTATTGATGCCTTCATACGTGAATATTGGCGCTTACGTGGGCGAAGGCACCATGGTCGATACATGGGCAACTGTTGGTTCATGTGCGCAAATTGGTAAAAATGTACATTTGAGCGGCGGCGTAGGCATTGGCGGCGTACTGGAGCCTGTTCAAGCCGGCCCAACGATCATTGGCGACAACTGCTTCGTCGGCGCTCGCTCTGAAGTGGTTGAAGGTGTCATTGTTGAAGACAACTGCGTGATTTCAATGGGCGTTTATATTGGTCAATCAACCAAAATTTACGACCGTGAAACTGGTGAAGTGTTTTATGGCCGTGTGCCTTCAGGCTCAGTCGTGGTTTCTGGTAACTTGCCTTCAAAAGACGGTAGCTACAGCCTTTATTGCGCAGTCATCGTTAAAAAAGTGGACGCCAAAACATTAGGTAAAGTTGGCATTAACGAGTTGCTACGCGGCATTTAATGCCTAATTATATGTTGACGCTATACGGCATCCCCAATTGCAACACGGTAAAAAAAGCCCGCGATTGGCTAGATGCAAATAGCGTCAGCTATGTTTTTCATGATTTTAAAAAACTGGGGATTGATGCAGTCACAATCAACCACTGGTTAACCCAACAGCCTTGGGAAAAACTCATTAACCGTGCAGGGCTTACCTGGCGTGGTTTAGATGAAGCTGCAAAATCCAGTATTACAGATAATGCTTCTGCATTGACATTAATGCAGCATAAATCCTCTGTCATCAAGCGCCCAATTTTAGTCAAAGATAACAAAGTGTTATGCTTGGGCTTTGATGAAAACTTATACAAAGAAACCTTTAAACCATGAGCAAAACTCCAGAAAATAAGACGCTGGCATTAGCGATTGACCTGCTGAAACGACAATCGAACACGCCATTAGATGCAGGTTGCCAAGCGTTAATGATTTCACGTCTGGAACCGCTTGGTTTCAAAATTGAGCGTATGCGTTTTGGCAACGTGGATAACTTTTATGCGCGCCGCGGTACTACTGGGCCACTGTTAGTGTTTGCAGGTCATACTGATGTTGTACCAACGGGTCCGCTTGACAAATGGCACACGCCTCCGTTCGAACCTACGATTAAAGATGGCATGTTATACGCACGCGGCGCGGCGGATATGAAAACCTCGCTAGCGGCATTCATCACCAGCATTGAAGGATTTATTGCTGAAAATCCAAACCACACAGGTTCTATCGGTTTGTTAATTACCTCCGATGAAGAAGGTGTCGCCGTAGATGGCACGATAAAAGTGGTAGAAGCATTAAAAGCGCGTGGCGAACTCATTGATTATTGCATCGTTGGCGAACCAACAAGTAACAAAGTGGTGGGCGACATGATTAAAAATGGCCGCCGTGGTTCACTCTCAGGCAAATTAATCGTCAAAGGCGTGCAAGGTCACATCGCCTATCCACATTTGGTAAAAAACCCCATCCACATGGTAGCCCCTGCCATTAAAGATATGGTAGAAACCGTTTGGGATACAGGTAACGAATATTTTCCACCCACCTCATGGCAAATTTCCAACATGAACGGCGGCACGGGCGCCACCAATGTGGTGCCAGGCGAAGTGGAAATTCTATTCAATTTTAGATTTTGTACGGCAAGTACCGAGCAAAACTTAAAAGAACGGGTGTATGCGATTTTAGATAAACATGATTTGGAATATACGTTGGATTGGGAATACTCTCCGCCTTACATCACGCCGCGCGGTAATTTGGTTGAAGCGATTACAGAAGCGATTCAACAGGCTTATGGCGTAACGCCAGAGTTATCAACCACTGGTGGCACTTCGGATGGACGCTTTATCGCCGACATTTGCAAACAAGTGATTGAATTTGGCCCGCTTAATGCGACCATTCATAAACTGAATGAATGTGTAGGCGTTGCGGATATTGAGCCGTTGAAAGAAACCTATCAATTAACTTTGCAAAAACTTTTAAAATAAGCCACAGAGAACACAAACCGCACACAGATCATCTGTGAAAAGCTTCTGTGTTCTCTGTGCATTCTGTGGCTAAAATAATGACATACCAACAAGAAACAACTGAACTATTCACCATCCGCGACTGGATACGCTTTGCTGTAAGCCAGTTTGAGGCCTCCGACATTTTTTATGGTCACGGCACTGATAATGGCTATGATGAAGCGGTTTGGCTCATCATGAGCGCACTGCATTTGCCGATGGATACACTGGATAACTTTTTTGACGCACGCCTAACCGAAGCAGAACGTACTAAGTTAGCGGATTTTATTGAGCAACGCATTAGCAAACACACACCAACGGCATACTTGCTAAAAGAAGCTTGGCTGCAAGGCTTAAAGTTTTACGTGGATGAGCGCGTGCTTATCCCGCGCTCGTTTATTGCAGAGTTATTAAATAACGATTTAAGCCCATGGATTGAATTTCCAGAAATGATAGAAAGCGCCGCCGACATCTGCACCGGCAGTGGCTGCTTGGGCATATTGTTGGCCAGCACGTTCCCCAATGCCGCGATTGATGTCATTGATATTTCACAAGATGCGATTGATGTAGCAAATATCAATATTGCAAACTATGGTTTAGAAGCGCAAGTCACGGCAATTAAGTCTGATATGTTTAGCGCGCTCCGAGATAAAAAAAATGGCTGCAAAAAATATGATGTCATCATCAGCAATCCTCCCTATGTAGATGCGCCAGCAATGGCCGTATTGCCAGCGGAATATCGCAACGAGCCACAATTAGCACTTGGCAGTGGCGTGGCGGGCCTAGACCACACACACACTATTTTGCGCGAAGCAGCAAATTACCTAACGGATGATGGCATATTGATTGTTGAAATCGGCCATAATCGTGAAGCATTAGAAGCCGCATATCCCAATATTGTATTTAACTGGTTAGAAGTTTCATCCGGCAACGAATTTGTATTTTTACTGACTAAGTCTCAATTGGCTTAAAGCAGCCCAACGACTAAACTCAAGGTTATCCAACTTATCCCAGCGCTTAGGCGTTGGGTAATTTTTGAGTTCATCGAAGCGTGGCTCTTAATCCCGTCGAAAGACCCTCACCAACACTAACAGGCCATAATATTTTGAACACAACCAATACAATCAACTGGCAAGAAGCCGGCAAAACTAAAACCGGCATCTGGCATTCAGAAAACGCCGCGCCTGTGCCTAAGCGTGTACAAATCGCTGACGACACCACCAAAGCAGACGATGCTTACAAGCTATGCTGTGAAGGCACCGCCTTGTTGTGGCGTGGTGATTTTCAAAATGCCAAAATGCTTATGCAAGCGCTATCACGCCGCATAGACCGCCCTGGTAAAAAACCAAAAAAAGCAGCAAGCACCATGCTAGAGGCGTTTCATTTACACCGTCAGGCACAGTCGCAAAAAGCACGTATTTTGGGCATGTTAGTCATTGAGCTTAATGTAGGTTACAACATCAACTTACGCCGTGCCCCAGACGTTAAAGCCGCCTGCGAGCATGCCTATGGAAAAAGCACGCAAAGCATTATCGTGTCATTGCGTGAGATTTTAGGCTTGGTTGGCGCATATGAATGGAGCAAAAGTGGCGTTGAAATTAGCGTCATCAACAATAAAATTTACCCAAGTTACGGCGTATTCTCACCTATTCGCGGTGAATACCTAGATTTAGTTGATGTTGCACCGTTACCTGTACCATGTAACTTGGCCTTTGACATAGGTACTGGCACTGGCGTGTTAGCCGCCGTACTCGCCAATCGTGGTATCACCAAAATTGTTGCCACAGATAACTCACACCGCGCATTAGATTGCGCCCTCAAAAACATCAATCTGCTAGGCTTAAAAAACAATGTCACGTTGGTTGAAGCGGATCTATATCCGTCCCTAGAATATGGCAAAGCGGATTTAATCGTCTGCAATCCGCCATGGTTGCCTGCACACCCAAGTTCAGCGCTGGAGTCTGCAATCTATGACGAAAAAAGCAAAATGCTCAAAGGCTTTTTAAATGGTGTAAGCGCGCACTTAAATGATGCTGGTGAAGGCTGGCTGGTGTTATCAGACTTTGCTGAACACTTAGGCTTAAGAACACGTGATGAATTGCTAGGCTGGATAGCCGCAGCCGGCTTAAAAGTAATTGACAGAACCGACACCAAAGCCAGACACAATAAAACGCTAGATGCCAGTGACCCGCTACACGCGGCACGCAAAGCTGAGGTTACTTCGCTGTGGCGGTTAGCTAAACAGTAAATTTCATATATTAATGCTGTGTGAAATACCTCGACATTAGATGGCATCAACTCCCCTGCTACCGCGCCTGTGCCGTTTTAAAAAGTTAGGGGATTTCAGCGAGGACTGTCTGAGCGAAGCGATTTCCGCAGCTACCCAATTTTTTAAAGTAGCTCTGGGGGAAAATCGGCAGCGAGTAATCTTTTCTTTGGTTTCTTTCTTTTGGCTAAGCAAAATAAAGAAACTCACCAGTCGCGCGAGAGCGAAGAACAGCGACTATTAACCTCGCCCTCTATTCCTATCACTCTTTTTCTGCATGGCAGGAGCAGCCAAATCGCTAGTCTGCCGCACGCGGCGATTCTCATTTTTTCTAGGTGCAGGCTTTTTAGGGGCGTCTTTACGGGTAGCATCCGTTTTACCACGGTATGGTCTGGCTTCACCCGTTGCAGCATCCCGTGGCGGTCTATCCAGTGCGCTTACCCGTTGTTTACGCACTTTTGGCATAAACACAGTAGTCGCTTTTAATTTTTCACGTTGCGTAAGTTGCCTGAGCGGTGCACTAGGTACAGGCAAATCAGCCCATTCTAACAAGCCAACCACTTCTTTTTGTTCTAGTTTTAACATCTGCCCACGCTTCACGCGTGGTGGCAAATTAACAGGGCCAAACCGCACACGCATCAAACGGCTGACTGGTAACTGAAATGCCTCAAACAAGCGACGCACTTCGCGGTTACGGCCTTCTCGGAGAATCACCTGATACCAATGATTAGCGCCTTCGCCGCCTTGGGCTGTAATACTATCAAAGTTAGCAGGGCCGTCTTCGAGCTCAATACCTTCTTTTAACTGCGTCATCTGGCCTTCTGTCAGTTCACCAAAAATACGCACGGCATATTCACGCTCAACTTCGTAACGTGGATGCATAAAGCGATTTGCTAACTCACCGGAGGTGGTAAATATGAGCAAGCCGCTGGTGTTCATATCCAAACGGCCAATCGCTATCCATTTGGCATTTTTTACTTTTGGCAATTTATCAAACACACTCGCGCGGCCTTCAGGGTCATCCTGACTGACGATCTCACCTTCAGGTTTATGGTAAATCAACACTTGTGGAAGCTCTGCTACGAATGGCAGTTTAAGAATACGGCTATCTAAACGCACTACATCAAATTGCGTAACGCCTTGGCCTGCCGTCGCTGGTACGCCGTTTACGGTAACGCGTCCACTTGCGATAAGTAACTCCATATCACGACGTGAACCTAAACCAGCAAGCGCCAATAACTTGTGTAGCCGTTGCGTAGGTTCTGGCGGTGCGTTTGGGTCATCGGCTAATTTGGTAAAATTAGTTTTTGGGCGACGAGGCGTGGCCTGCGGGTCGCGTTGGGTTTTAAAAGGACGTGCCATGATAATTCGCTAATTTGATTGAATAGGCGCAATTTTACCGCAGATACGCCAAATCACCGCAGATAAAAATAAGCTTGGAAATTAAGCTGTAGCGTTTAGCTTAATATGAAGACTCCCACCGCTAAACACCAAATACAGATGTTGTAGCGGGGGTTTCTAAGGTCAACGACCAGAGCGCAGGGGTGTTGCCACCCACACGACTTACCACGGTCTCACTTAGCGTAGATTGCGTTGCCGCAACCAGTTCGGAGCCTTCCGCCCCTACTTTACTACGAGTAATCCTGCACCGTTTCTTTTCTTTCTGAATACACTTGCCCGCTAATAACTGCTTAACACCACGCAGGGCAATAACCTTTGCCGCGTTGTGATCAGCATGGCCGGTGTTTCCGCAGCTTAGGCAGACGAATTCGGCTTGAGATAGCCGATTGTCCTGGTGAACGTGGCCGCATGCGGCACATTCCTGCGAAGAATAGAATGGTGAAACTTCGATAACGAGCTTGCCTTGACGGCGAGCCTTGTACTGCAAATAGGTT